>JAIESR010000006.1 GCA_019745775.1 Xanthobacteraceae bacterium | reverse complement strand
AGTCGGATGTTTCCGACTTCGAGCGACCTTTATATGCCGAACTCGGGCAAGCCCGAGTTCGGTGGGAGAGGGCACAGTCATGCGCGCCGCACTCGCGGCCAAATGCGATTGCCCTGCCGCTTGCGGGGAGAGGTCGACCGAGCGAAGCGAGGTCGGGTGAGGGGGACTTTCGACAGAGCGCGCTGTTGGTGAGTCCCCCTCACCCGGATCGCTGCGCGATCCGACCTCTCCCCGCAAGCGGGGAGAGGTGGCGGCGGCACCAGACTTCGCAACCGCAACAGCGCGATCGCTTCAATTGAACAGGATTTCGTTGTGCGCGTCCGCGACCTCAGTATTTCCTACGGCAACGGCGAGCCGGTGCTCGAAGGCGCCAGCGTCGCAGTCGATCAAGGACAGTTCGTCAGCCTGGTCGGCCCGTCGGGCTCGGGCAAGTCGAGCCTGCTGCGCGCCGTCATCGGCCTGCAGAAGCCGCTCGCCGGCACCGTCGAGCCGGGCGTGAAGCCGGCCGAAGTCGGCATGCTGTTCCAGGACGACGCGCTGCTGCCGTGGAAGACGGCGCGCGACAACGTCGCGCTCGGCCTCACCTTCCGCGGCTGCACCCAGAAGAGCGCGCTGGTGCAGGCCGACTACTGGCTCGACCGCCTCGGCCTCGCCGGCTTCGAGCACCGCTATCCGCGCCATCTCAGCGGCGGTCAGAGGAAGCGCGTCGCGCTCGCCCAGGTGCTGGCGCAGATGCCGAAGCTCCTGCTGATGGACGAGCCGTTCGCCTCGCTCGACGCGATCGTGCGCGCGCGCGTCATCCAGGACGTCGCGTCGCTGGTCGAGGAAGAAGGCATCAGCGTGCTGCTCGTCACCCACGACCTCGAAGAGGCGATCAGCCTCTCCGACCGCGTCTACCTGCTCTCGCAGGGACCGCGCGCCCGCATCACCCAGCAGTACGACGTACCGATCCCGCGGCCACGCGATCCGGTCAAGGCGCGCGTCCACCCGGCGTTCGCGCCGCTCTACGAGAAGCTCTGGAACGACCTCTCGCACGAGGTGGCGTTCGACCAGCGCGCCGAGGCGGCGGAATGATCCTCTTTTTCAATTGTCATTCCGGGGCGCGGACGCAGTCCGCGAGCCCGGAATCCATGCTGCCAGACGGGGGTTATGGATTCCGGGCCCGGCCTTTCAGGCCGTCCCGGAATGACGCGTGGATAGACCATGCTCACTGATCCACGCTTCGCGCTGCTGCGCCAGCTCACCGCCTTCGGCCTCCTGCTCGCGCTGTGGGAGCTGGCCGGCCGCTTTGACCTGCTCAATCCCCTGTTCGTGCCGAGCCCGAGCAAGATCGGCGCATCGCTTTACGAATTGTTCGCCGACGGCCGCATCTGGCCGCATCTCGAAGCGACCTTCACCGCGGCGCTGGTGGGGCTCGCGCTCGGCATCGTCGTCGGCATCGCGCTCGGCGTCATCGCCGCGCTGGTCCCGCCGGTGGCGGAGCTGCTCGAGCCGGTGATGACGCTGCTGAACGCGATCCCGCGCGTGGTGCTGGCGCCGCTGTTCGTGATCTGGCTCGGCATCGAACTCGCCTCCAAGGTCGCGCTCGCCTTCATCCTGGTGTCGGTGGTGATCTTCTTCACCGTCTATGGCGGCATCCGGCAGGTCGACCGCAAGCTGGTCGAGCGCATCGTCACGCTCGGCGGCTCGCGCTGGGACCTGGTGCGCCACGTCTACCTGCCGTCGGTCGCGGCGTGGGTGCTGGGCAATCTCAAGGTGGCGGTCGGCTTCGCCTTCACCGGCGCCTGCGTCGGCGAGTTCGTCGGCGCCAGCCGCGGGCTCGGCTATCTCCTGTCGTTCGCGCAGTCGACCTACAACGCCGCGCTGATGTTCGCATTGATTTTCCTGATCATGGTGGTGGTACTGCTGATCTTTGCCGCCGCCGGCCGGCTCGAAAAATTCCTGCTGCGCTGGCAATAACACGCGCATGATCCCGAAAAGTTTTCGGATGAATTTCTTGCGCAATCGTAAGGCTGCTGATGGGCTGCGACCCAATGCTGCCACGAGCGCGAGATCGCCGGCAGGCTGTTTCCCGGCGTGCCGATCGGCTGCTTCCCGGATCTCTACAAGGCGCTCGCCGGCAACATGCGCGGACCAGGTGATCACGCTGTAAGGATGCCCGTGCAAGACCTCCGGGATGGAACTTTGCCGTGCTCCAAGCGTTTCCAGGCAAGCACGGTTTTGAGCGAGGCAAGCTATGTTGACGACCATCCTGATCGTGATTCTGATTCTGGCGGTGATCGGCGCGCTGCCCACGTGGGGCTACAGCCGCAACTGGGGCTATGGACCCGGCGGCGGACTCGGCCTTATCCTGATCATCGTGCTGATCCTGGTGCTCACCGGACGCGTGTAATACCGACAGTTGAAAGGTTCGACCTCTCCCGGCGTCATGGCCGGGCTTGTCCCGGCCATCCACGTCTTTGATCGACTCACGATTTGAGGATGCCGGCGACAAGCGCGGGCATGACGAGTCAAATAATGCGCGCTTTGGTCTAAGTGGCAGCAAACGAGCAAGATGCGTTGATGCCCGGGCCGGTCCCGGGCATCACGCTTTTCATCACCGCGTTTCGCCGATGAGCTTGAACCACTCGTCCTCGGTGAGGACGGGGACGCCGTGCTTTTTGGCGTCGGCGAGTTTCGAGCCGGCGCCCGGACCCGCCACCACATAGTTGGTCTTCTTCGATACCGAGCCCGAAGTCTTGGCGCCGAGGCGTTCCGCCATTGCCTTGGCCTCGTCGCGCGTCATCTTTTCGAGCGAGCCGGTGAACACCACAACCTTGCCGGCGACCGGCGAATCCGTCGTCACCGCCGCCATCGGCTCCACCTCGATTTCCGCGAGCAGCCGATCGAGCGCCTCGTTGTTGTGCGGTTCCTTGAAGAACTCGACCAGGGCGTCGGCGACCACCTCGCCGATCCCTTCGACCGAATTCAAGTCCTGGTAGGCCTCGCTCTCCTTGTCCTTGGCGGCGTCCTTGAGCGTGGCGCGCAACGCCTCGATGGTTCCAAAGTGGCGCGCAAGCAGCCGCGCATTGGATTCGCCGATATGGCGGATGCCGAGCGCATAGATCAGCCGGTTGAGCGAGACCTTGCGCCGCGCGTCGATCGCGTCGAACAGGTTGCGCACCGAGACTTCGCCATAGCCTTCGCGCGCGGCGAGCTTCCTGGCGGCGCGGGCGTCGCGCGCCTTGAGCGTGAAGATGTCGGCGGGCTGCATGATCAGCCCGTCCGCGAAGAACGCCTGCACCTGCTTCTCGCCGAGCCCTTCGATGTCGAACGCCGCGCGCGACACGAAGTGGCGCAGCCGCTCGACCTGCTGCGCCGGACAGATCAGCGCGCCGGTACAGCGGCGCACCGCCTCCCCCTCCTCGCGCACCGCATGGCTGCCGCAGGCCGGGCACTTGGTCGGAAATTGGTAGGGCCTGGCGCTCTTCGGCCGCTTGTCGCGCACCACGTCGACAATCTGCGGGATCACGTCGCCGGCCCGCTGCACGATCACGGTGTCGCCGACGCGGATGTCGGTGCCGCCGCGGATCGGCTCGCCGTCGTTGCCGATGCCCCTGATGTAGTCTTCGTTGTGCAGCGAGGCGTTCTGCACCACCACGCCGCCGACCGTCACCGGCTCGAGCTTGGCGACCGGGGTGAGCGCGCCGGTCCGGCCGACCTGAATCTCGATGTCGCGCAGCACGGTGGTCGCCTGCTCGGCCGCGAATTTGTGGGCGATCGCCCAGCGCGGGCTGCGCGACACGAAGCCGAGACGCTCCTGCCAGTCGAGCCGATCGACCTTGTAGACGACGCCATCGATGTCGTAGTCGAGCCTGGCGCGCTGCTCGCCGATCTCGCGATGGAACGCGAGCATCGCTTCGACCGAGCGCACAAGCTTCCAGAGCGGGTTGGTCTTGAACCCGATGGCGTCCATCCATTCGATCATGCCGGACTGCGTCGGCGCCGCCTTGTCCGCGATCTCGCCCCAGGTGTACGCAAAGAAGTGCAGCGGTCGCGACGCGGTGATGCCCGGATCCTTCTGGCGCAGCGAGCCGGCGGCCGAATTGCGGGGATTGGCGAACACCTGCTCGCCGGCCTCCGCCTGCCGCTTGTTGAGCGCGAGGAAGTCCGCCTTCTTCATATAGATTTCACCGCGGATTTCGCAGAACGGCGGGATTTGCTTGCCTTTGAGCTGGTGCGGGACCTCTTTCACGGTTCGGATGTTCGCCGTGACGTCCTCGCCCTCGAAACCGTCGCCGCGGGTGGCGGCTTTGACCAATGCGCCGTGCTCGTAACGGAGCGACATCGACAGGCCGTCGATCTTCGGTTCGGCCGTGAACGCGACCGGCTCGTCCTCCGCGAGATTGAGGAAGCGGCGGATGCGGCCGACGAAATCGGCGACCTCCTGGTCGTCGAATGCGTTCTGCAGCGACAGCATCGGCACCGCGTGGCGCACCTTGGCGAAGCCGCGCGCCGGCGCGGCGCCGACCTTGCGCGACAGGCTGTCCAGCGTGCGCAGATCGGGGAATGCCGCCTCGATCGCCTCGTAGCGGCGGCGCAGCGCGTCATAGTCCGCGTCCGACACCGTCGGCGCGTCCTTCTGGTAGTAGGCTGCGTCGTGCTTGCCGATTTCGAGCGCGAGCCGGACGTGCTCCGCCCTGGCCTGCTTTTCGGTCAACGCGTCGACGGGAATCTTGCTGGAGCCGCGGGATGCCATGGCCCGTATTTAGGTCATCGGCGCGTCGCTGCCAAAGGCCGATTTCCACAGGTCAAGGCAACGGATAGGATCGCGGCAGGCGTGCCCGATCATGCCCGGCTCAACGAGGCATGGCGGCGCGACCAAAAGGGAGGTCCGCCATGTCGATCGACGTCCAAGCGGCCAGCCGCCGCAAATTCCTGCAATTCCTTGCCGCCAGCCCGCTGCTGGCCGCGTCCGATCTTGCCGCCTTCGCCAACGAAGCGCCCAACCGCCTGCCGGACCCGATGGTCTGGTCGCCGCGCAGCCTCGACAAGCTGATCACGAGCCCGAAGGAAGCACTCAGCGTCTTCGACTTCGAGCCGGTAATGGCCAAGAACGTGCCGCCGGCGCATTTCGGCTTCATGGCGACCGGCACCGACGACGAGGAGACCCTGCGCGCCAATCGCGAGGGCTTCAAGAAATTCGTCCTGCGCCCACGGCGCCTAGTCGACGTCAGCAAGCCTGACACCAGCTTCGAGCTGTTCGGGCACACATATCCAAGCCCGGTCGTCCTCTGTCCGACCAGCAGTCACAAGACCTTTCACGCCGACGGGGAGACCGCGGTCGCCAACGCGGCAAGGCTCGGAAACCACCTGATGCTGCTGTCCAACCAGACCACGACCTCGGTCGAGGACGTGACCAAGGCGCGCGGCGCTCCGATCTGGTTTCAGCTCTATGCCACCAACAATTTCGACATCGCTTCCCATCATGTACGGCGCGCCGAGCGGGCCGGCTGCATCGCAGTGGCGGTGACAGTCGATCGCAGCGCCGCACGCCTCACCGAGACCCAGAGCCGCATGACGCGCCTCGACACCCGGCAATGCGACCAGTGTCACGATCGGTCGAGCATTGCCGCCAACCTCGCGAGACGGTCGGCCTTCGATGGCCTCGATGTCTCCGGAATGAAAAGCATGCTGTCGTCGGCGATCAACTGGGACACCATCAAGCGGCTGCGCGACGTCACCAAGATGAAGATGGTGATCAAGGGCATCATCACCTGGGAGGACGCCGAAATCGCCAGGAAGAACGGCATCGACGCCGTGATCATCTCGAACCATGGCGGACGCGCCGAGGACGGCGGGCCCTCCACCATCGAGTCGCTGCCGGAAATCATGGCGGTCGCGGGCGACATGCCGGTGCTGATCGACTCCGGCTTCCGGCGCGGCTCCGACATCGTCAAGGCGCTGTGCATGGGAGCGCGCGCGGTCTGCGTCGGCCGGCCGTATCTCTGGGGCCTGGGCGCCTTCGGCCAGCCCGGCGTCGAGCGCGTGCTCGAACTCCTGCGCAACGAAGTCCGCGGCCAGATGCAGCAGATGGGCGCACCCTCGCTCAAGCATCTCGTGCCCGCGATGGTGCGCAAGGCCTGATCGGCTTCGCGCACCCTCGGAAGCGATACGGCCGCAAGGCGATTTCCATCACGGATGCGGGACGCTAGGATCGCCATCCGACCGTCCCGCGCGAGGCACGGCGTAATCAAAACATCAGGGAGGATACCGATGTCGCTCGACAAGCAAACCGCCAGTCGTCGCAAGTTCTTGCAGTTCCTGGCCGCGAGCCCGCTGCTCGTCGGCACCGACCTCGCCGCCATGGCCGCGGAGCGGCCCGGCCTGCTGCCCGATCCGATGCTGTGGGGCCACCGCACGCTCGACCGGGTGATCTCGAGCCCGAAGGAGGCGATCAACGTCTTCGATTTCGAGCCCGCGATGCGCAAGGCGGTGCCGCCGGCGCATTTCGGCTACATGACCTCCGGCATCGACGACGAAGTCACGTTGCGGCGAAACCGCGAGGATTTCCAGAAATTCTACCTGCGCCCGCGCCGCCTGGTCGACGTCAGCAAAGTCGACATGAGCGTCGACATCCTGGGCACGCGCTATCCCAGCCCGATCGTGCTGGCGCCGGTCGGCGGCCAGCGCTCGTTCCATGACGACGGCGAGGTCGGCGCCGCCCGCGCCGCCAAGGCCGGCAATCACCTCCAGATCATGTCGACCATGACCTCCTACGGCGTCGAGGACGTCATGAAGGCGCGCGGCGCGCCGATCTGGCTGCAGCTCTACGCCACCAACAAGTTCGAAGTGGCGAAGGCGATCACGCAGCGCTCGGAAGCCGCCGGCTGCACCGCCGTCGCCGTCACCGTCGATCGCAGCGGCGGGCGCAACCAGGAAGCGCTGTTTCGGCTGCGGCCGTCCGATACGCGGGATTGCAACGCCTGCCACGACCGCACCAACCTCCAGACCAATCTCAAGGGCCGCGCCATGTTCCAGGGGCTCGATATCAGCGGCCTGCGCAACACCCAGTCGTCGGCGATGAACTGGGACTACCTCAAGCGCATCCGCGACATCACCAAGATGAAGGTGCTGCTCAAGGGCATCCTGTCCTGGGAGGACGCGGTGCTCGCCGCCGATGCCGGCATCGACGGCATCATCGTCTCCAACCACGGCGCGCGCAGCGAGGACTCGGGACGCTCCACCATCGACGCGCTGCCGGAGATCGTGGAGGCGGTGAAGGGGCGGATGCCGATCCTGGTCGACTCGGGCTTCCGCCGCGGCAACGACATCGTCAAGGCGCTGTGCATGGGCGCGACGGCCGTCTGCGTTGGACGCCCGTACATCTGGGGGCTCGGCGCATTCGGGCAGCCCGGCGTCGAACGCGTGCTCGAACTGCTGCGTGAGGAGACCCACGCCATGATCCAGCAGATGGGCGCGCCGACGATCAAGCACCTCACGCCCGCAATGGTCCGGCGGGCCTGAACACACATACCGCCGTCCTCATCCTCTACCGGAGGATGAGGACGCGAGCGCACTACCTCACATCCCGGAGCGACTATGCGAGTTCTTGCAATTGCGGCCGCCGCGCTGCTCCTGTTGAACAACGGCTTCAACGCCGGCAACGCCCAGGCCCAGGTGACCGCCCTCACCAACGCCATGCTGATCGACGGCACCGGCGCCGCCCCGCAAAGCGGCGCCACCATCGTGATGCACGGAGGCCGCATTGCCGCCATCGGTCGCGACGTGAAGCTGCCGGCCGGCGCGACCATCATCGACCTCGCCGGCAAATACGTCGTGCCCGGCATCATCAACGGCCACGGCCATGTCGGGCCGGCACCGCATGAACGCCAGGTTCGCCAATACGCGCTCTACGGCGTGACCACGACCACCAGCATGGCGTCCGACCCGGATGCGATCGCCGAATACAAGGCGCGCACCCGCGCCGGCGACATCCGCGGCGCGCGCGTGCTCACGACCCTGTATCGCTTCACCACCATGCTCGCGCCCGGCGCCGGCTACGACTACCGCACCCCGGAGGCGGCGCGCGGCAAGGTCGACGAGATCGCCGCCAAGGGCGCCGACGTGCTCAAGGTCTGGATCGACCCGCAGGGCGGCAAGGTGCCGAGGCTCTCGCGCGACATGGTCGCCGCGATCGTCGATCAGGGCCGCAAGCACAACCTGATCACCGGCGCGCATATCGTCGAGCTCGCCGACGCCGACATGGCGATCGACGAAGGCGTTCGCATCCTCCTGCACAACGTGCGCGACCGGGAGGTCGGCAACGACTTCATCGCGCGGCTCAAGGACCGCAACATCACCGTGATCTCCACCCTCGCCCGCGAGGAAGGGATGTTCGCCTATGGCAACGAAGGGCCGGGCTTCACCGACAACCCGTTCTTCACCAAATCGGTGGCGCCGGAGCGCCTGACGGTGCTGACCGGCAAGATCCGCGAATCCCAGGCCACGATGCCGGGCCGCGAGCGCGCCATCCGCGCGTTCGAGACCGACAAGAAGAACCTCAAGAAGATGGTCGACGCCGGCGTGCGCGCCGGCTTCGGCACCGATTCCGGCGGCGACCCGAACCGCTTCTTCGTGCAGGGATTCTTCGAGCACCGGCAGATGGAGCTGATGGTGCAGGCCGGGCTGACGCCGATGCAGGTGATCCAGGCGTTCTCGCGCAACAACGCGGAAGCCTACGGCATCCAGAACGACTACGGCACGCTCGCGCTCGGCAAGGCCGCCGACCTCTTGGTGCTGACCAGGAATCCGCTCGACGACATCCTCAATATGCGCACGCTCGAGGCGGTCTATATCGGCGGACGGAAATTCGACTAGCGACATAAAGGGAGCAGCCCGGATTGAGCGCAGCGAAATCCGGGGCAATCGGCGAGATGACAAGGTCTCCGGCTTTCGCTTCGCTCAAGCCGGGCTACAGCAGGAAATTTGAATAGTGGGAGGCAAGACCATGAGCATGACCCACCGCGCCGCGGCTGTCGCGGCGATAGCCCTCGTCGCCGTCGTCTACCAGTCAGGCGGCACCGCGCAGACCGTGCCGCGGTTCGAGATCGACGCCAAGTGGCCAAAGGACCTGCCCGGCGACTGGATCACCGGGCGGCTCGGCGGCGTCTGCATGGACGCCAAGGGCGACAACGTCTTCGTGGTCAACCGCGCCGACATCACCGAGGAGGAGAAGGAGACGTCCACCTCCGCGCCCTCGATCATCAAGTTCAACGCGGCCGGCGACGTGGTCGCCTCCTGGGGCGACCAGAAGACGGTGCCGGGCTCGATCCACGGCTGCTTTGTCGATCTTGCCGGCAATGTCTGGGTCGCCGGCAACGGCGACGCCATGATCCAGAAATACGACCCGGCCGGAAAGCTCATGATGCAGATCGGCCAGCGCGGCAAGTTCGACTCGGTCGATGGCACCCGCAAGGGCAAAGGCAACAACACCGCCAAGGACCAGTTCCATATGCCGGCGGCGGTCGTGGTCGATCCCGACAACGGCGAGATCTTCGTGGCCGACGGCTACGGCAACCGCCGCGTCGTGGTGTTCGACAAGGACGGCAAGTTCCTGCGGCAATGGGGCCGCCAGGCGACCGACGAGGAGACCCAGAAAGCGGTGCCGGGCGTGTTCGCGCAGGTCGTGCACTGTATCCACATGAGCAATGCCGGGCTGATCTACGCCTGCGACCGACAGGGCAACCGCGTGCAGGTGTTCCGCAAGGACGGCACCTTCGTGCGCAACATCGCGATCCCGAACAAGTCAGGCAAGCTGCCGGACAAGCGCGGCACCGCCTGGTGGGTGGCGTTCTCGCCCGACCAGGAGCAGCGCTACCTCTACGTGATGAACGGGGGCACCGAGCAGGTGCACATCCTCGACCACAAGAGCGGCGAGATCCTGTCGAGCTTCGGCCGGCCGGGCCACCAGATCGGCAACTTCACCCACGGCCACACCATCACGGTCGACTCGCAGGGCAGCATCTACGTGGCGGAGACCGACTGGGGCCGGCGCATCCAGAAATTCAGATTGGTGAAATAGGGAATCCGTCGGGTTCAGCCCTGCGGCAGCTACGTTCGCCGCCGCAGATAGATGAACCAATAGACCGCACCCACCATGAGACTGCCGCCGACCAGATTCCCGATGGTCGCGACAACGATGTTGTGGAGCACGTTGCCGACGGTCAGCGCCGGCCAGGCCACATCTTGTCCGACGGCGGCGAAGAATCCGGCTCCGGCCCAAGCCTTGATCGCGAGACCATACGGCAGGAGATAAAGATTGGCGATCGAATGCTCGAACCCGGCGGCGACAAATGCGGCAATCGGCGGCACAATGACGACAACCTTGTCGGTCGTGCTGCGAGCGGCAAAAGACATCCACACGGCAAGGCACACCAGCACGTTGCAGAGGATCGACAGGAAGAAGAGCGGGAGCGTCGGTAGTGCCGCCTTGGACGAGGCGATGGCAAGCGCCGTATTTCCAACGGCTCCGGCGTTGAATTCGTGGAAGCCCGAGAGGAAGACCAGCGCCGCGGTGCCCAGCGCCCCGACGATATTGCCGGCGTAGACCAGCAACCAGGCACGCAGCAGTGCGCCAAGCGAGATGCGCCGGCTGGAATAGGCCACGACCATCAACGCATCGCCAGTGAACAACTCGGCGCCGCCCACGATGACGAGGATCAGGCCGAGCGAAAAGACGAGACCTGCCAGCAGCCGGGCGACGCCCCAAGGCAGGTCGCCGGCTCCCGTCAGCACAACGGTCATGAAGATCGCGCCGAACGCGATGAACGCTCCTGCAAGCAGGCCCAGCACGAAAAGCGTGAGTGGATCGCGTTCGGTCTTGGCGACCCCTGCCTCCTCGCAGGCGCGCGCCACGGCGGCCGGCAACAACATCGGGATATTGACGTCGGGCAACGATCCGGTTGGCCGTTCCATGCGTCTCACCGACCCGCGCCGCTCCTACCCCGCCGCCTTGATCAGGCGCTCGGCGGCGGCGCGCGCTTCGGCGGTGATCTCGGCGCCGGCGAGCATGCGCGCGATCTCCTCGCGGCGGCGCTCGGCGGCAAGTTCGGCGACGCGGGTCGCGACCCGCTTGCCGCGATCGAGGGTGTCCTTGCTGATCAGGTAGTGCCTCCCGGCGCGCGCCGCGACCTGCGGCGCGTGCGTCACCGCGATCACCTGGGCGCGCTGCGACAGTCGCGACAGCCGCGCGCCGATCGCGTCGGCGACCGCGCCACCCACGCCGGTGTCGATCTCGTCGAACACCAGCGACGGCGCCGACCCGCGGTCGGCCAGTACCACCTTGAGCGCGAGCAGGAAGCGCGCGAGCTCGCCACCCGAGGCGACCTTCATCATCGGGCCCGGCCGCGTGCCCGGATTGGTCTGCACCCAGAACTCGACGCGATCGAAACCGTGCGGCCCGGGCGCCGCCTCGTCGGTCGCAACATCGGTGGTGAAGGTCGCGCGTTCGAGCCGTAAAGGCTTCAGCTCGGCATTGACCGCCTTGTCGAGTTTTTCCGCCGCCTTGCGACGCTTGCCCGAAAGCGACGACGCCGCCTTGCGATAGCGCTCCACCGCCTCCCCTGCCGCCTTTTCGAGCGCGGCAAGTCTCTCCGCCCCGGCGTCGATCAGCGCGAGATCGGCGGAATAGCGGGCCGCCAGCGCATTGAGGGCGTCGACCGCGACGTTGTATTTGCGCCCCGCCGCGCGCAGCGCGAACAGCCGCTCCTCGATGCGCTCCAGCTCGCGCGGGTCGTGGTCGGCCGAAGCGAGCGCGGCCTCCAGATGGGCGCGCGCCTCCTCGAGCGCATTGAGCGCCACATCGAATGCCTTCACGGCCGGCTCGATCAATGCGGGCGCGTGGGCGGTGCGCCGCTCCAGCCGGCGCACCGCCGATGCGAGCGCCGGCACCGGCGACTGGGAGCCCGCGACCGCATCGTGCGCCTCGCGCAAGTCGCCCGCGACCTTCTCCACTTGCATCATCGCGGTGCGCCGCTCCGCGAGCGCGGTCTCCTCCGCCGGCTCCGGGTTCAGCCTGCGCAATTCCTCGACCGCGTGCCGCAGCCAGTCGGCCTCGCGCTGCGCGCGCTCGACGTCGGCGCGGTGCGCGGCAAGTTCCTCCTCGCAGGTGCGCCGCGCGGTCCAGAGCTTCGCCACCGCGCGCGCCTCGTCGTCGAGATCGCCAAAGGCGTCGAGCAGCCGGCGGTGGGTGGCGGCATCGACCAAGGCGCGGTCGTCATGCTGGCCGTGGATCTCGACCAGCGCGGCGCCGAGCGTGCGCAGCGCCTGGACGCTGACCGGCTGGTCGTTGACGAAGGCGCGGGTGCGGCCATCGGCGAATTGCGCGCGCCGCAGGATCAATTCGTCGTCCGCCTGGACGCCGTTGTCGGCGGCGAGCGCGCGCACCGGGTGGTTGCGCGGCAGCTCGAAGGCGGCGGTCACCTGCCCCTGCTCCGCGCCATGGCGCACCAGTGCGGCGTCGCCCCGCGCGCCGAGCGCCAATGCGAAGGCATCGAGCAGGATCGACTTGCCGGCGCCGGTCTCGCCGGTGAGTACGGCCAAGCCGTCGGCAAAATCGATGTCGAGCCGATCGATCAGGACGATGTCGCGGATCGAAAGCCGGGTCAGCATGACTGTTCCACTACTGCCCCGGCCGCATGCCGGGCGTCCCACGCGGTTATCCACTCCTGGCAGATTCGCTATCATCAAAGACGACAAAAGCCGGGACAAGGCCCGGCTTTCACAATGTGCGAAACTCGGCTGGACGCGGCCGGCCTAACCGGCGCTCCCGACCCCGATCCGGCGGAACGCCTGGCTGATCCAGGAGCTCCGGTTCTCCTGCGGCTGCAGGCCGCGCTGCTGGACCAGCGCATAGGCGTCCTTGTACCAGCGGCTGTCGGGGAAATTGTGCCCGAGCACGGCGGCTGAAGTCTGCGCCTCGCTGACGATGCCAAGCGACAGATAGGCTTCGGTCAGCCGCAGCAGCGCCTCTTCCACGTGGCGGGTGGTCTGGTAGCGCGTCACCACGATCTTGAAACGGTTGATCGCGCCCGAATAGTCGCGCCGCTCCATGTAGTAGCGGCCGACCATCATGGTCTGCGCAGCGAGCTGGTCGCGGCCCACGTCGATCTTGCGCTTGGCGGAGACCGCATACTCGGAATTCGGATATTTGCGGACCACCTCCTCGAACGCCGCCATCGCCCGCTCGGTGCGGTCCTGATCGCGGGTGACGTCGCGGATCTGGTCGAAATAGCAGGAGCCGATCAGAAATTGCGCATAGGCGGCGTCAGGGCTGCCGGGATGAAGCTGGATGTAACGGCGCGAGGTGGTGATCGATTCCTCGTACATGCCGGCCTGGTAGTAGGTGTAGGCGGACATGATCAGCGAGCGGCGCGCCCAGTCCGAATAAGGGTGCTGGCGGTCGACCTCCTCGAAGCGCTTGGCCGCCGCCTTCAGGTCCCTCTTGTTGTTCAGAAGGTAGAGGCCCTCGTTGTAGAGCTTGTCGGCGGGCTCCTCGAACTGCTCTTCCTTTGGAGTCCAAAGGCTCGTCAGCGTGTCGCAGCCGACCAGAACCGGCGCCAACAGCGTGACCACGGCCGCGCGCACGATCCAATTGGCGCGCCAATTGATGTTGTTCGACGTGAGCAACATACGCCCCCTGAAACAGTCGTCTCGAGAAACCCCCAGCCGATCCCCACGGGCGCCTCACGCGCAAGGAATACCCGATAACCTACGGCTCCACCAAGCAATTATGCGGACAATCCGCCCGCAATGTGGCGAAGGGCAAAGCTAAAAGCCGTTGCTAAAACCGCAGCTTAGGAGACGTCGGGGGCGTAAGCCGGCACCGCCAGCCCCGCCGCCAGATCGCCCTGGCCGCGGGCCGGACGAGCCGGCTCGGCGTCGACCACCGTCCATGCGCTGGTGTCGGCCATCAGCGCCGACAGCGCGGCATGGTTGAGCTTGTGGCCGCCCCGCACCGACCGGTACAGGCCCAGCAGCGGCGCGCCGGCAAGCGCGAGATCGCCGATCGCGTCGAGCACCTTGTGGCGCACGAACTCATCCGGGAAGCGCGTGCCTTCCGGATTGAGGATGCGGTTGTCGCTCACGACGAGCGTGTTCTCGAGCGACGCACCAAGCGCGTAGCCCGCGCTCCAGAGCTTGGCGACATCGCGCATGAAGCCGAAGGTACGGGCGCGCGCGAAATCGCGGCGGAAGCTCTCCGGCCGGCCGTCATACGCGATGGTCTGGCGGCCGATCACCGGGTGGTCGAATGCGATCTCCGCCTCAATGCGGAAGCCGCGGGAATACGGGCGGAACTCGGCAAAGGCGTCGCCAACCGCGACCGCAACCGGCTTGAGCACGCGGATGAAGCGGCGGGGTTCGGCGAGATATTGCAGGCCAACCTGATCGATCGCGCGGACAAAGGCCGCGGCGCTGCCGTCCATGATCGGCACTTCCGGACCGTCGATCTCGACCACGGCATTGTCGACGCCGAGGCCGCGCAGGGCGGCAAGGACGTGCTCGGCGGTCGAAACCAGCGGGCCCGATGCATCGCCGAGGACGGTGGCGAACTCGGTGGCCGTAACGGAACGGATGTCCGCGTTGATCTCGCGATCACGGGAACCCGGGAGGCCGGTGCGGAGGAACCGGATACCGGAATCGGCTTCGGCCGGGAGGAGCGACAAGGTAACAGGCAACCCGGAGTGGACCCCGACGCCGGTCAACACGGCCTGATCGCGAAGCGTCGTTTGCTTGCCGATCTTCATTACCCGTCCCACGTACGCGCCAGCCCGACGTTCGGCCGGCGACCCTTCACTTCAGCGACACGCGAATGCCGCCTTGTTAACGTCAGTTGGGACGCGGACTTAACTGATTTGTTGTGTCGCGGCAGAACGCCTGCCGCCCCAGTCCCCCGACGACGAAATCCCCTTACGTCGAGAGACCTTAGTCCGCCAGCTGGGTAACTCAAACTCACGGTTTTTTACCAAGTGTTACCTCGATCCGGCCGCATTCGTGCCCCCGGACTGTCGCAAACGCGATCGCAATAGGTGGCCTGCGCCCGTCGATCGCAGCCGCCGGCCTATAATTTAGGCGCGGCGTAAACGCCGACACGCCGCAAATTTTCCCTTCGCACCAATCGGTTAGCTTTCCGTTCAGGCGGCCAGGATTGATCGGCCGGTCCCCTCCCGCTGCCCACCCGGGACCGGCCTCACCCCCGAAACGGTCCGCCTATTTGGCCTGCCGTCGCAGGAAGGCGGGGATGTCGAGTTGGTCCTCCTCGGAGGAATTATGCACAGGAGCCTGCCGCCCCATCGGGTCGAGACCCTGGTGCGGAGGCCGCCGCGCATATTCGGATACCGGCTCGGGCGGCCGCGACTGCTCCGGTGGCCGCGGCGCCGGCCGCGGCTGTATCGGACGCGCAGGCGGCTGGGGGACCGGGCCCATCCGCGGCCGCTGCGGGTCCTGGATCCGTGGTTCCTGGAGCCGCGGTTCCTGCGGCGCCTGCGACGTGTCTTCCTCGCGGCGGCCGCCGCCAAGGCCGACTGAGGCCAACCGCTGGAGCAGGCCCATACGCTGTTTCTGCGGGGGTTCGGCCGCCGGGGCCTCGCCGCGCATGACGCGCAGCTCGTTCTGCGCCGGAACCGGCAGCTCATCGATTCGCGGCATGCGCTGGCCGCGATTCGCCGGCCGTTCCGCCGCTGGCGGAATGAAGGCGGTCGGTGCCGGCGGCTCAAACGCCGCCTTCGGCTCGGCCGCCGGCTCCGGGAACAGCGACGGTTTCGGCTGCATCGGCCGAATCGTCACGTCGTCCATGGTCATCGGCAGCACCGCCGCCGCAACCGCCGCCTTGGCGGCATGCTCGATCGCGTCATGCGCGGGTGCGGCCGGTACCGAGCCCGCCGGCTGCGGCGGCGGGGACCTTTCGGCACGCTCGATGCGCTCGGCCAGGCGCTGCTGGTCGGCACGCAGCTTCTGGGTCAACTCGTGCAGCCGCTGCTCCGGCGCCGACGAAGCCGGGCCGGACGGAGCAATCGGAGCCGATGCCGCCGCCGGCCGCGGCGCCTTCGCCGCGGTCGCATGATCGATGCCGGTAGCCACCACCGATACGCGGATGATGCCTTCCAGGTTCTCGTCGAAGGTCGCGCCGACGATGATGTTGGCTTCCTGATCGACCTCCTCGCGGATGCGGGTCGCGGCTTCGTCGACCTCGTAGAGCGTGAGGTCGCGGCCGCCGGTGATCGAGATCAGCAGGCCCTTGGCGCCCTTCATCGAGGCGTCGTCGATCAGCGGGTTCGAGATCGCGGCTTCGGCGGCGGACAGCGCGCGCTTCTCGCCGGAGGCCTCGCCGGTGCCCATCATCGCCTTGCCCATCTCACGCATCACAGCGCGGACGTCGGCGAAATCGAGATTGATCAGGCCTTCCTTGACCATCAGGTCGGTGATGCAGGAGACGCCGGAGCGCAGCACCTCGTCCGCCAGCGCGAACGCGTCGGCGAAGGTGGTCTTCTCGTTCGCCACCCGGAACAGGTTCTGGTTGGGAATGATCAGCAGCGTGTCGACGACCTTCTGCAGCTCGGTGATGCCGGACTCGGCGACCTTCATCCGGCGGACGCCCTCGAAGTGGAAGGGCTTGGTGACGACGCCGACGGTGAGGATGCCGAGCTCCTTGGCGGTCCGCGCGACCACCGGTGCGGCGCCGGTGCCGGTGCCGCCGCCCATGCCGGCGGTGACGAACACCATGTGCGCGCCCTGAAGATGATCGCGAATCTCGTCGATAACCTCTTCGGCGGCGGCGCGTCCGACCTCGGGCTGCGAGCCGGCACCGAGACCTTCGGTGACCTGCACCCCCATCTGGATGATGCGCTCCGCCTTCGACATGGTGAGCGCCTGGGCGTCGGTGTTGGCGACCACGAATTCGCAGCCCTGGAGCCCGCTCGTGATCATGTTGTTGACGGCGTTACCGCCGGCACCGCCGGTCCCGAACACGGTGATCCGCGGCTTGAGCTCACGGATATCAGGGATCTTCAGATTGATGGTCATGGCTGCCTCTTCATTGCGCGAGCACCGCAGGTCCTGCGATGCCGCCGGTCGCGCCGGTCCGCCACCGGCTGCATAAGTGTGTCGCTCCCGGTTCGGATGAGCCGGGATATGCGTCGTGCCTTACGTTGGCGCATGCCCTCTTCGGAAAATGCGCTTGTCATCAGAAGCTCTCCCGAAGCCATCGTCCGACCCGTGCGAAATAGCCGCCCGTTCCAGTCATCTGCCGCGTAGACCGCGGTTCGCTTGGTTCGAGATGGGCGAGTTGCGGGTAGACCAGAAGCCCGGTCGACACCGCGAAAGCAGGCCCCTTCGCCTCGTCCGGCAACCCGCCGATGCGGAGCGGCCGTCCGATGCGAACCGGCCGCCCGAGCATTTGTGTCGCGAGCTCGGGAAGACCTGTGAGCTGGCACGCGCCGCCGGTCAGCACCACGCGGCCGCGCGGTTCCGCGGCAAACGGCGATGCCGCGAGACGATCGCGGACCATTTCGAGAATTTCTTCGACGCGCGGCTTGACGATGCGCACGAGCTGCGCGCGCGACACGTAGTGCGGCGCGTCGCGCTCGTCCTGATCGACCGGCGGCACCGAGATCATGTCGCGCTCGTCCGAGCCGCCGGCCATCACGCTGCCGTACAGCGTCTTGATGCGTTCGGCATCGGCGATGCGGGTGTTGAGCCCGCGCGCGATGTCCATGGTGACGTGGCGGCCGCCGAGCGAGAAACCGTCGCCGTGCACGAATCGCCCGCCGCTGAACACCGCCATCGTGGTGGTGCCGGCGCCCATGTCGATGACGGCCGCGCCGAGATCGCCCTCGTCGTCGGCCAGCGCCGACAGCGCCGCCGCGTAGGGGCTCGCCACCATCGACGCGACGTCGATGTGACAGCTCTCGATCGCGTACATGAGATTACGGACGACCGACATCTCCGCGGTCATCACGTGCATGTCGATGCCGAAATTGCGCCCGAGCATGCCGCGCGGCTCGCGGATGCCCGCAACGCCGTCGAGCGTGTAGCCGATCGGCAGCGAATGCAGCACGGCGCGTCCGGGGCGCGCCGAATGCCGGCTGCCGGCGGCGATGACGCGCGCAATGTCGTGGCTGGCCACGGTCGAGCCGTTGATGGTGATCGAGGCCGACATCAGTTCGCTCGCCGGCTTGCCGGCCGAGATCGAAACCATGACCGATTCAAGCTGCAGCTTGGCCGAGCGCTCCGCCAGGTCGATCGCCTGACGCATCGCCTCCTCGGCGGCCTGCAGGTCGACCACGGCGCCACCCTTGATCCCGCGCGCATAGGTGTGGCCGAAGCCGACGACGTCGACGCTATGGGTGCGCTGGCGCGCAGCGTCCTGGCCCGACTGCGGCTTCAGCCGCGCAATCAGGCAGACGATCTTGCTGGTGCCGACGTCGAGCGCCGCCACCAGCGCCGAGCGCTTCGGCGACACCGGCTTCGCTTTGGGCGTGAGGCCGAACTGGAGGACGGTCATACGCGCCCTCCCTTCTTGCTCTTCTTGAGCTGGTCCTTCAGCTGTTCCTGCCGCTCCTGCGCTGCCTTCTCGGAGAGGCGCACGGTGACGCGGTCGGCGAGCCGCATGTCGATCGCGGTGATGTCGCGGGTGAGGAGCTTCGCCTCGCGATCGAGCTTCGCGAGATGTTCGAGCGCGCCGGCGACCTCGGTTTCCGGCAGTCGGACATCGAGCCCGTTCTTCAACCGCAGATTCCAGCGGCGTTCGCCGACCAGGATCGAGGCGCGTACCTGGTCACGGATCGACGGGACGCGATCGAGCAGCGCGATGAATTCCTTGGCGCGGGTTTCCGCGCCACGGCCGACCACCAGCGGCAGCATCAAGAGCTGCGGCGCGACGAAGCCTTCCAGCACGGTGCCGTCGTCGGCGATGACGGAGACGCGGCGATTTTTCTGCCAGAGCGCGAACGGCTCGCGCTCCTTGATTTCGATCCGCAGCGCACCCGGGAGCAGCTTGCGTACCGTCGCGTCGGCGATCCAGGAATTGGCCTTGAGCCGCTCGCGCGTGGCGTCGGCATCGAGGAACAGGAGCGACGAGCGTCCGGTCACCCGTGCGGCAGCCAGCACCTCTTCCTTGGTCAGCTGATTGTGGCCGGTGACGGTGAGGTCCGTGATGTTGAAGCCGACCGCATTGGCGGCCTGGTCGCGCGCGTCCTCGAGGAACGCAACGACCTCGCCCACGTGATCGCCCTTGACCACCCCATAGCCGACGCCGCCGAGAATGAGCGCGATCGCCGCAGTGGCGCCGACACCCCTTGGCACGCGAACGCGAACGAGCCGGACCCAGCCGCGCTGCAGGGCGCGCTGGAAGCCGGTCGCGGGCATCGGTGCCTGGAAGTGTGTGCGCGCATAGTCGCGCGGCATCTCACCGCCGGTCGGCGGGCGGGCGCGCAGCCGCGCGATCCAGGTCAGCGATTGAGCGATGCGTCCTCGACCATCCATCGCACAAGCTCGTCAAATGAAATGCCCGCGTGACCCGCGAGCTCGGGCACGAGCGAGGTCTCGGTCATGCCAGGTTGTGTATTGACCTCGAGACAGACCAGTCCCTCCGTCCCCTCGAGGCGGTCGTCGAAGCGGAAATCCGCCCGACTTACGCCGCGGCAGCCGAGCGCCTTGTGCGCCCCCAACGCTAGTTCTCGGACCTGTTGGTAAACAAAGGGTGAAATTGGCGCCGGCAGCAGGTGCCGGGATCCGCCCGGGGCGTACTTCGCCTCGTAGTCGTAGAACCGTACGGTCGGCACGATCTCGATCACGCCGAGCGCCTGCTCGCCCATGACGGCGCAGGTCAACTCCTTGCCGGCAATGTATTTTTCGACGATGACGCGGTCGCCATAGGCCCAGTCGTCGCGGGTCAGCTCCTGCGGCGGGTGGGCGTGTTCGGCGGTAACCACGAAAACACCGACCGACGACCCCTCGGCGATCGGCTTGATCACATAGGGCGGCGGCAGGAGGTGCGCCTTGGCCGCCGCCAGCCGGTGGGCGACCAGCCCTTCCGGCACCGGCACGCCGGCGCCGACGAGCACCGCCTTGGCCATGTCCTTCTGCATCGCCAGCGAGGAGGCCAGCACGCCGGAATGGCTGTAGGGAATCCCGACGATCTCCAGGAGGCCCTGCAAGGTTCCGTCTTCGCCCGGCCGCCCGTGCAGCACGTTGAGCGCCACGTCGGGTCTGACGGTGGCGAGCACGGAGGCGATGTCGCGGCCCACGTCGATCCGCGTCACCCGGTAGCCCACGCGCGTCAGCGCATCGGCGCAGGCCTTCCCGGACCGCAGGGACACGTCCCGTTCGGCCGACCATCCGCCCATCAGAACGGCGACGTGCTTGTCCATGCCCCTTGCTTCAGCCGCAACTGATTCGCGCCTGAGCCAATAGAATCGAGATTCTTGGGATCGTCGAGAGTCTTAATGCGTCAGCGGCGCAAATTAGGTGCGCGACGCAAATGAGTCGGGTCGCGCCAGACTTGCGTACTAGGCGGCCGGTGTCGGGAACCCGTCATAGAGCCAGGCGAGGCAGCGATACATGTGCTCCTCGTCCCATGCGGCTACCGTCGCGTTGCGCACGTCCCGGGCAATCCCTTCCGCATGGTAGAAGTCCCACAGCGCACGCGACTCCAGTTGCAGGCGCGACGTGCGCAGGATGCGGGCCGCCTCGAAACGGCGGAAGGCGCCGCCGAAGTCGCCGCCGGCGGCGTGAATCAACTCCGCCAGGCAAAGCCCGTCTTCGATCGCCATGCAGGCGCCCTGCGCCAGCGATTGCAGCGGCGGATGGGCGGCGTCGCCGAGCAGCACGATGCGCCCCCTCGACCAGTGCCGCACCGGGTCGCGGTCGCCGACCTGCCAGCGCCGGCCGAGATCCATCAGCGCCAGCAGTTCGCGCATCGCCGGATGCGCGTCGCGATAGGTATGCTGGAGCTCCGCGCGGTAGGACTCGACATCGCCGCGCTCGCCATGGGTCGAGGTTCGGAACACCGCGACGATGTTGAACAGCGTACCGTGGCGCAGCGGGTAGTGGACAATGTGGAACCCCGGGCCGCCCCATAGCACCACCTCGTGGCGGTGCACGTCGGCCTTGAGTGCCGACATCGGCACGATGGTACGGTGCGCGACATAGCCGATCGGTCGCGGGTCGCCGTCGCCGACGAGCTTCGCACGGGCCAGCGAGCGGATGCCGTCGGCCGCGATCAGCGCGGAACCGGCGAAGCTGCGGCCATCGGTCGTCGAGAGCGCGATGCCGTGGTCACGCTCGTCGAAGGCGGCGACCATGGCGTCCGGCACCAGCTCGATCTCCGGCGCACGCTGGCAGGCATCGAGCAGCGCGTTATGCAGGTCGATGCGATGCACGACGATGTAGGGATGGCCGAAGCGCGCGCGGAAAGATGCCCCGGTCGGGATGCGCACCAGCTCGTCGCCGGTGAGTGCATCGCGCATCAGCACTGCGGGCGGACAGTCGGCCTGCTGCATCACCGCGGCGGTAACGCCGATGCGATCGAGCACGTGGAAGACATTGGGGCCGAACTGGATGCCGTAGCCGATGGCGCCGAACTCGGGCGCGCCTTCGAGCACGCGGCTCGCAATGCCGCGCTGCGCCAGCGCCAGGGCGGTGGTGAGGCCGCCCAGCCCACCGCCGGCGATCAGGATAGGTTCAGACTTAGGCGCCAACGCTTTCCTCGCCAGACAGTCGCCTGAACGATACATGGCACCGGCGGTTCTGGAAATCGCCCGCGCACGTGACGTATGGTCCGTACATGCAGCAATCCTGGGAATCGAAGGTCATCGACGGCGTCCCCGACGGGCTCGTCGTGTTCGACGGCGTCTGCGTGCTGTGCTCGGGCTGGGTGCAGTTCCTGCTCGAGCGCGACAACGCCGATTTCTTCCGGTTCACGCCGATCCAGAGTCGCTACGGCCGCGCACTGGCGCAACGGCTCGGCATCGACCCGGAATCGCCCGAGACGAATGCCGTCATCCTCGGCGGCCGCGCCTATTTCAAAGCCGACTCGGCGATCCGCGCCCTCACGCACGTGCCGCGCTGGCGATGGGTGCGCGTGTTCTCGATTGTGCCGCGGCGGCTGCGCGACTGGCTCTACGACCGGGTGGCGCGCAATCGCTACCGGCTGTTCGGCAGGACCGAGAGCTGCATGGTGCCGACGCCCGAGCTCATGCGACGGTTCGTTTTCGACGAGGGCGGCGCGAATTCGGAGCGCGCGCTGCCATGAGCGGCATGCGCTCGCCGGGCTGGCTGCTCCGGGAGGATATCAAGCCACCCCGATCCGCTTGATTTCCCACTCCAGCGCAACGCCGGAATTCTCCTTCACCCGCTGGCGCACGGTTTCGCCGAGCGTCTCGATGTCGGCGGCGGTGGCGTTGCCGCGGTTGATCAGAAAATTGCAGTGCATCTCGGAGACCTGTGCGTCGCCGACGATGAGCCCGCGGCAGCCGGCGGCGTCGATCAGCTGCCAGGCCTTGTGACCGGGCGGGTTCTTGAAGGTCGAACCGCCGGTGCGGCTCCTGATCGGCTGCGTCGCCTCACGTGACTCCGTGATCTTGTCCATCTCGGCGGCGATGGCGGCGGGATCGCCCGGCGTCCCCTGGAACAGCGCCTCGGTGAAGATGATGTCGTCCGGCGCGCCGCAGTGCCGATAAGTGTAGTGCATGTCGCCGTTGGCGAACACACGGACGTTGCCGGCGCGGTCGACGCCGCGCGCTTCCACCAGCGTGTCCTTGGTCTCGCGCCCGTAGGCGCCGCCGTTCATGCGCAGCGCGCCGCCGACGGCGCCGGGAATGCCGCGCAGGAACGCCAGCCCCGCCAGCCCGGCCTTCTGCGCCGCCTGCGCGACCCGCACGTCCGGCACCGCGGCGCCGGTGCGGATGCGCTCACCCTCGACTTTGATGTCGGAGAAGCCGCGGCCGAGCCGGATGACGACGCCGGCGACGCCGCCGTCGCGCACGATCAGGTTGGAGCCGAGGCCGACGACGGTCACCGGGACGTCGGCCGGCAGATTGGCGAGCAGGTACGCAAGGTCCGCCTCATCTTCCGGCATGAACAGCGCCTGCGCCGGACCGCCGACGCGGAACCAGGTCAGCGGCGCCAGCGGCTCGTTCGGCAACAGTCGGCCGCGCAGTCTTGGTGTGTTCGATGTAAGGGAGACAACGATGTCGGGAAAGATCATGGCAGTCGGCTCTGCCAGCGCTCTGGATCGCTGTGACCATGGAAGCAACCGACAACAACGATCTCATCGCCCGCAACGTAGTAGATCACGACATACGGAAAGCGGCGCAACCTCGTTCGTCGAACGCGTCGGTAAACTTGTTGATACTGGTGCGGGTTATGTTGAATGGATGCGATTGCTACGTCGACTGCACGAAGAAAATCTGCACCAAGGCCCTCAGCCTGTCCTTCGTACCACCTCGCCGCATCGGCGATGTCGGTTCGTGTCTCCGGACGAAAAACCAACGTCCTCATTTATAGTTAGACCATAACCATTTTCGAACCTGCTCCCATGGCAACGCGGTCGACGGGTCCTTCTCATGATCTGCGATCCGCTGGTCGATTTCCTTCTTCTGCGCGTCCGTAAGCGCCGGCAGTTGATCCTGCGCAATACTGTCCCAAAGATCTTCCACGAGTTGAAGGCGCTCCTCGGGAGATAGTTGCAGCAATTCTTTAAGCAGTGCGTCGTTCATAGCGACACTCTTTAATGTCTTGGCGGAGCCCAATTATAAGCTCGGAAATAGGCCAACGACAACATTGTCCTTCCGGATCACGCCACCTTGCCGGTCGCCGCCAACTCGCCGGGCAGCGCATAGGCCCACTGCGTGATGTTGCCGGCACCAAGGAACACGACGATGTCGCCCGGCCGCGCCAGCCGCTTCACGATGCCGGCGATGTCCTGCGGGCCGTCGAGCGGAATCACCTGGCGGTGGCCGCGGGCGCGCATGCCCTGCACCAGCGCATCGCGGCTGGCGCCCTCGATCGGCTGCTCGCCCGCCGGATAGACGTGCGCAATCATGACGGTGTCGGCGTCGTTGAAGCAGGTGCAGAAGGACTCGAACAGCGTCGCCAGCCGCGAATAGCGGTGCGGCTGCATGATCGCGATCACCTGGCCTTTGGTAGATTCACGCGCGGCGCTCAGCACCGCGGCGATCTCGACCGGATGGTGGCCGTAATCGTCGATGATCGGCACGCCGTTCCACTCACCGGTGCGGGTGAAGCGGCGGCGAACGCCGCCGAAACTCTCCAGCGCCTTGCGGATCTGGTCGTCGCCGACGCCAAGCTCGCGCGCGACCGCGATCGCGGCGGTGGCGTTCAGCGCGTTGTGACGCCCGGGCATCGGCAGCCGCAGATGCTTGATGGTGTGCACCTCCTGGCCGGCACGGTTGCGGAACATCACGTTGAAGCGCGACGCGCCGTTGGCGTGGTCGAGGTCGGCGAGCCGCACGTCGGCCTGCGGGTTCTCGCCATAGGTGACGATGCGGCGGTCTTCGATCCGCCCGACCAGCTGCTGCACCACCTCGTGGTCGGTGCACATCACCGCAAAGCCGTAGAACGGAACGTTCTCGACGAAGCTGCGGAACGCCTCCTGCACGGCATCGTAGGTCTTGAAGTGATCGAGATGCTCGGGATCGACATTGGTGACGATGGCGATGTCGGCGGGAAGCTTCAGGAAGGTGCCGTCGGATTCGTCGGCCTCGACCACCATCCAGTCGCCGCCGCCGAGCCGCGCATTGGTGCCATAGGCCTCGATGATGCCGCCGTTGATCACCGTCGGATCGAGGTTGCCGGCATCGAGCAGCGCCGCCACCATCGACGTGGTCGTGGTCTTGCCATGGGTGCCGGCGATGGCGATGCAGCTCTTCAGCCGCATCAGCTCGGCGAGCATCTCGGCCCGCCGCACCACCGGCAGCCGCCTGGCGCGCGCCGCGATCAGTTCCGGATTGTCGCGGAGGATCGCGGTCGAGACCACCACCACCTCGGCGGCGCCGAGATTGGCGGCGGCATGGCCGATCGACACCGTCGCGCCTTTGTCGCGCAGCCGCTTGATGTTGGCGCCGTCGGCGGCATCGGACCCTTGCACCGTGTAGCCGAGATTGATCAGCACCTCGGCAATGCCGCTCATGCCGATGCCGCCGATGCCCACGAAATGGACTGGGCCGATGTCGCGCGGCAGCTTCATGAAGGTGGTACTCCCGACTCAGCTCTTTAGGGCGGTCATGTTAGAGCATCGGCCTGGCCGGCGCCTCAGCCGCAGGATATGGACCTGACCCGCCCCGCGATGCAAGCCGCCGGAACTTCTTCATGAATGCCTTCCCCTACCCCGTCGAAGCCGTGATCTTCGACATGGACGGGCTCCTGCTCGACACCGAAAGCGTCTATCGCTCCGCAATGGTCGCGGCCGCATCAGCCATGGGGTACGATTTTCCCGGCGACTTCTGCCAATCGATGGTCGGAACCGCCGAGGCGGAAATCCATCTCATCCTACGGCGGCGTTTCGGTGCCGACTTCCCGGTCGCCCGGCTGTTTGCCGATTGCGAAGCCGAGATGCGCCGGCGCCTCGATCCCGGGGTCCCGGTGAAGACCGGCGCGGTGGAACTGATCGGAGAGCTCGCCGCGCGCAAGCTGCCGATGGCGGTTGCGACGTCGACGGCGCGCCGGATCGCGGAGCAGCATCTGTCGCGCGCGGGGCTGCTCGAGCATTTTGCCGCCGTCTGCACCCGCGAAGACGTCATGCGCGGCAAGCCGTACCCCGACATCTTTGTTGCCGCCGCCGGCAGGCTCGGCGTCCATCCCGAGCGCTGCGTCGTGCTGGAGGACTCCTACCCCGGCGTGCGCGCCGCGCATGCGTCCGGCGCGATGGCGATCATGGTGCCGGACATGCTGCCGGCCACCGACGAGTTGCGTGCGCTATGCGTCGCGGTGGTGCGCGACCTCAACGACGTGCGCGCGATGTTGCAAAAAACCTAACCGAGCTTCGCGGTCTTCATCACCAGGTCGGCGAGCCGATCGGCGGCGTCGGGCGCGCCCTGCGCGCGGGCGGCCTGTGCCATCGCCGCGAGGCGTTGCGGGCCGGCGGCAAGCGCGGTGATCTCCGCGGCGAGACGCGCGGGCGTGAACTCGCTCTGCGGCAGACGGATCGCGCCGCCGGCCGCGGCGAGCACGCCGGCATTGGCGTGCTGGTCCTGGTCGAGCGCGCCCGGCAGCGGCACCAGGATCGACGGCCGGCCGATGGCGGCAAGCTCCGACACCGTCGAGGCGCCCGAGCGTGCGACGACGAGATGCGCGGCGGCGATGCGCGCCGGCAGGTCGGGAAAGAACGGCGACACCTCCGCGGCGATGCGCAGCCGGCCGTAGATGTCGCGCACGGCCGCGAGGTCCTCGTCGCGCGCCTGCTGCGCCAGCAACAGGCGCACGCGCAAAGAAGGCTCGAGCTGCTCGATCGCGGACGGTACGACCTCCGACATGATGCGCGCGCCCTGGCTGCCACCGAAAACCAGGAGCCGCACCAGGCCGTCGGCCTCGGGCGCGACGAACGGCGTCGCCGCCGCCGCGATCGCCGCCGGCCTTACCGGGTTGCCGGTGCGCGTTGCCTTGGCGGCGAGTGCCGGCTCGGCATCGAGCACGCCCGCGAATGAGGTCGCGATCGCCGTGACATGCGGTGCAAGCTGCCGGTTGGCGCGCCCCATCACCGCGTTCTGCTCGTGGATGACGGTCGGGATCTTGAGCACGGTCGCGGCGCCGAGCGGCGGCAGGGTCGGGTAGCCGCCGAAACCGACCACGGCGGCGGGCTTGATCCGGCGCAGCACGCCATAGGCGCGGACGAGGCCGCGGCCGAGCGCGACCGCGGTGCGCGCGAGTGCGATCGGGTTGCGCGCACGCACGGTGTCGCTCGGGATGATGTGGATCTCGCGGGCGGGAAAGCGGCTGCCGTAGCGTTCGGCGCGGTGATCGGTGGCGAGGTCGACGGTGACGCCGCGCTTCTCGAGGGCGGAAGCCAGTGCTTCCGCGGGAAACAGATGGCCGCCGGTGCCGCCCGCCGCGAGCAGCACGAGCGGCGTGCCGCCCGTTGTCGTCACGCCGCGCTCCCGGCCGGCGCAAGCCCGTCATGGCTCGCGAGATAACCGACGCTCGGACGCTCGCGCGTCAGCGCCAGCAGCATGCCCATGCCCCAGGCGAGCGAGATCATCGAAGAGCCCCCGTAAGAGACGAAAGGCAGGGTCATGCCCTTGGCCGGGATCAGGTGGGCATTCACCGCCATGTTGATGGCGGATTGCAGGCCAAACAGGATCGCGAGGCCGGCGGCCGCGAAGCGCTCGAACGGATCATGGTTGCGCAGCGCATGCAAGAGCGCGCGCAGCACGATGAAGGCGAACAGCAGCAGCAGGACCAGGCAGAGCGCGATGCCGAATTCCTCCGCCGCCACCGCGAACACGAAGTCGGTGTGGCTTTCGGGCAGGATGCGCTTCACGGTGCCCTCGCCCGGGCCGCGGCCGAACCAGCCGCCGCGCACGAACGACTCGACCGCCTGGTCGATGTTGAAGGTGTCGCCCGACGCCGGGTCCATGAACCGCTTGATGCGGCGCGCGACGTGCGGGACCGTGAAATAGGCGCCGGTCAGGCCGACGATCGCCACGCCGCCGAGGCCGAGCACCCAGATCAGGCGCATGCCGGCGAGGAAGAACAGCGCGCCCCAGACCGCGAGGATCAGCATGGTCTGTCCGAAGTCGGGCTGCATCACCAGGCCGAGCACCACGACGCCGAGCAGACCAAGCGCGATGGTATTCGCCGGCATCTCCGGACGCCGTGCCGATTCACCGAACAGCCAGGCGATCAGGATCACGAAGGCGGGCTTGAGGAATTCCGACGGCTGGATGCTGACCCCGAGGATGTTGAGCCAGCGCCGCGCACCCTTCACCTCGGCGCCGAAGATCAGCGTGGCGAACAACAGCGCCAGGCTGACGACGAACACCACCAGCGCGATGCGCCGGATGTGGCGCGGCGGCAGGAACGAGGTCGCGATCAGCACCGCGATGGCGGGGATCAGGAACAGGATGTGGCGGTTGACGAAGTAGAACGGCTCGAGCCCGAGCCGCGCCGCGACCGGCGGGCTCGCCGCCAGCGACAGCACGATGCCGGCCAGCATCAGGCCGAGCATCGCCGCCAGCGTCAGCCGGTCGACCGTCCACCACCAGGCGGCAAAGGGCGTGCGCTCGACGCGCGAAACCATGACTGTCCCCGTCCTGAATACAAGTCCTGACGGGGGTTGGTTGAAGAGAGGTTAACGGGGCGGGATTTCGGCCGGCGGCGGCAGGCGAGAGCCCTCCCGGACGCCCCCTCAGTTGATGGCCGCGCCGGAACGACAGACGCCGATGGCGGACAGGAAATTCCAGCAGGCCGCGCCCGGCGGCGCGCCGGCGATACCCGGCATCGCCTGCAGCAAATGCTGAACGGTGTGGGGCGGCGGCAGGTTGGGCGCGAAGCCGCGCCCACAGAGCTCCTGGTAGCGCTCGACGTCTTCGATCGTCGGCGCGTCAAGCTCGGCTATCCGGTCCGATTCATCGCGCTCCGCACCATCAAGACCGTCAAACCCATGAACAAGCCGGGCGTCGTTCGAAATCATGTATCGGTGCGGAATGACATTGCTGAGTTCGCCGTGAGAACCCAGCATGCACACCAGAAAATAGTGCTCGCCGGCCTCGGCACCGAGCAGCAGGCTCGAGTGCTCCTCGCCAAGGCCCCGAAATCGGACCCAGTCGGGCCACGGCAGTTCCGCCCACGCCTTCTGTTCCTCGATCCAATGCAGGATCAGAGTCTTGTCGGGGATTTTTTGGTTGGAAGACTTGCGCATGGTCACCCGTCGCGTTTCCAGATCACGAGGCACTTAGAGCCGCTTGCGCCAGTGAAGGCAACTGTTCGTTCGCGCCGCAAGTCAGAGTCACGCGTCGGCAGCCTTGAGCCGCCAGAGCTGGAAGCCTTCGGCCTCGATCGCACCCTCGATCGTCTCACGCGACAGATTGTGAGGGGGTGAGGCGTCGACGCCAACCACACCTGTCACCGTCCACGGCGCGTGGTTGTCGGGGAGCTTCGCGCCTCCCACGTCCGCGGCAAACGCCCGCAAGTCCTTGGTCGTCTCGGATTTGAAGATGTAGAAGCGCATCGCTTGGTCCCCAATCCCTGGTTCTATCGTTTCTCTATTCTCAAGCCGCGCCTGCGTCGTTGAACGCAGATGCAGATCGTCAGCCTCGTGGCGCGGCCAACGCACCAGCACCGGCCGGTGGTCTTGGCGGCAGTTCGTCGATCATCTCCTGGTGGCTGGCGCGGTCCAGCCACGCGCGCTGCATCCGCAACAGGAGCGCACGATCCGTCGGCGACACCGCATGCGCGGCAAAGGTGCCGCAAGCCGCGGCGTTGCTGCGGAATCGCGTCGCCTTGGCGAATCGCGTTGAGGTGAACGAAGGTTCGGGCATGGTGCGCTCCCTTGCGTTTGCAGGCGGGAGCGCAACCGGTCTCTCAGCCACCGGCGCCTATGATCGCTTTGATGCGATATGCCAGTGATGGTGCAAAGATACACCCTTTCGCCGATGCACCCTAGCTATTCTTTCGGAGTCATCCGATATCCTGGCCAGGGCCAGCAACGGCAAATGGTGAATCCAGCCGTTCGGAGTCTATCTGGCTCAAGTTGCCGGCCATTTCTGAGGGCGTGCTTGGGTCACCGTACCAAACACAGAAAAACCGTGATTGCCCGGTCACTGCCCACCATCGCGGTCTGGCCGTCGCCGGACCTCGTTTCTCAACAACGGATACAACCTTTGGACAAGGGCTCGAACGCTGCCTCGGCTTCAAAGCCGGTCGACGCGCGGAACTGGATCCAAATCCTCGCGCGCTATCGTGAACCCAATCATGCGCGCAGCATCATCGAGATCGCGATCACCCTCGGTCCGCTCGTTGGCCTGTGGACTTTGGCCTGGGCGCTATACTATGTCGGCTACTGGTGGCTCTCGCTGCTGATTGCCGTCCCTGCGGCGGGCTTCCTCGTCCGCTCGTTCATGATCCAGCACGATTGCGGTCACGGCGCTTTCTTCCGCGCTCGCGCGGCGAATGATTGGGTGGGAAGGATCATCGGCGTCCTCACCCTGACACCTTACGGTTTCTGGCGACGAGCGCACGCGGTCCATCACGCCAGCTCCGGCAATCTCGACGAGCGCGGACTGGGCGACATCGACACGCTGACGGTGCGCGAATATCTCGCGCGCTCGATGTGGGGACGGCTCTGCTATCGGCTGTATCGGCATCCGATCGTGATGTTCGGCATCGGCCCTGCCTATCTCTTCATTTTGCGGCAGCGGCTCCCGGTCGGCATGTTGCGCGGCGGCTGGCAACCTTGGCTCAGCACCATGGCGACGAATCTCGCGGTGGCGGCCATCGTGGCAACGCTGATCTGGTTCGTCGGGATCGGACCGCTTCTGCTGGTGTATTTGCCGACGACACTGATCGCCGGTGCGATCGGCGTATGGCTGTTCTACGTCCAGCACCAATTCGATCCGACCTTCTGGGCCAGGAATACCGATTGGACGTTCCACGATGCCGCGCTCTACGGCAGCTCGTACTATCACTTGCCGAGCGTTCTACGCTGGTTCACGGCCAATATCGGCATGCACCACGTGCACCACCTGTGCAGCCGAATTCCCTATTACCGGCTGCCGCGGGCGCTGCGCGACCATCCCGAGTTGCGTGGCATCAACCGACTGACGATGCTGCAGAGTCTCGGTTGCGTGCGGCTCGCGCTGTGGGACGAGCGGGAACGGCGGCTGATCTCGTTTCGCGAGCTGAGGCAGGTCGGCGCGCACCAGGGCTAAGAACGCTCCGCGCGTTCGCCAATCTGCGGATACACAGAGAATCTAGACGGCAACCGCTCGCCGCGCGCCGGCTTTGGCCGGACGTTTTGTCTTCGACTTCGCAGGAGCCTTGGCTGTGGCAACCGGCGGCGCGCGCTCGGCTTGCGACAGTCGAAGCGCTCTCAGCCGCGCGGTCTTCTCGATCGTCGCCCGGCTCGCCGCGTCATACTCGGCCATCGCAGCACAACCATCCAGGCGCTGAAGTTCTTTCCTCTTGAATTTCGCTTCTGCGTTCGCTTGCAACTCGGCTGCTGTCGACATGATTTGGTCTCTCCGATCGATATCTGATGTGCCTGATCCGCCAACCATGGCGGCTGGAGATTGGCTTGTCGCGCTCGTTTGCACACATTGATGTGCGCAGGAACATTCAGAACAGCTCATGCAATCCCGACCGTCAACGCGCTCGGGAGCGGCAGCGGGACGGAGCGAGGCGAGCATTGCGAATGAGCATGCTTACATATGGTGTCGACATCTCTGAAAAACAAGAAGCCACAGGCAACAAACGGGTCGCGTGGCGTGATCGCGGCCGCTGCCATTGAAGAAAGGGCTGGCTATTGCGACCAACGAGGCCCATATAGGAGCAACATCGGCATCGCCACCCGCGCCGATGGTTGAAAATCCGCTCGTGCGCCCCCTAAGGCTCATCGCTGCTAGCGCGCGAATTCGATACCGACAGCTCCGTCAGGCGCGCGTGCATCGTCACGTGCGGCCATGGCTTATCAGCGCGCGTGTTGCGCATTTGCTTGTCCTTGCGTGTGCGCCTGAATCCGGAAGGATTTGAACCTTGCAAGTACTTGTCCGCGACAACAACGTCGATCAGGCACTGCGTGTCCTGAAAAAGAAGATGCAGCGCGAAGGCGTCTTTCGGGAGATGAAGCGACGCCGGTTCTACGAAAAGCCGTCGGAAAAGACGACGCGCGAAAAGGCCGAGGCAGTCCGCCGTTCGCGCAAGCTCGCGCGCAAGCAGGCGATTCGCGAGGGCTTGATCGCGGCACCGGTGAAGAAGCCCCGCACCGGCCCGCCACGCAGCTCCCCTTTCGCGGGGGGACCACCGCGGTAGCGCGGCCTTACTTGACGGCAGATTGAACCGAGGTGAACGTCGTATTGACGCTGCTGCCGACCCCTGTAACCGCTGCCACGATAACGATCGACAGCATTCCCGCGATGATCGCGTATTCGATCGCTGTCGCCCCGTCCTCATTGTTGAGGAATCGCATCGCTAATTTGATGAGACCACTCACGGATCCGCTCCCTCACACATGCCCAACGGGGCGCACCAGGAGGCCCGCCCCGCTTACACGACAGTCCCATGCAAAAGCTAAACTTCTGCTGCGATGACCGCTCGCATTTGATGACAATTTTCAGTATTCGGACAACCGTGCGACCCCGGCATCTTTGACGGCGGTCGCTTCCGGCGATACCGAAACCGGCAACCAACGTCCGATCCCTTCCGCATGCCTCCCCCTCTTCTGCAGCTCAAAGACATCGCCCTCACATTCGGTGGAACGCCGCTCCTGACGGGTGCGGAGCTGTCGGTCTCGACCGGCGAACGGATTTCCCTCGTCGGGCGCAACGGTTCCGGCAAATCGACCTTGCTGAAGATCGCGGCAGGATCGGTCGAGCCGGACCGTGGGTCGGTGTTCGTCCAGCCGGGCGCCAGCATCCGCTATCTGCCGCAGGAGCCGGACTTCGGCGCGTTCGCGACCACCCTCGCCTATGTCGAGGCCGGCCTCGGCCCGACCGACGACGGCCACGCCGCCCGCTATCTGCTGGAGCAACTGGGGCTCACCGGCGAGGAACATCCGGCGCATCTCTCCGGCGGCGAAGCGCGCCGCGCCGCGCTCGCGCGGGTGCTGGCCCCGTCGCCGGACATCCTGCTGCTCGACGAGCCGACCAACCATCTCGACCTGACCACGATCGAATGGCTGGAGCGCGATCTCGCGGCGCGGCGCACGGCGCTGGTGATCATCAGCCATGACCGGCGTTTCCTGTCGACGCTGACGCGCGCCACGGTGTGGCTCGATCGCGGACAAACCCGCCGGCTGGACCGGGGCTTCGCCCATTTCGAGGAATGGCGCGACACGGTCTTGGCGGAAGAGGAACGCGAGCAGCACAAGCTCGACCGCAAGATCGTCGCCGAAGAGCACTGGCTGCGCTATGGCGTCACCGCACGGCGCAAGCGCAACATGCGCCGCGTCGGAGAATTGCAGGCGCTGCGCGAACAGCGCCGCACCTTCCGCGCGAGCGCCGGCAGCGCCACCATCGTCGCCAGCACCGCCGCCGACTCCGGCAAGCTGGTGATCGAGGCGACGGGCGTCGGCAAGAGCTACGAGAAGCGCCCGATCGTGAGCAGCTTCTCGACTCGTGTGCAGCGCGGCGACCGCATCGGCATCGTCGGCCCGAACGGGAGCGGCAAGACCACGCTGATCAATCTATTGACCGGTGCATTGGAACCCGACACGGGCTCGATCCGGCTGGGCGCCAATCTCGCGATCGCGACGCTCAGCCAGCATCGCGACAGCCTCGACGGCGACACCACCGTCGCCGACGCGCTCACCGCCGCCGGCGGCGACACCGTGCATGTGAACGGCCAGGCCAAGCACGTCGTCAGCTACATGAAGGATTTCTTGTTTACGCCGGAACAGGCGCGGACACCGCTGCGCAAGCTGTCCGGCGGCGAGCGCGGCCGGCTGATGCTGGCGCAGGCGCTCGCCAAGCCTTCGAACCTGCTGGTGCTCGACGAGCCGACCAACGATCTCGACATGGAGACGCTCGAGATGCTCGAGGAGATGCTGGGCGACTATCCCGGCACGGTGCTGCTGATCAGCCACGACCGCGACTTTCTCGACCGGCTGGTGAACGGGGTCATCGCGCCTGAGGGCAGCGGCCGCTGGATCGAGTATGCCGGCGGGTATAGCGACATGCTGGCGCAACGCGGCGCCGACCTCACGCGCGACCCGCGCAAGGCGGAGCCGCTCAAGGCTGTAAGGGAGGGGACGAAAGACGTCGTAGCGATCGCAGACGCGCCGGAGCCGGCCAAGCGCCGAATGACCTTCAAGGACAAGCACGCGCTCGAAACCTTGCCGGGAACCATCGCCGCGCTTCAGGCCGAAGCCGAGGCGCTGCAGGCGAAGCTCGCCGAGCCGCAGTTCTATGCGCGCGACCGCGCCGGCTTCGAGAAGGTCAGCGGCGAGCTCGGCGACCTTGAGCGGAGGATCGCCGCGGCGGAGGAGCAATGGCTGGCGCTTGAAATCATGCGCGAGGAGCTCGCCGGCGGCTGACCGCAACGGACGGGGCAAAACAAACAAGGGCCCCGGCAGCGATCTGCCGAGGCCCAAAGGTCCAAACAAACAAGGGCCCCGGCCGCGTCCGCCGGGGCCCAAAGGTCCAAACAAACAAGGGTCCCGGCGGCGTCCGCCGGGGCCCAAAGGTCCAAACAAACAAGGGCCCCGGCGGCGTCCGCCGGGGCCCAAAGGTCCAAACAACCAAGGGCCCCGGCGGCGTCCGCCGGGGCCCTTGTCGCCCCTGGACGGCAGGGTCTGCGATCAGACCGCCATCTTCAACTCTTTGGACGCGCGGAAGGCGACCTTCTTGCTGGCCTTGATCTTGATCGGCTCGCCGGTCGCGGGGTTGCGGCCCATGCGGGCGGCGCGCTTGCGCACCTGCAGGATGCCCAGGCCGACGATCCGAATCCGCTCGCCCTTCTTGAGGTGCTTGGTGATGAGCCCAACCAGGTCGGTCAGCAGAGCTTCGCCGCCTTTCTTGGTCAGTTGGTGCTCCTCGGCCAGGGTGGCCGCGAGATGCTTGAGCGTGACCGGCTTGGACTTCTTGGGTGCAGGCGCCATTTTGAAATTGCCCTCTTGGAATGCGCGACATGCGCAATCCACACGCAGCCATGATTCGGACGCAAAAGGAAAGTGCCTGTGAGACCTTGGTTGCACGGATTGACGGCTGGCCGTTCGGCCATTATTTCAATCTGCGCTTCCTACCCAAGGCTACCAATCCATCCCATCTTCCGAGGTCGGCGCCCGTTTGGTGCCCAAGAGGAATAACAGCCGTATCCCATGTCCCACTACGATCCGTCACTCCAGGACCGCCGCAACCTTGCGGCCGAAGCCAAGAAAAACCTCCTCGCCAAATTCAAGAAGAACGCCGATCCCAACAGCCCGGAAGCGATCGAGAAGCGCCGGGAGCGCGAAGCCATCGCGGCGGCACGGGCCGATCGGCAGGCGCAGCGCGAACAGGCGCGGCGCGACCACGAGGCCGAGCTCGCCCGGCAGGCGGCGATCGCGGCAGCAGCCAAGGCCGAAGCCGACCGCCTCGCCGCCGAACAGGCGGCGGCGGAAGCCGCCGCTCAGGCGGAGCTGGACGCCGTGGCGGATGCGGAGTTGAAGGCGCAGCAGAAGGCGGCGCGTGATGCCCGCTATGCCGCGCGCAAGGCCGCCAAGAAAAAGCGCCGCCGCGGTCTCTGATTTTCCCGCGCAGGATTCGCCGCAAGCAGGCGCCGCTCATATGGGGGCGGCGGCGTGCTGCTCCCGCTTGAGCGATCGCCTGCGCGCATCCGTCATTGGCGATCCGCCTGCGATGGCCGATCGGTCACGATAGCGCCGTCAAAGCCGCCGTGCGCTCGGGATGAATATCGATCATCCCGGCAAAGCCCGTGATCTCGAGCACCTCACGCACCGCCGGCTGGACCCCGCACAAGGCCAACGCCCCCCGTCCGGCCTTTACTTTTTTCACCAGCGCGAGAACGACGCGAAGCCCGGCGCTGGAGACGAAATCGATCCCGGAGAAATCGACCAGCAGGCGCGGCTCGTTGCCGGTGATCAGGGCCTCGACGCGCTGTGCAAACTGCCCGCTGGTGGCGCCGTCCAGGCGGCCGCGCGCGGTGACGACCCAGACGCGGCCGACCTGCTGTTCACTGACGTCCATCACTCAACCTCTTGTTAGGTCCGGGGTATGCAAAACGTGGTCCAATTCTGCGTGCCGTCGCTCCGATATTCCAGCGCCGACGTCAAATGCTTTACCAGATGCAGGCCGAGCCCGCCGATCTGGCGTTCGTCGATCGGCGCATCAATGTCCGGCGTGGGCGCTGTTCGCGGGTCGAATGACCTGCCCTGGTCCCCAATCTCGCCGGAAACCCGGTCTTGCCGCACCTCGAGGGCGATGGTGGCCGGGAGGTCCGGGCATCCGCCGTGGGTGGCAACGTTCGTCAGGATTTCCTCGATGACAAGGGCGACGTGGTGAACCGCGCGCGCGTCGACGCCCGCCCCCCGCAAGAAGTCGCTCACGTCGTCCGCCAGCCTGCCGATGGCTTCGGGATGGGGTGTGATATCGGCGGTGAAGCGGGCCATGCGAGCTTGAGTAGGCTGGTCAAGTGAGCGCGAGCACGGCGGCGGCCATGTCGGAGGCCGCGCGCTCGCCTGGAAGCTGCGAACGTCCTTGATCAGCCGTTCTTAGGCAGACCCTGCATCGCTGGCAAGGTGACCAGGATTACCCCCCAGCTTACCCGATCAGCGCGTAGGCGTCGCGTTCGGTGGCGACGATCGGCATCAGGTCGGTCACGCCGGAGGTGACCAGCACCTCCTTCACCGCATCCGTGGGACCAACCAGCACGAGCTTGCCGCCTTTGCGGGTCAGCGTCTTCGTCGCCATCACCAGATGGCGGACGCCGATCGACGCCAGGAACGTGACGCCCGAAAGGTCGACGACCAAGCCCTTCTTGCTGCCGGCCAAGGTCGCCAACGCCAGAGCGATGACGTCGGCGCCGGCAATGTCGAGCTTGCCGACCAGGACGATTTTCGCGGTCGCTCCCGCCTCGTCGGATATGATGAATTGCATGGTGTCAGCCCCCCGGTTTGCGACAGAACAAGCAAGTTTGCATGACAGTTATGTGACGGGCGTTTTATGGCCGCGGCCTGCCGTGCTACGTCTTCTCCCGAGGAAGCTCTTGCGCACGGAAAATAAATGAAAGCCCACCGCCCCACGATCATGGGCACGCGCCACATGATCTCCGCCACCCAGTATCTCGCCGCCGAGGCGGGCTTCAAGATTCTGGAAGCGGGCGGCAACGCGATCGACGCGGGCGTGGCGGCGGGAATTTCGCTCGGTGTTGTGCAGCCGGAATTCGTGAATGTCGCGGGCGTCGCGCCGATCATCATCTATTCCGCCGCAGAGAACCGCCTCGTCACGATCCCCGGTCTTGGCACTTGGCCGAAGGCGCTCGATCCCAACTACTTCATGAGGAACCACGGCGGCAAGATTCCACAAGGCATCATGCGCACCGTGGTGCCGGCGGCGCCGGATGCGTGGATCACCGCGCTCGAGCGCTTCGGCACCATGAGCTTCGGCGAGGTGGCGAAATCGGCCATCGGCTATGCCCGCGACGGCTTCCCGACCTACGATCTCATGAACGAAGTCATCACCGATCACGAGGCCGAGTACCGCGCATTCCCGTCGAACGTCGATCTCTATCTGCCGAAAGGACGCCCGCCGCAGGTCGGCGAGGTGTTCGTGCAGAAGGCGCTCGCCTCGACGCTGCAGCACATGGCGGACCAGGAAGCCGCGGCGCGCTCGCGCGGACGCGAGGCCGGGCTCGCCGCGGCGCGCGACGCCTTCTATCGCGGCGACATCGCCCGCGCGATCGTGAAATACCAGAAGGAGAACGGCGGCATCCTCTCGGCCGAGGACCTTGCCGGTTATCGCTCCGGCTTCGACGAGCCGGTCGCCACCACGTTCGGCGGCATCACGCTCTATGCCTGCGGGCCGTGGTGCCAGGGACCGTCGCTGCTGCAAGCGCTGAACCTGCTCGACGCCGCCGAGCTGAAGGAATTCGGCCACAACGCCGCCGGCTATCTGCACCGCATCACCGAGGCGGTGAAGCTCGCTTTCGCCGACCGCGAGGCCTATTTCGGCGATCCGCGCGTCATCGACGTGCCGATCGAGGCGCTGCTGTCGCGCGACTATGCCGCCAAGCGCCGCGAGATGATCCGCCCCGACCAGGCCTGGCCGGAAATGCCGCCGGCCGGCGATCCGCGCAAGCTCGCGGCGCAGCGCGCCCCCTCGGGCGCGGCGCTGGTGCCGGAGCGCGCGTTCTCGGCGCCGGAGCTCGACACCTCGCACGTCTGCTGCATCGACAGGCACGGCAACGTGTTCGCGGCGACCCCCAGCGACGGCTCTTACAACGCGCCGGTTATCCCGGAGCTCGGCATCATCCCCTCGCCGCGTGGCAGCCAGAGCTGGGGCGATCCCGACCATCCGTCCGGCGTCGCGCCCGGCAAGCGCCCGCGCCTGACGCCGAGCCCGGCGATCGCGATCGAAGCGGGAAAGATGAAAATGCCATTCGGCACCCCCGGCGGCGACGTGCAGACGCAGGCGATGTTGCAGGTGTTCCTCAACATCCATTTGTTCGGCATGGAGGTGCAGGAAGCGATCGAGGCGCCGCGCGTCGCCTCCTACAGCTACCCGTCGTCGTTCGAGCCGCACGCCTATCACCCGGGCCTGCTCAACATGGAGAGCCGCATCGACAAGGCGACCGGCGAAGCGCTTGCCAGGCTCGGCCACAAGATCGGATGGTGGCCGGACTGGACCTGGCTCGCGGGCGCGGTGTGCTCGGTGGTCGGCGACGAGACGAGCGGCGTGCTCAAGGGCGGCGCCGATCCGCGGCGTCCATCCTATGCGCTCGGGCTCTGACGCGGCGCACGATTGCTTGACCCCCGAATGGCTTGGAGTTGATATGAAGAAAATTCGACAACTCTCCGCCGCGCTTCTCGCGATCGCAGCCATCGTTCTGACCGCCCACGCGCAGGCCGAAGCGCAAAGCTATCCCAGCCGTCCAATCCGCATCATCTCACCCTTCCCCGCAGGCGGCGGCAACGATGTGCTCGCGCGCATCATCGCCGCCAAGGTTTCCGAGCGGCTGAAGGCAACGGTCGTGATCGAAAACCGTCCCGGCGCCGGGGCTGTGATCGGCATCCAGGCGCTGGCGAAGTCACCGCCCGACGGCTACTCACTGGTGCTGTCGGGCTCGACGCTGGCGGTTGCGCCGACGCTCTACAAGAAGCCGCCGTTCGACGCCAGCAAGGACTTCGAGCCGGTCGCACTGGTCGCGCACTATCCCTTCCTGCTGGTGGCTACGGCGTCGCTGCCCGTCAAGTCGGTAGCGGAGCTGATCAAGCTGGCGAAGCAGAAGCCCGGCGAGATCATGTATGCGTCGCCCGGGATCGCGACATCGCAGAACCTGTTCACTGAATTGCTCAAAGTCCAGACCGGCATCGACCTGCGGCAAATTCCTTACAACGGCACCGCGCCGGCGGTGGTCGACATTGTCGCCGGCCGCGTGGCGGTGATGTTCGCCGCGGCGGCGCCGTCGATCCCGTTGATGAAGGACGGCAGCCTGCGCGCGCTCGGCGTCTCGTCGGCGGCGCGGCTCGCGGAATTGCCCGACGTGCCGCCGATCGCCGACGCAGTGCCCGGTTTCGACGAGTCGAACTGGTCGATCGTGCTGGCGCCCGCCGGCACGCCGTCCGACATCGTGGACAGGCTCCACCAGGCCTTCAAGGAGGTGATGGCGATGCCGGAGATCGAAAAGCAGCTTGCCAATATCGGCATGTTGCCGATCGTCACGCCGTCGCGCGACGATCTCAGGAAATTCGTCAGCACCGAGGTGACGCGCTGGGGCAAGATCGTGCAGCAGGCCGGCATCGCCGGCTCGCAGTGACGTGGCGCGCCGAAGAAAACCTGCAACCGTCACCCTGAGGTGGCCGTGCGCAGCACGGCCCTCGAAGGGCGACGGCCCGGCTGTTGCAACATCGGGGCCGTGCATCCTTCGAGGCTCGCCATGGCGCGTCGAAGACGCGCGTAAACGCGCTGATGGCTCGCACCTCAGGATGACGGGCTGAGAGCTGGCTAGCCGCTCAGAACCGCGCGAAGGAAAACGGCGCGAGGTCGATATTCGACGGCTCGCCGCAGATCGCGCGCGCGAGGATGTCGCCGCTCGGCGCCGACATGGTCAGCCCGAGATGGCCGTGGCCGAAATTGAACCAGAGGCCGCGGTGGCGGCTCGGCCCCATCACCGGCAGCGAATCCGGGAAGCACGGCCGGTGCCCCATCCAGAACGACCAGCCGTCGGGGATCTGCACGCGCGGAAAAACCCGCGCCATGTCGCGCACCAGAAACTCCGCGCGCTTGCGGGTGGGCGCGCGATCAAGGCCGCCAAACTCGACGGTGCCGGCGGCGCGCAACCCCTCTTCCATCGGCGTGAGGAAGACCTTGCGATCGGCCGCCACCACCGGCCGCGAAATCGAGATGCCGGGCGACGCGACGGTGACGTGATAGCCGCGCTGGCTCTCGAGCGGCAGCGCATAGTCTAGCGCACGGAGCAATTGCGCCGACCACGCGCCGGCGCAGACCACGGCATGGTCGCACGGGTAAGTGCCCGCCTCGCCGCGCACCGCCCGCACCTGCTCGCTCTCGACCTCGATCGCCACGACGTTGTCACGAACGATCTTCCCGCCGTGGCGCGCGAAGTCGGCAGCGATGGCGGTGACCTGCCGGTAAGGATTCACCGACATGCCCTGGTCGGGCGTGAACATGCCGATCGCATAGTCGGGCCCGACCTCGGGCTCGAGCGCCAGGATGCCCTCGCGGTCGAGGCGCTCGATCCGCAGGCCGTGCGCCTTGCGGAGCTGCCAGGAGCCGGCGTCCTTCGCAAGCCACCTCTCGTCCGGATAGAGATAGAGCTGGCCGGTGCGCCGCACGATCCCGGTGGCGCCGACATCGCGGAGGATTTCGAGATGCTTCTCGATCGAATTCGCGAGCAGCGTCGACAACGCATCGGAGATGCGTTTCACCGCATCCGGGCGCGCCGCGCGCACGAACTGCGTGAGCCACGTCGCGGCCTTCGGCAGATAGGTAAGCGGAATGCGCAGCGGCGCCGCCGGATCGAGCAACATGCTCACGGCGTCGCGCATCACGCCCGGCATCGCGAGTGGGGCGACGCTGCCGAAGCTCAGCGCGCCGGCATTGCCGTAGGAGCAGCCCCGCCCCGGCTCGTCGCGATCGATCAGCGTCACGCCGGCGCCGCGGCGCGCGAGTTGCCAGGCCGCGCACACGCCGACAATGCCCGCACCGATCACGACGACGGTGTCGTTCTTGCTTCCGCTCATTTCAATCCATTCTCGATCACACCGACCCCCGCAATGTCCAGCGCCACGGCTTCGGCAACGCGGATGCCGGCGACGCCGGCGGAGAGGATGCCGCCGGCGTAGCCGGCGCCCTCGCCCGCCGGATAGAGCCCGCGCGTGTTCAGGCTCTGGAAGCTGCGGTCGCGACCGATCCGGATCGGCGACGAGGTCCGCGTCTCGACGCCCGTCATCACCGCGTCGTCGAACGAGAAGCCCTTGATCTTCCGGTCGAACGCCGGGAGCGCTTCGCGGATCGCCGCAACGGCGAAATCCGGCAGGCAGGCGGCGAGATCGGTCGGCCGCACGCCAGGTCTATATGACGGCACCACGTCGCCCAGTGCAGCGCTTGCCCGGCGCGCCAGGAAATCGCCAACCGTCTGCGCCGGCGCCGCGTAGTTGCTTCCGCCGGCCTCGAACGCGAGTTCTTCCCACCGCCGCTGGAACGCGATGCCGGCGAGCGGATGGCCCGGATAGTCGGCGGGCGTGATGCCCACCACGATGCCGGCATTCGCGTTGCGCTCGTTGCGCGAGTATTGGCTCATGCCGTTGGTTACGACCCGCCCGGGCTCGGAGGTCGCGGCCACCACGGTGCCGCCCGGGCACATGCAGAAGCTGTACACCGAGCGTCCGTTGCTGCCGTGGTGCACGAGCTTGTAATCGGCGGCGCCGAGCAGCGTATGCCCGGCAAGCCCGCCATAGCGGCAGCGATCGATCAGCGACTGCGGATGCTCGATGCGCACGCCGATCGAGAACGGCTTCGCTTCGATCGCAACGCCGCGGTCGTAGAGCATCTGAAACGTGTCGCGCGCACTGTGGCCGACCGCGAGCACGACATGATCGGCCGCGATGCGCGTGCCGTCGGCCAGCACCACCCCGACGACCTGCCGGCTGCCGTCCCGGCGCTTCTCGATTTCGATATCCGCGACCTTGCTCTGGAAGCGGTACTCGCCGCCGAGCGCTTCGATGGTCGCGCGCAGGTGCTCGACGATCGTCACCAGCCGGAACGTGCCGATATGCGGCTTGGCGACATAGAGGATCTCCTCCGGCGCTCCGGCCTTGACGAATTCGGTCAGCACCTTGCGGCCGTAGCTCTCCGGATCCTTGATCTGGCTGTAGAGCTTGCCGTCGGAGAACGTACCGGCACCGCCTTCGCCGAACTGCACGTTCGATTCCGGGTCCAGCACCGACTTGCGCCACAGCCGCCAGGTATCCTTGGTGCGCTCGCGCACGACCTTGCCGCGCTCCAGGATGATCGGGCGAAAGCCCATCTGCGAAAGAACGAGCCCCGCAAGCAGGCCGCACGGGCCGGCGCCGATGACGACGGGCCGCAATGCAAGATCGCCGGGCGCGCGCGTCCTGAGACGATAGCCGGTGTCGGGAGCGACCGACAGATTGCGGTCGCCCGCCATCCGCTTCAGCACGGCGGCTTCGTTCCGCACGCTGATATCGAGCGTGTAGATCAGCGCGATCGCCGACTTCTTGCGGGCATCGACCGCGCGTCGAAAGACCGAGCAATCGATCAGGTCCTGCGGCTTGAGCTGCAAGCGCTTGAGAACGGCCGCCGCGATGGCGTCCGGCGCATGATCCAATGGAAGCTTGAGTTCGGTGAGGCGCAGCATCGTTCCGGCGGCTGGTAAGCGGCAAGCTGTCTCGCGAACGAGCCTAGAGCATTCCCCGGTTAAGTTGACTCGCTCTCTCCCGCTCGTCCCCGCGAAAGCGGGGACCCAGGCTAGCTCAAGACTGGATTCCCGCTTGCGCGGGAATGAGCGGGGAAAGACCCGTTGCAGGTGGGAACCGCTCTAACCGCATATTTCGTTCCGCTCGGTGACGCGCATCTCCCAGCGGCAGGAATAAGCGAGATCGGCGATGCAGGTCATCACCACGTTGTTCGGCTGCTTGCAGTCGCAGGGCGCGTCGGTGACCGTCCATTTGGCGTTGCGATAGCCGCCGTTGGTGACGATGGTTTCGCACATCAGCTTGGCGCGGGAATAGACGTCCGCCTTCGCCTGCTTGCAGTGCTGCTCCGCCGTCACGCCGGACGACAGCGCACCGCCGGCGACGCCGCGCACCATCTGGTTGGCGACGTCGGGGCCGGGCTTCCAGACTTCCCTCGTTTCAGTACGACAAGTGAGCAGCACATCGCGTGCGCGCTGCGCGTAAGCGCCGTTCGGATAGCTGACAAGGTAGGTCTGGAAGCCCTGGCGGGATTTTTCCTCCAGCGCACGGTCCCAGAGCTTCTGCTCGCCCTCGCTGATCCGCTGCTGTTGCGGCGGTGGCGGCTGCGACGTCTGCCCGGACGGCGGTTGCGTGGGCGTCGTCACGGCGACCGCCGGCCCCTGCCCGCGCGATACGAACATCCACGCCGCGAGCGCAACGGCGATCAGCGCGACGCCGCCGATCGCGACCAGCATCGCCGTCTGGCTGCGTGGCGCGCTGCTGCGCGCCGGTACCCGCGATGTCAAACCCGGCGGCGGAGCGGATGGGGCGTTCAGTCCGGCGCCGCCATCGAGGATGCCGCGCACCGCCTCGAGGAAATGCGCCCAGCGCGGATCGGCGCGGTCGCCCTGCCAATCGACCAGATCGGCGGCCTGGATCATCATGAAGCCGAGCGGCGGGTCGACGTCGTCGATGCGCGCCGGCACCAGCACGCCGCGGCTCTTGCCGACGGTCGCCTCTTCCTTCACCCAGGGAGCGGCGACCGACGCGTTCGACCAGATCGCGATCACGACCTTGGCGGCGTAGAGCTCCTTGTGGATCGAGCGATCCCATTCGGAGCCGGCCTTGATGCCGTGATCCCACCAGACGTCGAAGCCTTCGGCCCGCAACGCCTCGACCATGCGGATCACGCGGCCCGCGTCTTCCTTTTTGTAGGAGATGAAGATATCGGCCATGGTCCCTCGTGCCGGGGAATTTTTAATGGCCGTCGGTGCGATTGTCCAATGAGGCGAACGCGCGTCAGCGCGGTCCCACGAGCCCTGGCAGCGCCAGCACCAGTTGCCGGAAGGCGTCGCCGCGCACCTCGAAATTGCGGTACTGGTCGAACGACGCGCAGGCGGGCGAGAGCAGCACCACCGGTTCGGCCATGTCCGCAGCCTCGGCATCACGGGCGGCAAGCGCAACCGCGCGGTCGAGCGTGCCGGCTACCACATACGGCACCTTGCCCTCGAGCTCCGTGGCGAACGCCGCCGCCGCTTCGCCGATCAGGTAGGCCTTGCGGATGCGCGGGAAGAAGCCGGTGAGGGTCGAGAGCCCGCCGGTCTTCGCCTTGCCGCCCAGGATCCAGAAGATATCGCTGAAGCAGGCGAGCGCCTGCGCAGCGGAATCCGCGTTGGTCGCCTTGGAGTCGTTGACGAACAGCACGCGGCCCTTGCGGCCGACCTCCTCCATGCGATGCGCAAGGCCCGGGAACGAGCGCAGGCCGCTCTGTATCTGGTCGATCGACAGACCGAGCGCGCGCGCGGCGCCGGTCGCGCAGGCCGCGTTCTGCGCGTTGTGCGCGCCGCGCAACGATCCGATCCCACCGAGCAGCGCGATGTCGGTGCGGCTGCCGCCACTGGCTTCGATGATCCGTCCCGCCTCGACATAGAGGCCGTCGGCGAGCGGCCGGCGCACTGACACGCGCACCACGCGCTTGCCGGCCTGCTCGATGCGGTCGGCGGCGGCCTGGCACCAGTTGTCGTCGACGCCGACGATCGCCGTGCCGTTCTCCTGCACCCCGGCGACCAGCCGCTCCTTCACCGCGGCGTAGTGCGCGAGCGTGCCGTGGCGATCGAGATGGTCCTCGCTCACATTGATCAGGATACCGACCGACGGATCGAGCGAGGGCGCCAGGTCGACCTGATAGGACGAAACCTCGATCACATGCACCCGGCCGCGCCCCGGCGGCTCCAGCGACAGGATCGCGGTGCCGATATTGCCGCCCACCTGGGCGTCGTAGCCGGCACCGGCGACAAGGTGCGCGGTGAGCGCCGTGGTGGTCGACTTGCCGTTGGTGCCGGTGATGGCGACGAACGGCGCATTCGGCACATGGCGGCGGCGCTCGCGGCAGAACAGCTCGACATCGCCGATCACGTCGACCGCGGCGGCGCGTGCGAGACCGACCGTCCAGTGCGGCGCCGGATGGGTGAGCGGCACGCCGGGCGCGAGCACGAGCGCCGCAATCTTCGACCAGTCGGCATGCCGGAGATCGGCGGTCGGGATGCCGGCGCTCGTCGCCTTGGCAACGGTGCCGGCATTGTCGTCCCAACCGATCACATCGGCGCCGCCGGCGAGCAGCGCGCTCGCGCTGACGAGCCCGGAGCCGCCGAGGCCGAACACCGCGACTTTCCTGCCCGCGAAACTCGTGACCGGGATCATTTACCGCAGCTTCAGAGTCGAGAGGCCGACCAGCGCGAGCACGACCGCGATGATCCAGAAGCGGATCACGATCTGCGGCTCGGTCCAGCCCTTCTGCTCGAAGTGATGATGCAGCGGCGCCATCCGGAACACGCGCTTGCCGGTAAGCTTGAACGAGACCACCTGCACGATCACCGAGACCGCCTCGAGCACGAACAGTCCGCCGACCACCGCCAGCACGATCTCGTGCTTGGTGGCGACCGCGATCGAGCCGAGCATGCCGCCGAGCGCCAGCGATCCGGTGTCGCCCATGAAGATCGACGCCGGCGGCGCGTTGAACCACAGGAATCCGAGGCCCGCGCCGATGACGGCGCCGCACAGCACCGCGAGCTCGCCGGTTCCGGCCACGTAGTGAATCTGGAGATAGTCGGACAGCGTGAGGTTGCCGGCGAGATAGGAGATCAGCCCGAAGCTCAGCGCCACGATGATGACCGGCACGATGGCAAGGCCGTCGAGCCCGTCGGTGAGGTTCACCGCATTGCCGGCGCCGACGATGACGAAGGCACCCATCACCAGGAAGAACCAGCCGAGCGGCAGCAGCAGATCCTTGAAGAACGGGAACGTAAGCGACGACGCAAACGGCTCGCGCCCGATCGACACGATGTAATAGCAGGCCACCATCGCGATGAGGATCTCGAGCGCGAGGCGGGCCTTGCTTGCAAAGCCCGCCGAGGTCTGGCGCGTGACCTTGAGATAGTCGTCGTAGAGGCCGATCGCGCCGAAGGCGAGCGTCACGCCGAGCACGATCCAGACGTAGGTGTTGGCCGGATTGGCCCACAGCACCGTCGCCACGATGATGCCGAGCAGGATCATCAGGCCGCCCATGGTGGGCGTGCCTTTCTTGGTGACGAGATGCGACTGCGGCCCGTCGGCGCGGATCGGCTGGCCCTTGCCCTGTAGCGCCCGCAGCTTGTCGATGATCCTCGGGCCGAACAGGAACACGAAGATCAGCGCCGTGATCATGGCGCCGCCGGTCCGCACAGTGATGTAACGGAATACGTTGAGGACGTTGAGCTGGTCCGACAGGAAGGAAAGCCAGTAGAGCATGGATCAGCCTTGATGGGATCTGTCTTGTCAGGTCAGCTTCGACTCGGCGCCGCGATGGCGGTGCGGGAATAGTTCTTTTCCAACGCTTGCACGATAGGACCCATCCGCGATCCGAGCGATCCCTTGACCATGACGGCGTCGCCGGCGCGGACGGCGGCCAGCACCTGGGGCTCCAACGCGGCCGAGGTCTCCGCATACGCTCCCCGGCGCTCGGAGGGAAGGGCCTCCCAGAGCGAATGCATGAGCGGCCCGCAGCAGAACACCAGATCGATGCCCTGCGCCATCACCGGCTCGACCAGGCCGCGATGCAGCTCGGCGCCGGTCGGCCCGAGCTCGAGCATGTCGCCGAGCACGGCGATGCGGCGGCCCGGCGCCGCCACCTCGGCCTGTCCCAGGAGCGCGATCGCGGCCTGCATGGAGGCCGGATTGGCGTTGTAGCTCTCGTCGATCAGCAGCACGTTGCCGCCGGGTAGGCGAAGCTCGCTGCGCGCGCCGCGGCCGGTCGGCGGCATCAGGCTGGCGAGAGCCAGGGCCGCGAGCGCGAGGTCGGCGCCGGCGAGCGACGCCGCCGCCAGCACCGCCAGCGAGTTCGAGACGACATGGCGTCCGGGCGCGCCGAGCTTGTAGGTGACGTCGGCGCCCAGGATGCGCGCCTGCACCGTCGAGCAGTCCGCCTGCAGCGAGGACTTGATCAGCCGCGCGTCGGCCTTGGCGTGCTCGCCGAACGAGACGACGCGAGCGCCCACGGCTTCCGCCGCGCGCGCAAGCCGCGCGTATTGCGGGATGTCGCGGTTGATCACCGCCGCGCCGACTGGCACCAGGCCGCGGAAGATTTCCGCCTTGGCGTCGGCAATCGCTTCGATCGAGCCCAGGTTTTCGAGATGCACCGGCGCGATGGTGGTGATGATGGCGACGTGCGGTGAAACCAGTTGCGTCAACGGCTCGATCTCGCCGGCATGGTTCATACCCATCTCGAACACCGCGAACCGCGCGCTCGCGGGACAGCGCGCGAGCGAAAGCGGCACGCCCCAGTGGTTGTTGTAGGAGGCGACCGAGGCATGGGTCTCGCCCGACGGCGCGAGCGCGAGCCGCAAGGCTTCCTTGGTGCCGGTCTTGCCGACCGAGCCGGTGACGCCAATCCTTTTCGCCGGCGAACGCGCGCGTGCAGCACGAGCGAGCGAGCGCAGGCCTTCGAGCACGTCCGGCACGGCGAGCAGCGGGGCGTCCTTGGGGAAGCCATCGCGCTTGTCGGAAGCAACGACCGCGAGCCCGGCACCATTGGCGAGCGCGGCCGGCACGAAGTCGTGGCCGTCGCGGTTGTCGCCCTTGATCGCGAAGAATGCGTCGCTGCGCCCGATGCTGCGGCTGTCGATGGAAATGCCGGTGATCGCGTCCGGCAAGCTGCCGGTGCGCGTGGCGTCCATAGCCTGCACCATTGCATCGACGGTCCATAGCGGATCAGTGCTCATGCCGATTTTCCCCGCAGCGCGGCCGCGACCGCCTCGTGATCGCTGAATGGCAGCGTCTGGTTGCCGACAATCTGGCCGGTTTCGTGGCCCTTGCCGGCAATGAGCAGGACATCGCCCTTGCGCAGCGCCGCGATGCTGCGGGCAATCGCCTCGCCGCGGTCGCCGATCTCGATGGCGCCGGGCGCCGATTGGAGGATTTGCGCCCGGATATCGGCCGGGCGCTCGCTGCGCGGGTTGTCGTCGGTCACAATGACACGGTCGGCCTTCTCGGCGGCGATCGCCCCCATCATCGGGCGCTTGCCGGCGTCGCGGTCGCCGCCGCAGCCGAACACCACGACGAGCTGTCCCGATACATACGGCCGTAGCGCCTCGAGCGCCTTGGCGAGCGCGTCGGGCTTGTGGGCGTAATCGACGAAGATCGGCGCGCCGTCGTGCTCGCCCGCGAGGTCGAGCCGGCCCTTGGCGCCCTTGAGCCGTTCGAGCGCGGCAAACACCGCGCGCGGCTCGCTGTCGGTCGCAATCGCGAGCCCGGCCGCGGTGAGTGCGTTCTCGACCTGGAAGCCGCCGACCAGCGGCAGCCGCACGGTGAATTCGGTGCCGGCGTAGACGACTTTCAGCACCTGCGCGAAACCGTCGATCGCGGTGTCGATAAGGCGGATACCCTCCCCGCGCCGGCCGACGGTGAGGAGCCGCAGCCGCCGCTGCTTCGCCGCCGCCACCACCTTATCGGCGTGCTCGTGGTCGACGACGATCACCGCAGCCCCGCGCGGCTGCACGAGATCGCTGAACAGCCGCAGCTTGGCGGCGAGATAGGCCTCGAGCGTCGGGTGATAGTCGAGATGGTCGCGGCTGATATTGGTGAAGGCGCCGGCCGCGATCTTGACGCCGTCGAGTCGGAACTGGTCGAGGCCGTGCGAGGACGCCTCCAGCACCAGATGCGTGACGTCGTCGCCGGCGAGTTCGTCGAGCGATCGATGCAACTCGACCGGATCGGGCGTGGTCAGCGAGCCATGGATTTCGCGGCCGGGCGCGACGAGCCCGATGGTGCCGATCGAGGCCGCCGCTTCCCCGGTCGCCTCCCAGATCTGGCGCGTGAACGCGGCGACCGAGGTCTTGCCGCTGGTGCCGGTCACTGCCGCGACGATCTCGGGCTGGTGCTTGAACAGGCGCGACGCCGCGATCGCCAGCGCGCGGCGCGCATTTCCGACGCGCACGAAGGCCACGCCGTCGGGCAGCGGCACCGGCGGCACCTTCTCCGCCATGATCGCGACCGCCCCGGCGTCGATGGCGTTCTTCACGAACTTGAGGCCGTCGTCCTTGGTGCCCGAAACCGCCACGAACAGGCCCTTGGGCTCGACCTTGCGGCTGTCGGCCGTGATGGCACGCACGTCGAGGTCGGCGAAGCGCGCGTCGCTGAGAGCGTCGACCGTGAGGAGCTTGGCGAGTTTCATGCCTTCGGACCGGTGGCGGCGTGACTATATCGCACGTCATGCCCGGCATTGCGCCGGGCATCCACCTGTTTTTTCGGCCGGAAGGCTTCAGCGCCGCTGCGCGCTCGCCAGGATCAGCTTCTCCGCCGGCGGCAGGTCGAAGCGGGGCGTGATGGCAAGCAGCGGCGCGATGCGCGCGATGATCAGGCCGGCGGTCGGCGCCGCGTTCCAGCCCGAGGTGGCGTAGCCCTGGGTCTCCGGGATCACCTGCGGCTCGTCGAGCATCACCAGCAGGAGGTAGCGCGGCTGATCGGCGGGGAACACGGCGGTAAAGCTGTTGAGCAGCTTGTTCCTGACGTAGCGGCCGTTGACGACCTTTTCGGAGGTGCCGGTCTTGCCGCCGACGTAGAAGCCCTCGACATCGGCGCGCCGGGCGCTGCCTTTCTCGGCATTGAGCCGCATCAGGTAGCGCATCTTCTCGCTGGTATCGGGCTTGAGCACGCGGGTCGCGACCTGCATCGCCTCTTCTTCCGTGCGCTTGCGGAAGGTCGGCGGGATCAGCAGGCCGCCGTTGACCAGCGCGGCGTTCGCCATCATCGCCTGCAACGGCGCGACCGAGAGCCCGTGCCCGAACGCGATGGTCACGGTGTTGATCTCCTGCCAGCGGCGCGGCACGAGCGGCTCGGCGCTTTCCGGCAGCTCGGTGCGCAGCCGGTCGAGCTGGCCGAGCCGGCGCAGGAACTGCTTGTGGTGCTCGACGCCGAGGGCCAGCGCCATGCGGGCGGTGCCGATGTTCGACGAATAGGTGAACACCTCGCCCATCGAGAGCACACGGTTCTGTCCCCGATAGTCGTGGATCGTGTGCTTGCCGTATTGCAGCGAGCCGCGCGCGTCGAACGTCGAGTTGAGATTCATGCGGCCCGAATCGAGCGCCATCGCGAGCGTGAGCGCCTTGAAGGTCGAGCCCATCTCGAACACGCCGGTCGTGAGCCGGTTGATGCGGGTCGGGTCGAGCGCCTCGCGCGGGTTGTTCGGATCGTAGTCCGGCACCGACACCATCGACACGATCTCGCCGGTGCGGGCGTCGAGCACCAGCCCGGCGGCAGCGAGCGCCTTGTACTTGACGCGCGCCTTGATCAGCTCGTCGCGCATCGCGTGCTGCACGCGGATATCGACGGCGAGCTCCACCGGCTGCTGCAAGCGGTCGCGCGCGAGGCCGGCGAGGTGCAGGTCGGCGAGGCCGCGGCTGTCGAGCCACTTCTCGATGCCGGCGATGCCCTGGTTGTCGATGTTGACGTGGCCGATCAGGTGCGAGACCAGCGGACCGGAGGGATAGACCCGCTTGTTCTCGTGCATGAAGCCGATGCCCGGCAGGCCGAGGCGGTGCACCTCCTGGCGCTGCTTGGCCGTGATCTCGCGCCGCAGCCACACGAAGCGCCGCCGCGACGACAGGCGCTCGCGCACTTCGGTCACGTCGAGATCCGGGATCACGGTGGCGAGCAGTTCGACCGCCTCGTCCTTGTCGATGATCCGGTGCGGCTCGGCGAACAGCGAAGGCATGCGCACGTCGGTCGCGAGGATCTCGCCGTTGCGGTCGAGGATGTCGGGCCGCGCGGTCGCGACGGCGTCGGCCGAGTAGGAACGGCGCACGGTGGTATTGTCGGTTGCGGCGTACATCACCAGCCGTCCGGCGATCACCGCGTAACAGATGCCGAACACGATGATCGCGAGCCCGATGCGGGCGCGCGCCTTCACCGCGCGATCAACCGACTTGCCGTAAAGCAGCGTGCGCACCAGGTGACGGCGCCAAGGTTCCTGCAAGGCGCGCTCTTGCGGGGCCGACGTCGGCGCGGCGGGCGAATGCATGACCTACCTCTTGGCTCGCGCGGCGGCGGGAGCGGTGGGAATGCTCGACGTCACCGGCACGTCGGTGGCGTCGGGATTTTCGAGCAGCGATCCGATCGGGTCGGTCGAATCCGGCGGCACCAGATCGGGCGGTCGTTCCGGCAGCGTGCGCAGCGTGTCGAACTGCCGGGGGTCGATCGGCTTCAACGTGGTGAGATGCCGCTTCGCCAGTTCCTGGATGCGCGCGGGGGTGTCGAGCTTCGACCATTCGGCGCGCAGATTGGCGATCGCGTCGTTCTCCTGACGGATCTCCATGCGGAGCTTGGCGATACGCTCGGCTTGGCGGGTGGAATCGAACTTGATCTTGTAGACATAGGCCGCCGCCGCGACGAGCGCGCCGATCACCAGGATGTTGAGGATGCGCATCATGGCTTGTGGCTCATGTCTTGCGCCTCCCGCTCATCACCTCGGCCAGCGACGGCAGCCGCGGCAGCAACTTGTCCGCGATCGTCTCGCCTGCGGGGCCCGCGGTGCGTTCGGCGGCGCGAAGCTTGGCGGAGCGCGCGCGCGGATTGGCGCCGGTCTCTTTCTCGTCTGCCGCGACCGGGCGTCCGGTCAGGATGCGGAAGCTCATCGGCGCGTGCACCGCTTCGGGCGCATGGCGCGAGCCCGCGCTGCGGCGGCCGCGCGCGGTCAGGAAGGTTTTGACGATACGATCCTCGAGCGAATGGAACGACACGACGACCAGCCGCCCGCCCGGCCGCAGCACGCGCTCGGCGGCCTCGAGCGCCGCGGCGAGCTCATCGAGCTCTTCATTGACGAAGATGCGCAGCGCCTGGAACGTGCGGGTCGCCGGATGGATCTGGCCGGGGCGCGCATGCACGACCCGCGAGACGACCTCGGCAAGCGCGCCAGTGGTTTCGATCGGCGCCGCCTCGCGCGCGCGCACGATCGCACGCGCCACGGCACGCGCGTGACGCTCCTCGCCGAGCGTCGCGATGATATGGCTGAGATCGCGCTCGCTGGCGCGCCTGATCACGTCGGCGGCGCTCGGGCCGGCGCCGCCCATGCGCATGTCGAGCGGCCCGTCGAGCCGGAACGAGAAGCCGCGCGCGCCTTCGTCGAGCTGCATCGACGACACGCCAACATCGAGCACTACGCCGTCGACCGCATCGTAGCCGCAGGAGCGCGCCACGCGTTCGAGGTTGGAGAAACGATCCTCCACCAGTACCAGCCGCCCCTCGGCCTGCGACACCTGATCGAAACCGGCGGCGACGGCGCGCTGGTCGCGGTCGATGCCGATGACGTTGCAGTTCGCCGCCGCGAGGATCAGGCGTGTATAACCGCCGGCGCCAAAGGTCGCGTCGATATAGACTCCGCCGTCGCGGACATTGAGGAATTCGACGGCGGGGCCGCCGAGCACAGGAACGTGGCGGGCCAGTCCGCCATCGGCAGCAGGTTTCCCGCCGCCGCGGCCCGCCATCATTCCCGCGCTCCGTGCGGACCTTCCGCCGCTCCCTGGGTTCCGAGCCGCTTCTTCAGCGCGCGGACCTTCTCGGTGGCCTCCGCGAGCTCCGCGCGGAAGCGACCCGGCTCCCAGATCTGAAACTTGTGACCGTGGCCCGCGAACGCGACTGCGTCCGCGATGCCCGCATGCGATTTCAACGGCTCGGTCAGGACCACCCTGCCCTCGCCATCGACTTTCAGGATTTCGCTGGTCGAATAGAGCGTTGCCGAGAACTGCTCGCGCTCCTCGGAATAGGGCGCGAAGCGCGCGATCAGCGTCTCGATTTCCTTCAGCAGCGCGTTGCCGCCGGCATCGAGCGCCGGCCGGTCGAGCGCCGGATAGCAGTAGAGCCCGTCGAAGCCATCGCGTGCGAGCACCGCCCGGAATGGCGCCGGGATCGACACCCGGCCCTTGGCATCGAGCCGCAGCGTATAGTGGGAAACAAAGCGGTCCATGACGCCCCTTGCTCAGCCCGCCGCCCTGCCCATGCCCGGCGGGATCGACGGCCTCGCCTGCGATTGGGACAGAATGGGCTATCATGGGACTATATGGGCGTCAATGGATCACGCCGCCCTGGCGGGGCCCCGCCATCGGCGTTCTCAACGGCTTATTAACGACGCTCGCTCTTAAGGAAGGGTTGAGGTTTGGCGGCTGGACGCTTGCCTGCCGAACCCAGTCCGAAATCCGCACTAAAATTAGAATTTTCTGCTCTCTGAACGGCATGGTTGAGTTAGCTAGCGGGGGAGCGGCCGTTGCGGTCAAGGACCACGCGCACATCCGGCTGAGAGGTCAAATGCGTGAGCGTGCGCACGTTGGTGGGCTTGTTTTCGCCGCAGCCATTTTGGCGATGACGGTTGAATCCGCCGCGCAGGTCGAGGTGTTGCGACACTTTGCGGTCGGAAACTGGGAAGTCGCCGCATACGCCCGCGACGGGCGCTTCTCATGACCGGGCTCAATGCGATGGAATGCAAGGGCGCATTCATGTCCGGATCGCTTCCATCCGATGGCACACGTGCCGTTCGCGTGACCACCACCTGCCAGCCACCGGGCCAGCCACTATCGACGAGTTACTATTTCGGAGTTCCACGACCGAAGGGTGGCCTTTATCTTTTCACCACTACAACGACCCGCGACGGCGGCCGCGAGGATGCCGAACGCGCCGACGACGGCATCCGGGAGGCGACACTTCGAACCGTCAATTAATCAACTGCGGTTCCACCGGCGGTCTGACCAACTTGAAGCCGTGCTGTTCCCACTCGTGGCGCCGTTGGTTCCACGACGCGCCGCAAATTGTGCGGAAAAATTGCCGGAACACGTAATCAGGCCCGGCGTTGTTCCCTGACAGGAGGCATCGCCCCGATGCTTCCGATGAAACGTGTCTCACAACAAAAGTTCGATTGGCAATTGGAGGCCTGAATGCTCAAGAAACTCATGATGACAACCGCTGCCGCGGCGCTGGTTGTCGGCTCCGCCGTGGCGCAGACGCCGGCACCGGATGCGCCGAAGGCACCGCCCGCCGTGCAGAAAACCGAGCCGATGACGACTCCGGGCGCGCAGACGGGTTCCCGCCAGTTCGTGACCCAGCAGTCGTCCGACCAGTGGCTCGCCACCAAATTCAAGGGCACCGACGTGATCGGTTCCAACAACGAGAAGATCGGTGACGTGACCGACATGCTGATCGATCAGAACGGTCGTATCGTCGCGTACATCGTCGGCGTCGGCGGCTTCCTCGGCATCGGCCAGAAGGACGTCGCGCTCGCACCGGCCGCATTCCAGGTGCAGCCGGCCACGGACCGCGAGGAGCTCAAGCTGAGGCTCGCCATGACCCGCGACGAACTCAAGAACGCGCCGGAGTTCAAGGCCGCGGCGACACGTTCAGCCCCGACCACCGGCCAGGCGCCGCCGCGGGATCGGGCCCCGGCGACCCCGCCGAGGTAACAACGCCTAGCAGTAGCGGGGGCGCGGTGAATAGGCCCCCAAAGAGTGGCGGTCTGGTCTGGCCTTTGGCCGGTCCGGACTGCCGCCTTTTTGCGCGTTCATCAGCTCAAAGCTGATCCGGCATGAGTTATCCACAGGCCGTGAGGCGGCGCTGCAACAGCGGCCCGAATTCCGCCGCGTTCTGACGGAGCTGGCGGGTTCCATACTTGCGGTGAAGCGCGGCTTCGCCCATCGTCAATATTGTAATCCGCGTTCGGCGTTTTTGTTGTGCGTTGCGCCAAGCCGGTCCATCGAACATATCGGTGTTCCGAGTATGGTCCTGCTGGTGTCCGAATTCCGTCCCGATTCCTGTGTCGTCGCCGAAGTGAAGGCGTCGCCGAACCATGGCGAACGCAAAGGCGGCGCCAAGCCCGACATGATCGTGATGCACTACACGGGCATGCGCGACTCCAAGCTCGCGCTCGAGCACCTTTGCTCGCCGATGAGCGACGTCTCCGCCCACTATGTGGTGATGGAGGACGGCCATATCGTGCAGTGCGTGCCGGAGTCGCGGCGCGCTTGGCATGCCGGCGCCTCTTCCTGGGCCGGCGAGACCGACATCAACTCCTGCTCGATCGGCATCGAGATCGCCAATCCCGGGCATGACTACGGCTATCCGGACTTCCCGCGCCGCCAGACGGCAGCGATGATCGCGCTCTGCCGCAGCATCCTGACGCGCCACCGCATCCCGGCCGACCGGGTGGTCGCGCATTCCGACGTCGCGCCGTCGCGCAAGAAGGATCCCGGCGAGAAATTCCCGTGGCGGCTGCTGCACGATTCCGGCATCGGCCTTTGGGTCAAGCCGGCGCCGATCACGGCGGCGGGCGGGCGCATCTTCGTGCTGGGCGACAGCGATCCCGAGGTGAAGACGCTTCAGACGTCGCTGCGTCGCCTGGGCTACGGCATCGAGACCTCCGGCAGCTACGATTCGGAGACCATGGCCGTGGTCGCGGCGTTCCAGCGCCATTATCGGCCGGCCAAGGTCGACGGCATCGCCGACGTCTCGACCGTGGCGACGCTCGGCGCGCTCCTCGCCGCGCGCGAGCCGCGCAGCAACGGCACGCCGGTGAAGGGCGCCGCGTAGCTTTTTGGAGATCCGCGGATCGTCGCCCGCGACAAATGGCTGCGCCGTGGCTGCGGGATCACCTAAATCACGATGCTCGGATTGCGCAGGTTCTGGTCGCAGTCGATCAGGTTGACCTGGCGCACCTCGATCTCCCAGCGGCCGTCGCGCTCGACGAAGCGATGGCCGCACCAGCCCGACAGGAAGCGCACCCCGTCCGGGCGGAATTCGCCGATCAGGAAATTCGAACGCACCATCCGCTTGTTCGCGCTCGCTTCCTCGAACACCTCGACATTGCCGATCATGCGCACCGTGCGCGACTTCGGCGCCTGCGACCACGCATAACCCGTACGTAGCCGGTAGATGCGATCTTCCATCCGGCGGCGGTCGTCGAACGACATCGCGATCTCGCGGCGGGGATCGCCACCATCGGGCGTGCCGGGCACCCAGTAGATGCATTCCGGCGCGTACATCGCGAGCCATCGGTCGAAATCGAGCTGGTCGAGCAGGCGCGCCTCGCGCTCGATCAGCCCGCGGAAGCGGTCGCGCTCCGCCGCGTCGGTGATCAGCCGATCGTCGCGCTGCCAGTCGGCGAAGCTCGCGATAAGCTCGCGATAGAACGCGTCGGTGACGTAGTAGGACGTGAGCGAGGGATCGCGGGCGGGCTGCATGTCAGGTCGCGCTTTGCGTTCCGCCCTCATCCTGAGGAGCGCACACCGCAGATAAGTTTACGCAATCTGCGTACACTTGATTGCGTGCGCCCGTCCCGAAGGATGGCGGCATGCACCGAACTTGTGGCCATGCTTCGAGACGCGACCTGCGGTCGCTCCTCAGCATGAGGGCGCTGAAATTCTTGGCACCCATCACACCTCCCGCTGCACCACGAGTGACGGCGACGCCTTCATCAGGCGCTTCCACTCGTGGATGTATTCGCGCATGAACGCCTCATCGGTGGCGGGCGCGGTGACCTCGCCCTTGGCGTCGGTCTTGACGCGGCCGGGAATGCCGAGCCCGCGGTGCATGTAGACCCACTCGTCCTCGAGGCAGGCGAGCCCGCGCTGGATCTCCTCAAAATTGGCGAGATCGTCGACCTCGCCGAAATTCGGGAACTGCTCCTGCGTGCGCATGCGCAGCGCGTTGATCTCGTCGAGCGCGTCGCCGAGCGTGCCGTCGGCGTCGACCACGCGGGTGCCGAACCAGGTGACGTTGGTCTCGTCGACCGAGATCGGGTCGAACACCTGGATGTGGTTGCCGAGCAGCGACAGGTTCGGGAACACGTTGATGTTGACCGGCTCGGAGCCGGCGAGATCGAGGATGTCGTCGGCCTTGGCGCCGAAGCGGCGGCGGAATTCGGCTTCATAGTGCTCGCTGCCGGGCGCCGGCCCTTCCACCGCCCACAAGCCGCCCGCGCGCTTCTCGATGTTCGGGCGCTTGTCCTTGAAGTGGTGGCCGTTGCCGGTATAGCGCATGTACATCGCCTTCGAGTCCGGCGAGCCTTTATAATAGGACATGCCCTTGTTGGCTTCGTCGGCGAGCCGGTTCTCCATCTCGAGCAGCGAGCGGTGCGAGAACACGACATGGTAGCCGTCGCCGGAATTGTCGTAGGCGAGCTTCCAGTTGCCTTTGTACTTGAGCCGGTTCGCTTCGCACACCACGACCTTGCCGCCGGGATTGCGGTCGAGCCACTCGTCGATCGGGCCGGTGATGCCGCCGAGATAGTCGAGGAGCGGCGGCGCGTCCGGATTGAGCGTGCCGAAGATGAAGCCACGATAGCTGTCGACCCGCGGCACCTGCGCGACGTTGAACTTCGCGTCCTTGAAATCGCAGGCATAGCCGTCCGGCCACGGCACGGCGCGGAGCTTCCCGGTGTTGAGGAAGCTCCAGCCGTGATACGGGCAGACGAACTGGAAGGCATTGCCGCGCTCGAGCCGGCAGAGCGTGGTGCCGCGATGGGTACAGCGGTTGAACAGCGCGCGGATTTTTCCCTGGGAATCGCGCAGCAGGATGATCGGCCGCAGGCCGAGCCTGGTGGTGACGTAATCGTTGTTGTTCGGGATCTGGCTGTCATGGCCGAGATAGACCCAGACCGCGCCCCAGATGTTGGTGAGCTCCGCCTCGAAGATCGCAGGATCGGTGTAGATCAGGCGGTGGACGCGGTCCTCCTGGACCAGCTCGTCCCAGTCGTAGAGATCGGCCGATGCCGGGCGGATCGAGGAGGTGCTGATTTTTTCGAGCATGGGTAAGGTCGCGCTTGCGCTTGCTTGGCGCATCATACCCCAGCAGCCTAGAAAAAGTCGAAATACTCCCGCTGCTCCCAGTCGGTGGTTCCGTCGTCCGCCGGCACCACCCCGCCCTCCTCCACCCAGCGCTGGAAACGGCCGGCCTCGTTGCGCTTGAGCTTGAGGTAGTAGTCGATGAACACGTCGCCGAACGCCTTGCGGAACAGCGGCGCCTTGTCGAGCGCGTCGAGCGCCGCCGGCAGGCTCTTCGGCAGCAGCGGACGGTCGGCGGCATAGGGCTCGTCGTCGCGCGGGCCGGGATCGAGCCTGTTGTCGATGCCGTCGAGGCCGGCGGCGATCTGTGACGCGATGAAGAGATACGGGTTGGCCGACGGCTCGCCGCTGCGGTTCTCGATCCGGCTCGCGCCATCGCCCGGCGCGCCGAGCACCCGCAGCATCGCGCCGCGGTGGTCGTAGCCCCAGCCGCAGCGGTCCGGCGCCAGCGAGTTCGGCCGGAAGCGGCGGAAGCCGTTGACCGTCGGCGTCGAGAACACCGTCGCCGACACCGCGTGCTTGAGCAGCCCCCCGAGGTAGTTCAGCCCGACCGGCGACAGGCAGTCCTCCGCGCGCGCCGGCATGAACAGGTTCTGGCCGCGCTCGTGGTGCGCGCCTTTGGCTTCGGTCAGCGACTGATGCAGATGCCAGCCACTCGAATAGTGGCTCTTGAGGCCCGGCCGGCACATGAAGGTCGCGAAGCAGCCCATGCGCCGCACGATCTGCTTGGTCGCGGTGCGGAACAGCACCATGTTGTCGGCGGCTTCCAGCGCATCACGTGCCGCAAACGTGCATTCTACCTGCCCCGGCCCCCACTCGTTCTCGATCGAGCGCAGCGGCAGCGCGATCGCCTCGAACGCTTCCGCCAGCGCCGACATCGCCGGCTGCATCAGGTCCATGTTGGATTCGGAGTGGTAGGAATAGCCGGGCTCGATCGGCGCGGTCTTGACCGGCGCGCCGCGCAGGCCGGGCGCGCCGATATTGTCGTCGCCGAGCTGCTCCTGCACGACGCGCATCAGGTACCACTCGACCTCGAGGCCGACGACCAGCGCCCAGTTGCGCTCCTTCAGCCGCGCGAGTTGCCTGCGCAGCAGGTGGCGCGGCGAAAAATGAAACGGGACGCCGGTGTTGAAATATTCATCGGCGAGGATCCAGCCGACGCCGCCTCCCTTGCCGTCGGCCCAGGGCAGCACGCGGAAGGTCGCGGGATCCGGCACGATGGTGAGGTTCGGCGAGCCGGTCATCTCCGGCAGCCCCATGCCGCCGCCGCGCGTGAACGAGGCGAAGGTGCGTGCATTGGCGGAATCGAGCGTGGTGGTGGCGACGTTGATGTTGTAGCCGGCCGTGAGCGCCGCCAGGAACGCCGGCACCGTGACGGCCTTCGTGCGCGACGCGCCGTGCGGGTCGGCCCAGGCGATGCGCACGAATTGCAGCTTGTCCTTCTCCAGGAACAGCTTGAGCTCTTCCGCCCGCCGCTTCTGGTCGTCGGTCCAAAGTCCGTGTTGTTCGATGAAAGATGGCATTGGCCGAACGATTTTGCAGATGCGGTCCGATTGATCAATCCCCTGGCAAGGACCTCATGATCGCTTTCACGGCATCGTACGCCACCAGCGCCGCCTTCAAAAACTGCCTTCCATAAAACGCCGAAAATAGTGTACTATATTATAATCTGATATTCGAGGTCGCCATGAAGCCCGCTGGACAAATGAGCATCACCCTGACGCCGGCCCTTGAGAAGCTGGTGCGCGACGAGGTCGAGCGCGGGACCTACGCTTCAAGCAGCGAGGTGATCCGCGAGGCCCTGCGCGAACGCTATAAGCGCCAGAAGCTGGACGAGCTCGACGCAGCGCTAGAACGCGGTATTGCCGACATCGCGGCTGGTCGGTCGATGCCGGTTGCGCAGGCCTTCACCCACGTCCGAAGCAAGCTCGGCCTCAAGCGCAGGAACAAGCGTCGATGAAGGTCATAATCGCGCAGGCGGCGATAGCCGATCTGATTGCGATTGGCCGTTTCATCAAACAGGACAGCCCGGCGCGGGCAGAGACATTCGTTCGGGAACTGGAGCAAAAGTGCGCCGAACTCGGCGCAATGCCGCGCGCGTTCCCAGTGGTTCCGCATCGGAAGAACAGGAACATCCGCCGCCGCGTTCACGGCGACTATTTGATTTTCTATCGTGTCGGCACGGAGTGTGTTGAAATCCTCCACGTTCTGCACGGCGCACAAGACTACGAATCCTGGCTGTTTGAGAACGGCTGAGATCGCCGGTGAACACCCGGCGTTTACCCCTTCCGGCACCCCGCCCTTGACGCCCGCCGCCCCCGCCCCCATTCCTAGTGCGTCAGTCGGCCGGACGGCCGCTCCGGCAGGGACCGAAAGGTCGCCGGGGAGGAAAGTCCGGGCTCCACGGATCAACGGTGCCGGATAACGTCCGGCGGGGCCCAGCCCTTCGGGGCGACGCTTCAGGGAAAGTGCCACAGAGAACGAACCGCCGCGGCACGTAGCGTATCGTCGCGGTAAGGGTGAAAAGGTGCGGTAAGAGCGCACCGCGCCGGCGGCAACGTCGGCGGCACGGCAAACCCCACCGGGAGCAAGACCGAATAGGGACGGCACGGGAGCAATCCCGGGATCGGTCCGGATCTCGCCGTCCGGGTAGGTTGCTTGAGGCGCCGGGCAACCGGCGTCCCAGAGGAATGGCCGTCACGCGTGCGGTTCTCCGCGCGCTCTACAGAACCCGGCTTACAGGTCGGCTGATACGTTAAGGGGGCCCGGCGGCAACACCGCCGGGCCCCCGCCAATTTTGCGGCATCAGCACATATGCGCGCGACGCGCGTCTTCGACGCGCTATGGCTCGGGCGTCTCGAAGGATCGCGGCAAGTTCGAACCCTTGGCCATGGTTCGAGACGGCGCGCTGGCGCGCGCCTCCTCACCATGAGGCCTGTACGAAAATGGCCGGGATTTTCATCCCGGCCATCGCACTTAATCCGTGAAACGCTCGCGCGTCAGTCGGTCTGCTGGACCGCGGAGACGATCCAATTGCCGCCACGCGCGCGCATGAAGGTCCAGATCTCGACCGCCTCGTCGGGGCCGCCCGAGATCACGCGGCCGCTGGCGCGGTCGACCATCTCGTCCTTAAGCGTGTAGCGCACCGCCACCGTGCAGTACTCGGTGTCGCCTTCGCGCCAAGCCTCGGCCGGATCGCCCTGCTCGAGCTTGATGTCGGTCAAGCGATTGATGACGCCGCGGCTCGCATTCGCATTGAAGTCCTCGAGGTAGTACGAGAGCAGCTCCGGCGTCACGAGATTGCGCAGCTTGCCGATGTCTTCGGCGCCATACGCGGTCTGCACTTCGCCGAGCAGCCGCTCGAAGGCGTCGAAGTCGGCCGGCGTGGTGCCGATCTCGTCGGGGTTCGATGGGCGCGCATTGCCGCCGCCGTAGCTGCCAGGCGTGGCGCCGAGACCGCCAAGTCCGCCGCCGAGTCCGCCCCCAAGTCCGCCCCCCGTTCCGCCGAAATTATAGGATGGCCGCTGGTTCGGCATGTCGCGCATCGACGGACCCATCGCGGTCGCGGGCTGCTGGCGGCTCTGCCACCACCTGAACAGCAGCCAGCCGATCAGCACGACGATGCCGACCTGGAGTGCGAGCCCGAGGAACGACGCGAGGCCGCCGAGGCCGCCGGTGAGGCCGCCGCCGAGCAGCAGGCCGATCAGGCCGGCGCCAAGCAGGCCGGCGAACAGGCCGCCCATGAAGCCCGGCCGATTCATCAGGCCGGCGGCGGGTGAATTCTGGAGCCCGGGACGGGTCGCGAGATTGGCGCTCGGGGTGGCCGGCTGCGTCATGGTGCGCTCCATCGGCCGCGCGGTCGGCGCGGTCGTGGTCGGCGGCGGCGCGCTGTAAGTGCGCGTGCCACGGCTGCCGCCGCTGGTGCGCGAACGCGCATCGGCGATGTCGGCGGCGATCATCACGAACCCAGCGGCCAAGGCGCCGAGCGCAAGCGAGATACGGAAACGGCGGTTAAACATTGAGGTCCTCCCAGACCATGACCAGTGGAGCCGAGATGCCCAGCAGTCTAACAGGCAATATCGGCATTACCTTATGACATTTTAAGGGGTGCGGCCATGCCGAGCGCCTGGATTTCACAGGCACCCTAGCCCTTATTCACCTCACGATATCCCAGTCGCAATGGGGGATTGCTACCAAGCGATATCTACCATGGCGGGTCTTACGCCAGAGGTGGAAACGCCGAAATAACCGGTGCCCGCATTTAGCGCGATGCGGTCGCGAGTGGGCCGACATTGCGGTGGCAGGCCCGCGCGGCAGCGAGCGCGGCGGTGTAGTAGCCGACGTCGGCCTCGTACAGCGGGTTGCGGTCGGCGAGCATGCGCGCCTTGGCGGCTTCGCTCTCGAAATGACGGATCACCTGGGCGTATTCGGAGGCGCTGTGCTTGCACTGCTGGGCGGCGGCTGCACCGGACGCGAATGCCATACCCATCGAGAGCGCGAACGTGGCGGCCATGATGCGGATGACGGTCATTGGAATCCCCTGTCCCGTTGGACCCGTATCGGTTAGTCGCGGCAGGCCGCCAAAAGGTTCATACTTAGTTAACCGCTTGCGACGGCCATCATAATTCCCTGATCCGTCTGCATTTTTAACGTTCGGCGCACTCCAAGGTTCCCCTGCATGCGAAAAACCATCGTCGTCGGCACCCTGCTGGTCCTGGTTTGGCTCGGCTACGTCGTCTGGCCGATCTACACGCTCGGGATGCTCGCCCGCGCGATCGAGGCCGGCGATACCGCGACCGCCATGCGCCATGTCGATCTGCCTGCGGTGCGCCGATCGATCACCGACCAGGTGGTCGACACATATCTGAAGCTGACCGGAAAGACGGTAAGCCCGTTGCTGCGCGGCGCGGTGGCGAGCGCAGCCGACTCGATCGCCGAGCCGATCGTCGGCAGGATCGTTGCGCCCGACGCGCTGGCGGAATTCCTGCGCGAAGGCTGGCCGATCGCCGTGCTGCCGGAGCGCCCGCCCGGCGTCTCGGGATTGTCGGGCGCCAATCTGGGGAACGCGTGGCAAGTCTTTGCGGCCGCCGAGTACGGCATCGGGCACTTCGAGATCGAGCTGCCGCCATCGCTACCGCGCGATCGCCGCATCGTCCCGGAATTCCGCATCATGCAATGGCGCTGGCAGCTCGTCGGCGTGCGCATGCCCGATCATTTGCGGGTCCGGCTGGCGGAAGCCTTGATCAAGTTGCGCAAACGCTAGTGACGTGGATGCCTCCGTTCGGGGCAACATCGGTGGCGGCCGCGATTCGTGCCGTCAGTCCGGGTTGCCTAGAGGCGAGAAAAGCGCAAAAATCCGCGCCGGCTTGGGGTTCATCTGAGGAATCCGGGTTCGTATCATGTCTATCAGTCATACCGACATCGGCGACAACCTGCGCAAGATCGTCATCCTGGGGCGTCTTGACATCCCGGGCACGGAATCGGTCGCTGGCGAACTCGAAAAGCTCGCCGCCGCGCCGAAGAAAGGCGTCGTCGTCGACTTGTCCAGCCTCAAGTTCCTCGCGTCGATCGGGATTCGCGCGCTGTTCAAGAGCGCCAACGTCGTGAAAGAGCGCGGCGGAACGATGGTTCTGGTCGTCGGCAACAACTCGTCCGTCGTGATGAGCCTCGAGGCCACCGGCGTCAGCGAGCTGATTCCGGTATTCAAGAGCAACGCCGAGGCCGAGCGGGCCGCTGTCGCCTGAGTGCATAACGGGAGTCACACAGACAAGCAGGTCGAAACGCTCGCCATCGCCGCGAGCGGGGACGACATCCGGCGCGCTTGCGCGTGGCTCGCCGCCGCGCTCCGGCAACGCGACGTGCCTGGCCCGCAAGTCGAATGCCTCGAGTTGGCCCTCCATGAGGCGCTGGCCAACGTGCTCGCCCACGGCGGGAGCGCGGCGCTCGCCGAGTTGATCTGCATCCGCATCGAAGTCCGCGGGCAGGCCACGACTGGCGAGGCGCGCGTGGAGGTCAGGGACGCCGGCATCCCGTTCGACCCGACCCGCACGCCGAAGCACACCCCGGCAAGAACGCTAGCCGAGGCGCAGTTCGGCGGCCTCGGCCTGCCGCTGATCCGGCGCTGCTCCGACTGGATGCGTTACCGCCGTGAAGGCGACCGCAACCACTTCATGTTCGGCACGCGATGGCCGAAACTATGAGCTGCTAGTCCTCGCCGTCCTCGCCGGGGATGGCGAGCGGGAGCTGGTGGCCGACCTTATCCGCGGCGAAGGCGGTCGGCGGCAGCGGCCGCCTGGACGTCTTCCGGGGATCGACCGACCCGGTGACGCCCGTGTCGCGGCCCTGCCGGGCGTAGTGCGCTCGCGCGCGCGCCGCGACCTCCTCACCCGACACCGCGCTCGGATTGCAGGCGCGACCCGAGCGCCGCATCAGGTCGACATGCATGTGGTCGTAGTGGAACACGTTCGAGCCCGGCGCCAGCACGGTGGTGAAACGATCGCAGGCGGCGGCCTGCACGTCGCGCAGAAACCCCTGCTCTTCCGGCGCTCCGCGCCAGCCGTCGCGAACGGTGACGCGGCGACCATCGGCGAGCGTGAACGAGGCGATGTCGAGCGCATTGCCGAACGCATGCTCGGAGATGCGCGCGCGCGGATTGCCGTTCATGCCGCGGCATGAATAGGCCGAGATCTGCTTGATCTCGACCACCGGCTGACCGAACCAGCGCATCGCCGACGGCTGCACCGAAGTCGCGACCCATTGATCGAGCGCCGACACGATCGGACAGGCGAGCGTGGCGTTCGGCGTGACCGTCACCGTGCCGGTCGCGGCCATGGCACGCGGCGCACGCACGGCGCCGAGCGGTGCAGGACCGCGGCGCGCCTCGCGCGCCGGAAGATCGTAGGACGACGGCGGCTCCGCCTGCATCGGCGCGGGCCGCGGCGGCGCGCCATACGGGCGGCGATAGTCGTAAATCTCAGGCAGCGGGCCTGCTGCGTGCGGCGGGTCGAGCGAGATCGGCTCGTCGATGCGCTGCGGATAGACCGGTGCCGGACCACGCGACGGCGGCGCCGGCAGCGGACGCGTGTCGACCTGCGGCCGCGGCGCGCCGCGCGGCTCGTAAGCGGACCCGCTCTCCACCGGCTCGTTGACCGGCCAGCGCGTCGGCGCAGCCCGCGTCGCGTTTGGGATCGACGCCGGCGGACGCAAGCCGTCGAAGCTCATCGCCATCGGCACGCCGAGCGTCGCCACGCGGAACGGAGCGTCGACGCCGCACATGCCCGGGCCGTTGATCGCACCGATGCGGGTGACGCCGGGACCTTCGCGCACCGAGCCGGCGCCGATGCAGCGCGCCTCGGCCTCCTTGCGCCACGCCTCGCGCTCGCCCGCGAAGTGGCCGCTGCACGCGGCGAGCACACCGAGGCCCACAACCACGACTGATGCGGAGAGAAACGTCCGTACACTGCACGCCATGCTCGGACAATGCGATGGAGTTTGTTAACGTCTCTTCAAAGATTTCGGGCCGGCCGAAGCGCCTCTGGCCCGGCGCTCGCGCTATGGTTAAGAAGAGATGGGGCCGGCGCGTCCGCGCTCAAGAAAGCCGGCAATTAAGAGGCCGTCGTATGAAGGCGAGACTGATCCTGTCGGCGATGATGTCGAGCATCATGGTGTTCATGGTGACGGTCCTGGTGACCTACCTCAATCTCGGCTTCGTGCCCGACTTCCTCCTGCAATGGGTGAAGGCCTATGTCATCGCCTGGCCGGTCGCGGCCGGGACCGCGTTCGCGATCATGCCGACCTGCCGCCGCCTGACCGACCGCGTCGTCGCGCACCTGGAGCGGCCCGCCTGATGCTCTCCGCGCTCGCCCTCGCCCGCCGGATCGAGGCCGGCGAATTGACGCCGCGCGCCGTCGTTGAGATGTGCGCGCAGGCGATTGCCGCGCGCGAGAGCGAGATCGGCGCCTTCGCCGCGCTCGACATCGAAGGTGCGCGCCGTACGGCCGACGCGAGCGCGTCGAAGCCGCTGCGCGGGCTGCCGGTCGGCATGAAGGACATCTTCGACACCGTCGATTTCCCCACCGCTTATGGTTCTTCCATCTACTCAGGCCATCGTCCGAAGAGCGACGCGGCGATGGTGATGGCGGTGCGGCGCGCCGGCGGCGTGATCCTGGGCAAGACCGTCAGCACGGAGTTCGCGAGCCTGCAGCCGGCCGGAACGCGCAACCCGCGCAATCCCGCGCACACGCCGGGCGGCTCGTCGTCGGGCTCCGCGGCCGCGATTGCCGCCGGCATGGTGCCGGTCGCATTCGGCAGCCAGACCGGCGGCTCGGTGATCCGGCCGGCGGCCTATTGCGGTGTCGCCGGCTACAAGCCGTCGTTCCGCCTGCTGCCCACCATCGGCATGAAAGCATACTCGTGGTCGCTCGACACCGTCGGCGTGTTCGCCGCCGGCGTCGAGGACGTCGCATTCGCGGCGGCCGCTACCACCGGCCGCGATCTGCGGATCGACGGCACGACGGCGAACGCACCGGCGATCGCGCTGTTGCGCACGTCGATGTGGTCGCAGGCATCGGCCGACATGCAGGCGGCGCTCGAGCGCGCGGCGCGCGCCGCCGAAGCCGCCGGCGCGCGGGTGAGCGAGCTCGTGCTGCCGGAGATCGTCGAGGAGGCGATGCGCTGCCATGGCATCGTGCAGGATCACGAAGCCTTTCGCGCGCTGGCCTACGAGTATGACAACCACCGCGACCGGCTCGGCCCGATGCTGACCGAGCAGCTCGGCAAGGCCGCGACGATCACGACCGATCAGTATGACGAGGCCCGCCGCGCCACCCGCCGGGCGCGCCAGGCCTTCGCCGATCTGATGGCCAAGACCGACGTCATCCTGACGCCGTCGGCCCCAGGCGCCGCGCCGCAGGGGCTCGGCTCCACCGGATCGCCGATGTTCAACCGGCTTTGGACCCTGCTCGGCCCGCCCTGCATCAACGTTCCCGGACTGGCCGACAAGGCCGGTCTGCCGCTCGGAGTTCAGGTCGTCGGCCGGTTCGCCCGTGACAAAGTGGCCCTCGCGGCGGCCCGGTTTGTGGAAAACGTCTTGAAGGACTGATTAACCCTCTGCTCCAGCACGTACTATTTCGTATTCATGCAAGTGTTGCATGCCTCAGAAGCAATTTTCGCGACGGTAACTGCAATAGTTTCAAGTGGGATTTCGTATTGTTATGGGACCCAAACAGAGTAGTTTTTGCCAGCGATATCAGCCTTTTGAGAAGTTCTCGCGATTATTCGATCGCCTCGCGCCGGTTGATCTGGCGACGCACAATATTTTCTCGTTCGAGGAACCGTTGAACTCTGCTAGACTTGTCCGACGGCAAAAAGCGAGGAGCACTTCGTGGACCTTGCCTTGAGAGTTGAAACCCTGGCGCTTTGTGCGGTGTTCGCGTTTGTGGGTGCGATCTTGTTGGGTGCGTTCTGAGTAGTCGGACGGCGCCATCCCAAACCGCGAAAGCGGCCGAAGCTAAAGACACCGGAGAGGCAACTCTCCGGTGTTTGCTTTTTTGAAGGGGTCGCGCCGGCTTTCAGAATGCAGTACTCCTCAAACCGGCCGACGTTCCATCGCACGGAAATACCGGCTACTCCGCCGCCGTGCGCGCCGCCGCCAGCGGATCGTAATTGAGGATCGGCGCGAGCCAGCGCTCGGCCTCGCCGACACTCCAGCCCTTCCTCCGCGCGTAGTCCTCGACCTGGTCGCGTTCGATCTTGCCGACGCCGAAGTAATGGCTGTCGGGGTGGCTGAAATAGAGCCCGCACACCGCCGCGCCGGGCCACATCGCAAAGCTCTCGGTGAGTTTCACGCCAGTGCGTTCTTCCGCATCGAGCAGTGAGAACAGCGTCGCCTTCTCGGTGTGGTCGGGCTGCGCCGGATAGCCGGGCGCCGGACGGATGCCGCGATACTTCTCGGCGATGAGCTCGGCATGGCCCCAGGTCTCATCGGCCGCGTAGGCCCACAGCTCCTTGCGCACCATCTGGTGCAGGCGCTCGGCGAACGCTTCGGCCAAGCGATCGGCCAGCGCCTTGATCATGATAGCGGAGTAGTCGTCGTGCGCCGCCTTGAATCGCTCGGCGATCTCGTCCTCGCCCTTGCCGGCGGTGACCAGGAACGCGCCGACATAGTCGTCGTTGCCGCGCGGCGCCACGAAGTCGGCCAGCGCCACATTGGCGCGGCCCTCGCGGCGGGACAGCTGCTGGCGCAGCGTGTGCAGTACCGACACCGGCTGCGCGCGGGTCTCGTCGCCGAACACCAGAATGTCGTCGCCGTCGGCATTGGCCGGCCAGAAGCCGACCACCGCCGAGGCGCCGAGCCACTTCTCGTCGACGATCTTGCCGAGCATCGCCTGCGCGTCCTTGTAGAGCGCGCGTGCCGCCTCGCCCACCTTGGCGTCGTCGAGGATCGCCGGGAATCTGCCTGACAGCTCCCAGGTCTGGAAGAACGGCGTCCAGTCGATATAGGGCACGAGTTCCGCAAGCGGGAAATCGTCGAGCACCCGCGTGCCGATGAATGACGGCTTCGCCGGCGTGTAGTTCGCCCAGTCGAATTTCGCGGCGTTGGCGCGCGCGGCCTTGAGCGAGAGCCGCTGCTTGTTCTCCTCGGCGCGCGCATGCGCGGCGGCGATCTTGGCGTATTCGTCGCGCACGTCGGCGACGTAGGCCGGCCGCAGCTGCCCCGACATCAGGCTCTGCGCGACGCCGACCGCGCGGCTGGCGTCGGTCACATACACCGCCTGCCCGCGCCGGTAGTTCGGATGGATCTTGACGGCGGTATGGGTCCGGCTGGTGGTGGCGCCACCGATCAGCAGCGGCAGATCAAAGCCCTGCCGCTCCATCTCGGCCGCGACATGACACATCTCGTCGAGCGAAGGCGTGATCAGGCCGGAGAGGCCGATGATGTCGGCCTTCTCGGCCTGCGCGGTTTCCAAAATCTTCGCCGCCGGCACCATCACGCCGAGATCGACGACCTCGTAGTTGTTGCATTGGAGCACGACGCCGACGATGTTCTTGCCGATATCGTGGACGTCGCCCTTCACGGTCGCCATCACGATCTTGCCGTTCGAGCTCTTCCTGTCGTCGCCGTTGGCTTTCTTCTCCTGCTCCATGAACGGCATCAGGTAGGCGACCGCCTGCTTCATCACGCGCGCCGACTTGACGACCTGCGGCAGGAACATCTTGCCGGAACCGAACAGGTCGCCGACCACGTTCATGCCGTCCATCAGCGGGCCTTCGATCACGTGCAGCGGCCGCTCGGCCTTGGCGCGCGCCTCCTCGGTGTCGGCCTCGATGAAATCCGTGACGCCGTGCACGAGCGCATGCGACAGCCGCCGCTCCACCGGCCATTCCCGCCAGGCGAGATCGGCTTCCTTCTTCTCCGTCCCCTGCCCGCGGTAACGCTCGGCGATCGCGAGCAAACGCTCCGACGCATCGGGACGGCGGTTGAGCACCACGTCCTCGCAGGCTTCGCGCAGTTCCGGATCGAGATCGTCGTAGACCGCCATCTGGCCCGCGTTGACGATGCCCATGTCCATGCCCGCCTTGATGGCGTGATAGAGGAACACCGAGTGCATCGCCTCGCGCACCGGCTCGTTGCCGCGGAACGAGAACGAGAGGTTCGAGACGCCGCCGGAGATGTGCACGTGCGCGAGCTTCGCGCGAATCTGACGCGCGGCCTCGATGAAGGCGACGCCGTAGCCGTTGTGCTCCTCCATGCCGGTCGCGACCGCGAAGATGTTCGGGTCGAAGATGATGTCTTCCGGCGGGAAGCCCACCTTGTTGACCAGGATCTCGTAGGCGCGCGCGCAGATATTGACCTTGCGCTCGATGGTATCGGCCTGGCCCTGCTCGTCAAACGCCATCACCACCACCGCGGCGCCGTAGCGGCGCACGGTGCGGGCATGATCGACGAACGCCTCTTCACCCTCCTTGAGCGAGATCGAATTCACCACCGGCTTGCCTTGCAGACATTTCAGCCCGGCCTCGATCACCGAGAACTTCGAGGAATCGACCATGACCGGCACGCGCGCGATGTCGGGCTCGGCGGCGACCAGGTTGAGGAACGTCACCATCGCCTTCTCGGAATCGAGCAGGCCCTCGTCCATGTTGACGTCGATGATCTGCGCGCCGTTCTCGACCTGGTCGCGCGCGATCTCGAGCGCGGTATCGTAGTCGCCATTGGTGACGAGCTTGCGGAAGCGCGCCGACCCCGTGACGTTGGTGCGCTCGCCGACGTTCACGAACGGGATCGCGTCGGTGAGCGTGAACGCTTCGAGACCGGAAAGCCGCAGCCGCCGCTCGATCTCCGGCACCTGGCGCGGCGTCTTGCCTTTGACCGCCTCGGCAATGGCATGGATGTGCGCGGGCGTGGTGCCGCAACAGCCGCCGACCACGTTGACGAGCCCGGCCGAGGCGAACTCTTCGATCAGGGCGGCCATATATTCCGGGCTTTCGTCGTAGCGGCCGAATTCGTTGGGCAGGCCGGCGTTCGGATAGGCGCAGACCAGCGTATCGGCGATGCGCGAGAGCTCGGCGATATGCGCGCGCATCTCCTGGGCGCCAAGCGCGCAGTTGAGACCGATCGACAGCGGCGCGGCGTGGCGCACCGCGTTCCAGAACGCTTCCGGCGTCTGGCCCGAGAGCAGCCGCCCGGAGCGGTCGGTGATGGTGCCGGAGATCATGACCGGCAGCGTTCGGCCCGTCGCCTCGAACGCTTCGGCGATCGCGAAGATCGCGGCCTTGGCGTTAAGCGTATCGAAGATCGTCTCGATCAGGAGGATGTCGGCGCCGCCCTCGATCAGGCCCCGCGCCTGCTCGCCATAGGCAATGCGCAGCTCGTCGAACGTGACGGCGCGAAATCCAGGGTTGCTCACGTCCGGCGAGATCGACGCGGTGCGGTTGGTCGGCCCAAGCGCGCCCGCGACGAAACGCGGACGGCCGTCCTCCTTCTCCGCGATGTCGGCGGCCTCGCGCGCGAGCTTCGCGCCCTCGACGTTGAGCTCGTGCGCGATCGCCTGCATGCCGTAGTCGGCCTGCGCGATCGTGGTCGACGAGAACGTATTGGTCGAGACGATGTCGGCGCCGGCGCGGAAATACTCGAGATGGATCCTGCGGATCGCGTCCGGCTGCGTCAGGATCAACAGATCGTTGTTGCCGCGGACCTCGCGGTTCCAGGCGTCGAAACGCGCGCCGCGATAGCCGCCCTCGTCGAGCTTGAGCTCCTGGATCATGGTGCCCATGGCGCCGTCGAGCACCAGGATGCGCTCGGCCGCGACGCGGCGGAATTTTTTTTCGGTATCGGACTTGAGCACTGACATAGCCGCGAACTCAGGTGGGCTCCCTCTCATTGAACAGAGAAGTGCTTGCAAACATTGTGGGTTTTGCCCCACCCCCTATGTTTGGTTTGCTAACACTGGTCCCCGGGCTCCCCCCCCCCCCTGGGGGGGGTGGTTTGGGGGGGGGGGTGGCGGCAAGTTCCGGACTCGCAACTACCCCCCTCCCCAGCCCTCCCCCGCAAGGGGGGAGGGAGCCCACCGAGTTTGCCGCTCGAATTACATGCTGGTCCACAATCGCATTCCTCATGCAGCCGCCGGCACCGCGGGCCGCAGCCCCAGCAGGTGACACACCGCGTAGACGAGGTCAGCCCGGTTCATGGTGTAGAAGTGAAAGTCGGTGACGCCGCGATCGACAAGGTCGAGCACCTGCTCGGCGGCGACCGCGGCGGCGATCAGCTTGCGGGTGGCGGCATCGTCGTCGAGGCCGTCGAAGCGCTCGGCCAGCCAGTCCGGCACCGACGCGCCGGTGCGGGCCGCGAAATTCTTGGTCTGCTTGAAGTTCTGCACCGGCAGGATGCCGGGCACGATCGGCACGTTGATGCCGGCCGCGCGCACGCGGTCGAGATAGCGGAAGTACTGGTCGTTCTCGAAGAAGAACTGCGTCATCGCGCGGGTGGCGCCGGCGTCGACCTTGGCCTTGAGCATGTCGATGTCGGCGGCCACCGTCGGCGAATCCGGATGCTTCTCAGGATAAGCGGACACCGAGACGTCGATCTCGGGCGCGAGCCGCTTGATGCCGGCGACGAGGTCGGCGCCGTTCCGGTAGCCGCCCGGATGCGGCGCGTATTTCTCGCCGACGCCGCCCACCGGGTCGCCGCGCAGCGCCACGATGTGGCGCACGCCGGCGCCGTGGTAGCCGCGGATGACGTCGTCGATTTCATCCTTGGTCGCGGCCACGCAAGTGAGATGCGCCGCCGGCGTGAGACCGGTCTCGCCGAGGATGCGTTTGACGGTGGCGTGCGTGCGCTCGCGGGTCGAGCCGCCGGCGCCGTAGGTCACCGACACGAATTTGGGGCGCAACGGGGCAAGTCTTGTGATCGATTCCCACAGCGTTGCTTCCATCTCCGCCGTCTTCGGCGGAAAGAACTCGAACGACACGTTCATGCGCTGATCGCCGGCGTGCACGAACCGGCTGGGGCGGGCATTCATCAAGCAACCTCCCGCTCGGGGGCATCGGCAAGCTGGATGCGGGGATCGCGGCCGAGCCAGAGCGACACCGCGATCTTGCCGTCGGAATTCTTTTCGGGCCTGAGCGTCTCGTGCTTCACCACGTCGAGACCGGCGGCGGCGAGCCAGCCGCTCACCGCCTCGGGCGGGAAGCCGAGCCGGCGATGCGCATGCTCGTCGCGCAGGAATTCGAGGTCGTGCGGCGCGAAGTCGACCACCACCAGCCGCCCGGACGGCCGCAGCACACGCGCGGCTTCGGCGATGGCGCGGGCGCCGTCGTCGAGGAAGTGCAGCACCTGATGGATGATGACGACGTCGAACGAATCCTTCGGCAGCGCGAGGTCGTAGATGTCGCCCTGCCGCACGCTGCAATGGCGCAGGCCGGCGCGATCGAGCCGCGTGCGCGCTAGCGACAGCATGTCGAGGGAGAGATCGAGGCCGAGGCCGCGCTCGATCGACGGCCCGAACAGCTCGAGCATGCGCCCGGTGCCGGTGCCAAGGTCGAGCAAAGAACGGAACGGCTTGTCGGCGAGCGCCGCCTGGATCGCGTGCTCCACCGCCTCGTCGGCGACATGGAGCTTGCGGATGCGGTCCCATTCGGCGGCGTGGCGCGCGAAATATTTCTGCGCCGCGGCGGCACGCGCGGCGCGCACCGAAGTGAGCCGCTCGCGGTCGCGGGCGATGGTGGTGTCTTGCGAATCGAGCCGTGCAACAAGCTCGCGTGCCAGCGAAGCAGAGCCGCCGCGCTCGCCCAGGCGGAAGAACGCCCAGGAGCCCTCGCGGAAGCGCTCGACCAGGCCGGCCTCGGCAAGCAGTCGCAGGTGCCGCGAGATGCGGGGCTGCGACTGGCGCAGGATGTCGGTCAACTCGGAGACCGTCAGCTCGGCTTCCGAGAGCAACGCGATGATCCGCAAGCGCGTCTCCTCACCGGCGGCTTTGAGCGCCCCGTTGAGGTCCGCGAACGGCAGTTGGATCGGCGGAGGCATGGCAGCCATGGCGTAGGCCTTGTCCCGGACGGCACGTCACATAAACATATCTTTATACGTTTAAGCAAGAGTTAGCAAGGGGCCCCGCTACCGGCGCCGTCATTCCGGGGCCGGCCATCCGCTTGGATGGCTAGAGCCCGGAATCCATGTCGCCCATGATCGACATCGGGGTTATGGATTCCGGGCTCGCCGCTTCGCGGCGCCCCGGAATGACCCGCGGAAAGATCATGACCAAAGACCCCAACGCCTTCGGCCTGTGGGAGGGCGAAGTCACCGCCGAGCTGCCGAGGGATTTTGACGCCTCGCTCTATTACATCGGCCGCATTCACACCCCCTGGAAGCAGCGCAAGGATTGCCCGAAAAACGCACGCGAATCCGAGGCCGTCTGCACCATCGAGATCAATCCGCGCTGGGCGCCGGCGCTGAAGGACGTCGAGAGCTGCAGCCATCTGGTGGCGCTTTATTGGATGGACCGCTCCCGCCGCGACATCGTCCTGCAGGTGCCAAGCCACTACGGCGTGCAGCGCGGCACCTTCTCCCTGCGCTCCCCGGCGCGCCCCAACCCGATCGCCATGAGCGTCGTCAAGCTGCTGAAAATCGAGGGCAACAAGCTTTCCGTGGTCGGCCTCGACTGCCTCGACGGCACGCCGCTCCTCGACCTCAAGCCCTACTTCGCCTCGACCGATGCGGTGCCCGACGCCGTGGTCGGCTGGCACAAGGCGCGCAAAAAAAGCTGATCTGAAGGTTCTCTACCCTCATGGTGAGGAGCCGCCAAAGGCGGCGTCTCGAACCATGAGGCCGGCGCCGGGCCCCCCATCCTTCGAGACGCGCCTTTCGGCGCTCCTCCAGGATGAGGGCGGATGGGCGCCGAAAAGACCGCTGAAACAGACAAGTCCGCTGCCCGCCACACGGTTGCCTGGCCACATCGCTTTATATTTCAGGAACCTTTGAACCATCCCCCCGGTTGCGGAAACGAACAAGTAATCAGGATGGGGTGCTCACATGAACACGATCTTCAAGACCGCCGCCGCGATCGTCACGCTCGTCGCCGCGACTACGATCCCCGCGTCCGCCAACCAATTCCCGCTGTTGCCCTTCGTGCCGCTCCAGGCCGCGCCCGCGCCGGCCCCGACCGTGCAGGACGATGCGATCGAGAGCCGCGCCGAGCTTCCGGCCCGCTTCCGCCGCCAGATCGTCGAATACCGCACCAACGAGCCGGCCGGCACGATCATCGTCGACACGCCGAACACCTACCTCTACCTCGTGCTCGGCAACGGCCGTGCGATGCGCTACGGCATCGGCGTCGGCCGTGACGGCTTCACCTGGTCCGGCGTGCAGACCGTCACCCGCCGCGCCGAGTGGCCGGACTGGCATCCGCCGGCGGAGATGATCGCTCGCCAGCCGTACCTGCCGCGTTACATGGCCGGTGGCCCCGGCAACCCGATGGGCGCCCGCGCGCTCTACCTCGGCAGCACGATCTATCGCATCCACGGCACCAACGCGCCGCACACCATCGGCCAGCGCGTGTCCTCCGGCTGCATCCGCATGACGAATGAAGACGTGACCGACCTCTACAACCGCGTGAGCCTCGGCACCCGCGTCGTGGTTCTGCCGCAGACCGGCCGTCACGCTTCGGTTCGCTGATTGATCGCATCATCCCGAACAGTGGGAACCGGTTTTCGGACGAGATGATGCGCAGATAGGAAAACCTCACGGCGACGCGTGAGTGGTAGCGTAGCGTAAAGCAACACCGGCCCCGCCGACACACGGGGCCGGTGTTTTCTTTTTCTAGTGACGTTGACTCAGCTCTCTCCCGCTCGTCCCCGCGCAAGCGGGGACCCAGTCTCGATCAAGCCTGGATTCCCGCTTGCGCGGGAATGAGCGGAGGAGAGGGTCTGCCTAGTGGCAAGTGCTTACGCTGCCACCCCGACGTCGAGCGGCGCGCTGAGCTTGACGCCTTTGAGCGCCACACCGCGACCGGAGCGGCCTTCGCGCTGGTCCTTAGGGATCGGACGTCCGTCGGGATCGGACAACCACAGCCGCAGCAGATGGCGCTTGCGTGCCTCTTCCGGCCAGTCTTCGTATTCGCGCCGGGTGTGCAGCGTGACGAAATTGTTGAGGAACTGGATGTCGCCCGGCTCGAAGCCGATGTCGACCGCGCAGTCGGACACCGTCTGACGATAGAGCTCGACCGCTTCCACCTGCGCCGGGGTATAGCGCGGCACGCCGGGAAGCTTCTGCGCCTTGTCGATGGCTGCGCCCGCGCCGGTGGCGCTGAAATAGCCGTCGATGAACGAAAAGATCGGCTGGGTGAAATAGGGCTTCTCGCCCGGGTTCACCTCGCCGGTGTGGGAGCGATAGAAGTCCTCGCATAGTACCTTCGCGAGATCGGGGCGCCGTTCGAGGATGCGGTTGTAGACGGTGACCGAGCTGGCGACGCGGCTTTCGCCGCCGCTCTTCGCGCCATGCAGGCAGAGCAGGCCGACATAGTCGCAGGCATCCGCATGGAACAGCATCTCGGCACGGGTCATGTAGCCGCGCGTGTTCGGGTCGGTGTAGTCGCCGCCGAGATCCTTGACGTGGCCGAGGATGTGACCCTGGGCGTTCTGCGACATGGTCGTGCCCATGTAGCTCCCCAGGCCGAGATAGGCGATCGCGCACGCTTCGCGATCGAACCGGTCGATCGGAAAGTTCTGCATCATGACCATGCCGCGGCCGTCCAGCAGTTCCCGCCGGACGTCGGCCATCACTTCCGCGAGCGCAGTCAGCGGGAAATTCTCGCGCCGCACCGCCTCGACCGCGACGCCATTGCGGCGGACGGCCGCGACCGCCGCCGCGAGTTCGTCATGGTCGCGCGTGGTGAAGCGGTAGCTCCACGACGCGACATCTCCGAGGTCGCCGCGACCCCATTCGGCCGGATCGGTCACACGTTGCATGGGGACGGCGGGGGCACGCCGCGCCTTGTGGAACGTTCGGAAATCGCCAACGACTGCTGTATCCATCATGGTCTTATTGTCCGTCGATTGCGACGCGTCCGGCAAGTTTAGCAGCTTTTCCCGGCGCGAGCCCTGCAATTCCAGCAGGCGGTCCGATGTCGCACGCATATTGCAACGCAAAACGGTGTTCTTCTAGAATTCGCCGATGCACGCCGTCGTCGCATTCGCCCTCGCCGCGCTCCTGCTGTGCGTTCCGCGCGCCCACGCCGACGATTTCTATCAGGGCAAGACGTTGACCATCGTGGTCGGGTATAGCGCGGGCGGTGGCTACGACATCAACGCCCGCCTGGTGGCGCGCCATATCGGCAAATACATCCGCGGCTCGCCGAACGTCGTCGTGGTCAACATGCCCGGCGCCGGCAGCCTGCGCGCGCTCGAGCACATTGAGAAACACGCGCCGAAAGACGGCACCGTCATCGGCCTGTTCGACTACACCCAGATCACCAACTCGCTGCTGACCCCGGGCAAGGTCCCGATCGATTTCCGGAAGTTCAAATGGATCGGCAGTGTGCAGCAGGACCTGGCGGTCTGTTATGTCTGGCACACGGTGCCGGCCAAGAGCATCGCCGACTTGCAGCGCCTGCCCAAGATCCACATGGGGCGCACCAATCCCGGCACGTCGTCCGACACCCAGCAGCGCATCCTGCGCAAGCTCTTCAACGTGAACGTCCACTCCGTCGCCGGCTATGCCGGATCGGCCGAAGGCTTCATCGCCGTCGAGCGCGGCGAGCTCGAAGGCGGCTGCATGACCTGGGCGAGCCTGCCGCCGCACTGGATCGCCAACAACCGGATCAGGCCGATCATGCGCGTGACGGCGGCGACGGCGCCCGACCTGCCGGCCGATGTCCCGAGCGCCGCCGACCTGCTTGCGGATGACCGCGCCCGCAGGATCTTGCGCGTGCTGTCGGCTGCCGGCGACGTCGGCAAGCCGTTCGTCGCGCAGATATCGGTGCCCGACGATCGCGTGGCGATCCTGCGCAAAGCCTTTGCCGCCATGGTGCAGGACCCGGACTTTGCCGCGGACGCCGCCAAGCAGCGGCAGCCGGTGAGCCCGACGCTCGGGGCCGAAGCGACGAAGATCCTCGACGACATCTACGCGACGCCGGATGACATCGTTGCCGCGGCACGCGCGGTGGCGAACGACTGACCGTCCGCGACGACCGGAAGCACGTGTCCCGGACGCGGTGCAGCGCGAAGCGGTGCACTGCTGATCCGGGACCGTTTCAACGGCAATTCAGATAGGAGTTCGAAATGGTCCCGGGTCTGCACAGCGGCACTACGTGCCGCTGTGCGCCCGGGACACAGGCGCCTCACACTATTGTTCACCGCGCTTCGGCGCTGCGCTGCCGGTTCGACAGGTAGAAATAGCCGACGCGGTTGTTGGGCGGCGAGCCGAACCACATCCGGCCGTCCTTGTCGACGAAGAAGTCGCGCATGCCGTTGTCGGCATAGGGCATCGGATATTCGACGACCTTGCCGGTCTGCGGGTCGAGCTTGCCCATCACGTCGCGGTAGTACGACGAGTACCAGATCTGGCCGTCGGTCGCGATGCCGAGCGCGTAGGGCTTGGTGTTCTTCACCGGCAGCGCGAAGTCCTTGAAGGTCTCGCTCTTCGGATCGAAGCGGCCGAGGCGGTCGCTGTCATAGACCGCGTACCAGATCGAACCGTCCTCATGGAGCTGGATGCGCCGCGTGCGATCGCGCGTTGGCGGGATGTACTTGGTCACGACCAGGGTTTTGGGATCGACCTTGCCGATAATGCCGTCGCGGACCATCTGGCTGAACCAGACCGTGCCCTGTTTATCGACCGTGATACCGTAGGCGGTCGGCACCTCCGGGATCATGGTGTAGGTCTTGGTCTTGGGATCGAAGCGCGTCAGGCCGCCGGTCGACCAGATGGTGCCGTCAGGATGGGCCGCGATGGTGTGCTTGCGCCAGTCGTGTTCGTATTCCGCCCACTGGCCGGTCGCGGGATCGAAGCGGCCGAGCTTCTTCGAGCCGGCCTGTGCCACCCAGATCGAGCCGTCGGGCGCCGGCACCGCCGAATGGATCAGCGCCGGGCCCGGATTGGGCACGCGATACTCCTTCATCTCGCCGGTCGCGGGATTGAAATGCGCGATGCGGTTCGACGTGCCGTATTGCGGAATCCAGAACGTACCGTCCTTGTCGGGATGCGCGGTCCACGGGAAGCGGTCGGGGCCCGGCATCTCGTAGTCCACTAGACGATGCGCAGGGCCTCGTCCGGGATCGCCGTCAGCGTATCCTTGTAACCGGGCATCTCGGTGGGCGAGCGCGGCAGGGTCGAATCCTGGCCGAACATCTCGTTCATGTAGAACGCGACGTCCTCCGCCTGCTGGTCGCTGAAGCCGCGGCGGTCGGCGAGCGAGGCGCGCATCGCCTCGCGCATATACTCGACGCGGTTGCGCCAGCCGTCGTGGTCGCGCACGGTCGCCGCCATCTTGCCCTGGAAGCCGTGGCAGCTCATGCAATCGTTGACCAGCACGTCCTTGCCGCGGGCGTTGGGGAGAAGCTGGATGCCCTGCAGGATCGAGATATCGGTCCAGCGCACCATGCCCTTCTGCAGCGCGAAATCGTGCGAGACGTTCTGCTCGGCGGCGAGCTTGAGGCCGCTCTTGGGCTCGGCGCGCAGACCCGGCGCGCGGATCGACAGGCGATAGTCGCCCGCCGGCAGGTTCTCAACGACGTATTTGCCCTGGTTGTCGGTCAGCACGCTGACCGTCATCTTCATTCCGGCGTGGCGGGCTTGCACGAATGCGGCCCGCACGGGCGCGCCGTCGGGGCCGGTCACGGTGCCGGAAATGGTCGCGGCATCGGCGGTGGAGATTGCGAGGACGAATCCGAGTAGTCCCAGCAAAGCGGGTGAGCGCATGGCATTACCTCCCGTTGCACGCCTTGTGGCGCGCTATTCTCATTGAGCCTTACGGTGCGGCGCGGCGCAACGAGCGCCTCAATTGCAAACGCTCGAAGTCGACGCGTCGGCGCAGCGCATCCATTCCGCGCCCGGCCGATGCGCAAGTCAAGATGGATCGCGACGCGGCTGTGAGTCCGTCACGCCTTGCGGAACAGCGGCCAGAAGTCGTCGAACGACGCGCGGCTGGGCAGTTCGTTCAGGATCGCAAGGATCTTCGCCGCGCGGGCCTTGTCCATCACCACCGCGGCGCAGTCATAGAACTTCTCCTCGAGCTGCGCCTGCGTCATCGGCAGATTGACCGAGCCGGTGGAGAAGTCCTTGCGCACCTCGTGCACCTGGCCATCCGCCATGGTGATGCGGATTCTTGCCGGGCTGTCGTCGCCGCCGGGGCCGAGCTCGGGATCGACGGCGGCGGTGATCTTCGACTGGATCGCTTTCAGGCGATCGTCGGCAAGCGCCTTGGCGGTGAACGCCGCGATCCGCGGCGCACCGTGCACCAGCGCATACGGCACAAGGTACCCGACGCTGAACTTCGCCTGCTCCGTGTTCGACGGATATGCGGTCGACGCGCGTTGCCCGGCGGCGCGCGAGACGCCGCAATGAATGCTCTTGATGTCGTCGAGTCGCGTGCCGACGCGCTCGCGCAATTCCAGCGCCGCCTCGATGGTGGTGTGGGTAAGCCCGCCGCAAGGATACGGCTTGAAGCGATAGCGCCCGCTCACGAGGTCGTAGCGGCTGCCGAAATCCTTGAAGCCGTCGTAGGAGACGTCGATGCCGCGGGCGAACGTCTGGAAGTAGCCGTTGCGGCCCTCGAACGCCGCCGGGTTGGCAGTGTAGCCGGCCTTGCCGAGCGTCGCGGCAAGCACGCCGTTGCGCGCCGCATTGCCGGCGTGCAGCGGCTTGGTCATGGTGGCGAAATTGGCGGTGAAGCCCGACGCCAGCGAGGCAGCGATGCCCATCACATGCGGGATCGCTGCCGCCGGCAGCTGCATCAGCCGCGCACAGGCCGCCGCCGCGCCCAGCACGCCGACCATGCCGGTGGAGTGCCAGCCGTCGAACATCGGCCCGTCCTGATCGGCGCGCACGATCCGCGCCGCCACCTCGGCGCCGATGATGAAGGCGGATACGATTTCGGCCGACGTCGCTTTCACCGTTTCGGCGACCGGCAGGATCGCCGGGATCACCGCCGCGATCGCTTGCGCGCGCATATACGTAAAGTCGTAGTCCATCGCATGCGCGGCGACGCCGTTCGCCAGTGCCGCGAGCTGCGGCGACGCACGCAGGCTCTCCTGCACGATCGACGCCTGCGGCGACGAACCTTCCGACTTCACCATCGCCACGATGAAATGCGCGGCTTCCTCGTGACTGCCGGCGAGCATGACGCCGACGGTGTCGATAAACACGGCGCGGGCGCGGTCGACCACCGGCTGCGGCGCGTTCTTCAGGTCGAAACCCGTAACGAAGTCGGCGATCGCCGGGCCGACGCGCACCGCATTGGCTGAGGACTTGCCTTTGGCCTTCGGGGCTTCCTTCCCGCGCGGCGCCTCCTGTGCGCGCGCGGGACCGGCCGCGCCAAGCATCGCCAACGCACCGCCACCGACCAGTTGCCGGCGGTCAAATGCGGCGGCGGTGGCGTTTTTGTCCTTTTTCGACATGAGTCCCTCCCTGGCGTCGTAACGAGTGTCGGCGCTCCCGATCCGGGAAACAATCCGGCGCGGCCATCCGGCGCACCCGCACGGCGCCACTTTTCAGGCCCCCTGAACCTCGGCAGGCCGGCCCCCGACGACCTTGGCACGGGCGCGCCGGTTGCTATGGTGCGGTCGAGAGGAACAAGCCGGCATGACCGATCAATTGATCGAGTGGTTGCGCGCCACCGAGGGGCTGTCCGTGGCCTCGGGCGCGGTGCTGGTGTCGGTCTTCGTGGTGGCAAACTTCATTTTGATGCCACGCAATCTGCTGGCCGTGAGTGCCGGCGCGCTCTATGGCTTGTCCGTCATTGCGGTCATCGTGCCGAGCGCCACCGCCGGGGCAACCCTTGCCTTCCTGGCCGCGCGCTATCTTTTCTCGGCTCGATTGCAGCCGCGGATCGACCGGCATCAACGCCTGCGCGCCATTGCGAACGCAATCGACAAAGAAGGCTGGCGGATCGTCGCGCTCATGCGGATCGCGTCGCCGATACCCAGCACGGTCGGGAATTACCTGTTCGGCCTTACCCGGATCGGTCTGCTGCCGTTCGCGCTGACGACCTTCGTGTTCATCATTCCGCAGACCGCTCTCTTTGTGTATATCGGCTATGTAGGCCGAGCAGCCCTGATCGAAAATTCCGATTCGCCGCTCAGTCTGATCGTTGTGGCGCTGGGCGCCATCAGCGTTATGGCGGTCTTCCTGTTGATCAGGCGGCGATTGCGCGCGGCAACACCCGGCTGACGTGTCGTGCTTCGTTGAAAGCAGGTCGCCTCGATGCGCATCGAGACGCCGAGGCCGCCTTGATGCGGCGCCCGTCTGCTGGTTAAGTGCATGAACAAGATCGAACGAAAGCGCGACGCAATGAAGTACGTTTTGATTCGTGCTGCGCTTGGCGTTTCTGCACTGCTCGCCGCGGCTCCCCTCGCCCAAGCCCAGGCGCCAGATCTCATCCTGCACAACGGGAAGATCATCACGGTCGACGCCCGCTTCTCGATCGCAAGCGCTGTCGCCATTCGAGGCGATCGCATCGTTGCCGTCGGCTCCAACGAGGACGTGCTAAGGCTTGCCGGGCCTTCAACGGTGCAGCGCGATCTGGCCCAGCGCAGCGTCGTTCCTGGACTGATCGACAATCACATGCACTTCCTGCGCACGGCGCTGCTCCCCGGCCTCGACATGCGCGAGCTCGAGACCGCGTTCACCGTTGCCGAGGCACTGCGACGTATCAAGATTCGCGCCGAGCGGTCGCCGCAGGGGGCTTGGCTGTCCGCCCTCGGCGGCATCCGCGAGAGCCAGTTCGAGGAGAAGCGCTTTCCGAGCCTCTCGGAGCTCGACGGCGCGGCCCCCAACCATCCAGTCTACCTCTCGGTCTCCAACTCCGGTCCCGGCAGCGTCAACAGCCGCGCCAAGGCCTACCTGGAAGCCAATGCGGTGAAGGTCGACGCAGACGGGAGGATCGCTGAAGGACCCGATACGATCGCCCGCCTGGCGTGTGCTGGCGCCATTGTTCAGCGGGCACGGGCAAATCAAGCGCGCGACCGAGCGGCAGATGGCTTCCGCACTCGGCATGGGGCTGACCACCATATCCGACCACGGCGGCACGGTCCCCGAGGGCGGCTACCTGGATCCTGCAACCGGCTACGAGCCGATGCTGGAGTTGATGCGGGAAGGCAAGGTCCCGCTCAGGATCCGCTTGTTTCTGCCGATCATGGAGACCGAGCCGGAGCTGCCGCTGCTCAAAGGCCGGCTCGACAACGCGTTCCGCGACTTCGGAACCGACATGGTGAGGGTGGTTGGCTTCGGCGAATGGTTGGCGGACCGCAAGTTCCAGACCATGAGTCCGCTGCCGGAGTTTTACGAGCGCGCCGCCAAGCTCGCCGCCAGGCGCGGCTGGACCTATCAGCAGCATGTGATCAATCTTAGGGAGATAAAGGCGCACTTGGACGTATGGGAGCGCGTCAATGCCGAGACGCCGATCGCGCCGCTGCGCTGGTCGCTCATGCACCTCTACGGGATGGACGACGAGAGCATCGCGAGGGCCAAGAAACTGGGCATCGGCCTAATGCCGCATGCGACGCCCTACTACAATCCGATCGCGTTCGCCGGCCCCAAGCCGCCGTTCCGCTCGCTGATCGCGGCCGGTCTCGCCAATGTCGGTGGCGGGTCGGACGGCGCGCGGATCGCAACTATGAATCCTTGGCCGATGATCTACTACATGGTGACAGGTCGGAATGCCGGCGGGCAGCTCATCAACCCGGACCAGACGATAACACGGGAGCAGGCGCTGAGACTTTACACCGCCGCCAACGGCTGGTTCTTCCGCGAAGAGCACCTCATCGGCTCGATCGAGCCCGGAAAGCTTGCCGACCTTGCTGTTCTCAGCGCCGACTATCTCGATGTCGGCCAGGTACCGGACGCGGAAATCCGCAACTTGCGTGCGCTCATCACCATTGTCGGTGGCAGAATCGTCCACGATGAGACCGAGAAACAGCGATGACCGATTGACAACTGCTCCCCCATTGGGGGACGGAGCCTGGCTCGAGCAGGGGAGGATGAGACCCATGGCTGATATCGTGATGCGAACGGCAATGTGCTTCATTGCTATGCTGTTTGCCGTGCCCGTGGCCAGCGCCCAGGCGCCCGACCTCATTCTGCACAACGGCAAGATCGTGACAGTCGACTCCGGCTTTTCGATAGCAAGCGCTGTCGCCATTCGCGGCGACCGCATCGTTGCCGTCGGCACGGACGAGGACGTGAGGAAGCTCGCTGGCCCCGCCACACGGCAGTCCGATCTCGCCGGCCGCACCGTCATCCCCGGCCTGATCGACAACCACCTGCACTACCTGCGCGGCGCAACATTCACTCCGTTCGAGACGCGGTTGGAGGGGGTCCTCACCCGCAAGGCTGCGCTGGAGAAAATCGCGGCGCGCGCGAAGGAGCTGGGGCCGGGCTCCGGCCGGGGCAAATGGATTTTCGTGATCGGCGGGTGGCACGAGCAGCAGTTCCAGGACAAGCCCGGCGGTTTCACGCTGGAGGAGCTGGATGCAGCTTCCCCGCACAATCCCGTGTTCATCCAGAAGACCTACAGCGCCTTCTACATGAACACGCTGGCGCGTGATCTGGTCGCGCCAAATGTCGGCGCATTGTACAAGGGCAAGCTGCCGATCGAGACTGTGAATATCGAAGGCCGCCGCGTGATGTATGCGGCGCTGCGCTATGCGCCAATTCCCATTCGCGAGGTGGTGCCGGCGGCATCCCAGCTTTCGCAGCCCAACGCGCACCGGGAGGAGCCCGATGCCCCACCGCTGCCGGCCGATCAGATCCGCGCTTACAACTCCATGCTCAACAGCATGGGACTCACTACCGTCTACGATGTCGGCTATCTCGATGGCACGCATGCTCCCTTGAGTGGTTTGCACGCCACAGGGGCGCTGACGCTACGCGTGTTCTGGACGCTGCAGCGCTATGCGCGCGATGCTTCCGAAGTCGACGAGGTCGTGGCCTTGATCGAAAAAGAAAAGCCGCTCAACCGCAACGACTGGTTCGGCATCATCGGCATCGGCGAGCACGTCTTTCCAGGCATCCAGGATAGCGGCCTCAACGCCTCGCGCGTGTTCCCGAAGGTGGCCTACGACCAGTTTGCCAAGCTCGCGACTGCCGCCGCGAAGGCTGGCTGGCCGATCCATCAGCACCTGATGGTGAACGCGACGATCGAAGGCTACCTGTCGATTTCCGAGGAGATCGCCAAGACCACGCCGATCGCCCCCTTGCGCTGGACCATCGCGCACGCCGACCTCATCACGAAAGAATCCCTCGAGAAGGCCAAGCGTCTGGGTTGGGTCATCGCGCTCCACAATCAGGTCGTGAAACCGCTGAACCCACTGGGTGAGACGCCGCCGGTGAAGATGATCCACGATAGCGGGATCATGTACGGCCTGGGATCGGACGGCAGCATCGTTGCGACCGTCAATCCGTTCCTGACGCTCTGGCAGTACACCTCCGGTCGCATCTTCCCCGACAAGGTGCTGCACAAGGAGACGATCACACGCGAGCAGGCCCTGATCGCACACACGCGTTCCAACGCGTATCTGCTCTTCATGGAGAAGGACCTGGGCACGCTGGAGACCGGGAAGCTCGCCGACCTCGTCGTTCTGGATCGCGACTATCTGACGGTTCCGGTGGACCAGATCCGCGAGATCCAGCCCGTCATGACCATGGTTGGTGGGAAGATCGTGCATGGCGCCCTGTGATTGCCGCAGGGCCGTCCGGCCAGCCTTCCTCGGGTAGCCGGCGAGCGAAAAAAGGTGCCCCAATGAAACGACCAGCAGCCATCGCAGCCCTAGCGTTGCTCGTACCGTTCTCGACCGCGACCGCGCAAACCTGTGACGTCGGTCCTGTGGCCGTGCAGATCCTCGGTTCCGGCGGTCCGGCGATCAACCGCTTCCGGTCCTCATCGAGCTATCTGCTCCGCATCGATGGTCAATCGAAAGTCCTGATCGACATGGGAGGCGGTGCGTTCGGCCGCTTTGGGCAGGCCGAGGCCAGGCTCGCGGATCTCGCGATGGTCGGCATCAGTCATCTTCACCCCGACCACGTCTCCGACCTGCCCGCATTGTTGTGGCTCAGCCATAACTCCCGCAAGGAGCCGCTTCCCATCGTCGGCCCGTCTGGCAACAATGCTGCGCCCGATTTCAAGACGTTTCTAAGCCGCCTGTTCGACGAGAAGACCGGCGCATTCCAGTTGCTGGGCCCGGTGCTCGGCGCCAAGCAAGGCCCCACCGGAGGCGGCGTGTTGCTCGATGTGACGGTCGTCGACGTGACGAAGGCGGAAGCGACGACGGTGCACGACAAGGACGGGTTGACTGTCACCGCGTTCGGCATTCCTCACGGACCGATGGCCACGCTGGCCTATCGCGCGACGACCAGGGGCGTGTCGGTCGTGTTCAGTTCGGACCAGACCGGAACCGATCCCAAGTTCATCGACTTCGCCAAGGGCGCCAACGTTCTGATCATGCACCTCGCCATTCCCGCGGGCGCGAAGAGCCCGTTGCACGCGGCACCGGAAGTCGTTGGGCGAGTCGCGAAAGAGGCAGGCATCGGCCATCTCATTGTCAGCCACGTCGGCCCGTTCAACCTCGAGCCCGCCATCGCCGAGCTGAAGACGGCCTATACGGGTCCACTGACGATCGGCGCCGATTTGCAGTGTACAGCCGCGAAGTGACGCGAGATGGGTTTCGACCTTTGCGTCATCGTTCGGGGATTGATCATGCACATGCCGGCGGCGGCAAGATCATTGCAAATATCCGACAATGCGGCGATTCCGGCGTGAACGCCTTGATCCGGGATGCCATGGACTGCGCGTAGGCCACGCATAGGCGGCGGAGAACTTGGCCGCCTCGATGTCAGCCGAGCGTCGCCGGCGCGCCGCCGCCGAGCATCCCGCGATCGACCGATCCGGCATCGTCAGGCATGACGTGACTCTCCATGATCGCTTCACTTCGCCTTCTTGCCGTCGAGCGCAAGCTTCAGCACCTGTCCTGCGTGGCCTTCTCCCCTCCGGGGAGAGGGAGCCTGATGCCGTCGTGGCACCATCGCGCTCTCACGCCTTGCGGATGAGCGTCCAGAACTCGCCGAAGCTCTCCTGCTTCTCGAAGGTGTTCACGAACGCGAACAGCTTCTTGGCGGTATCGGCGCTCACGGTCTGGGTGGCGCAGTCCATGAATTTTTCCTGGAGCTGCGCCGGCGTCAGCGGGATCTTTGCCGATCCCGTGGCGTAGTCGCGCCGCTGTTCGAAGGTCTCGCCGCCCTTGAGCGTGATCTTCAGGATCGCCGGGCTCTCGCCGAACGCATCGCTGAGCTGCGGATCGGCGCCGGCGGTGACGAGCTTGGCCATCGCGATCGTGCGTGGCTCTTTCAACGCCTCCGGCGTGAACGCCTTGATCTTCGGAATGCCGTGCACCAGCGAATAGGCGATCACATAGGCGGCGGAAAACTTCGCCGCCTCGACGTCGCCGGGATAGTTGGTGTTGATGCGCGCCGCGCTCGATTTCGACACCAGGCAGTGGATGTTGGCGATCTCGCCGAGCCGCGCTGCACCGATCCTGTCGCGCAGCATCAGCGCCGCTTCGATCGCGGTATGGCCACGCCCGCCGCAAGGGTAGTACTTGGTCTGGAAGCCGATCTCGATCAGGTCCCAGCGCCGGCCGATATCCTTGAACGGCGCAAAATCGGTCGGCAGCGCGCGGCCGAAGCTCGGGTAGAAGCCGTTGTTGCCCTCGAACGCCGCGGCGTGCGAGGTGAAGCCCTTGCTCGCGAGCAGCGCCGCCATCACGCCGTTACGCGCCGCGTTGCCGCAATGCAGCGGCTTGGTCATGGTGCCGTAGTTGACGGCGATGCCCGACGCCAGCGAGACCGAGATGCCGAGGGCTTGAGCGACCTGCTCGACCGGCAGCTTCAGGAGCTTGCAGCAGGCCGCGGTGGTGGCGATCACCCCGACGACGCCGGTGATGTGCCAGCCGCCGTCATTGCCCATCCGCAGGCTCGAGCGGTTGAGGCGCGCCGCGACCTCGCAGCCGGCGATGAAGGCGCCGAGCACGTCGGCCGGCGTTGCCTTGGTCGCTTCCGCGACCGGCAGCAGCGCCGGGATGACCGCCGCCACCGACTGGCCGTTGAGGAAGTGAAGTCGTAGTCCATCGCATGGTTGGCGACGCCGTTGGCCAGCGCCGCGAGCTGCGGCGAGGCGCGCAGCGACTGGCCGATGACCGTGCATTGCGGCGCCGAGCCTTCCGCCTTTACCATCTCGGCGACGATGTGCGCGACCTCCTCGTGGCTGCCGGCGACCGCGACGCCGATGGTATCGATCAGTGCGACGCGCGCGCGCTCGATCACCTGCGGCGGCACCTGCCGGATATCGAAGCCGACCACGAACTCGGCGAGGATCTGCCGCAGCCGCTTGTCCAATGCCGCCGGCTTGCCGCCGCCCCCACCCTGCTGCGCGTTCGCGGCGTTCGGCGCACCGATCAGCGTCAGCGCGGCGCCGCCGGCGAGAAACAGGCGGCGGTCGAACGGATGTCCGTTGTCCGGATTGGTCATGGCCCTACCTCCCTGATGGTCTTTGTTTTGAGGGAGTTTCGGCGTTTTTGGGCGGCCCGACAATGGCATTTTGCCACACCGGTCAGGGACTTGCCGCAGTACCGCGGCCCCTCTTGAAAAACAGGAGGCCCTTTCTAATTTATTTTCCGTCGCGCGTTGCGCGGCGCCGGGTGCCCGCTCCGGGACCCGGGGAGACGGCGCCGGGCGCGGTGTCCGGCGCTGCTCGTACCCATGTTGCTCGATGGAGGATGTGGCTATGAGTGCCTACGATCTTACCCCCCTGTGGCGGTCGACGATCGGCTTCGATCGCCTTTTCAATCTCATCGACGAATCGGTGCGCTTGACGGGCCAGGAGCATTATCCGCCCTACAACATCGAACGGTCGAGCGAGGACCACTATCAGATCACCCTGGCGCTGGCCGGCTTCTCCCCCGACGAGATCACCATTACCGCCGAGCAGAACGTGCTCACGGTGGAGGGCCGTCCGGGCGAGAAAGACGGTCGTCAATACCTGTACCAGGGCATCTCAGCCCGGCCGTTCCGTCGGGTATTCAACCTCGCGGACCATGTCGAGGTGAAGGGGGCTTCATTCGATAACGGCCTGCTGCGGATCGAGCTCGCCCGCGAGGTGCCGGAAGCGATGAAGCCGCGCCGGATCGCGATTGGGATCGACGGCGCCGGCAACGACAACCGCAAACTCGCGCGTCACAGCGCGGCCTGACCGGCGAAGCGCCGATCGGCGAGATGCAAACCGCACCCGCGCGGCACGCCCTGCCGCGCGCGGGTCGGGAGACTGGTGCCGGCGCTCGGATGCCGCAGGGAGTGAGTGATGGACGAATATGTTCAAAGGTCAGTTCGTGGCCGCGGATCAACGATGTTCGACTGGCTGATGCTCGCGCTCAGCTTCGCGACCATCGTCTGGATCGTGACCATCCATTAGCGGGGAGCGCGCCAATGGCAGTTGCATCCGCCCACGCCCCCGGGCGAGAGGACGCCAAGGTGATATCGCTCGCGGACTATCGCCGCAGACGATTTGGGCCGTCCGGCGGCGACCCGACGCCGCCACCATCGTGTCCGATGGCGGCGCGGCCGCTGGTTGACGGCGTCCGGATCGAGACGAGGCCGTCGTGGCTCTGGCGGGCGGAGCCACGCGTAGGACGACACCGGAGAAACTCGAACCTGTCTTAGGGAGAAAGGACATGAACGACAGACTGAAAGCGAGCTTCGAGCTCGACCAACTCTTGCACCCGGCGCAGGCATTCGACCACCCGTCGGACGTGGTGAGCGATCCCGACCTGACACTCAACGAGAAGCGCGCCATTCTCGCCGCGTGGGCGTCGGATGCCTGCGCCATCGAGGCGGCGCCTGACCTTCGTGCCAGCCCGCGCGGCGCTCCAGTACGCTTCGACGACATCATGGAGGCGCTTCGGATGCTCGATAAGCAAGCCTATGGGCTGCGCCACTATGGGCCGAAGCACCGCCGCCGCGTGCTCGCCCGCAATCGCCGGACCGGCGAGAGCGGCACCGGCACGCCCTTGCAATAGGCAGCCGCGGCGCGCGGAACCTTCTGGAGGAAGGCGCGTTCAGCGAGCGGCGTAGGCGCGAACCTGCGCCATCCAAGACACGCGCCAAGACCATGCGCCGAGCCGCGTTTGAGGAGGAACGATCATGAGCAAAGGACTGTTCGCGCTGATGCTGGCGGGCACCTTCATGGTCCCGCACGTCAACCCCGCTGTCGGAACCGACTCCACTGTCGGCCTGCGGGTCCAGGAGCCGCGATCACAAGTTCAGTACTGGGGAGCGCTGCCGCTCGCACCGGTCCCTCACCTTGAGACAACACCCTGGCTGACACCGGAGTTTCTCCTGAAAGGCCCGAGCATCGGTATCCTGAGTCCGAGGCTCGAAACGGTCGGGCCATTCCTGGTGGCACCGTCAATTCCGGCGGCGCAGGTTGCCGTCACCGAAGCGGTGACTGAGTAACGCCAGACCGGATCGGGCATCCCGCACTAACGCAGGCGCCTGGCGCGGATCGTCTCGAGCGGCGGCGGCGGTTCGACATAGGCCGGCACCGGCGCATAGGGCGTGCGGCCGCATTCGTCGACTTCGACCGCGATGCGATAGTGGACCATGGTGTTGCCGTTGAAGAACGCCGCGTAGATCGGCGAAAGGTCGCGCGCCGTGCTCTGCACGCACAGCATCCAGTCGGCCGGCGCGAGCGGATGCGCCTGCCGCACCGGCGACGCCTCCGGCATGCCGGGCCACTTCACCATATCGGCGAGGATCTTGAGGCTCTTTTGGAGAGCCATCTCCGACGGCGGCAGGCTGACGACCCGCGGCGGCGGCTCGATCATGCCGATCCCCGAGCAGCCGCCCAGCGAAATGGCGACAACGCCGTAAAGCGTGGCGCCGCAGAACACCATCAAGCAACGCCCGCGCATGACTTTCGGCCAGCCCCTTACCGTCCGCACGTCTCCTCACGCGCATTGTCGGCGTTTTCGGGGTGGCGGACAACGGCGTGCGGCGCGCGGGTGGAAAACTCCCATGTGACAGCCAATTGACAGGCAATTTCACGGGCCTACATTAGGATCGTTCCGAGGGGTGCCGGCCGGAGCCGGCTGAGATCGCGCTGATCCCGCGCGAACACCCTTTGAACCTGATCCGGTTCGTACCGGCGAAGGGACAGGACCATGGCCAACTCCATCTTCCTTGCGAAGCTTATCGGCCCGCTGCTGCTCGCGGTCGGCATCGGCATTTTCGTCAACGGCGCGGTCTACCGCATGCTGGCGGACGAGTTCCTGCGCAGCCGGGCGCTGATCTACCTCTCCGGCGTCCTCACCATGACAGCTGGGCTCGCGATCGTGCTCACCCATAATGTGTGGCGCGCCGACTGGCCGGTCATCATCACCATCCTCGGCTGGCTCGCCCTGATCGGCGGCGCCGTGCGCATCATCGCCCCGCAGGGCACCGAGCGCATCGGCCGCCGCGTGCTCAAGCACAAGCATGGCCTCACCATCGGCGGCATCGTCTGGGTTGCGGTCGGCGCGATCCTCTGTGTCTTCGGCTACGGCATCGCCCGCTGATTTTGGATTCCAGTCGCATGCAAGCGCCATCGGAACGCAATATCTCTCCGCTCGTCCCCGCGAAAGCGGGGACCCAGGCTAGATCTAGACTGGATTCCCGCTTGCGCGGGAATGAGCGGAGGAGAGATCGATCGAAAAATTCACGCAAACAACACCCACGCGCTCAACGGGAGCAAAAACAATGAACGTTCACGATCCCAAATTCGAGACCCCGAAGGTCACCACCGGACCGCTTACCGCCTCGAAGAAAGTCTATTCGCGGCCGGACGCGGCGAAGGACCTGAAGGTGCCCGTGCGCGAGATCATGCTCTCGGAAGGCGCCGGCGAGCCGAACGTGCCGGTCTACGACACCACCGGCCCATACACCGACCCGAACGTCGAGATCGATGTCGCGAAGGGCCTCGCCCGCGACCGCACCGCGTGGGTGAAAGAGCGCGGCGGCGTCGAGGAATATGAAGGCCGCCTGATCAAGCCGGAAGACAACGGCAATGTCAGCGGCAAGCACGCGGCGCGCGTGTTTCCGACTGTTCATCGCCCGCTCCGGGCAATCTCTCCGTCTGAACCCTCCCCCTTGTGGGGAGGGTCGGCGAGCGAAGCGAGCCGGGGTGGGGGTCGTGCGGATAGCAACGGCTCCACCCCCACCCCTTCCCCCTCCCCACAAGGGGGAGGGGAACGGAGAGTGCCTGCGCCCCTCACGCAGCTCGAATTCGCCCGCGCCGGCATCATCACCAAGGAGATGATCTACGTCGCCGAGCGCGAGAACCTCGGCCGCAAGCAGCAGCTCGAGCGCGCCGAATGGGCGCATAACGACGGCGAGAGTTTTGGCGCGTCGGTGCCGCTGTTCGTGACGCCGGAGTTCGTGCGCGATGAAGTAGCGCGCGGCCGCGCCATCATCCCCTGCAACATCAACCACGCCGAGCTGGAGCCGATGGCGATCGGGAGGAACTTCCTCACCAAGATCAACGCCAATATCGGCAACTCGGCGGTCACCTCTTCCGTTGAAGAAGAGGTCGACAAGATGGTGTGGGCGATCCGCTGGGGCGCCGACACCGTGATGGACCTCTCCACCGGAAGGAACATCCACACCACCCGCGAATGGATCATCCGCAATTCGCCGGTGCCGATCGGCACCGTGCCGATCTACCAGGCGCTGGAGAAGGTGAACGGCGACCCGGTCAAGCTCGACTGGGAGGTCTACAAGGACACGCTGATCGAACAGTGCGAGCAGGGCGTGGACTACTTCACGATCCACGCCGGCGTGCGGCTCGGCTATGTCCACCTCACCGCCAAGCGCGTCACCGGCATCGTTTCGCGCGGCGGCTCGATCATGGCCAAGTGGTGCCTCGCGCATCACAAGGAGAGCTTCCTCTACGAGCATTTCGACGAGATCTGCGACCTGATGCGCAAATACGACGTGTCGTTCTCGCTCGGCGACGGCCTGCGGCCGGGCTCGATCGCGGACGCCAACGACCGCGCGCAGTTCGCCGAGCTCGAGACGCTGGGCGAGCTCACCAAGGTGGCATGGAACAAGGGCTGCCAGGTGATGATCGAGGGCCCCGGCCACGTGCCGCTGCACAAGATCAAGATCAACATGGACAAGCAGCTCAAGGAGTGCGGCGAGGCGCCGTTCTACACGCTCGGGCCGCTCACCACCGACATCGCGCCGGGCTACGACCACATCACCTCCGGCATCGGCGCCGCCATGATCGGCTGGTTCGGCTGCGCCATGCTCTGCTACGTGACGCCGAAGGAGCATCTCGGCCTGCCCAACCGCGACGACGTCAAGGAAGGCGTGATCACCTACAAGATCGCGGCGCACGCGGCCGACGTGGCCAAGGGTCATCCGGCGGCGCAGCTCCGCGACGACGCGCTCTCGCGCGCGCGCTTCGAGTTCCGCTGGGAGGACCAGTTCAATCTGGGATTGGACCCCGACACCGCGCGCGAATACCACGACGAGACGCTGCCGAAGGAAGCGCACAAGGTCGCGCATTTCTGCTCGATGTGCGGGCCGAAGTTCTGCTCGATGAAGATCACGCAGGACGTGCGGGATTACGCCGACGGCTTGAGCGACAACGAGAAGGCGGCGCTTTATCCGGAGGCGCGCAACGGTCCCTCCCCTCATCCTGAGGAGGGCGCGCGAGCGCCCGTCTCGAAGGATGAGGCCGAGCGCGGGATGGCGCAGATGAGCGCGAAGTTCAAGGCGATGGGCGGCGAGGTGTATGTGGATCAGGCGGAGGCGTTGAAGGCGAGTAATAAGGTGTTGTAATGGGCCGCGCCCTCACTTCATGACAATATGGGGCGGGCTGGCCGATGGCCAACCCGCCCTTTTTGTTTGTCATTCATATCGGTGGATTGTGATTTCCGATGACCCAAACCAAATCGAAGGTAGCAAGGCGCACCGCCAGGACTGACGAAGCTCGCACGACGCGCGCGTCGCCGAAAGCTGCGTCCGAGACCGCGCGTGCTCCGAGAAGACACCAGCGGAAGTTCTACATTATCGAACCCGCATGGGCGGGTGATTTCCCATATCGACTATTGAACGACCGCGCCTTTGCAGAAGCCACTCCCCCCACGTTTGATCTGCCGAAGGAAGGGGGGCGTGGGTTTCGGCATTCTGTAGAGCCACCGACTTTCCATTTCATAGGGCGGCGAGCCGAACGAGACTTTTGGGATTATCGTTACTACTGGTTCGTCTCCGAGCGAATGAAATCGTTTCTTGAACGATATGATGCGGGAGCATTCGATTTTTTGAGATGTAAGGTGAAACTGCCAGACGGAACGAATTGCCCTGACCGCTGGCTTTGTGATGTTGTGCGCGTCATCGACGCGGTCGACGAAGAAAAATCAAGAGACATAATGATCAGCACCGATGATAGGGGGCAAAAATTTTACCAATACGGAGCCGGTTTCTTTGCGTTCAATGAAGGTGCGGTCGGACCGCATCATGTGTTCCTCTTGAGGTATTCCCCTTTTTACGTCGTAGGCGACGAAGAGTTCAAGCTCGCTTGCAAGGCGGCTGGCATGAAGGGAATGTTCTTTTTTGGTGGTTCGAAATATTGAATGGCCGGCTGTGCTATGCCTGGGGCGACGTCACCTTCCCCGCCAACACGCTGCTCGGCATCAGCGGGCTCGCCTATCCGGAGATGCTGATCGAGGTCGACGTCACCGCGATGGTGGAGCGGAAGTAGCCGGGAACTATACTGGCAGTTTGCGCCGTCAACATAATGCAGAGTCGCGAAGGCGGTTTTATCCTTCTGGATTCATGGAAACGATCATGAGCGAGAAACCGGACGCTACGAAGATCGAAGCAGCCCTCAAAAGGGCCGCCTACAAGGCGCTTCACGGCACACGCGAAGAGCGTTCCGGGCGGTTCCTGCCAAGGCGGGAGGCTTCTTCCACATCCACCGCCCATCGCGACGTGTCGAAGGCAGCGGACCCGACCAAGCGCAAGGATTGAGCGGGGTGTTCGGGCCGAAAGTTACGCGCGAGGATGCGGGCGACGCCATCGAGGCAAGCCATTGTGGTGAGGTCAGGTCATCGGTGGCAAAAGGGCAAGCCGCTACCGTACTTCCCGTAATTCGTAATTCCAGTTCGATCACTAATCCGGAATGACTTGCGAGATGTAGTCGTACTCCAACGTAAAATTCACGAAGCACGGATTCACTTCCGAGCAGGGGCACGGCAGGAACGCGCGCGTGTCGACGGTGACGGAATGCTCACCGCGCCCGCTATTGTCCACAAGGCCCTCCGACAGCTCGGGCCGCAGCTGCCGATCCTGCCTTGGCACCGGCGTATTCTCATCCTGCATCTCGAGGAGACCGAACTTCGGCTCTCTGTTCTCAGCCAGTTCATAGTCGACCGTCAGCTTGAACAGGCGCTTCTTGGTACCTTGGTCGCACTTGCACCAAACAGGCGCCAAGTATTCGACGTGGAGGGTTTCGAATGCGTCCTCGCGCCTGAAGCCTGACGGCTCGTTGGTGCCGGGAACATTGTCCGACACCGCCCAGCCTTCACCGTCGAGCCACGTCACGGGATCAGCAGGCGGCCCCGGAAACTCGACTGCATTGGCGCCGACGATCTTGAATTTGAATTTCTTGAGCTGCACACCGTCAATGCCGGCTTCGCAAGGCAACTCCGCCTGCCGTCGCGGGAGGGCGAGATTCGTCAACTTGAAATTGGTCACAAATGTCCGTACCGGCACCGTCCGTCTCCCCTGGGCCTCCGCGTTGGGACATTGCCGCACCAAGCATAGCCCAATTGAGCCTTTCGTGAAATCCGGCGTTTGCTCGCCGCATCGGGCTCTGACGCCTCATCCATCCGCCACCACGGCAACCCGCTGGAGCAGTGCCGCTACGCCTACGACAAGTTCAAGCGAAAGACCGGGAGCCGCCGGTCCCGACCCCGGATTCCCGCATTCCGCTGTCCCCTGCCCCGCGCTACAATTCCCGCTTCCCAATCCGCGCCATCAGGAGGAGACATCGCCGTGGCCTACACCCTCGAACAATTCGCCGCCGACTGCCGCGCCGCGCTGCTGAAGGACCCCGGGCCCGCCGGCCGCGAGCGCGTGCGCCAATTCACCGAGCGCGCCTGCGCCGATCCGGATTTTGCCGCCCGCCATCTTGGACCGGACAACAACGACGACCGCAAGATCCTCTACGAGGACCCGGACCTCAAGTTCTGCATCCTCGCCCATGTCTACAAGGGCGAGAAGAACTCGAACCCGCACGATCACGGCCCGAGCTGGGCGGTCTACGGCCAGGTCGCGGGCGTCACCGAGATGACCGACTGGCGGCTGCTCGAGAAGCCGCAGGCCGGCGCGCCCGGCAAGGTCGCCAAGGTCAAGACCTACGCGCTGACGCCCGGCACCGCGTACGTCTACAACGAAGGCGTGCTGCATTCGCCGCGCCGCGCGGGCGACACCAAGCTGATCCGCATCGAGGGCCAGGACCTCTCGAAGATCAAGCGCGACAGGTTCGAGGCCGCGGCCTGAGGCTGCACGCAGGAGCGCAGGGTGGGTGAGTCTTGCTGCGTCAGAAATCGGCGATACACGACAACCTCTCCGCGCGCCGCGATGGTTGTCGATGCCGCCCTCTCCCCTCGCGGGAGAGGGCATCGCGGTATATCAGCATATTCGAATGGGTGAGGGGGTCGCTTCGCAAGAAGCTCTGCGAAGAAACCCCTCACCCAAGTGAATTTGCTGCACGGCCGGAGTCGCCCTCTCCCGCAAGGGGAGAGGGCACCAGACGCGAGCGCGGAATTTTCTGACGCAGTAAGGCTGACCCACCCTGCGAACCTCGACGACACGGCTCCGCGTGCCGCCTTGTTCGACGTGCTACCGGATCGTGATGGCGAGCCCGCTCAGGTCCGCATTGATCTGCAATCCGCGCTGGTAGCCGGTGAGCGTGAGCACTGCGCCGTTCTGGTTCGCCAGCACGATCGCCTGCGCGCCGCGCCCGATGGCGCCGCCGGCGCCACCGGCGCCGTAGACCCCGGCCACGCTGCGCGGGCTGCCGTTGAAGGAGGCGGTACCCCTGAAACGCGTCTCCGAGGCGCCGATCATGATGCCGTAGCTCAACCCGCCGATCGCAAGCCGGTAGGAGCGATTCCCGCAGGTCATCGTGCCGCTGCCGCCCTGGCCGCCGACCACCAGGCCGGCCTTGAGCACGGTGAAGGAAATGGAGCAGGTGTCCGCCTGCGCGGCCGACGTGAAGCCGATGGCCGCCAGCAGGGCGGATGCCGCGAGCGTGGCCCGGAGCGGCAGTGAACGATCCATGCGTGGTCCCTCCATTGAGGGCCACACCATAGCGTGGCGGGCGCGAGAACCAGCATGTTGCGCGGCGGCCGGTCGTCCGGAACCGGTGGATAACTTCGCTTTTGCCCGAAACGCCGGTGCCCTCAGCCGTCGACGCGGTCGCGGCGTGACGCGACGGCACCGGCGTCGGCGCGCCGCCCGATGCCACGTTCATGAAGGAGCTTGCGCCTGAGCACGTCCTCGAGCTCGCAGGCCGCGTTCGCATAGGTCTGCGCCAGCCGGACCATCGCGGCGCGCGATTTATGGTGGTGGATACTTTTGGAAAAGATCTGGAACTCTTGCGCGCGCGTCCACAGCCAGTCGATCCGGTGGCGATACTCTTCCTCACGCATGACACACCCCGCCGCCCCGAAAGGCAGACTAGGACAGTCAGCGTCGGGAAGGGAGTCTCTCGGGAGGTTCGGCGATACCTAAGTTCGCTTGGCTTTGTTTTCTTGGCGTTGTTTCTTGGCGTTCGGTCACCAACGCTTGCCCGTGACTCCGCGCAACAAGCCGATCGCCAGCAGGACCAGGATCGCGCCGATGGTGGCGACGACGATCTGGCTGACGACGCCGCTGCCGATGCGGATGCCCACGCGCGGCAACAGCCAGCTTCCGACCAGCGCGCCGACGATGCCGATCGCGATGTTGCCGACGAGACCGAGGCCCCAGCCGGTGACGATCTTTCCCGCCAGCCACCCCGCGACGAGACCGACCAGCAGGATGACGAGCAGACTTTGTCCTGACATGTTCATCCGTCTTCCCCGTTAGCACGACTCGCTTTGACGACGACGTGCGCCCGCCGGCTGGCGGACGGCCTGCAGCCGGCGTAGCACACTTTCAATAGCACAACGGCCTAGCTTGGCGCTGACCCGTGAATGGCTCGTTCGCAATTCCGTGATCCGGCGCGGCCGCTCGCGACTGTCCCAATAAACAAGACGTAACGACCATTCGGAAAGTTAACCGGTGGCGCGCGGTGTCCCATTTTGAGCAGGTGCCGCAACAATGGCGAATTGCGATGGAGAGAAGCGGCCGCGCGAACAACTTAATGTTGCGGAACAGCCACACAATACCGTCTGCTCTGTCCAAATCTTAACCGCCACGCTCTTTTCAGTTGGAAAATCGACCCCGCCCGGGCACCCGCCAAGCGCCGGCCATTTTCTCGGGCTTCTATCTGCGATAAGAATCGCCGGGGGAATTGGGTAAGGCACCGTGTCATGAGCGTTGATCCCTCCATCGCCGATCTTGAGTCGGACATCGGCCGTCTCCGCGCGGAGAAGGCGGAAATCGTGGAGCAGCGCGCGCGCACATGGTCGCGCTGGGGCACCGACCCGTTTGTGGAGACGACGGGACGGCGGCTCGCCGATCTCGATCGCCGCATGAACGAGCTCACCCGCCGCGCCGCCGCGATCCGCCAGCGCATGCGCGCGCGCCAATCGGCCTGAGCCGCGCCGGCGCACAGCCGCTCGCTTCACCCCGACCTTCGCCAAGGTGCCCGCGTCGGCGCGACGTCATCAGCGCATTGCGCGCTCCCGACGGCTCCTGGAACGCGCTGGTTCCTTCAGCCTGGCTTCGTAGGGTGGGTTAGGCGCCATCAAGGACGCTAACAGTGGTCGTCAACGGGCCATGGCGCCGTAACCCACCGCGGAACTTGCGGCACATTCAGCCGGTGGGTTTCGCTGGCGCTCAACCCACCCTACCCGATCAAGGCTTGTACAGAATATCGATCAACCTCCCCTGCACATCCGCAGCCGACATCGGCGACGCAATATACTTGAACTCCACCGCCTGCTTGAGCGTGAGGTCGAGGCCCTTCACCTCGGCGAGCTGCAGCGATGCCTTCGGATAGAACTCGTCGCGGGTGCGCTGCGCCAATGCGCGCGGCACCTTGGCATAGGCGGCATAGGCGTCGATCGCGGCGTCGCCCTGGTAGGCCCAGTCGATCGCGCGTGAGATCGCGCGCATGTAGCGCACGAAGGCGTCGCGCTTCTGCTTCAGCGCATTGGCGTTGGCGACGTTGACGCGGATGGTCTGGTCGCGGATCGCCGCGACGTCGGAGCCGCGCGCGATGATCTGCGCCTTGCCGTCGGCGACCTGCTGGAGCACGAACGGCGGCACCGACCAGCCGACGTCGATCTGGCCGCTCATCACCTGCGTCAGCGTGCCGGGCGCGCCGCCGGTCGGCACGAGCTTCGGCGTCGCCTTCTCCTGCGCCACGAGCTGGAGCAGGATCAGGTTGGTCGACGAGCCGGGCGAAGAGAACGCCACGGTCTTGCCGCTGGTGTCCCTGATCGACTTGATGCCGCTCTCCGCGCGCGCATACCAGAACGCGTCGGGCGCGCCGGTCGCTTCCGCCGAGATGATCTTCACCGGCATGCCCTTGGCGAAGGCCGCGATCACGCCCAGCGTGCCGTTGGTCATCGCGATGTCGAGCGAGCCGGACACCACCGGCAACAGCGTCGAGGCGCCGCCCTCGGTGTAGAGGATCTCGATCTCGAGCCCCTCCTGCTTGAAGAAGCCCTGCTGGAGCGCGAACTCGATGAACACCGAGTTCCAGAAGCCTCGCTGCGCGACTGCGACCTTGAGCGTCTGCGTCTGCGCGAATGCGCTGGTCGCAGCCAGCGTCGCCGCGCTCGCAATCATGCCAAGCAGACATGCGATGGTCCGGTGCATCATAGGTTAACTCCCCGACGTCATTTTCGTTTGTCAGCCCCATTCTACCGCGGTGTCGCCGCATTGGCAGCCTGTGTCGGGGAACTTTGACCGCCGATCACATACGCGGCGCGTGGATCATCGTCGCAACAAACAATGGTTCGATTCGAGCCCCGCTGTCGTCACATGCCGCGGCCAGCAGATCGGCGCGCGTTCGCGCATCCAGAATGAATCAGCTTGAAGGAGCCCCGATGTTGACTGGATCAACCAGAAGAATCTCGCTCGCCATCCTCGCGGCCGTTGTTGCCGCACCCGCCGTCGCCGCATCTACGCCGGCCGAGGCGCATTCGTCGAGCTGCACACCGGCCCACCTGACGAGTGCGGTCAGGCAGGTCGAGGCCCAATGCGGCTCGGCCAGGGTCATCTCGGCGCACCGGCCGGGCGCGCGCATCCGCGGCACCGGCCACATCTCGCAGCACGCGCTCTGCGATGGCAAGCATGGCGCGCTCGACGTGGTGTTCTCGAACCGCGCCTGCGCGCTCTCGGCGCTGCGCAAGACCAATTACACGATCATCACCTACGGATCGTCCAGTCACATCCATGTCGGCACCGACGGTTGGCGCAACGGCGCCAACACCAACGTCGCCCGCCGCAACAACGCGAACATGCGCGTGGCGTCGCGCCAGCGTGCGAGCGCGCGCTATGCATCGCGACAGCGTGCCGGTGCGCGCTATGCGTCACGGCAGCGTGCGAGCGTCCGCACCGCCGCTGCGCATTGGACGGGCTCGCCGACCGGCTGGCACGACGCGAATTGGTCCGACAGCGGCGGCACGAGCGCTCCTTACGCGCAGCGCGCCGGCCGCACCGCCTCAAGGCAACGCGGCGCGCGCGTGGCGGCGCAGCAGCGCTCAGCCGGTCAGAACGGCTGGAACAACGCCGGCTGGTCGGACGCGAGCTGGTCGGGCGGTGCCGAGAATGCTTACGCACAACGCGGCGCGCGCGTGGCTTCGCGCCAACGCGGCGTTCGCGTGGCGTCCCGGCAAGGCGCGCGCGGCCAGAACGGCTGGAGCGACGGCAGCGGCAACTGGTCGTCCCACTGGTAGCCCACGAACGGCGCGCATTTTGTTGTGCCCTCGCCCCAGCAAAAGGGCGTTCACGCGCGTCTTCGACGGGCTATGCGGGATGATCATTACTGCGCCCTCTCCCCTTGCGGGAGAGGGCAGCTCCGAACGTTCAGCACGAAGAAATGGGTGAGGGGTGTCGTCGTATTGAACAACACCCCTCACCCAATCGAAATGTGCCGGACTTTCTGTGTAGCCCTCTCCCGCAAGGGGAGAGGGCGCAGTAACTGTGACCGCGCTTGCGGCTCAAAATGGCGTCGCGAGCCTTGTGACATCCTGTGCACAGCGTTTTGTCGTGGCGTCGCGACAAACGCGTGTTTCCATCGCCGCTATCACACGACGTATGCACATTCCGCCGAAATAATTTGACGCGCGCTTGCGTGCGCTTATCGTCATGCCGTCCCGCTCATCGAGGGCGTCTTCCTGAGACGTGCCGTAGGCGGAGCGGGATGCGGCGTCCTGCGTGCACGGCGCGTAACCGTGCTCCCGGGAGGCGCCCGGGCGACACCGCCCTCCCGCCACGACGAGCGGGACGTGCGAGCGCACCGATGTCACGTCGAAGGGCGCCCATAGTGGTAAGAGCCGTAAGAATGTAAGATTCGAACCTAAGCCTATGATCGCTTTCAAGAATATATCTTACACCCTAATCTTACACCCTGCGCCGCCGGTGAAAGATTCCGAATCTGTAGAAGCCCGGATGGAGCGCAACGAAATCCGGGGCGGACTGTCCCGCATTCCGCTGCGCTCAATGCGGGCTACGAATGTGCGCCGGGCCCGCTTGGCTCCCCTACTCCGGCTTGAGCCCCGCGGCCTTTGCGATCCTGTCGGTCTCCTCGACCTTGGCACGCAGATAGGCGCCGAAGGCGTCGACGCTGCCGCCGACGCGCTCGACGCCGAGCGCATCGAGCCGCTTGCGGATCGCCTCGTCCGCGAGCGCCTTGTTGACGGCCGCGTTGAGCCGCTCGATCACCGGGCCCGGCGTCGCCGCGGGCGCAAGGAGCCCGAGCCACGAGCTCGACTCGTAGCCCGGCACGGTGTCGGCGATGGTCGGCAGCTCCGGCAGGATCGCCGAGCGCCGGGCGGTGCCGACCGCGACGCCTTGAGCTCGCCGTTCCTGATCTGGCCGAGCACGGCCGGCGCATTCTCGAACTGCACCTCGATGCGGCCGCCGATCAGGTCGATCAGCGCCGGTCCGGTGCCGCGATAGGGAATATGCATGATGTCGACGCCCGCCATCGCCTTGAACAGTTCAGCCGCCAGGAAGTTGAACGAGCCGATGCCGGCCGAGCCGTAGCTGATCTTGCCCGGTTTCGCGCGCGCGAGCGCGATCAGCTCGGCGACCGACTTCGCCGGAAACTCCCTGTTGGTGATGAGCACGGCCGGGCTGGTGGTGACCTGCACCACCGGCGCGAAGTCGCGCAGCAAATTATAGGCGACGTTCCGCTGAATGTGCGGGTTGATCGTGATCGAGGGCGTGGCGCTGAGCAGCGTGTAGCCGTCGGCCGCCGCCTTCGCCACCTGCGCCGCGCCGATCGAGCCGCCGGCGCCGCCGACGTTCTCGACCACCACCGTGCCCTTCAATTGCTCCGACAGCGCCTGGGCGACGACGCGCGACAGCGTGTCGGTGCCGCCGCCGGCCGCGAACGGCACGATCAGCCGGACCGGCCGCGACGGGTAGCCGTCCTGGGCGTGCACCGCGCCGGTCGAGAGAATGGCAGCGAGCGTTGCGAGCACGAGCCTGCGGGTGATCATTCACTTTCCTCGTTTCTTATCGATCGGGCACGACTAGGCCGCAGCCTCGGTCTGCTCCCTCTCCCCGTTGGGGAGAGGGAGTGCAGCGAGTTCGCCGCGCGCTCCAACCAAGTTGACGCCGTGCGATCGGCCCGTCATCACCAACGGTGCGAACCGTGGAGCAGGAGCCGCCGATGACGATGAAGATCTGGTACCAGAGCATGAGCCGCTTCGAGACGAAGTGGAAATCCTACCCCAAATATCTGCGGCAAATCATCGACCAGGTCAAAGACCTCGACACCGAGATCGAGATCCACGGCATCACCAAGATCGGCGGCTTTGCCGACCAGTATCGCTACCTGGAATTCCTCGAGACCGGCGAGGTTATGGAGAACGTCCACACCGCGATGGCGCGCGGTTTCGACGCATTCCTGATCGGCAACATCGCCGATCCGGGGCTGCGCGAGTGCCGCGAGATCGCGAACTTCCCGGTGCTCGGGCTTTGCGAGACCTCGCTGCACGTCGCCTGCATGATGGGCGCGAACTTCTCGCTGGTGACCATCAACGAGAAATTCACGCCGCGCATCGTCGAGAACGTCGTGCACTACGGCCTCAAGGAGCGCCTCGCTGCGGTCAACCGCATGAAGACCGACCGCATCCTCAACCTCGACGAAGGCTTCGAGAACAAGGCCGTGCAGGCCGACCTGATCGGCCAGTTCCAGAACGCCGCCAAGGGCAACACCGACGCCGGCGCCGAGGTGGTGATCGCCGCCGGCGGTGTTGTGATGGCGCTGCTCGCGCATGCCGGCGTCTACACCACGCCGTCGGGCGCGCCGATCCTCAACGGCATCACCACGCTGGTGAAGATGGGCGAGATGGCGGTGAAGCTCGACCGCATCATGGGCGGCACCTTCACCAGCAAGCGCCTGCAATACGCGCCGCCCGGCCCCGACCAGATCGCCGAGATCCGCGAATATTACGGCGCCAACATCTATCCGACGGTGAAGCCGAAGTGAGGACCGCCGGACCGAACGCGTCAGGCGGCGGCGATGCGATCCGATGCGAGCATCGCGTAGCGTGCTTCGGTCCACCAGCGACCCTGTGCGAAGATGCACTCGCGCGCAACGCCCTCGCGGTGCATGCCGATCTTCTCGATCACGCGGATGCAGGGCTTGTTCTCGATCGCCACGTCGGCCTCGATGCGGTTGAGGCGAAGGTCGCCAAACCCGAACGCGAGCATGCGCCGTGCGAGCTCGGTGCCATAGCCGCGCCCGCCGTGCGAGCGAACAACGCGGAGACCAATGCTCGCGATCGCCGGATGCGAGCACCCGAGCGAAACACCGCCGATCAGGCTGCCGTCGTCCTTGAGCCGCGCCACGTAGTCGTAGATGCGCCGGCGCTCGCCGTCGCCGCGATATCTGAGGTAGTTGGAGATCCGCTCCTGCACATTGGTGAACTCGACAGGCTCGACCGCCTGATAAAGCCACTGCGTCGGCGAGTTCTGCCATGCGGCTTCGATCGCCGGCGCGTCCCCCGGCGCAAGCTCGCGCAGCGTCAGGCGTTCGGTCTCGAGGTCAGGCAGCATCGCGGCACCGTCGGTTCGGATTTCGTCTTGTCGTCTCTTGGTTACGGTGAGTTGATACCGGGTTCAATGCGCTGCACGCGAAGCAAAGTTCCATCGTGTGATGAATTTGCCGCACACGCGCAGGAAACTGCCGAGCTTCACGAACAAATCACACGCTGCCACGCGATCGCCGCGCAAACGCCGCGTTCGGCTGGCGATTGGGCGTCTCACTCACAACAGGATAGGGGTCAGGCGTGACTTTCAAGTTATTGTTTGCAGGCGCGATCGTGGCGACGATCGCAATGCCGCTCGCGGCGCAGGCGCAAGGCGTGCCCGGCGGCTTCGCCCACGGCGCGAGCGAAGGCTGGCGGATCGCGGGCCCGGTCGGCGCCGTAGTCGGCGCGCCGGTCGGCGGCGTGATCGGCGGCGTCGAAGGACTGCTCGGCATCCAGCCGGCCTACGCCGTTCAGGAGCCGCCTCCGCGCGTGTACCGCGCAAGAGGGACTTCGAAAAAGGCTCGGCGTCAGGCGGCGCGCACGCGCGTGGTGCGCTGACGTCGTCGGACTGAGGCGAATAAATCACAGCGCGTCCGCCGAGAGCGGGCGCGCTGGTCGTTTGCGAGGGATTGCGAAAGTCTATTTCCCGGCGGCCTTGCGCAGCGCCGCGTTGATACGGTCCTGCCAGCCCGGGCCGTCCTCCTGGAAGAAGTCGAGCACGTCGCGATCGATCCGCAGCGACACCGTCTCCTTCACCCCGGGGATCGACTGGGACTTGGGAAACTGGGTCCTGGGCGACTGGGCGTTGGGAAACGGATCGGCGACCTTGGTCGTCGCCTTCTTGAACGCCGCTTCGGCCGCTTCGCGCGTGTCGTTCCGGCGCCGTGCCATTGTGACAATCCTCAATTTAAGGTTGCATCGGCAAATGCCGGACGATATTTTGTAAGGAAGCAAGAAAGATTTCCACCAAATCCTATCGCGCAACACCATCAGGGATTTCCCGATGCTTGCCACCAGCACCAAGCTTGCACTCGCGGCTGCCATGCTCGTGCTTCTCGCGCCCGGCGCCGATGCGTAGAGCAAGAAGCTTCAGCAGGCATGCGCGAAAACCAAAGACCCGGTGAAGTGCACCTGCCTCTTCAGCAGCGGAGCCCGTTTCTATCATCCGCCCGGCGGAGGGCGCAGAGTCGGGATCGAGGGGATGGCCAACGTCGACCGCTATATCGCGTGCATGCGACGCAACGGCCGTCCGAACGGCTGAAGCATTCTTTCTCAATCCCGTAGCACAAAATATCAGGGGGTCCCCGATGCTCTCGACGATAGCGAAGTTTGCGCTTGCCGCCGCCGTGCTCGTTCTTTTTGTGCCAGGTGCCGATGCGCAGCGCGTACCGGCGCGCTGCGCCAAAGCCAAAGACAAAGTGAAGTGCACGTGTGGCGTCGAGAACGGCGCCGTCTTCGTGAACCGGCCCGGCGGCGGCCGTCGCATGATCATCCGGCAAGGCGGCGCCTCCACCAACGACGGCTATGCCCGCTGCCTGCTCCGTCACGGCCGCAGCTAGCGCGACGTCAGGGAAGCATCGTCAATGCTTGCGAACGCCACCAAGCTGGCAATTATTTCCGGTGCGGTCTGGATGCTGGCCGCCAGCGCCGACGCGCAGCAGATTGATCAGCGCTGCATGACCATGAAGGACAAGGTCGGCTGTACGTGCGCAGTGCAGAACGGCGGAGGAATCGGGCGCCGACCCGGTACGAACCGTAAGCGCTGGTATTCGAAGCGCGGCGGCCAGACGCACGTCAACGAAGCCTTCGTGCAGTGCATGATCCGGAACGGACGCGGTTGAGAGCATACGCGTCACCCGTCGCGACGATCTGGCACGCATGCGACGTTTTCGTCCGTCGCGCGTTGTCCTGGCGCAAGCCCGGCGCGCCGGGCATCACCAGGAGTATTGCATGGACCTCACATTTCTCGACGTCGGCCTGCGGCTCGGCGCCGCCGCATTGACCGGCGCCGTGATCGGCCTCAACCGCGACCTCGCCAACAAGCCGATCGGCACGCGCACGCTGGGGCTGGTCGCGCTCGGCGCGGCGACGGTGTCGGTCGCAACCGTCCAGGTCGCCGGCATGGCGGAGAACCCGGACGCCATGAGCCGCGTGGTGCAAGGCATCATCCAGGGCGTGATGGCGGGCATCAGCTTCATCGGCGCTGGCGTGATCCTGCGCAACCCGGAAGCGCGGACGGTCGAGGGTCTGACCACGGCGGCCACGGTCTGGGTCACGGCCGCACTCGGCGTCGCCTGCGGCCTCGGAAGCTGGAACGTGGTCGTGGTCGGCGTCGTGATCGCACTCATCCTGCTGGTCGCCGTCGCCTGGTTCGAAAGGCTGGTCGGCAAGGTTGAGTAGCGCTCATTCACTGGTATTCCATCGACCACGGTCCAAAAGGAGATCAATCACAACGTTCGCGCCGGGCCGTGCTATCATTGCGCCTGTAAGATTCTTCCGCGCCGGGTGCGCGCAAGGCAACGGAGGCTAGACATGCGCTGGTTCCACATGGGCGTGATTGCGGTGCTCGCCGCGGCAACGGTGATCTTTGCATTCCAGAATCTGCAAAGCGTCACGGTGGCATTTCTCGGGTTCCGGCTGAGCGCGCCGCTCGCAGTGCTCGTCGCCGTGGTCTACGTCCTCGGAATGGCGACCGGCGGCAGCCTGTTGTCGCTGTTCCGTTGGGCGCTGGAAGGATCAAAACGGCCGGCGACGCCGTAGGCCAGCGCAACGTGCGGGCTCACGAACGCCCGGCCGCGCGGGTGACGTTGGCGCTGCGTGTCGGTACGCCGAATTCATTGCGGCAGACTTCGGCGAGCACGGCAATGCCTTCGCGGATCTCGTCGATGGTCGGGCTCGCGAAGCACAGCCGCAGCCGGCACTTGCTATAGGCTTTGTCGACCGACCATTCCGGTCCCGGATTGATCGCGACGCCGGCCTTGAGCGCCGACTGATAGAGCTTGAGCGTGTCGACATTGTCGGGGAGCTTGACCCACAGGAAAATGCCGCCCTTGGGCTCCTCGAATTCCGCCGCGGTGCCGAACTGCTCGTTGAGCGCCTCCATCAGCGTGTCGAGCTTCACGCGCAGCCCGCGCGTGAGATCGCTCACATGCGTCGCAAAATGCGGGATGCAATATTCGGCGAGCACCATCTGCTCGAGTGCGCCGGAGCCGCCATCGCTCTTGATCGAGAGCGCGCGCGACAGGATATCCCAGCCGGCAACGATGTAGCCGATGCGCAAGGCCGGCGCGATCGACTTCGAGAACGAGCCGACATGCACGACACCGCCGTTGCGGCTCATGGCGTACAGCGCGGGCGGCCGCCGGCCGCCCCAGATCAGGTCGGCGTAGCAATCGTCCTCGAAGATCGGCACGCCATGCGCCTCGGCGAGCTTCAGCATCTCGGCACGGCGCGCTTCCGGCATGATCGAGCCGGTCGGGTTCTGGACGGTCGGGATGGTGTAGATGTATTTCGCGCGCACGCCGCGCTGCTTGAGATCGTCGAGCACGTTTGAGAGGACGTCCATGCGCATACCGTCGCCGTCAAGCGGGATGCCGATCGTGTTGACGCCGAGACGCATCAGCCGGTTCGAACCCTGGTAGCACTCCTGTTCGATGATCGCGGTATCGCCGCGCGCCAGGAACACGCCATTGACGAGATCGAGCGCCTGCAACGATCCGGAGGTGACGAGGATGTCCTCGGCGGCGCAGGCGATGCCGGCATCGCGCTTGAGCTTTTTCGCGAGGAAGTCGCGTAGCGGGCGGTAGCCTTGCGGCCCATGGGCGAGCCCGTAAGTGGCAAGCGTGTGGCCCTCGCGCTTCAACACCGTTTGCGACGCCGCGATCAGGCCGTCGACCGGGACCTGCTCGGCATCGTTGTTGCCGCCGACGAAGTTGTACTTCGCAAGGCCGGTCCATTTCGCTGCCGGCGCGGGCAAGCCCGGCTTGAACAGCGGCGCATAGTCGAACGCTGCGGACATGCTCATTTCCCCTGCAGGTATTGGTCGAAGAACGCGATCGAGTCCGCAACCACCTTGCGCTGCACCGCGTCCGGCGCATAGTCGCCCGAGCCGTTTCGCCGCACATAGGCGAAACCATGCAGATCGTGCTCATAGGTCGCCCAGCGCGCCTCCTTGCCGCATTCAATGAGCAGTTCATAGCAGACGCGGAAGATGCCCTGCAGCTCGTCGGAGTTGCGGCCCTGCACGAAAATCGGCGTTTTGATCGGCTCGATCCGTGCGCGCGCCACATCTTCGGTGATACGCGGCCGCACTTTCTCCGGCTCGCGCATCAGCATGCGCTCGACATCGAGCAGCCCGGTCTCGGGATTGATGCGCGCGGTGGAGTCGGGGCGGAGCCGCAGGAATTCGTGCGCCGCCGGCTCGCTGGCGATCATGGCGCGCACGCCGTGGTATTCGGACGCGATCTTGAACGCCATCTCGCCGCCGTGGCTCATGCCCATGTAGAAGATCAGGTCGGGCGCGACGTACGGCAGTGTCCGCACGTATTTCACGATCGCGATGACGTCCTCGTATTCGAGCGGCCCGCGATTGAGCAGTTGGCGGCGCTGGCGCTTGTCCTCCACCAGCGGGCCGATCCTGTCGTAGGCGTAGTCGACCTCGGCGCGGTAGCGCATCCAAGCGACCGCGTAGCCGGCCTTGAGGAATTCCTCCTGCGTCCAGCTCACGTTCTGCGTGAACTCGCGCACCACCGCCATGCCGCCGCCGCCATTGCCGGACGCGAACAGCACCAGCGGGAACGGCCCCTGCCCTGGCGGTGTGCGCAGCCCGATCGGCGCATAGACCCCGTCGACCATCTCCAGGTACATCAAACGGACGGGAATGTCGGAGCCGCGTACCGGCTCGATGATGATGACGTGTTGCGGATCGATCGTCGTTTCGTCGGCGTTTCCCATGGAGCACTCCCCGGACTCTTGCCGTTGATCGTAGCCCGCTTGCAGCCAAGCGCAATCGGGGCTGCCGGCATCCGGCTATCGAAACGTCCAAAAGCCACCCCACCACAGGAAGCCGGCGAACAGGCCGACATAAGCAGCTTCCGTGAGCAGGACGCCGAGCACGCCGTGCTTCTTGAGCGTGCGCAGGTCCTGGAGATCGGCATGGATGATGCGCACCGCCCGCACGACCAACAGGAAGTTGACGCCCCACTGCGGGACATTGGCCAGCCATGTCATGAGGATGCTCCGTGCAGGACGCGTCAGTCGCGGTTCTTGAACTGCTCGAGCCGCAGCGGCAGCGTGCCGCCGAACCACGCCGCGTGCGCCGTGTGGTCGCGATAGCCGTTGCCAGTTTCCGGATGCAACAAGACGGTCAGGCTATCGCGGTTGAGCATCAGCCACGGCACGAACGCGGCCAGCATCTCGCTGGGAAACGCGACCTGGTACATCGATTGCGGGTGCGGGCCGACCAGTTCGTCGTGCCACCGCCCCAGCCTGGCTTGCGGAAAGGTCGCCCCGATGCGCTCGCGCAACCGCTCGGCACGATCGCGGGTCGATCCCGGATCGTAATAGATGTGGGCGTGGTAATGCTCGATCGCTTGCGGATCAGGTGGCGTCGTCATGGCGGCGCATCATGCTGCGGGATGTCAAGGCGCATGCCCAACTGTAGGCGCACCGGCCACTCCCGGGCAACCGCCATGCGGCGATCAACACGTTAGTGTATCCCCGTCCGGAGCGGCCGCATCCGATCCGGCAATCAGTTCTCCGCGCTACGCGTCACTTGGCCGAGCGCCCTACGCTGCTCAGCCGGCCTTCATCTTTAGCGCCGCCGAGCGCATCGGCACGAACAGACAACGCGTATTGGCGCCGATGTGCCTGATCCACAATCCTGCGCTGCTGTCGTAGTCGCAGGCGCAGCGATAGAACTTGCCGTCCGGCGACCAGTTGGTGCGTTCCCGAACCTGCCCCGTCGCCTTCACCTGCCACTTGTCGTCGGGCAGCGAATCGAGATCCTTCTCGGCGACTTCCCAACAACAGTCGTTGGTGACGCAGCAATACGCGGGAATCCATGACAGCAGCCATGGATTGGAGTGGTACTCGTTGGCGAAGGTGACACCGACGACCGCCAGCCCCGCAACGGCGGCGATCGCCAACATGGCGAGGGCTTGCACCGCACTCACGCGCCGCAAGCCGGAAATGACCCCGCTGCGCGGGGTTTTGGACGTCGCTTCACGCACATACGACGTGCCTTCCAAGGTGGTCAGCAGATGTGACATGGCTTTTCTTGCTTGGCCTCAGGTGGTCCCGGCCCGTTCGGCGCTGCAAGGACCGGGCCAACGCGGCCGAGCGAGGCTGCAAGCTGCTGTCGGGAGCATTGCAGGTTCCGCAATGGTACGTTGCCACCTGCACAAGCGGGTTACGGCGCAGAAAAGGCGGCACGAAGCGCGTCGCTCCATGCCACCCTTGATTGTTAATCTCGATTGCTATCCGAGCTTGTTACCCTCCACCGGGACTTTACTGCGCAGCGCGGGCGGCAAACCGCGCCGCCATCACCGCATCGATCGACATCTTGCCGGGGCCCAAGAGGACAGGTTGCAGCAAAACTAAGATGACCGTCAGGCGTTCCATCAGATTGAGCCTGCCAAAACCGAGCGAACCCGACAGCACGAGCGCGAACAGGGTGGTGCTGGTCAACAGCACCAGCATCGCGATGGCGGCGAAGCGGGTCTTGAAGCCGATCGCGAGCATGATGGCGCCCATGAAGAACATCAGCGGCACCGCGGCATTGGTGAGCAGCACCGGAAACGCGCCGGGGCCGATGATCTGTGCGGCCTGCCAGAAGGCCATCAACTGACCGAAGCAGTGCAGGATCAGAAATCCTGCCAGGCTGATCCGAAGGAACAGCAGCAGGCCGCTGGTCCATGGCTCATAAAACTTCACGCTCCCAGACATGTGTTCTCTCCTCCGTTCGGGGCTTGCGTCTCTACGATTAGTAGAGCGACCCGCATGGGGAGCCTGTGACCCCGGTCACAAATGTGCCGATTCCGACTGTGCTCACGGCAAGGCGGCGCCACCGGCGCGCAGCGGCACCCGCCAGGTTTACATGACGAACTCACGCCCTGGCGGTGAGCTAGAACCGCAACATCCGAAACCAGCGGGCGATATCGAGCAGCGTCGCCAACGCCGCCGCCACATAGGTATAGGCCGCCGCCTTGAGCACATCGCGGGCGGCCGGCAGGTCGCCGGCGCCGAGATAGCGCCCGCGCATCAGCACCGGCAGCGCCTTGCCGAAGCTCGCGTCGAACTCGACCGGCAACGTCGTGACGTGCACAGCTACGCGGATCGCCAGCAAGGCGAGCCCGGCGAGCAGTTGCAGGATCAGGAGCGCCGGCAAATGCACGACGGCAAACACCACCGGCGCCAGCAGTAGGATGATGCTGGCCACCCGGTCGATCCAGCCCAGGTTCTTGACCAGATGGTAGCGCCGCTTGAACGCGGGCTCGCCGCGTGCGTGCTGGACCGCATGCGACACCTCGTGCGCCGCCACCGCCACGGCGGAAACCGAGCGGCCGTCATGGTGCGTCGGCGTGAGCCTGACGGCCAGCGCATCGGGGTCGTAGTGGTCGCCGATATCGGTCGGCTCGACCGTGACGTGTTGCAGTCCAGCTTCGTCAAGAAGATGGCGCGCGAGTTCAGCGCCGGTGCCGGGAAAATCTGGGCGCTCGGTCGCGTGCTTCGCCAGCATGTGCCGCACCCACCATTGCGGACCGAATACCACCGCGAACAGCAGAAGCGCACCGATGGCGATGAGGATGGGCATGGGCGATGGTCAGGATTGTCCCCGCATGTCGCAGAATCAGCAGTACAGCACCAATCTAGTCGCGCCGCCCGTCCTTGCGTTGCTCGTCCAGCCAATCCGACAAGGGGCGCGGCTTTGCCTTGTCCGCCTTGGAGGCTTTTTTGGTTGCGGTTTTTTTGGCTTTAGCCGGCGCGGGCGGCATGGCGGCGTCGCGCGCTAGCCGCAGCGCCTTCAGCTTCTCGGTCTTCGCCCGCAGCGCCGCAGCTTGGGCCTCATAGTCGAGCATCGCCTTCTTGCCGTCCTCGGCCTGCTGCACCTTCCTGGCGTCCGCACTCGCCTTGTCATTTTTCACTTGGTCAACCATGCCTGCTCCTGTCGGCGGGACTGTCCCGGCCCCGCCGATCCTCTAGCATGCGAATGCGGCTCAATGCGGCGAGGTCAAACTTTTTTTCGCGACGCGATAGGGCGCGATTCTATGCCCATTTGAGCTTCTCCTGGAGCGAGCGGCCGAGCACCCAGTCCTTGTCACTCTCCGACATGAAGTCGATGGTCTCGGTGAAATGGGTGAGACGCTGGCGCCAGCTCCCGCGGTGCTGGCCGTTGGTCGCATCGGTGCCCCAGTGGCAGCGCTGCGGCCCGTAGGCATCGAACACGCGTTTGATGTGCGGCGTGAGGTCCTTGTACGGATACGGCTCGAGCGATGAATTGGGCAGGTTCGACAGCTTGACGCTGACATTCGGATATTTGGCCAGCGAGACGGTGTGACCGATCATCTCGGTCATCAGCCCTTTTTGCGCGATGGCGGTGTTCACGCCCATATGGTCGACGATCAGCGGCAGCCCCGGATGGCGCTGCGCGATCGGATCGAACAGATTCACCAAGCCGAATGCCAGGAACATGACCGGCAACCCGGCCTTCTCGGCCGCCGGCCAGAACCAGTCGGCGGTCCCGTCCTTGAGCCAGGCCGCCGACTGTGGCGTGTTGAAAGTCACGCGCACGCCAAGCATGCCCGGCTGTTCCTTCCATTTCGGCAGCAGCTCGGCCGATTTCGGATTCTGCAGCGGGATACGGCCCATGACGGCAAGACGGTTCGGAAAGCGCTTGTGGCCTTCGAGCGCGTAGTCGTTGCGGTCGTTCAGAGTCGGCGGAACGATGACGGCGCGATTGACCCCGGCCTCGTCCATTCCCGCAATTGCCTTCTCGATCGTAAACGGCTCGGGCATCTGCGGCTTGGCACCTTCAACCCACGGCCAGTCCGGCGTATTGGCCTTCCACAAATGGATTTGCGCATCGACGATGGTACGCTTCTGTTGGGTGAGGCCGGCCTGCGTGCCGGTCGCCAGCGCCGCGCCGGCGCCGAGCGTCGTGCCGATAAATCTACGTCGTGTCAGCATGGTGGACCTCCCTGATGGCGCTGTCATTGGCAGCGCTTGTTTCGTTGGCCACACTGTAGCAAGTAGGATCACCGCGCTCCACTAGCCGGCAATATCGATTTGAGTTGGCCCGACGAACGCCATGACCGAGACCGAGACCGACACCTCGCGCACGATCGAATTCCACGCCTCGCCGACGCGGCTGCTCACGCTGCTTTCGTTCAGCGCGATGTCGACGGCCATTGCCGCGGCGCTGGCGTTTCGTCTGTTCCCCAACGTACCAAACGATCCGTCCGTCGTGTCGGCCGGTTATTCCGGGATTGCATTTTTCGGTTTCTGCGCCCTGGTCGCCGTCTGGCGACTTTTGCAACAGCGTGGACCGATCGTGACGGTATCGCCCGCAGGCTTGCGCGACGTGCGGGTGGCAAAGGAACCGATACCGTGGCGGGCAATCAAGAGCATCTCGACGTGGCAGATGCAGCGTCAGATGGTGCTGCTGGTCACGATCGATCCCGCGGAGGAGGCGCGGCTTACCCTTACGCGCGTTGCGCGCTGGATGCGTAGCGCGCATCGCAAGCTCGGCGCCGACGGGCTGATCATTTCCTCGCAGGGGTTGAAGGTGGGCTATCCGACACTGTTCTATACCTGCCGCGACTACTGGGAGGCTTGGCGGAATGCGTCGTAAGGCGATTTCGCTTCGATCCCATACCGGCTACGTTTTGCTATCACAGACACACAAGCACCAGGGACGACACGCCACATGAGCCGCCTTCTCGACCTGACGCCCGACCAACTCACCGCCGAACAGACCAAGATCTTCGAACAACTGGTTGCCGGGCGCGGCCGCATCCTCGGCCCCTACCGGGTCTGGATCCATTCCCCGACCATCGCCAGCGGCATGGAGCAGATCGGCACCTTCCTCAACAAGCGCTCGACGTTGTCCGAGCGCGAGGTCGAGATGGTAATCGTGATGATCGCCACGCATTGGCGCGGCGACTACGTCCAGACCGCGCATGTGCGGATGGGGAGGAAAGTCGGGCTGTCGCAGGCGATACTCGATGCGTTGATCGCCGGCACCGAGCCGCCGCTCACCGACCCGCATGAAAAGGCGGTGCACCGTTTCGCGGCCGCGATGATCGCGAGCCGCAAGGTGCCGGACGCGGAATTTGCCGAGATCGAGAAGACGCTCGGCCGCCCCGGCATCGCCGAGGTGCTGGTGCTGATCGGCTATTACACCTCGGTCGCCATGGCCATGAAGGTGCACGAAGTGCCGATTCCGCCGGAGTCCTAAGGTGCCGCAAGCCTAGGACATGTTGTCTCTGTCGTGGCCGTAGCGGCCGCGTTAGTTTGAGCCAATGACATTTCAGGGAGAGGAACGACCATGACCACGCGCCGCACATTCTTGACCATGTCGGCAGCCGCTCTGGCGTCACCCGCGCTGCCGCGCTTCGCCGCCGCCCAGGTCTATCCGACGCGCCAGATCAGGGCCATGGTGCCGTTCGCAGCGGGAAGCTCGCTCGACATCGTCGGGCGCATCGTGATGGACCCGCTGTCGCGGCAGCTCGGCCAGACCATCGTGATCGAAAATCGCGGCGGCGCCGGCGGCACCATCGGCACCGCCGCCGTCGTTAACGCCGAGCCTGACGGGCATACGCTGCTGATCCAGGCCGCAGCGCATTCGGCGGCGCCCGCGGCCTATCCCAAACTGGTTTACGATCCGGTGCGCGACTTCTCCGGCGTGATCCCGTTCGGCACCATCCCGAACGTGACGGTGGTGCACCCCGGGCGCGGTTTCAAGACCGTGCAGGACCTGGTGGCGGCCGCGAAGAAGAGCGGCCAGTTCACCTACGGCTCGGCCGGCGTTGGCAGCGCCACCCATTGGGCGGCGGAGCGGTTACGGCTGTCGGCCGGCTATGAAGCGACACACGTCCCGTTCAAAGGCGGTCCGGAAGCGCTCACCGAGGTGATGGCCGGCCGCGTCGACTTCAGCTGCATGGGCATTTCGGCGGCGCTGCCGCTGATCCGCGACGGCAAGCTGATGGCATTGGCCGTCAGCTCCCCCGCCCGCTCGGCGGCGCTGCCGGACGTGCCGACGACGCTCGAAGCGGGCCTTAAAGATTCCGACTACAACTACTGGCTCGGCCTGTTCGTGCCTTCGAAGACACCCCGCGCGATCGTCGACAAGCTCCATGCCGAAACGCAGAAGGCGCTGGCGACGCCGGCGGTGCAGGACAAGTTCAAGCCGCAGGGCATCGAGCCGCTGAAGATGACGCCGGCCGAGTTCGACGCCATGGTCAAGCGCGAGGTCGCTTCCAACATTGCGCTGGTCAAGGCGGCCAAGCTGCAGTTCAACTAGACTAGACTTGTGAACCCAAAATGCGAGGGAGGCACGCATGTGCGGCCTCCCTTTTTCATTCACGCGCGCGAAGCGATCTCAGGGGCACGGATGGCGCAGGCCATCGTAGCCGAGGAAGGTCCCGCTCCGCGGATCGTACGACCGGTAGCGGCGCATGCAGTACGCAACGGCATCGCTATAGACCGCCCCCCGACGAACGACCGGCCCCGCAACGTAAGGCGCCGGATAGTACGGGCCCGGGCCGACATAGTACGGGCCGGGGCCATAGTAAGGACCATAGGGACCGTAGGGCCCATAGGGAGCGGCGAGCATGCTGCCGACGATCGCGCCTGCGACGAGGCCACCGGCGACGGGCCAACCCCATCGGCGGAGCTGCACGGTTTCCACATTCGAGGGCACCGCGTTCCTGATCGCGAGACCATTCATCGGCGCCGCCGAAGCGACGCCGGCGGTCGATGCGACGCTTGCAGCCACGAGAACCGTGGCGGTGAGTTTCCGCGCAGACATGAGCATGTTGCCTCCGTATGGTTTCCAGATGCGGACCTGAGGAAGGTCATACCGATCCATAGCAAAGATCGTCCCGCCTGGCGCCGGAATTCCTCGGACAAGCCTCCTAATCCGTTAAAGTCGCGCTCACACCTGTTTGCGTTCGAGCAGCTCGATCGAGATACCCTGCGGCCCGCGGATGAAGCAGATACGCACGCCCGGGCGCACGGTGGTCGGCTCCTTGGTGAACTCGCAGCCCTTGGCCTTGAGCTCGGCGGCGACGTCATCGATGCTCTTGACGGTGAGGCCGAAGTGCTCGAGCCCGCGATAGGGAATCTGCGGCGGCGGATTGTGCCCGTCGCTCTCGGCGATGAAGATGTTGGCGCCGCCGAGCTTGACGTCGATGCGCGGCTTGCCCTGCTGCATGGTGCGAACGATCTCGCCGCCGAGCATCTTTTCGAACCACTGCGCCATCTCTTCCGGATTCGGCGTCTTGAGATGGACATGGTCCCAGGTGTAGGTGGCCATTCGTTGTTCTCCCCTTCTTGTCCAACCTTGCGATGTTCAGTCGGCGTACTCGCCAGCGGCCTTGATGATCGGCGCCCAGCGGTCGACCTCGGCGAACAGATGTTTCTGCAGCGCCTCGGGCGTCGCGAGGTTGGGCGCGATCGGCTCGGTGTTGATCAGATCGAACCGCTTGATGAGGTCCGGATCCTTGAGCGCGCCTTGCAGCGCGGCGGAAAGCTTCTGGATGATCGGCGCCGGCGTGCCGGCCGGCGCATAAAGACCATGCCAGACGCCGAGCGAGAAGCCCTTGAGGCCACCCTCGTCAGCGGTCGGAAGCTCCGGCAGCGATTGCAGCCGCGCGGTGGTGGTCACCGCATAGCCCTTGATGCGCTTGCTCTGGACCGCAGGCGTCGCGGTGGTCGCCTGCTCGCAGCCCATATCGACCTGCCGGCCGATCAGATCGTTCATCAGCGGGCCGCCGCCTTTGTAAGGCACCTGCGTCAGCTTGGTCTGGATCGCGCTCATGAACAGCAGCGCGCAGAGTTGCGACGACGATCCGACGCCCGAGGTTGCGAAGGTCAGCTTCTCGCCCTGCTTCTTGGCGAGGGCAACAAGCTCGGCGAAATTGTTGGGCGGGAGATCGGACTTGCCGATGAACACCATCGGCGCGTCGGTGACGAGGCCGATCGGCGCGAACGCCTTCTTGGTGGCGTAGGGCAGCTTGCGATAGAGCGTGTCGGCAGTCGCGAGCCCGAGATGGTGGAGCAGCAGCGTATAGCCGTCGGGCGCGGAGCGCGATGCACGGGCGGTGCCGAGCGTTCCACCGGCGCCGGAGACGTTCTCAACGATGATCTGCTGGCCGAGCGGCTTCGACATCGACTGCGCCGTGACGCGCGCGATGGTGTCGGTAGGCCCGCCGGCGGGGAACGGCACGATCACCGTGATCGGCCGCGTCGGATAGTCCTGCGCCAGCGCCGGCGCCTGACCAAGCGCCAATGCACCAGCAAGGGCCAACGATACAACTGCGGAACGAAGCATCGAATTCCTCCCGGAAGCACGACTTTCCGGGATTGTCGCCCAGTTCCCGCCGCCTGTCATCGGCGAAAAGTCTAAGCCTGTTTCTCGACCTTGCGGATCGCTCCCAAGATCGGAAGCCACTGCTGCTCGGAGCGGCACCAGATCTGCACCTTCGGCACGAGCTGATCGCGCTGGCGCACGGTGCCGACCCGGATGTTGTAGGGTGCGCCGCCTTCGGCCGCGGTCGCATAGATCGGCGAGCCGCAATTGCCGCAGAACGCCTGCGCGCGACGGCCTCCGCTGTCGCCGATCTTCACATAGACCTTTGGCTCGCCGGTGAGGATCTTGAACTTGTCGTTGGCCGCGCGGATCGACGTGCGGAACACGGTGCCCGACAGCTTCTGGCAGTCGGTGCAATGGCAGATCGACGCGTGGTCGGGATCGACCTCCGCCTCATAGGTGATGGCGCCGCAGTGGCACCCGCCGTCGATTTTCATCGGCTCTCTCCTTCAGCGGTCAGGTCCGCCGGACCGGCGAACAGGTCCCGCACCAAGAAATTCTTCGCGCGCCGGGGCTGGCGCATCGGTGTCTGCTGGAAGTCGACGCCGGCCTGCGGGAACTCAAAGCTGCTCGATCGGCTCGGCGGTGTCTACTCCCACTCCTGCTGCAACGGGGCTGAATGGCAGGCAGGTCACGCGGCGAGCAAGCACCGCGTTTTTTGAAGTCTCACGCGCCGATGGAACCCGATCGCGCGATCGTTAAGCTTCTGTTCATAAATGCCTTCAAAACCATCAAAATTCCGACAAATTGAAAGCGGATTCTCTTGGCGCTTGTTTCGACGCATGGGGGCGTCGAGTTGGGGGCGTTTGGGAACATTCAACCTCTCTCGAACAGCGCTCGGTTCAGGACCGACCGCCCGCAGGAGATCTTCATGAAAAGGACTGTGACTGCACTGGTCGCGGCCGCCACCATCGCCGGCACGTTGGCCGTTTCCGTATCCGACGCTGACGCTCAGTGGGGTCGTCGCGGCGGCTGGGGCTGGGGCCCCGGTGTTGCCGCCGGCATTCTCGGCGGCGCAATCATCACCGGCGCCATCATCGCCTCGCGTCCGCGCGGCTATGTGGTGTACGAGGGCTACGGCCAGCCGGTGCAATACGCTGGCTGCTACTGGGCTGCACAGCCGGTCTACGATCCGTACGGCCGCGTGGTTGGTTACATGGGCCAGCCAGTACAGGTCTGCCCGGGCTACTAACTCTCTATACGCTGGGAAAACCGACCCGGCGGACGCGCCAGCGCCGCCGGGTCTTGCTTTGTGCGGTCGCGCTATCGCTTCGCTCTCGCCTGCATGTGCTCCAGCACTGCGGCGGTCGGCCAGCAATCGACCTTGAGGCGGTTGGCCTTCTGATACTGCCCGAGCGCCGAGCGCGTCAGCATGCCGGCCTTGCCGTCAAGCTTGTCCTTGTAGAGCCCGAGTTTCATGAGCGTGTTCTGCATGCTCTCGACCTGCGTGCTCTTGAGCTGCGCGTTCTTGCTCCACGGCGTCTCGAACGTGCGCGGGTCGCCGATGCGATCGCTCAGGTGTCCGACGAACAGCACGTAGAGATCGGAGAAATTGTATTCCTTGATCACGAAGTAGTTGTTGAGCGTGAGGAACGCCGGCCCGTAGATGCCTTCAGGCTGCAGCAGCGATGCCGGCTCGCTGAGCTCGTGCTGGCTGGGCCGGCGGCCATGCGTCGGCGTGAAGCCCTTCTGGATCCATTCGCCCACGGTCTGCTTGAACTCGGGCACGCCGGTGGTGCAGTCGACGCCCGCGGGAGCGCGCACCTCGTAGGCCCAGCGCTGGCCACGCTTCCAGCCCTTGTTCACGAGCTGCTGCGCGGCGGAGGCGAGCGCGTCGGGCACCGAGCTCCAGATATCGCGATGTCCGTCGCCGTCGAAATCGACGGCGTGCTTGTAGAACTCCGACGGCAGGAATTGCGTGAGGCCCATCGCACCGCCCCAGGAGCTGCGCATATTCGCGAGCGAGATGTGACCCTCCTCCAGGATCTTCAGCGCGTCGAGGAACTCGTCCTTGAACATGTCCTTGCGCCGGCCATAGAAGCCCTGCGTCGCCAGCACGCGGATCGCGTTGTGCGGCAGCTTGTGGCTGCCATAGGCGGTCTCGCGCCCCCAGATCGCCAGGATGATGTTCGCCGGCACGCCGTATTGCTGCTCGATCTTGGCGAGCGTCGCGCGGTGCTGCGCCGCAAGCTGCTTGCCGCGGTCGGCGAGGCTGGCGATCGATCTCTCGCGGATGTAGTCCGCCGGCGTCTGCACGAATTCGGCCTGCTGCGGCTGCGCGCGGCCTTTACGGCCCGGCAGCTCGAGGTCCGGCAATGACAAGTCGGGCTCGAGATTGTGAATGGCAGCCGAAAATGTCTTGCGCGAAACCCCCTTTGCCTGCACCTGCGGCCATAGGCTCTCGAGCCAGCGGGTGAATGCCGCATCAGGCGCCGGGCGCGCGGGCGTGCCCAACAGGGCTGCGACGGCACAACCAATCGCGAGTACAAGTCCTTGAAATCTCATGGCCCTGATGGTCTCCCGGAACCTGCAACGAATCGTGATTTCCGGGCGTTAGCATAAGCGCGCAAATACGCCAAAAGTCGGAAAACACCCGGAGGAACAGATGCAGGTGCCGCTCGAAGTCGCCTTTCACAATATCGACAGCTCGGACTGGGCCGAACAGGAAATCCGCGAGCGGGTCGCCGACCTCGAGAAAATCTACGACCGGCTGACATCCTGCCGCGTCCGCGTCGACCAGCGCGCCAAGAACCACAACGGCACCATTCCGCCGGTGGTCCATATCGAGCTCGGTATCCCCGGCCGGCCGGACGTCGTGGTCAGCCACGAGCCCGACCACCTGATGCGGAAATATCAGCGCCCCGACCTGCACAAGGCGATCAACGAGGCGTTTCGCATTGCCGAGCGCCGCCTCGTGGACATCAAGGAGAAGCGCGACGGCCGCACCAAGGAGCCCCATCACGACGGACCGAACCAGGCGCTTGGCCAGGTCGCCGAGATCGATCCCGGCGGCGAGTTCGGATTCCTGCTCACGCAGCAAGGCGCCCTGCTCTATTTCCACCGCAACGCCATGCTGTCGGGAGATTTCGACGATCTGCGGCGCGGCCACGAGGTCTATTACGTCGACGCCATGGGCGACACCGGCCCGATCGCCAGCAAGGTGCGGGTGAAGAAAAGCGCGAGCAACGGCAGCGATTAACGAACGGCCAAAATAAACAGTCGCGGAAACCTCAGCATAACCTTGCCGTCGTAGCGCGCCGAATAGGTGCGCGTGATCGCGTCGGCATAGGCGGCGAGATATTGCTCGCGCGTCCTGCCTTCAAGCACCTCGTAGAACGGCCGCAGCGATGAGCCCTTGAACCATTCCACCACACCGGCGTGGTTCGGCATCAGGTGCTGGTAGTGGGTGTGCCAGACGTCGAGATGATTACAAAGCGGACGCAACAAATCGTAGAACTGCTCCGGAGTTAGGAGATCGTTGCGCGCGGCATCCGACTTCGCGATCGCGTCCGCCCACGGGCCGTCGGCACCGACCTTCGCCATGAGTTGGAGCGCGGGCTCATGGGTGTTGTCGGGCATCTGCACCGCCAGAACGCCACCCGTCGGCAGCGCGGTGAGCAGACGCGCCAAGACCTGGGGATGATCCGGCAGCCACTGGAACACGGCATTGCCGAACAGAAGGTCGGTGCCGGGCTCCGGCAACCAGGTCTCGAGATCGCCTTGGACGAATTTGCAGTTCGGCAAGCGCTCGCGTGCCTGGCGGAGCATGTCGGGCGAGGAATCGACGCCGATCACCTCGGCGTTGGGATAGCGCTCGATCAACAGCTCGGTGGAATTGCCAGGGCCGCAGCCGAGATCGACCACACGCTTGGGATTGGTCAGCGGAATCTGCGCCAGCAGATCACGAGGCGGACGCGTGCGCTCGTCCTCGAACTTGAGGTACTGCTTCGCGGACCAGTCTTCGGCCATGCGGCGACCTTTCAGCGTCGATTGTTCCCGATCGTCGACAGCAAGTCTGCGATCACGCGGTCGAAATGCGCGGGGCGGCACTCCTCGGTGATGGCGGCGAGCGCGGCGGAACGGATGCGCTCCCACAAACTCTTATCCTCATGCAGACGGTGACAGGCGGCCGCGAAATCATCCGGCGTCTGCGCAACCAGCGCCTGGCGCTCGTGCGTCCAGCCGATGCTTTCGGCAAGCATCGGCGTGACAACGGCCGGCACGCCATGGGCGGCAGCATCGTAGACCTTGAGCGGAATGCCGGCAGCAAACCGCGTCGGCGCGACGAACACGCGCGCCCGGGCATAGACATCGCGCAGGTCGGCGATCGGACCCTTGATATCCAGACCTTTCGCGGCGCACATCCGCACATTGCGCGCGCCCGTCGTGCCCGCGACGGTCAGCGAGACATCGCTGTTCAGCCGGCCGCGCAGCCGCGGCAGCACCTGGTCGGCAAACCACACCACGGCGTCGCTGTTGGGCTCGCTCTCGATCCGGGTCGGCCCGACGAACAGGAAGCCGTTGCGCTGCTCGAACGACGGAATCGTTGGCTGCGGTTCGATCGCATAGCCGAGCACGCGGACGTCTTGGTGGCCCGCTGCCTGGAAGGAGGATGCGGTTTTTTGATTGACGGTCAGGACGATCTGCGCATTCAGGGCCAGATCGAGTTCTTCGTCAATCATCCGCCTCGCCTCGTCAGCCGGCAGCGGGGCGCCCATCACCTCGCTCCGGATGATGTCGCGCTCCGCGTAGAGGGCCTCTGCGTCATAGAATACCGGCGGCCCCGCGGGGCTCGCTGGCTTTCGTACCACGGCCGAGAGGAACGTCCGCATATTGTGGGGGCGCGAGACAATGATGGCGTCGAACGACGGGCCATGACGTTGCAGGTAGCCGCGCAGGCGGTCAACATTGCCGGCGCCGCGCACAATAGACGCGCCGTGAATCTCCGCCCGACCGACAGCCATGGGCGGCCCCAGCGGCCACATGGTGACCTTCGCGCCAAAGGCCGCCAACGCCCGCAGCATCTCGACCGCGCGCGGAACGCCCGCTCCGATCGCCCGATCAGGCGGGTAGTCATCGAGAACCAGGATATGGGGACCGCGCCTGAGGAGGCGTCGGAACGGCAATCGATCGAGAAGACCAGCCATTGCCGCTCGGGAAGGTCAGCGCGAGAACTTCTTGTACTTGATCCGCGTCGGAATGGTCGAATCCGTGCCGAGGCGGCGCATCTTGTCGGCCTCGTAGTCCTGGAAGTTGCCCTCGAACCATTCGACATGACTATCGCCCTCGAAGGCGAGGATATGGGTCGCGATGCGATCGAGGAACCAGCGATCGTGGCTGATGATGACAGCGCAGCCGGCGAAATCCTCGAGCGCCTCTTCAAGCGCGCGCAAGGTGTCGACGTCGAGATCGTTGGTCGGCTCGTCGAGCAGAAGCAAGTTGGCACCCGAACGCAACATCTTGGCGAGATGCACGCGGTTGCGCTCGCCGCCGGACAGCGATCCGACCTTCTTCTGCTGGTCGGGCCCCTTGAAATTGAACGCCGAGCAATAGGCGCGCGAGTTCATCTCGCGCTTGCCAAGAAGGATGATGTCGTTGCCGTCGGAGATCTCCTCCCAGACGGTCTTCGAGCCGTCGAGACTGTCACGCGACTGATCGACATAGCCGAGATGGACCGACTCGCCGATCTTGATCGTGCCTTTGTCCGGCTTCTCGCTGCCCGTGATCATGCGGAACAGCGTGGTCTTGCCGGCGCCGTTCGGGCCGATGATGCCGACGATGCCGCCCGGTGGCAGCCGGAACGAGAGGTCGTCGATCAGGAGGTTGTCGCCGAAGCCCTTGGTGAGGCCTTCGAAGTCGATGACGTTCTGGCCGAGCCGTTCGGCGACAGGGATGACGATCTGCGCGGTCTGGGTCTGCTTCTCGGCCGCCTTCTTGAGCAGCTCTTCGTACGCATTGTAGCGGGCCTTCGATTTGGCCTGCCGGGCGCGCGGCGAGGCCGAAATCCACTCCTGCTCGCGGGCGAGCGTGCGCTGGCGCGACTCTTCCTCGCGGCCCTCCTGCTCGAGGCGCTTCTGCTTCTGGGCCAGCCAGGCGGTGTAGTTGCCCTCGTAGGGAATGCCGCGGCCGCGGTCGAGCTCGAGGATCCAGCCGGTGACGTTGTCGAGGAAGTAGCGGTCGTGGGTCACGATCAGGATCGCCCCCGGATAGTTGCGCAGGTGGCCTTCCAGCCAATGCACGGACTCGGCGTCGAGGTGGTTGGTCGGCTCGTCGAGCAGCAGCAGCTCGGGCTGCTCCAGCAACAGCCGACAGAGCGCGACCCGGCGGCGCTCGCCACCCGAGAGCTTGGCCACATCGGCATCGTCCGGCGGGCAGCGCAGCGCGTCCATGGCCTGGTCGACCTTGGAGTCGAGATCCCAAAGCCCCTTGGCCTCGATCTCGTCCTGCAGCTTGGTCATCTCGTCGGCGGTCTCGTCCGAATAGTTGGTGGCGAGCTCGTTGTAGCGGTCCAGGATCGCCTTCTGCGGCGCGACGCCTTCCATGACGTTTTCGCGCACCGTCTTGTCGGGATCGAGCTGGGGCTCCTGCTCCAGGTAGCCGACGCGGGCGCCCTCGGCGACCCAGGCCTCGCCGTTATAGTCGGTGTCGATGCCGGCCATGATCCGCAGCAGGGTCGATTTGCCCGACCCGTTCACGCCCAGCACGCCGATCTTGGCGTCCGGGTAGAACTGCAGGTGGATGTTCTCCAATACCTTCCGGTTTCCCGGATAGGACTTGGAGAGGCCTTGCATGTGATAGATGAACTGCCGCGCCATGGAGCGCCCTGCCCTCTACGTTTCGAGCGCGTCCGTCCAGCGCTGCTTTAGGTTTCGGGAATTTGCGGCTGATGTAACGGCCAGAATCGTTCCCGGCAAGACCGCTGCACGGCCCAAGAGCCGTCGAATTCTCGCCCTGACCGGTCGCTTGACTGCTCCCCTCGGAGGGATCGGGGATACTTGCATCTGCAGCTGCCGGCGACCGTAACTTCTCGGCAACGCTGATCGCAAATCGAGCGAAGTCTCAGCGAATACCTACCAGTTTTTAATGAATTCGGGCAGAGAATCGGGTCCGAACCAGGGCGCGTTGTGGCGCGACCAAAAGGCAGCACGTCGAGCTTGCCACTGGTCGGCCGACAGGAGACGGCGATGGGTACGTTCAACAAGAAAGTTCCGCAAACCGGGCGACGCCACGGACTTGCCGAATTCACCCGGTTGTTCCGGTCGATGGTCGACCCCTATCGCCCCGAGCTGCACTACATGCGCGGCCCCGGCCCGAAGTGGCGTGCCAAGCACATGGCCCCCACGGCCGAGACTCCCGTCATGCATGGCCTGGCGCGTATCGAGCGCTAAGGACGTCTTCTAAATCAGGATTTGGCTACCGCCGGCGGCCCCATTGCAGGGTCCGCCGGTTTCGCGTTTGTTAGGCTGATATTCGCCCGACCGGACCGCGCCCACGCCCCATTTGATCCCTCCCCGCGGCCCGCCGGTCGACCCATGACCCGCCCGCTCGAACCTGCATAAGGACCAAGACCACATGGCCAAGTATCGCTGTGCAATCCTCGACGACTTCCAGAATGTCGCGCTCAAGATGGCGGACTGGTCGAAAGTGACGGGCGACGTCGATTTCAAGGCGTTCAACGAGCACCTGGGCGGGCCCGACAATGTGGTCAAGGCGTTGCAGGACTTCGAAATCATCGTCGCCATGCGCGAGCGCACCGGCTTCCCGCGTGCCGTCATCGAGAAGCTGCCGAAACTCAAGCTGCTGATCACCACCGGCATGCGCAACGCCTCGATCGACATGGCGGCGGCCGCCGAGAAGGGCGTCACCGTCTGCGGCACCGGCTCGTTCGGCAGCCCGACATCGGGCATCGCCATCGGCCTGATGCTCGAGCTGACCCGCCACATCGGCTACGAGAACGCGCGGCTGAAGGCGGGCGAGACCTGGCAGGTCACCATCGGGCCGGAACTCGAAGGCTTGACGCTCGGTATCCTCGGCCTCGGCAAGCTCGGCACCCGCACCGCCCTGATCGGCAAGGCCTTCGGCATGAAGGTGATCGCCTGGAGCACCAACCTCACGCCCGAGAAGTGCAAGGAAGCGGGAGTCGAATACGTAACGAAGGAAGAGCTGTTCAGGCAGTCCGACTTCATCTCGATCCACGTCGTACTGTCGCAGCGCTCGCGCGGCCTGGTCGGCGCCAAGGACATCGCGCTGATGAAGCCGACCGCCTATCTCATCAACACCTCGCGCGGACCGATCATCGACGAGGCGGCGATGCTGGCGGCATTGCGCGACAAGAAGATCGGCGGCGCCGGCCTTGACGTATTCGACGTCGAGCCGCTGCCGAAAGACCATCCGCTGCGCAAGATGGACAACGTCGTGCTCACGCCGCATCTCGGCTACGTCGCGCTGAAGAACTACCAGAACTATTTCGCCGGCGTGGTCGAAGACATCCGCGGCTTCATCGACGGCAAGCCGGTGCGGGTGATGACGGCGTAGGGCCTGCCAATGACGACCAACATCCTCAACGGCGGCCAGATCATCGTCGATTATCTTGTGCGCGAGAAGGTGCCCTATGTCTTCGGCCTGTGCGGCCACGGCAATATCGGGCTGCTCGACGCGCTGTTCGAGCGATCGAGCGACATCAAGACCATCTCGACCCACCACGAGACCACGGCCGGCTTCATGGCCGACGTATACTATCGCGTGGCGGGCAGGCCGGTCGCGACCTTCACGTCATGCGGCCCGGGCTCGGTCAACCTGCCGATCGCGCTTGCCAACGCCTATCTCGATTCCGTGCCGTTCATGGCGATCACCGGCAACGTGCCGACCGGCCAGTTCAACCGCGGCGCGTTCCAGGAGCTTTACCGGCACTACCAGGCCGACTTTCCGTCGACCGTGCGCACCATGTGCAAGAAGGTGTTCCAGCCGACCCGCGGCGACATGGTGGCGCTGGCGGTGCGGCAGGCCTGGAAGACGATGGTGACCGGGCGGCCGGGGCCGGTGGTGCTCGACGTGCCGTTCGACATCTTCAAGGAAGCCGCGTCCGAGGAAACGCCGGACCCGCGGGAATGGTGCGCCAACATCTCGTCGCGTTGCGGCGCCGATCCGGAGGGCGTGACCAAGGCCGTGGACATGCTGCTCAACGCCAAGCGACCGGTGATCCTGGTCGGACAGGGCGTGCGTTACGGCGGCGCCACGGCGGAGTTGCTGGCGCTCGCGGAGAAGCTCCAGATTCCGGTCGCGGCCTCGGCGAGCGGGCTTGGCGCGCTGCCGAGCGATCATCCGCTGTCGCTGGGGCTGGTCTCGCGCGGCGGTGTCTATCAAGCCAACCACGCAGCGAGGCAGGCCGACGTGCTGCTCGCGCTCGGCGTGCGCTTCGACGACCGCACCTCGAGTTCGTGGATTCCCGGCTACTCGTTCACGATCCCGCCGACCAAGCTGATCCACGTCGACATCGACCCCGAAGAGATCGGCCGCAACTACCCGGTCGCGCTCGGGCTGATGGCGGACGTGCGCACCTTCCTACGCCAGGTGCTGGCCGAGGTTGCCGGCCGCAAGGATGTCGATGCACTGGCGGCGGCACGCCAGGAATGGCTCGCCAAGATCGACGGCTACCGCAAGGAATGGGATGCGCTGGTGGCGCCGGGCTTCAAGGACGAGGCGACGCCGATCAACCCGCAGCGCGCGGCCTATGAGATCGACCGCGTGATGCCGGAAGACGGCATCCTGGTCAGCGACATCGGCGTGCATCACAACTGGCTGCTGCAGTTCTGCAAGCCGAAGCGCCCGGACTCGCTGATCGGCTCGATGGGCTTCGGCCCGATGGGCTTCGGCGTTGCCGGCGTGCTCGGCGCAAAACTCGCGGCACCCGACCGGCCGTGCGTCGCGGTGGTCGGCGACGGTGCGTTCTTCATGCATGCCAACGTGCTCGGCACCGCGGTGGAGTATCAGCTCCCGGTGGTCTGGGTGGTGTGGAACAACTACGCCTATGCGTCGATCCGCGGCCTGCAGCGCGGCTATCTCGGCGGCCGCGAGCTCGCGACCGACTTCAGGCATCCGCAGACCGGCGCGCCCTACAATCCGGACTTCGCGGCGATGGCGCGCTCGGCCGGCATCGCCGGCGTCAGCGTCGACCGGCCCGGCGACCTCGCCGACGCCGTGAAGGCTGCGATCGCCAGCGGCAAGCCGTATCTCATCGACGCCAATATCGGCGCCGACAAGAATCCGGGCGGCGCCGGCGTATGGGATCTGCCCGGCCACGGCGTGAGCGCGCCGGTGATCGGCGGGCGCTACCAGCCAGGCTGAAGTCCGCCCGATGCCGATCAGCGCGCGCGGATGACCGCCGGCGGCTGGAGCGGGATCGGCTCGTCGTAGTTTTCGGCGCGCTGGCCTTGCGGCATCGGCGGCCGGCCCGGGATCGTCGCCGGCGCGGAAGCGGTTGCCGGCGGCTTGCCCGGCAGCACGACGACGCGGGTGCCGACCTTCACGCGGGTGTAGAGGTCCTGCACGTCCTCGTTGGTGAGGCGGATGCAGCCCGACGACACGAACGTGCCGATGGTCGACGGCTGGTTGGTGCCGTGGATGCGGTAGAGCGTGTTGCCGAGATAGAGCGCACGCGCGCCGAGCGGGTTGCCTTCGCCGCCGGCCATGAAGCGCGGCAGATAGGGCTGGCGCTCGATCATTTCAGCGGGCGGATGCCAGTCCGGCCACTCGGCCATACGCGAGATGCGCTGGGCGCCGTTCCAGGTAAAGCCTTCGCGCCCGACGCCGATGCCGTAACGCATGGCCTGACCGTTGCCGAGCACGAGATAGAGATACGTGTTCTGGGTGTCGACGATGATGGTGCCGGCGGGCTCGCGGGTGCGGTATTCGACCGTCGTGCGCCGGAACTGCGGCGGCAGTTCCTTGCGGGGGCCGGTCTCCGGACGGTCGTCCATCGGCAGGCGCGACGTGATGTCGGTGGGATCGCCGGGCTGACCGCCGGGACCAATACCCATGGGCGGTCGGTAGGCATCGTCCTGCTGCGGCGGCACGGCGCCGTATTGCGGACGGCCGACCGGCCCACGCGGCTCCTGGTAGCCGGGCGGCGGCGAATAAACCGGTTCGCGTCCCGGCGCGGCATAGGGGCCGGGCGGCGGGAGCGCTTCCGACTCGTAGGTGCGCTGCTGACCAAAGGGAGAAGGTGCCGGGCGGCGATAGCCGGGAGGCGGGTCGTAGGGCGGCAGGTCGTTGTCGTTCTCGGCCACCGGCGGCACCGACCGCATCGGGGGCGGCGACAAGCCCGGCAGCGGCAGTGGCGGCAGAAGCTGAGCCAGCGCCGTGCCGGCCGAAGCCACCGACAGGCCGACCATGAGCGTAGAGATAGCAGCCGCGCGCAGGAACATTCCCCCTCCTCGGCGTGACAAGCCGTTGGAACCACACAAGGAAATCAACGATGAACAAGGCACATTCAAGACCATAACGTTAAAAATTGGGTAACGCATTGAAAATACGGCCCTAACTCAAGTGATTTCCATTCACTTCCGCGCGAGACGCGTGGACGCGCCGCGCTCACGCCGCCGGCATGGCCGCAAACGCCGCCAGCAAGGTCTCGCGGGCGGCCGGCGGGAACCGCCGGACCAGCATCTCTTCGTAGGCGGCAATGTTGGCGGCTGCGGCCTCGTCCGGATTGCCACCTGCCACCCCGAGCGGCGCCAGCACGTACATCGCCTCCTGCTGCAATCGCTCGGCTTCGAGTTCGACCGCCTTGATACGGTTGCGGAATGCCTCCGCCGTTGCGGGCTCGACCAGCGCCGGCGGCGACTTCAGGGCACGCCGTACGCTGCGCAACGGGATCACCGTCGCGTCGCGCCAGGGCGCGATCTTCGCTTCCAGCGCCGTGACGTCGGCCTTTGCGAGACGCCGGCGTTGCCGCGCGTGCCACAGCAGGAACAGCAGCAGATTGACGTCAACGCCGGCTTCCTCCTGCAAGGCGATGCAGGCGTCGGCGACTTTCGGCAGGCGATAGAACTGCAGCGAGAAGCGCCAGAACGCCGAGCCCTGCGACGATGGTCCTGCATCGCTCATGACGTGTCGCCTATGATCGTCCCGACAGCGGCGCGATGTTGAGCGTCTTCGCCAGATCGTCGACCTGCTTGATCAGCTCGGGCGCCAGCGGCACGCCGTTCTTCTGGCGATCGTCGCGACGCGCCACGCGGCCCTGTCCCGGGATGCGGATCTCGTCGACGCCGGGAAGTTTCTTCGACGACGTAAGATCATGGATGTGCCGGTCCATCTCCGACTTGAACACATCGGGCGGAAGAAACCGCGCGACATCGAGCGCGATGATGAAATGCCCGGTGTTGCTCTCGCGCTCCGGCGGCGAATTGGCGTCCTTCACGTCGCGGCCGAAGGCGGCGCGGTTGAGCGGGCCGCCGAGCAGGCCGAGCACGATCGCAAGCCCCGATCCCTTGTACGTGCTCATCGGCATGAACATGCCTTCGTCGAGCTTCTTGCCGTCGGTGATCGCCGAGCCGTCCTTGCGGCTGATCACCCAGCCTTCCGGCATCGGCTTGCCGGCGTTGGCATAGGTGCGGATCTGGCCGTTCGAAACCACCGAGGTCGCGATGTCGAGCACCACCGGCGGCTCGTTGCCGGCGGGAATTCCGACCGCGATCGGATTGGTGCCGAGCAACGGCTCGGCGCCGCCCCATGGCGCCATGAAGTTCGACGACGACACCGCGGTGTAGATGCCGGCCATGCCGTGCGCGACCGGAATGCTCACGTAAGTGGAGCCGGCGCCGGAATGGTTGGAGCGCCGCACGCCGACCCAGCCGACGCCCGACGCGCGCGCCAGCTCGACCGCGAGATTGGCGGCGTAGGTCATCACCAGGTGGCCCATGCCGTTGTCGCCGTCGACCAGCGCTGTCGCGGGGCCGCGCTCGAGCACCGTGATGTTGGCGCGCGGATTGAACACGCCGGACTTGAGCTGCTTGACGTAGCCGGCAAGCCGGAAAATGCCGTGGGCGTCGGAGCCGGAGAGGTCGGCGTCGAGCATCGCGCCGGCGACGGTCTTGGCGTCGGCCTCGGGCAGCCCGCAGGCGCGGAAAGCGTCGGTCATGTAGGCAAGAATGGCGGCGGCGGGAACACGGCGGGCGTTTTCGTCGGCGGGAATGGCCATGCGTGATTCCAAAGCAATGTGGGTGCGTGCGGTCGGGGCAGGCCGGGCTTCAGAGCATGAATCAGCGGTTGGAGCCAGCCCCTTGCGTCAGCTCGCGCCGGATCTCCTCGTTGTGCTGGCCGAGCGCCGGCGGCGGCGCGTCGATGCGCGGACCGTCATGGGCGAACTTGAACGCCGCCAGCGGCACGCCGAAGTCGCCGATGCCGTCGACACCGGCGTGGCGGTGGATGACGCCGCGGCTCGCCATCTGCGGATCGGCGACCGCCTCGCCCATGCTGCGCACCCGCGCCGCCGGCACATGGTTCGCCTGTAGGAATTGCTCCCATTCGTCGGCGGTGCGCGTGCGCATGATCTCGGAGAGGACCGCGATCTCGCGCGCATGGTCGGCGTCGCGCTCGTTGTTGGTCTTCTTGACCATCTCGGGCCGGCCGAGCAGCGTCCACAGCCGCTTCTGCTGACGCAAATTGCTGGCGCCGAGCATCACCAGGCCGTCCCTGGTCTCGAACGCGCCGTTGGTCGCGTGCGGATGGCGATTGCCGTGCGGCTTCGGATGGGTGCCGTTGCGCAGATAGCCGGTGAGCAGCGAGCTCATCAGGATCATCGCGACGTCGAGCATCGCCATGTCGATGCGCTGGCCGCGGCCGGTGCGCTCGCGCTGGAACAGCGCGGCCGACAGCGCGAAGGCGCCGGTCATGCCGGTCGCATAGTCGACCACCGGGGAGCCGAGCTTCACCGGATGTACGTCCTTGGTTCCCGTCATCGCCATGATGCCGGAGGTCGCCTGGATGACGTGATCGTACGCCGTCTGCCCGCCGCGCGGGCCCTGCTGGCCGAAGGCGGAGAACGAGGCATAGATCAGCCGCGGATTGATCTTCGACAGCGTCTCGTAGCCGAGGCCGAGCGCCTCGAATGCGCCGGGGCGATAGTTCTCGACGAACACGTCGGCGGTCGCGACAAGCTTCTTGAGCAGCTCGCGGTCGGCATCGGACTTGAGGTCGAGCGTGATCGAGCGCTTGTTGGAGGCCTGGGTCAGGAACGCCGTTCCCATATTCTTGTCGTTGAGCGCCTTGTCGGTGCCGTTGCCGCGGCTCTGATCGGGATCGTCGGGATGCTCGACCTTGATCACGTCGGCGCCCAGCACCGCGAGCTGATAGGTCGCGAACGGGCCCGCCAGCACATGGGTGGCGTCGATGACTCGGATACCCTCGAACGGTCGCATGGTTACGTCTCCTGGACGCGTCTTTTCGCCGGACTGCCAATCTTACACCGGCGCAGGCCCGCATGATGCGGTGTAAGATCGAAAAATCGCGCAATTTGCCTTGTGCATCAGCATGTTGCGATCGCAATCTTACATACTTACAGCACTTACCACTCTGTGCACCGGTGTTAGAATACCCTGCAACGCCGGCGTCGGTGCCCCAGCATAACGCTGTCCGTCCGCGCCAGAGAGCGCCGGCGCATCCGCGCCGCCATCCCCCCGGCCAATCCGGCAAACGATCTTCACGGCAATCAATCCGGTCAACGCTGTAACTGGACTCGCGATAGCTCCAAACAAGTCTGGCGAAGAAGTATTTTTGCGTTAGTTGTTCGAGCCTTGTCGTCGAGGTACCGATGCCCCCGCGATCAGGACTGCGCCACGCGCCGGCACCGTCAGGTGCAGCATGAGCGTCCGTCCACCGCCCGCCGCCCTACTCTCGCCCGCGGTCGCGCGCAACCGCGACCCGATCCTCGCGGTGCTCCGCCGCCATCTGCCCGACCAGGGAACCGTGCTGGAGATCGCCGCCGGCACCGGCGAGCACGCGGCCTATTTCGCACGGCAATTTCCCCGCCTCACCTGGCAGCCGACCGACATCGACCCCGACGCGCTCGCCAGCATCGCGGCCCATCGCGCGGCTGCCAATGCGCCGAACCTGCGCGCGCCGATCGAACTCGACGTGATGGCGCCGCGCTGGCCGGTCGAACGCGCGGACGCGGTCGTCTCGATCAACATGATCCACATTTCGCCGTGGGAAGCGGCACAGGGCCTGATGGCGGGCGCCGCGCGGCTGCTGGTGGCCGGCGGCGTGCTCTTTCTCTATGGACCGTTCAAGGAGAACGGCGAGCACACCGCGCCGAGCAACGCGGCGTTCGACGCAAGCCTGCGCGCCCGCGATCCGGCGTGGGGCGTGCGCGACACCGGCGATGTCCGCAAGCTGGCGGACGGCCACGGTTTCGATTTCATCGAGCGCGTTGCCATGCCGGCGAACAACCTTAGCCTCGTGTTCACGCGTCGTCAGACAACGGATTCTGCGCGATCGGCGTGACAAGCGTAAGCTTGTCGCATCGGCGAAAAGCCGTTAAGCTTCATGCCATGAACGAACTGGTATTCGAAGTCACGCAGGAGGCCGACGGCGGCTTCGTCGCGGAAGCCTTGGGCGAAAGCATCGTCACACAGGCCGACAGCTGGGACGAACTGCGCGCCAATGTGCGCGAAGCCGTGAAGGCCTTCTACTTCGATCGGCCCGCGCCTGCGCGCCTTCGCCTGCATTTGGTGCGCGATGAAGTGATCGCGTGAAGTTGCCACGCGAGCTATCCGGTCGCGACCTGGCGCGCGGCCTGTGCGCCCGGTGGGGTTACCGGCAGGTCAACCAAGTCGGCAGCCACATCATCTTGCAGACGGACACCCCACAACATCACCGCCTGTCGGTGCCGGACCACAAGCCGCTCCGCATCGGCACACTCAATGCCATTCTGCGTCAAGTAGCGGCCGCGAAAGGCGTGACCCGCGCGGATATTCTTGCTTCGCTAAGCTGACCCCTGACGCACGACAACTAGACCTCACAATGACCGACGCAGACGACTCCTTCTCCGCCGCCGCCTGGGCGCGCAACGCGCGCGCGTATGAAACCATCCGCGCCATGCCGTTCAACGCCGACCTCGCCGCCGGCACGCTGAGCGAGGCGCGCTTCAGGCACTACATCACGCAGGACGCGCATTACCTGATCGGCTTCGGCCGCGCGCTGACGCTCGCCGCAGCCAAGGCGCCCTCGCCCGAGCGCCTGATCCAGTTCGCGAAGTCGGCGGAAGGCGCGATCGTGGTCGAGCGCGCGCTGCACGGCTCGTTCTTCGAGCGCTACGGCATCACCGCCGACGTCTTCGACAAGACGCCGCTCTCGCCCGCCTGCCACCACTATGTGTCCTACCTGGTCGCCACCGCCTATGCGGAACCCTATGAGGTGCTGCTGGGGGCGCTGCTTCCCTGCTTCTGGATCTATGCCGAGGTCGGGCGCGACATCCACGGCCGTGCGGCGGCGGCCAACCCGTACCAGGCCTGGATCGACACCTATGCCGGCGAGCAGTTCCACAGCGCGGTGAAGGCGACGATCGAGGCGACCGACGAGGTCGCGGCCACGGCCTCGGAAAACCTGCGCGAGCGGATGCACTTCGCCTTCACCCGCGCGACCCAGCTCGAATGGATGTTCTGGGATTCGGCCTACCGGCTGGAGCAATGGCCGGTTTAATCCGGTGGTATGCTTGGCTTGCCAGACGCAAAGTCGGCACAATCCCGCCCTATTGAACGGTCGGGGACCCGTTTGGGGCTGACAGCTGGGACCATGCGGCAAGGAACTCACCATCATTCGCGGCGGGGCGTGCGGATCGCGGCCATTGCGCTGGTGATCCTGGGCGCCTCTGCGTTCGCGCTTGATCATGCCCGCGCCCAGCTCGGCCTCGACGTCGTGCGGCAGGCGGTCGACAAGGCCAAGGGCAAGTCGGTCCCGAAAGACGTGCTGAAGGGCAAGCCCGCGCCGAACCTGAAGGGTCAGCTGCAGAAGGGACAGGGCGCGAAGGATGCGATCGGCAACGTCACCAAGAACAAGGGCGCGCTGGAGAAGTTCACCAAAGGCGACAGGGCCAAGGACCTGATCGCGCGCGACCGGCTCAAGGACAAGTTCGGCAAGGGTCCGGCCGACCGGGTCACGGACAAGCTCGGCAAGGACAAAATTGGCGGCAAAGACAGAATTGGCGGCAAGGAGCGGCTGTCGAAAGATGCGCTGACCAAGGACAAGCTCGGCGGCAAAGACCGGCTGTCGAAGGACGCGCTGACCAAGGACAAACTCGGCGGCAAAGACCGGCTGTCGAAGGACGCGCTGACCAAGGACAAGCTCGGCGGCAAAGACCGGCTGTCGAAGGACGCGCTGACCAAGGACAAGCTGGGCAAGGACAAGCTGGGCAAAGGCGAGCTCGCGAAAGACAAGCTCGGCGGCAAGGGCAAGCTCGCGCAAGACAAGCTCGGTAAAGACAAGCTCGGCAAGGACAAGCTCGGCAAAGGCGACGTTGCGTCCGGCAAGGACAAGGCCGGCGAGCTCAAATTCGCCAAGGGCAAGACGATGCCCGACAAGCGCGCCGCCACCCGGATCGCGCAGGCGAAGAGCCCGGTCGACCGCGGCAAGATCCGCCTCGACCACCGCCGCGACATCAACGTCGCGCGGGTGCGCCTGCCGCCGCGTCCGTTCCCCGGCACCGCCGGCTTCACCGCCGTGCCGCCGCCGACCGAGACGCGCTACGTCCCGACCGAGATGGTGTTCCATGTCGGTCCCGCCGTGTCGCGCCAAGCCGTCGATGCGCAGGCCAAGCGCCTCGGCCTGACCGTGGTCGGCGTGCAGCAGAGCGGCATCACCGGCGGCACGCTCTATCATTTCAGCCTGCCGCCGGGACGGCGCGTCAACGACGTGGTGCAGACGCTGGAGACCGAGCGCGTCGGAATCGCCTCGCCGAACTACGTCTATCAGATCGTGCAGGACACCGCGTCGGAGACGTCGAGCGCGGCGGGATCGCCCGAGCAATACACCGTCGAGAAGCTCAACCTCACCGAAGTTCACAAGGTCGCCACCGGCCGCGAGGTGCTGGTGGCGGTGATCGACTCCAAGGTCGATCTCAACCATCCCGATCTCGCCGGCGCGATCGTCGAGGAATACGGAGCGGTCGGCAAACCGGAGCAGGCGCACTCGCACGGCACCGGCATGACCGGCGCGATCGTCTCGCACCGCAAGCTGCTCGGCATCGCGCCGAACGCCCGCATCCTGGCGGTGCATGCGTTCTCGACCACGACCCGGCAGACCCCGGAAGCGACCACGCGCCAGATCATCGCCGGCATCGAGTGGGCGATCAACAAAGGCGCGCGCATCATCAATATGAGCTTCGCCGGCCCTTACGATCCGATGATCCAGCTCGCGATGCGCAATGCCGCCGCCAAGGGCGTCATCCTGATCGCAGCGTCCGGCAACATGGGCGCGAAATCGCCGCCGCTTTACCCGGCCGCCGATCCGCACGTGATCGCGGTGACCGCGACCGACGAAAGCGACACCCTGTTCGCGCAGGCGGTGCGCGGTCCGCATCTCGCGGTCGCGGCGCCCGGCGTGGACGTGATGGTGCCCGCCCCCGCCGACACCTATCAGCTCACCACCGGCACGTCGGTGGCCGCCGCGCATGTCAGCGGCGTCGCCGCGCTGCTGGTGGAACGGCATCCGTCGATCGACGTCCGGACCGTGCTCGAGGTGCTGACCTCGACCGCACGCAATCTCAACGCCAAAGGCCGAGACGATCAGTACGGCTGGGGCCTGATCGACCCTGCCGCCGCCCTGCGCGAGCTCGACAGCCGGATTGCAGACGGCAAGCTGATCGCCACCGCCAAGCCCGCGGCGCCCAAGCCGGCCGCCGCGAAGGGTCCGACGACCACCGCAACAACGACGGCGAAACCGGCGGCGCCCAAGACCGCGACGCCGAACCCGAATTTCCCGGCGGCGCCGCGTCCGGCCGCGGCCGCGCCGCCCGCGCGCTGAATATCGCAATTGAAGGCGTTCAGTTAACGCCGCCGCAAGCATCCCTGCGGTGTGCGCCACGCCGGCAGCAATCCATTAGCGATTGTCGACTAGCGTCGATTTGCCGACGCAACCAGCATCCCGGTTCACCCTTCAATGCGATTTCCGAGGCATCGATGGCGCAGGCGCAACCATCCGTGATCTCCGAACTCGAGCGCGCGACCCATGGCGACGCGGATGAATGCGCTGACGCGCTCCAGCGGGTCACCGATCTGTTTCTCTCCGGCGCAGACCGTTTCAGCGAGGACCAGGTCCGCCTGTTCGAAGACGTACTCGGCTTCCTGATCGAGAGGATCGACACGCGTGCGCGGGCGGAGCTGTCGACGCGCCTGGCGCTGGTCGAGCGCGCACCGATCCGTGTGATCCGGCGGCTGGCGATCGACGATGAGCTCATCGTCGCAGAGCCGGTCTTGACGAACTCACCGCGGCTTTCCGCCGAGGAGCTGATGCAGATCGCGCGCGCCAAGAGCCAGGGTCACCTGCTGGCGATCTCCGGCCGTCGGCAGCTCGATCAATCCGTGACCGATATCCTCCTGGATCGCGGCAACCGGGAGGTCATCTACAAGCTTGCGCAGAACGCGGGCGCCCGTTTTTCGGAGAGCGGCCACACGACACTGGTGGTCAAAGCGCAGAGCGACGACCAGCTCGCGGTCGCAGTCGGTCTGCGGCTCGATGTCCCTCAACACCTGTTCGAGCGGCTCCTGCTGCAGGCGAGCAAGACGGTGCGATCCCGGCTGCTGTCGCAGGCACCGCCCGAAACGCGGCGCGAGATCGAGCGTGTGCTGGCTTTCGTCTCGCGCGAGATCGGCTGGGAGGTGACCGCGCCACGCGATTTCGCGCGCGCACAGGCGATCGTCCGCGAAAAGCATCGGCAGGGCGAGCTCGACGAGGCGGCGCTGGCGGAGTTCGCGAGGACGCACAAATACGAGGAGCTGGTCGCGGCGCTGGCGCTGCTCTCAATGGCGCCACTCGAGGTGATCGACGCCCTGATGGGAAGCCCCCGCAACGACGGCCTGCTCGTGCCCTGCCGGGTCGCCGCGCTCGGCTGGTCGACGGTCGACGCGATCCTGAGCAACCGCGGCGCCCATCATGCCCTCACACCGCACGATCGCAAAAAGCTGAGCGAGGACTACAAGCGGCTGTCGCGCGAGACCGCGCGCCAGGTTCTCGGGTTCTGGCAGGCGCGCGCGGCGGAGCCGCGGCAACGGCACTAACGCCCCGCGAGGCGCCGGCGCACGTGTCAGCCCTGCGCCGGACGCAGAGCCCGAACTGGAACTGTTGCGCCGGCGTCCCCACATAGCTGGCAAATCCCGTTCACCCTCACCGTGGGGCACCCATGTCCATCAGACCCGTCAAGCGAATCGCCCAATCCACGCCGACCATGGAAGGCGCCGGCGTGAAGCTGCATCGCGCCTTCGGCTTCGGCACCACCGCCGAGTTCGATCCGTTCCTGCTGTTCGACGATTTCCGCAACGATCGCCCGGCCGACTATATGGCCGGCTTCCCGTGGCATCCGCATCGCGGCATCGAGACGATTACCTACGTCTTGGCGGGCGACGTCGAGCACCGCGACAGCCTCGGCAACACCGGCAAGCTCGGCGCCGGCGACGTGCAATGGATGACCGCCGGCTCGGGCATCATGCACCAGGAGATGCCGCAGGGCGACGCGAAGGGCCGCATGCACGGCTTCCAGCTGTGGGCGAACCTGCCCTCCTCGCTCAAGATGACCGCGCCGCGCTACCAGGACGTTCCCGCCGCCGTCATCCCCGAGGTGACGGACGACGACGGCACCCGCGTGCGCATCATCACCGGCGACTTCTGGAGCCAGAAAGGCCCGGTCGAAGGCGTCGCCGCCGATCCGCGCTATCTCGACGTGTTCGTGCCGCCGGGCAAGCGCAAGACGCTGCCGGTCGAAGTCGGCCGGCACGCCTTTGCCTACGTGTTCGAAGGCTCCGGCACGTTCTCCGGCGCGTCGGCGCCGTTCGGCGTGCTCACCGAGAAGGAGAACGGTGACGGCAGCGAGACCCTGGTGCGCGAACGCACCGGCAACCGCTCGCTGGTGGTGTTCGACTCGGGCGACGAGGTGACGGTGCAGGCCGGCGACGAAGGCATCCGCTTCCTCCTGGTGTCCGGCAAGCCGATCGAGGAGCCGGTCGCGTGGTACGGGCCGATCGTGATGAACACGCAGGCCGAGCTGCAGCAGGCGGTGTCGGAGCTGCGCAACGGCACCTTCATCAAGCACGGCTGATCTGCGTCGCCACTGATTGCCTTACCGCTGAAGCTATGGACTATGAGGCGCGCAATCGCAGTTGCGCGCCTCTCTCGTGCTGCACTGCACACTCGTCCCTGCCGGGTTCCTTCTCGCAATGAAGTCCACGCTCGCGCCGTTCCGGTCTCGCAGCTACCGCTTCCAGTGGCCGGCGGACCTGTTGACGTCGTGGGCGCTGGAGATGGAGTTCCTGATTCTCGGCTGGTACGTGCTGGTCGAGACCGGCTCGGTGGTGCTGCTGACGCTGTTCGGCGCCTTGCAGCACGGCGGCACGCTGATCGCGCCGATCCTCGGCGTCGTCAGCGACCGCATCGGCCCGCGCAACCTCCTGACCGCGATGCGCCTGTTCTACGCCGCGATCGCCACGACGCTGATGACGCTCGCCTTCGCCGGCGCGCTCAATCCGGCGATCGTGCTGGTGCTGGTCGGATTCATGGGGCTCGTCCGCCCGTCCGACCTCGGGCTGCGCGCCGCGCTGATTGCCGACACCATGCCGAGCGAGCAGCTGACCGGCGCGATGGGCATGTCGCGCATCACGTCGGACTCCGCGCGCATTGCCGGCGCGCTCACCGGTGCCGGCCTGTTCGCGTGGCTCGGCATGGGGCCGACCTATATCGTGATTGCGATCTTCTACGCGACCAGCGCGCTCATGACGTCGCAGACGGATTCAGCGCATTCCAAGAAAGTGACCGAGCCCGTGACCGCGGCCGTCACCGGCCGCGTGTCGGCCTGGAACGACCTGCGCGAGGGCGTCATCCACATCTGGAACACGCCGAGCCTGATGGCGATCATCTGGCTGGTGCTGCTGTTCAACTTCACGGCATTCCCGCTGACCAATGCGCTCCTGCCCTATGTCGCGCGCGAGATCTACCGCGTCGACCAGGCGGGCCTGGCCTACCTGATCGCCAGCATCTCCTTCGGCGCCATGCTGGGCGGCGTGCTGATGAGCCGGGTCTCGGCCTTCTCGCAGCTTCCGCGCCTGATGATCGCCGCGGCGGTCGCCTGGCATGTCCTGCTCTTGATCTTCGCGCAGATGCACACCCTGCCCGGCGGCATCGTCATGCTGCTGGTCACCGGCGTGTTCCAAAGCCTCGCCATGGTGAGCCTGACGGTGATCCTGGTGCGCGAATCCGGCCCGCGCTTCCGCGGCCGCATCATGGGCGTGCGGATGATGGCGATCTACAGCCTGCCGGTGGGCCTGCTGATTGCCGGCGCGCTGATCGAACGCATCGGCTTTGCCGCCACCGCAACGCTCTACGCCGCGCTCGGCCTCGCCTGCACGATCATCATCGCGCTGCGCTGGCGCGCGCACATGTGGCCGGCGGCGGAGCCGGCGCCGGCGGAGTAGATAAGCAACGGTCGATGTTGTTCGTCATGCCTGCGCTTGTCGCGGGCATCAACGTCTCGAAACCTCGGAACGAAAGTCGTGGATGGCCGGGACAAGCCCGGCCATGACGTGTCCTCACCACTTCGCGACGGCGATCTCCAGCGGGAAGTTGTCGACCACCTCGTGACCCTTGTCGGTCACGATGAAGGTGTGGCCGAGGAAGATGCCGAACAGGCCGTCGGCCGAGATCGGATTGGGCTCGGCCATGATGATCATGCCGGGTTTCAGCACCTGCTCGAACGGCTCGGCCGACACGTGCTCGGCGACCACGTGCGGCTTGTCGGTGACGAGATCGATGCCGTGCACCTGCGTCGGGCGCGACTGGTAGCCGTTGTCGCGGAAGAAGCGGCTCGCCTGGCGCATGTTCTCGACCGGCTTGCCGGGCGCGATCTCGGCGACGATCTTGCGATAGCCCGGCAGCGTGATCTTCTCCCAGAAATTCCGCACCATGTCGTTCGGCTCGCCGACGCAGATCGGCGAGCCGATCTGCGCGGTGTAGCCGCGGTAGCCGGCGGCCAGCTCCATGTTGATGATGTCGCCTTTCTTCAGTTCGCGCGCCGACGGGCGCGGATTGCCGAAGATCAGCGCCGGATTGTCCATCGGCGTCGAGCCGATGATCAGGAAGTCGATGTCGCCGCCGCCCTCGAGGATGGCGGCGCCGGCCGCGGCCCGCAGCTCATATTCCTTCACGCCGGCCTTCGCGCGCGCGACCATGGCATTCATCGCATCTTCGCAGAGCTTGCCGGCGACGCGAACGCATGCGAGCTCTTCCTCGCTGTGGACCGACAGCAGCTCGTGCAGGAAGCCCGAGGTGAACACGAGCTCGGCGTCCGGCAGATTGTGCCGCAGCACGTTGTACTGGTTGACCGGCATGTAGTCGTTGTGGCGCGGGTCGATCTCCATCAACCCGATCCGGCCGCGCTCGAGCTTCAGCTCGCGCAGCCGCTCGACCATGATGTCGGCGTAGCGGCCGTTGCGGCTGTGGCGCACGTCCTTGACCACGACGTCGACCTGGCGGCGCACGGCTTCCGCATGGGTGCCGCCCATCGAGTAGATCAGCGTCGGTTCGCCCTCGAGCGGCACCAGCACATAGGCCGCGAGCGCGTGCCACTCCCAGTGGCCGGTCAGCCACAGCATGGCGCCGCCGAAGCTCCAGTGGCTCGGGCCGCCGGGCGCGATGATCGCGTCAAGCTTGGCCTCGCGCATCTTGGCCCGCAACGCGGCGTAGCGGCGGTCGTATTCCTTCTTCGAGAACTGGTCCCAGATGCAGTCGCGGTAATACGGCGTCTCGCGCATGTTCGCGAACGGCAGCGACTGGTCGAGCTTGGTGCGGACGATCTCCCACGGTTGCGGACCGATCCGCGGCGGCTGGATGTTCATGGACCTGTTTCCTCCAACGTTATTCTTGTAGGGTGGGCAAAGGCGCGTAGCGCCGTGCCCACCGCCTGAACGCGCCGGCCTTGCATGCCTCACTATCTGAGAGCAAAGATCGAGGGTGGCACGTTCTTCTTTACGGTAACGCTTGCCGACCGCTCCAGCAATCTTCTGGTTCGAGAAATCGATCTCCTTCGAACGGCCTATCGTTCCGTTCAGGCCCAGCTGCCGTTCGAGACGATCGCGATCTGTATCCTTCCGGAGCACCTTCACGCAATCTGGTGCCTCCCAGCGACCGACATCGACTACCCGAAGCGATGGAATCTCATCAAGGGAGGCTTCTCTCGACGCCTGCCTGCTTCCGCTTCCCGCTCACCGAGCAAGGTTGCCAAACGTGAAAAGGGCATTTGGCAACGCCGATACTGGGAGCATGCAATCCGCGATGAACAGGATCTGACACGCCATATTGACTACATCCACTTCAACCCGGTCAAGCACGGACTCGTTTCGCGAGTTTGCGATCGGCCGCACAGTAGCTTCCATCGCTTCGTCGAGCGCGGCGACTTGCCGTTGGATTGGGGCGGTGACGTGCCTGCCATGTTGTCAAACACATTCGGCGAATGACGCGGTGGGCACGGCGCTGCGCGCCTTTGCCCACCCTACAATCTCAACCCACCCTACGAGCCGGTTCTATATCGTGCACTTGCCGAAGGTTTTCCGGCCTCCGGTCTTCTCGACCGCCTCGCGCGCCAGCGCCATGTTGGCGACCTGCTCGACCGTCGGCTTGGTCTCCGGCTTGATGTCGCCATTCTCGACCGAATTGTTGATCGACCATTGGGTGCGCTCGGCGTCGAGGCCCTCGTTGACCGACCACACGCAGTTCTTGGTGAGGACGCCGATGGCATATTCGACGGCGTCCTTCGGCTTCTTGGTCGCGTCGACGATGGCGGCGACGCCCTTGGCCGGATCGCTGTACATCGTGCGGTTGGCCTCGATCATCGCCGCCACCGTGTCCCGCAGCAGCGCACGGTCGCGCTCGATCCAGGCGAGCGACGCGCCATAGGCGTTGAACATGTAGAGCGGCATCAGGTCGGCGAGCTGCACCAGCGGATTCAGCGTCGGCTTCTGCCGCAACGCGAGGAACACGTCCTCCGGATGCAACGCCACCGCGTCGACCTGGTTGGCGATCAGGCCCGGCAGCCGGCCGGCGGTGGGCGACGGGATGAACTGCGCGTCGTTGACGTCGAGCCCGACCGAACGCAGCACCGCGCGGCCCATGCGCCAGTTGAAGCCGCCGACGCCGCCGCCGGTCGCGGAGAGCCGCTTGCCCTTGAGCTGCTCGGGCTTGGTGATGCCTTCCTGCACCATGTAGACCTGCGGCATGCGCGGCGCGAGGCCCCAGATCTGCTGCACCTTCATGCCGCGGCCGACCAGCACGTCGTTGACGCTGATGATGGCGGAGCCCTGCGCCACCGCGACGTTGGCGGTCTGCGACTGGCCGCCTTCGAACTGGACGATGTCGGCGTCGATGCAGTGCTTGGCGAACAGCCCGAGCGCCTTGGCGACGTAAGGCGCGGTATGCACCACGTTCGGCGGCGCTACCGCGACGCCGACATTGATCTTGCGCATGGCCGGGCACTTCTGCGCCGAAGCCTCGCCGATCATGGCGCCGGCCGCGACCAGCGCCAACGCCCATGTCCGGATGATGCGGGTGCGGTTCGACATGGCTGTTTCCTTCCCTTGATTTTCTTTGCGCGACGTCGCGCCGCTTCAGTCTTCCTGCCCCGCCGCGGTCCACGGCGCGACGCGCTTCTCGACGTAGCGCAGGATCGCCGTCAGCGTAACGCCCAGCAATCCGAGCGTGACGATCGGCACGAACATGCGGTCGACCTCGAGCACGCCGGCGGTGCGCACGATGAGATAGCCGACGCCGGAGATCGCGGTGTAGAGATCGGCGAGTACCATGCCGATCATGCCGCGGCCGACCGCGAGGCGGATGCCGGTGACGATGAACGGCAGCGACGCCGGCAGGATGATGTTGCCCCACAACTGCCGCTCCGAGCAGCGGAAGGCGCGGCCGACTTCGAGCAGCTTCGGATCGACCGCCTTCACGCCCTGGTAGGTGTTGATCACCATCGGGAAGAAGGCGAACAGGAACAGGATGATGACCTTGGCCGTGGTCTGATAGCCCGCCCACAGCACGATCAGCGGCACCAGCGCCACCGACGGGATCGAATACAGGAAGGTGATGTAGACGGTGATGGCGACGTCGAGGATCTGGAAGCGCGCGAGCAGCAGCCCGACCATGATCCCGAAGACGATGGCGAGGGTCAGCCCGATCATCAGCACGAACAGGCTCGGCGCCATCGCCTGCCACAGCTCGCCGCTCCAGACCATGTCGACGGCGGCGAAGGCGACCTTGATCGGCGTGGTGAACAGCACCGGGTCGGTGTTCATGCCGACGATCTGCCAGAGCGACAGCGCGATCGCGAGCGCGACGAGGCGGATGCCGAGATTCTGCAGCGCGACCTTGCGGCGACGCTCGGCTGCCACGCGTTCGGCACGGGCGCGGTCGTCGGTGAGCTCGCGCGCCTCGCCGATGGACCCGGCGCCGGTTTGTTCGACCGTGGTCACGCGACCTCCCTCGGGGCCCGCAGCTGCGCCGGACGCGCCGTGTGCAGCTGGTGCCAGATGTGCTGGCGCAATTCGCCGAAGCGCGGATCGGTGCGCATATCGTCGACGTTGCGCGGCCGTCCGAACGGCACGTCGAGGATTTCCTTGATGCGGCCGGGCCGCGCGCTCATCACGGCAATGCGGTCGCCGAGCAGGATCGCCTCGTCGATCGAATGCGTGATGAAGACCATGGTCTTGCGCTCGTCCGGCCGCTCCATCAGGTTCAGCAATTCCTCCTGGAGGATTTCGCGGGTCTGCGCATCGAGCGCGGCGAACGGCTCGTCCATCAGAAGCACCGACGGGTTCATCGCCAGCGCGCGCACGAGACCGACGCGCTGCTGCATGCCGCCGGAGAGCTGGTAGGGATAGTGGTTCTCGAAGCCGCTCAGTCCGACAAGCTCCAGATAGTGGCTGACCGCAAGCTGGACCTTTTCGCGGCCGACGCCGGCCATCGCCAGCCCGAACGCGGCATTGTCGAACACCGTCTTCCAGGGCAGCAGCCCGAAATGCTGGAACACCATGGCGACGCCGTCGGGCGGGCGTCCGTCGACCGGCTTGCCGTGGACCAGGAGCTTCCCGTCACTCAGGTCGGTGAGCCCCGCGATGCAGCGCAGCAAGGTGGTCTTGCCACAGCCGGACGGACCGACGACACACATGATCTCGTCGCGCTTGATTCGCAGCGAAAGCTGGTGAAAAGCGACCACCGCTCCATCAAGGAACAGCTTGGCCGCATTCTCGGCAATAATGGCGGGTGCTGCCGCCGTCTCCCCTGGACTCATACGTTTCCTCAACCTGCGCCAGACGTTGCGCCCGCACGGGACCGCGGAGTTCGCCGGTCGGCAGCTGGTGCCGCCTCTTGCTGGTACCCTTAAAGAGCAGGTCCCTTCCCGCCAGTCTCCGCAAAAATCGGCTTGGTTTCAATGAGGCAAGTTCGGTGCGCCCGATATAGGTGTGCCGTCCGGTCGGCGCCCGCGCGCCCTCCCTCGCCAAGATGACAAAATCCTCATCGCGCATGTGGCCGGCAGGCAACAATCCTGCACCGGTTGTTCATCGCCCGTTCACGCCACCTTTCGCATTGTAACGCAGATCGTTCTCGCGCGTTCGGTGGCCATTTGTGGCGCGGATAGGCGGATCCGCGCGAGCCGTCGCCGAGGCATCGGTTTTGCGAATCTGCGCTGGTATGCCGGCCCTGTGCAATTCGAGTGGATGCGTTGGCACGCAAGTGCATGGGTTGGAGGTACGTGTTATCAGCCAGATAGAGCAAATTGTCAGCCGCAAGGGCATCCTGTCCTCCCTTGTCGAAGCGATGCGGCCGCATCAGTGGGCGAAGAACCTTTTGGTATTCGCCCCACTCATCCTTGCCGGCAAGACCGAGAGCGTCGAGGGCTGGACCCATTGCCTGCTCGGATTCCTCGCGCTCGGCATCCTGGCGTCGTCCACCTATCTCCTCAACGACGTCGCCGATCTACAGTCCGACCGCCGCCACTGGTCGAAGCGCGATCGCGCGTTGGCGCGGGGCGACCTGCCGGTGCCGGTGGCGCTCGGGGTCGGCGGTATCGGGGTGCTGATCAGCTTCGCGCTCGCAGCGACCGTCAACAGCCACGCCACTTTCGTGCTGGTCGTCTACGCCGCCACGACCGCGGCCTATTCGCTCGGCCTCAAGCGCGTGCCGGTGCTCGACGTCTTTGTACTGGCGTTCCTGTTCACGCTGCGGCTGGTCTACGGCATCTATCTCGCCGATGTCGCCGCCTCGCCCTGGCTGCTGGTGTTCTCGATGTTCCTGTTCACGTCGCTGTCGCTCGCCAAGCGGCAGACCGAGATCCGGCGCAGCGCCGCGCTCGGCAACGACCGCATCGATGGCCGTGGCTATGTCGCGAGCGACCTGGCCTTCGTGTTCGGCCTCGGCGTCGCGGCCGCCGCCGGCGCCGTCCTCATCCTGGTCCTCTACCTGATCCACGAGGCTTTCGTCGCCGGCTTCTACCGGGCGCCGGCGGTGCTCTGGTCGATGCCCGCGATCATGTTCCTGTGGCTTGGGCGGGTGTGGCTGCTCGCCGGACGCAACGCGCTCGACGACGACCCGCTCTGGTTCGCGGTGCGCGACAACGTGAGCCTGGCGCTCGGCGCCTCGATGGTGGTCGCCTTCATCAGCGCGTGGCAGATTACGCTGCAAATCTAGGATGCCGCCGTTCGATTGATGGAAACCACCGCGCATGGGCACCGCAAATCCGACCGCGCTCTGGCCTAAGGGCCAAGCCGGGTCGTGGCTTGCGGTTGCGGCGTTCGGGATCGCGGCGCAGGCGATCCTCTGGTCGATCTCCGAGCCGGCCGACCTGTTCAGCGATTTCTACAAGGCCTACTTCCCAGCCGCCGACCGGCTCCTGAACGAGGGTCGGGTCGCGACCTGGGAAACCGGAGAATCGGCGACCGTCGGCTTCGTCAACCTCCCGATCCTGGCATGGCTGTTCGTCCCGCTCGCGCCGCTCGGCGAGCCGGCGGCCGGCTGGGTTTTCCTGGCGCTCGGGATTGTCGCGGGCGCCGCGACCTATGCGCTGCTGCTGCGGCTCGGCGACTTCACCGTCGCAAGCGGTGCGATGCTCGCGCTGTCGATCCTCGCCAGCGGGCCCATGGTCAACAGCCTGCGCGAAGGAAACACGACACACTTCGTCCTGCTGCTGCTGGTCGCGGCGCTGCTGCTCTGGCGCGCCGGCAAGACCTTCGCGGCCGGCGTGCTGCTCGGGCTGTGCGCCCTGTTCAAGCTGCCGCTCATGTTGTTCGGCCTCTATGCGCTGCTGCGCGGCCACTGGCGCGTGGTCGCCGGCGGCGCGACGGCGATCGCCGGCGCCGCCCTGCTCTCGCTTCTGGTGTTCGGGCTCGAGATCAATATCGGCTGGTACCAGAACTGCATCGCGCCGTTCCTCGGTGGCGTGATGCCGGCCTTCAACGTGCAGTCGATCGACGGCTTCCTCGCCAGGCTCGAGAGCGGGCCCGCGCTCCTCATGGAATGGACGCCGCTCGCGCCGCCGCTGTGGCACAAGATCGTGCGCAGCTTCGTGCTCTCGGCGATGTTCATCATAGCCTTCGTGGCCATGATCCGCGGCGATCGCAGCGCGGGCGGCGCGCGGCCGTTTCAGCGCGATGCGCTCGAATTCTCGATCGTGCTGACGCTCGCGGTGGTCACCAGCCCGGTGTCGTGGTCGCACTACTACCTGTTGCTGCTGTTGCCGTGGGCGCTCTATCTCGGTGGCCGGCTCGGCCTGCCCGACGACAACGCGACACGGTGGTTGATGGCGGGCGGCATGCTGCTCGCCTCGTTGCCGGTCGTGGCCTTGCCGCTGGGCGCGGGCGCTCTCGCCGCGGTCGTGTCGCGCACGGTCGTATCCGCCTGGATGTTCGGCGGCCTTTTGATCCTGGCGGCCTTGATCCGCGGCGCGTTGTATGCTGGCCAGTCGAGCGCCGAGGCCAGGCCGCGGGCAACCGCACCGTGAGACATACATCGTGAGCGAGCCACCGCCGTGAGCCAAACGCCGCCAACGCCGTGCCCATCGTCGGTGTCGCTGACGCGCGGCCTCGCGATCTTCCTGCTGCTCAACGCGCTCATTCTGAACGGCCTGATCTGGCTCGCGTCCTCTGGTCCCTACAAGGAAACCGTGCTGCAACACAGCGCCGACGTGCTGCGGCTCAACGGCAGCGACGATTCCTGGGGCGCGATGGGCATCGCGCTCGAACATTTCCAGTCGGGCGGCACGGTGCCGATCTACAGCGAGGTGTTCTTCGACCGCAACGTCAAGTTCCAGTATCCGCCCTCCTCGCTGTTCGGCCTGATGGCGATGCAGGCGATGGCGCCGCCGGCGCGCGTGCGCACGACAGACCAGGACACCTATGCCTGGCCGACGATCAACGACGTCATTGCGCTCATCTTCCTGGTGCTGACCGCGGCCGCGACAGCGGCGCTGCTTGAGCGCGGTCTGCGCCAGCAATGCCGATATGACGACACACGTACGCTGACGGCGCTTCGCATCGCGATCGTGTTCGGGTTGGCCCTCACCTTCTATCCGCTGGTCAAGGCATTCTCGCTCGGGCAGATCCAGGTCTGGATCAACGGCCTGTTCGCGCTCGCGCTGCTCGCCTGGGCGGCGGGACGGCGCGCGGCGAGCGGCGCGCTGATCGGAGTCGTATGCCTCATCAAGCCGCACTACGGGCTGTTCGTGCTATGGGCGCTGCTGCGCAAGGAGTGGCGCTTCGCCTTCGCGTGCGTCGCGGCCGGTTCGGTGGGCCTCGCCGCCTCGGTGGCGGCGTTCGGTTTCGCCAATCATCTCGACTATCTGCCGGTGCTCTCCCATCTCGCCGAGCGCGGCGAGACCTATTATCCGAACCATTCGGTCAATGGCCTGCTCAACCGGCTGATGTCGGTCGGCGAGCCCGCGCTCTACCGCAATCTCGACTGGGGCGACGGCGGCTTCCCGCCGTTCAACCGCCTGGTCTACTGGACGACGACCATCAGCTCGGCCGCAATCCTGTTGCTCGCGCTGCTGCGGCGCCACCGCGAGAACGATCCCGACCGCGTCGTCGACTTCTGCACCATGGCGGTGAGCGCGACCGTCGCCTCCCCGATCGCCTGGGAACATCACTACGGCGTGCTGTTCCCGGTGTTCGCGGTGGTGCTCGTCTCCGCGCTGCGCAGCCCCGCACGGCTGCCCTGGTTGATCCTGAGCTATGCGTTCGCGAGCAATTATTTCATCGCGACGCAGCTGCTCGCGCCGACGTTCTGGAACGTCTTCCAGTCGTATCTCCTGTTCGCGACCTGGATCCTGCTGGTGCTGCTGCATCTGCGGCCGCCGCAGCCGCCGGCGAACACCGCGGGCGCGGCGCAGGGGCGCTTGCCGGACACGCAGCCCGTGAACACGATGCGCTTTTCGGCTAACAAGGTCTGATGGCGCTGCGCTTTCGCATCAACGTCCTCGGCGCGATCGTTTTCGCCGCCCACCTCGTGCTGGCAGTGCTCTCGTACGTCCAGGCGCCGGCGCTCTGGACTGCCGACGACCATCCGAACGCCGCCGCGGTCTTCGAACGCTTCGGTCTCGCGTCACTCGCCGCACGGCTGTTCGCCAGCAATGAGGCGGCGATTCCGAGCCAGGTCATCCTGAGTCACGCCATCCCGCTCGCGGTCGCCAGCATCGCGGCCGCGCTGCTCGTCCTGACACTGACGCGTCGCGGCGACGAAGCCGATGGCGGTGTCCCCCAGCTCCTGCTGCGCTGGTCGATCGCGTTCGCCGCGGCGTGCGTGTTCGCCTTTCCGCTGTTCACCCAGGACTTCTGGCTGTCGGCGGCGTGGGGCCGCATGGTCGCCGCCGGGATCAATCCGTTTCACACGTTGTTCACCGACGGCGACCTCACCGGCCTTCCCCTCGACCACTTCCCGATGACGATGTCCTACGGACCGCTGTGGGCCGCGATGTCGGCGTTGATCGTTCTGATCGCGTTCAACAACGTCATCGCGATCGGCGTGCTGTTCAAACTCCTGATCGCGGCGGCCTGGGTCTGGTCGCTATGCCTGGTCGACCGCATCCAGCGCGGACGGCCGCCGCGCGAACGCTGCCTCGCCATCGCGCTTATCGGCTGGGTGCCGCTCGGGGTGTCGCAGTCGATCGCCGAGGGCCACAACGACATCGTGATGATCGCGCCCGCGCTGCTCTGGTTCCTGCTGCTGCGCAACAGCCGTTGGGCGCCGGTGGCGCTCGCCGCCTCGGTGCTCTGCAAATACGCGACCGCACCGTTGTTCCTGATCGACCTGATCCACGCCTTTCGCCGCGAACGACTCACGCTCATGCAATATGTGTGGCGCATGCTGCCGGCGGCGCTGCTCGGGCTGGTCTTCCTGGCCTTGTTCTTCCGCTCCATGGCGTTCTTCGACGGCGTGCGGGTGGTCAGCGAATGGTATTTCCTGCGCCCGAGCGACGCGGTCGCCGGGCTGGAACGCCTGGTGGGCCTTCCGCTCTATCCGCTGCACCTCATCGCGCTCGCGACCTTCCCGGTGGTTGCGACCTACTGGCTCGCTGCTGCGGTCCGCGACGCGAGCACCGAAAACCTCACCCGCGCCACCGTGGCGATGATCGCCGCCATCATGTTCGGCGCGATCAGCCATCTATGGCCATGGTACCTGGTCTGGGGCGTCGCCTTTGGCGCGGTGCTGCCGCAGTGGTGGGTGGCGCGCTTCATCGCCGGCGTGGCGCTGTTGATCCCCTTCACCCTCGCGACCTGGTGGATTGCGCCGCTCGAGCCGCTCCGGGACGTCGCCACCCTGGCGGTCTATGCCGGCGCGGCGCTGTGGGTATGGCTGACGCGCATGCCGGCTGCGGCCAAGCGGTAGGTTTTCAGCGCGGCGCTTTTGGGATTGAATAGGGCAAGCACAACGCCGCACACCAGGAGGCCGCCCGATGAACGTCAACGTCGCCACCGAGGGCCTGGCCAAGACCGCACCGGCGCCGTTCGAGGTCGAGCGTCTGGGCGCAAAACTCGGCGCGGAAATCCACGGCCTCGATCTCAAGAACGGCATGGATGCGCCGACCTTCAAGGCGTTCGAGGCCGCGCTGATCGAGCACAAGGTCGTCGTGCTGCGCGACCAACATCTCGATACCAAGCAGCATGTCGAGATCAGCCGCCTGTTCGGCGAGCTCGAAGTGCATCCGATGCGGCCGCAGGGCGAGTTCCCGGAAATCCTGGTGCTCGACAACCACAAGGACAATCCGGTGCTGTCGACCGACGTCTGGCACAGCGACACGACGTTCCGGAAGAATCCGACGCGCTACACCATCCTGCGCTGCCAGATCATGCCGAAGGTCGGCGGCGACACGCTGTGGGCCGACATGGAAGCCGCTTACGAGGGATTGAGCGCGCGGTTCCGGACCATGATCGACGGGCTGCGCGCGGTCCACGACTTCCAGAATTTCCGCGTGCTGTTCAAGAAGACCGAGGAAGACCAGGCCAAGCTCCGCAAGATGGAGGAGATGTTCCCCAACCCCTCGCATCCCGTGGTGCGCACGCACCCGGTGACCGGCCGCAAGTCGCTCTATGTCAACCCGCAATTCACGGTGCGGATCGAGGATCTCGAGCCGGACGAAAGCCGCGCCATCCTGCAGGTGCTGTTCGCGCAGGCGCAGGTGCCGGAATATCAGTTCCGCCTGCGCTGGACCGAAGGCGCGATCGTGTTCTGGGACAATCGCTCGACCCAGCACTACGCCGCCAACGACTACTACCCGAACCGCCGCCGCATGGAGCGCACCGCGGTGGTCGGCGACGTGCCGGTTTGATTTGATGCGCGTTCGTTCCGTAGGGTGGGCAAAGGCGCGGTCAAGGCGCACGATCTCGCAACGCGAATAGCCCCAGCGCCGTGCCCACCATCACGCGCGCGGACGTTGCGATCTCTTTGGTGGGCACGGCGCTGCGTCAGTGCACTTGGCGATGTCTCGATGCGTTGATCGCGCCTTTGCCCACCCTACTCAGCTTTCGCCGGGACGAGCGAAAAGTTCAAAGCCACCGCTCGCAGCCGGCTTCGCGCGCCCAATATTCCCAGCCGCGGCGCATGGCGTTCGATTCCGGATCGATCGCGAGCCGCTGGGCGACCTCGCCCGGCGAGATCGGCGTGACCGCGCCGAACTGGAGCGATTGCGCCAGCGTGCGCGCGTTCTTGGGGATGTAGACCGAGGTCTTCACCGCGTCGTTGAGCGTGCGCCCGGTGGCGACGAAGCCGACGCCGCGGCGCAGCACCACGCGATGGCTGCCGAGGCGCTGCGCGAGATCGCGGGCGCGATCCATATCCGAGACAAGCAGGTCGGTACCGTCGCCGAACGTTTCCGCGATATCCCAGACCGGAACGTGCGTGCCCATGTCGCCGACGGTGCCGAGCATGGCGCGCAGCGGGACCGGCGTGACGCTGAACGGCACAACGTCGTCGGAGCCCGCGCACAGCACCGAATTCACCTCCGGCCGCGCTGCGTAGACCGCGGCATGCAGGAAGCGCTCGGCGCCAGGCTGCCGGTTGTCGTCACCCGCCGGCGCGCCGTCGAGCGTGAATTCGAGAACGTCGCCGGGCTCGACGAACGCGGCCGGGCAGTCGCGCGCCAGCAGGAAGCGGCCCGGATCGCCGGGATGGCGCAAACTGACGTGCCCGTATTCGTCGAACACGGCGTGATGCGCCAGGATCCGGTTGGCAATGACGAGGTCGTTGATCGCGCGCTGAAGTGCCGTCATGTCGGAAGCCTCGTCCCGTGGACGCGACTCTCTCCACCGCTCATTCCCGCGCAAGCGGGAATCCAGATCTTTCTTTGTGGCCCTGGGTCCCCGCTTTCGCGGGGACGAGCGGAGAGAGAGCGCGCTTCCATATGACGATGCTCAGGCGCGGATGTGCTCGTGCGTGAACGACACCGCCCGCCGCATCGCCGCGATCGACTGCGGCAGTTCGGGATGATCGCTCGTGAAATGCAGCGGCGCGTCGTAGTATTCGAGATCGATCCTGCCGCCGGCCTGGCGATAGAGCGCGACGAAGCGCGGCGCCTCCGAGCCGTCGAAGCCGGAGTCCGGATCGCGATAGTCGTGGATCAGATCGTTCCTGCTCTGGATCCAGAGCGCCGACGGCATCACGACCTTCTCGCCGCGCTGGATCGCGAGCAGCGGGCTCCCTTCCGCCATGTTCGCTTCGTTTACCCAATAGGCCATGCTGAGCTTCATGGTGCGCGGCGGCCACGGCGGCGGGTTCGCCCCTTCGTTCAGCCGCCTGGCGTTGTGGTGCCGTCCGAGCGGATTGATCACCGGCCAGAACATGCACACGGCGCGCACGCTCGCGTCGACGTCGGGCGAGCCGGCCGGCAACGGGATCGCGGCATAGCGCGGATCGTTCGGCCGCATGGCGGCGAGCATCGCCAGATGGCCGCCGCTCGACGAGCCCGAGATGCCGACGAGATCGGGGCGGCTGCCGAAGCGTGCTGCGTTCGCCTTCACCCAGCGGATCGCATAATTGATGTCGGCCAGCGAATTCGGATAGCCGCCCGGGCCTTGCCGGAAATCGAGCGACGCGACGGCGATGCCGTTCGAGGCGAATGCCTCGTGATGAGTCTTGCCGCGGGTGCGGTCGTTCTCGGTCCACACCCCGCCGTGCAGCTCGATCAACACCGGAAACGGGCCGGCGCCATGCGGCCGATAGCAGCGGATGAACAGCGGCTTGTCGCCATGGCGCAGATATTCGATGTCCTCGACGTCGAACGCGGCGGGTTTCGTGGCAACGGCTTCCATCGACATCGGCGCTCTCCCACTGCCTTTGTTGGCGCGAATGATGCCACGGCCACGATGGCGGCACTAGTCCGGGCGCGACAGCCGCTCCGCGCGGCTGATGATCTCCGGCGAGGTCGCGGCGATGCCGGCGACCAGCTCCGCGATCCGCTCGCCGCTCTGGAGCGCGATCTCGAACGACATCGCCTCGGCCTCCTTGAGCAGCGCCGGGTCCTTCATCGCCGCCTCGAAGGCGCGCCGCAACAGACGAACGCGATCGGCCGGCACCTCCGGCGGCGCCATGATCGGGCGTCCCAGCAGCACGTTGCTGGCGAAGAAGGTGAGGATCTTGCGCTGCTCGTCGGTCTTGGCGAACGCGAACACCGTCGGCACGCCGAGCCCGGGCACCGGCTCCGGCTCGAAATTGAACAGCACGCGCATCTGGCCGTTCTCGACCCAGGGCCGGCGCGCGCCGGCCGCGCCGCCGATGGTGTTGGCGAACGCTTCGATCTCGTTGCGCGACGCCGCCAGCGCCATGTCGCCGGGCGAGCGATAGCCGGTGACGATCTTGAGCTTCATGCCGAGCAGGTTCTTCAGCAGATACGGCCCGACCGTGATGCCCTGCGCGAGCCCGGTCGCGCCGACGACCAGCTCGTGCTGGAACAGGTCCGCCGGCTTCTTCACGTTGGACGTGTTGTTGATGTAGACGACGAGGTGGTTGACCTCCGGACTGCCGATCCAGTTGAACTTCACGGGATCGAAGCGGACGTTCGCGACCTTCATCACCGCCGCGGCCGGCATCGACCGCGACGGCATCCCGATCACGGTGCCGTCGCGCGGCGCCACGTTGAATACATGGTTGGTCGAAACGAGCGTGCCCGCACCGGGCATGTTCTCGACGATGATGCCCGGGTTGCCGGGGATGTGGCGCGTCATGTGCCGCGCAAGCAGCCGCGCCCACACGTCGTAGTCGCCGCCGGCGGTGGAGCCGACCACGATCCGGACCTGCTTGCCTTTGTAGAATTCGTCGGCCGGCTGCGCGGACGCGGGGACGGCGCACAGCGCGCTGCCGATCGCCACCAGCGCGGCCGTTCGACCTGCCTTCATTCTCGCCTCCCCGGTCCCGGCGCCCGCAAGACGATAGGGCCGCACCTCCGAGGGGTCCAGCAAGCCTGGCTGATCCCAACTGCCGCACCATTGGTCAACTATTGTGCGCTGCACAAATTATGGGCGCATGGCATGGCGAAAGGCGCAGCAGCCTGTCCGATCGTCAAAAGGCCTGCCGCAAGCCACTGAATCGATGGGCATAAATAAGGGTGCCCGCTTGGCATGCGGCTTGGATTGGAGACGCTGCCGCGGACTCGCGGCCGGAGACCGCTGTTCCTTGTCCACCAAGACCCACTCGCCGCTTCAGATCGTCATCGTCGATGACAGCCCGATCCGGGCGGCCATCCTGGAAGGAGGGCTGCGCGAGGCCGGCTACACCAATGTGCTGCGCATCGAGGCCACCGCGGACCTGCTGGCCCGCATTTCGGCGGTCGATCCCGACGTCATCCTGATCGACCTCGAGAACCCGAGCCGCGACGTGCTCGAGCAGATGTTCCAGGTCAGCCGGGTGGTGAAACGGCCGATCGCGATGTTCGTCGACCAGTCCGATGCCGCCTCGATCCAGGCGTCGGTCGACGCCGGCGTCTCCGCCTACATCGTCGACGGCCTGAAGAAAGAACGCATCAAGTCGATCCTCGATTTGTGCATCTCGCGCTTCAACGCGTTCTCCCGCCTGCAGAACGAGCTGGAGCAGACCAAGAGCGCGCTCGAAGACCGCAAGATCATCGATCGCGCCAAAGGCATCCTGATGAAGCGCAAGAACCTCAGCGAGGAACAAGCCTACGACCTGCTGCGCCGGACCGCGATGAATGAAAACAAGAAGATCGCCGAAATCGCTCAATCGGTGGTCACCGCGTCGGAGATGTTCAAATGAGCCTCGACGGCGGCTGGCTGCGCATCGGCTTCATTCCGCTGAGCGACGCGGCGGCGTTGCTGGTCGCGGTCGACAAGGGCTTCACCGCCGAGGAAGGCATCGACGTCGAACTGGTGCGCGAGGTGTCGTGGTCGAACGTGCGCGACAAGCTCAACATCGGCCTGTTCGACGCCGCGCACCTGCTCGCGCCGGTCGCGATCGCCTCGAGCCTCGGCCTCGGCCACGTCAAAGTGCCGATCGTCGCGCCGTTCGGCCTCGGCGTGAACGGCAATGCGATCACCGTTTCGCCCAGCCTTTATGCGGCCATCTCGGCCGCCGCCGACGGCGACATCCTCGACCCGATGGTGTCGGCGCGGGCGCTGGCGCGCGTGGTCGCGAGCCGCAAGGCGCGCGGCGAAGATCCCCTCACCTTCGGTATGACGTTTCCATTCTCGACGCACAACTATCATCTGCGATTCTGGATGGCGGCCGGCGGCGTCGATCCCGACGAGGACGTACGCCTGGTGGTGCTGCCGCCGCCCTACATGGTCCAGAGCCTCGGCAGCCGCCATGTCGACGGATTCTGCGTGGGCGCGCCCTGGAATTCGGTCGCGGTCGATCTCGGCATCGGCGTCATCCTGCATTTCGTCTCGGAGATTCTCGCACGCGCCGCCGAGAAGGTGCTGGCGGTGCGCGCGTCCTGGGCCGGCGAAAATCCCGATGCATTGCGGCGGCTGGTACGCGCCCATCGCCGCGCGGCCGCATTCGTCGAGGACGTCGCCAATCGCGACGAGGTCGCGGCGCTGCTGTCGGCACCGAACCGGATCGGCGTCGCATCGGACGTGATCCGCCGCACCCTCGACGGGCACATGAAGGTCGCACCCGACGGCAGCACGCGCGCGAGCGACCGCTACATCATGATCGGACGCCGCAGCGCCGCGCGGCCCGACCCGGCCCAGGCAGCCTGGCTTTATGCGCAAATGGTCCGGTGGGGACAGGCCCCGCTGTCGGCGGAATTGCTCGCGACGGCAAAGGCGGTCTTCCGGCCCGATCTCTACGACAACGCGCTCGAGCCCGAACCCGGCAACCCACCGGGCGAGCCGGCGGACGGCATCGGCGCCTTCGCCGGACCCGCATTCGACCCCAACGACATCGCCGGCCATCTGGCGGCCTGGCCCGTCCGGCGGTAGCGGCTCACGAACTCATCGCGCTATTGCGATGCACAAATTTTCCGCTTGTTGCGGACATCGACGGCATCGAATCGCCGGCGCGCGCAACGTCATCGCCCCGCTGGAAGCAGCCAAACCCATGATTTCAGGCGAGAAACGCCACCTTTGCGCGGGTTGGCACGCTGCTTGAATAGAAAAAGTCGAAAACCGGCGTCCACGCGACGCCGGCGCGGTCCAATGGCGGGCCGCACGAGCAACGCCGCTGTCCTGGGAGAATCGCGAGGAGCGTCTCTCTCGGGCTGCGGCTTTTTTGTTGCCCGCGGGCTGGGCGCGGGAATGCGGTTCGAACAAGCGACGCGATCAGCGAAAGGACGCCAAAGCAGATGACCACCCAGAAAACCGGCAAGAGCGGGGGCATCAGCCGCCGCGCATTCTTGAGATCGACCGCAGGCACGGCGGCCCTGGTCGGCGCCATGCAGACGCAATTTCCGTTCGGCGCGCACGTCGCCGAAGCGCAGGGGCCGGAGGTCAAGAAGGCGATCCTCGGCTACATCGCGCTCATGGACGCATCGCCGCTGGTGATCGCCAAGGAGAAAGGCTTCTTCGCCAAGCACGGCATGCCCGACGTCGAGGTCGCCAAGCAGGCGTCGTGGGGCGCAACGCGCGACAACGTCGTGCTGGGTTCGGCGAACAACGGCATCGACGGCGCGCACATCCTGACACCGATGCCCTATCTGATCTCCGCCGGCAGAGTGACCCAGAATAACGTCCCGACGCCGATGTACGTGCTCGCGCGCCTCAATCTCGACGCGCAGGCGATCTCGGTCTCCAACGAATACAAGGACCTCGACGTCACCGCCAACGCGTCCGCGCTCAAGGCCGCGTTCGAGAAGAAGAAGGCCGCCGGCAAGGAGGTCAAGATTGCGATGACCTTCCCCGGCGGCACGCACGACCTCTGGATCCGCTACTGGATCGCCGCCGGCGGCATCGATCCGGACAAGGACATCTCGACCATCGTCGTTCCGCCGCCGCAGATGGTGGCGAACATGAAGGTCGGCAACATGGACGCGTTCTGCGTCGGCGAGCCGTGGAACGAGCAGCTCGTCAACCAGAACATCGGCTACACCGCCTGCACCACCGGCGAGATCTGGTTCAAGCATCCGGAGAAGGCGCTCGGCATGCGCGCCGAGTGGGTGGACAAGAACCCGAACGCGACGCGCGCGCTGCTGATGGCCGTGATGGAAGCCCAGCAGTGGTGCGACAAGATGGAAAACAAGGAAGAGATGTCGACCATCGTCGGCCGCCGGCAATGGTTCAACGTGCCCGTCGCCGACATCGTCGGTCGCGCACGCGGCGACATCAACTACGGCCGCGGCCGTGTCGAGAAGGGCACCAAGCAGTTCATGAAATTCTGGCAGGACCACGCGTCGTATCCGTTCAAGAGCCACGACGCCTGGTTCGTCACCGAGGACATCCGCTGGGGCAAATTCGAGCCGAATACCGACATCAACGCCCTGGTCAACAAGGTCAACCGTGAAGACCTCTGGCGCACGGCCGCCAAGTCGCTGTCCGTCGCGGCGGACGACATCCCGGCCACGACCTCGCGCGGCAAGGAGACCTTCTTCGACGGGAAGGTGTTCGATCCGGCCGATCCGCAGGGCTACCTCAAGAGCCTGTCCATCAAGCGCATCGAAGTCTGATGTCACGAACGCATCCCGCCGGCACTCGCCCCGGCGGGATGCACCTGAACGAAAGCCGCGGAGACACTTGAAATGACGATGCCTGCTCTCAAGGCCGAGACTCCGGCGGTCGCGCCGGCCAGGCTGACCGCCGACGTGGTGAAGCTCAGCGCGCCGAAACCGGGCTTCGTCGGCGCGCGGCTTATGCCCGCGCTCAAGAGCGCCGCGGCGCGCATCATCCCGCCGCTGGTGACGCTGACGCTGCTGCTGGTGGTGTGGCAGCTCCTGTGCAACAGGCCGGGCGCGACCTTGCCGCCGCCGACCAAGATTTGGTCGGAGGCCTACGACCTCATCATCGATCCGTTCTTCGTCGCCGGCCCGCAGGATATCGGCCTCGGCTGGCGCGTGCTGACGTCGCTGCAACGCGTCGCGATCGGCTACGGGCTCGCCGGCATCATCGGCATCATCCTCGGCACGCTCATCGGCCAGTCGATGTGGGCGATGCGCGGCCTCGACCCGATCTTCCAGGTGCTGCGCACGATCTCGCCGCTCGCCTGGCTGCCGATCTCGCTGGCGGCCTTCCGCGACAGCCAGCCGTCGGCGATCTTCGTGATCTTCATCACCTCGGTGTGGCCGATCATCATCAATACGGCGGTCGGTATCCGCAACATTCCGCAGGACTACCGCAACGTCGCCGCGGTGCTGCGGCTCAATCATCTGGAGTTCTTCTGGAAGATCATGATCCCGTCGGCTGCGCCCTACATCTTCACGGGCCTGCGCATCGGCATCGGATTGTCCTGGCTCGCGATCGTCGCGGCCGAGATGCTGACCGGCGGCGTCGGCATCGGCTTCTTCATCTGGGACGCGTGGAACTCCTCGCGCATCCCCGACATCGTCGTGGCGCTCGCCTACATCGGCCTGGTCGGCTTCGTGCTGGATCGCATCGTCGCCGCCATCGGCAACCTCGCCACGCACGGCACGGCCGCGAACTGAAGGACCAGACGATGACTCCCTATCTCAAGATCGATCACGTCGATAAGTCCTTCCACCGCGGATCGCGCGAAACGGAAGTGCTCAAGGACGTCACGCTCGGCGTCGAGCGTGGCGAGTTCGTCTCCATCATCGGCCACTCCGGCTGCGGGAAATCGACGCTGCTCAACATCGTCGCCGGGCTGCTGCCGGTGACCAAGGGCGCGGTGCTGCTGGAGAACCAGGAGGTCAACGAGCCGGGCCCCGACCGCGCGGTCGTGTTCCAGAACCACTCGCTGCTGCCGTGGCTCACCGTCTACGACAACGTCCGCCTCGCGGTCGACAAGGTGTTTTCCGGGCGCCGCTCGCGCTCCGAGCGTCACGAATGGACGCTGCACAATCTCGAACTCGTCCAGATGGCGCACGCCAAGGACAAGCGACCGTCGGAAATCTCCGGCGGCATGAAACAGCGCGTCGGGCTCGCCCGCGCGCTCGCGATGGAACCGAAGGTGCTGCTGCTCGACGAGCCGTTCGGCGCGCTCGATGCGCTCACCCGCGCGCACCTCCAGGACTCCGTCATGGCGATCCATCAGAAACTCGGCAACACCGTGATGATGATCACCCATGACGTCGACGAGGCGGTGCTGCTCTCGGATCGCATCGTGATGATGACCAACGGGCCGGCCGCCCACATCGGCGAAGTGCTCGACGTGCCGCTGGCGCGGCCGCGCCGGCGACTCGAGCTGTCGTCGAACTCGATCTACCTGCGGTGCCGCCAGCGCGTTCTCGAGTTCCTCTACGAACGGCACAGCTTCGTCGAAGCCGCCTGAGCAGCGAAATGTCGGCCGATTTCACGCTCGAACAGAAGCGATACCTGGAAGGCTTCAGCTCCGGCCTGCAGATCGCGCGCGCGGCGCGCGGCGGTGGCGCGCCCGCCGCGGCGGAGCCGTCCGGCCCGGACGCCGAGCATCTGCGGGCGCAGGACCGCACGGTCAAAGCCGGCGGCAAGCTCAACGACCAGGAAAAGTTCAAGCGCGAGCAGCATCCCTTCGACGCCTATGGCCGGCTGAAGGAGCAGGCCGCGAACAACGAAGCGCCGAAGCCGGCGGATAATTTCCGCTGGCGCTACTACGGCCTGTTCTACGTGGCGCCGGCACAAACCTCCTACATGTGCCGGTTGAGGATCCCGAACGGCATCCTCAAGCACTGGCAGGTCGCAGGCTTGGCCGACCTCGCCGAGCAGTACGGCGGCGGCTACGCCCACGTCACCACCCGCGCCAATATCCAGATCCGCGAGATCGAGCCGAAGAACGCCGTCAACATGGTGGAGGCGATCACCGACCTCGGCCTGTGCTCGCGCGGCGCCGGCGCCGACAACATCCGCAACGTGACGGGCTCGCCGACCGCCGGCATCGACGCGCAGGAGCTCATCGACACGCGGCCTTATGCGCGCGCGTGGCACTTCCATATCCTCAACGAGCGCGCGCTCTTCGGCCTGCCGCGAAAGTTCAACGTCGCCTATGACGGCGGCGGTATCATCGCCGCGCTCGAAGACACCAACGATATCGGCTTCCAGGCGGTCGAGGTGACGGACGGTTTCGGGGTCGCGCCGGGCGTCTGGTTCCGGCTGATGCTCGGCGGCATCACCGGCCATCAGGATTTCGCGCGCGAGACCGGCGTGGTCGTGCGACCCGCCGACGCCACCAAGGTGGCCGACGCGGTCGTTCGCGTTTTCACCGACCATGGCGACCGCACCAACCGCAACAAGGCGCGGCTGAAATACGTGATCGACCGGCTCGGCATGGCCAAGGTGATCGCGCTGACCGAGGAGAAGCTCGGCCGCACGTTCGACCGCGTGCCGCCGGAGGCGCTCAAGCCGCGCCCGGCGGTCGATCGCGCCGCGCATATCGGGGTGCATGCGCAGAAGCAGGCTGGCCTCAACTGGATCGGTGTCGTGCTGCCGGTCGGGCGCCTGACGCCCGATCAGATGCGCGGCCTTGCCGGCATCGCCCGCGCGCTCGGCGACGGCGACGTCCGCCTCACGGTCTGGCAGAACCTGCTGATCTCCGGCGTGCCCGACGACAAAATCAAAAGCGCGGTCGCCGGCATCGAGGCACTCGGGCTGTCGGTGAGCGCAAGCGCGGTCCGCGCCGGGCTTGTCGCCTGCACCGGCAATGCCGGCTGCCGCTTCGCGGCCTCCGATACCAAGCGGCATGCCGAGGAGATTGCGACGTGGTGCGAGGCCCGCGTCGAGCTCGACGGGCCCGTGAACATCCACCTCACCGGCTGTCACCATTCCTGCGCGCAGCACTACATCGGCGACATCGGCCTGATCGCGTGCAAGGTCTCGATCAACGACGACGGCGACACCGTCGAGGGCTACCACGTGCTGGTCGGCGGCGGCGCCGGAGCGAATGCCGGTCTTGCGCGCGAAATCTTCAAGGACGTGCGCGCCGAGGAGATCCCGGCCGTCGTCGAGCGGCTGCTGAAGAGCTACGTCGCGAACCGAAAATCGTCCGACGAGACGTTCCTGGCGTTCTCGCGCCGGCACGATGTCGAGGCGCTGAAGGCGATGTACGCGAAGGTGGCGGAGCAGGCGGCGGCATGAGCGCAGCACCGCGTCCGCCGATCCCGCAGCTCATCCCGGAGAGCGCGCCGTTCTCTCCCGAGCAGCGCACCTGGCTCAACGGCTTCTTCGCCGGCCTCGTCTCGCTCGAAGGCGCCTCGGTCACGGCTCTGTCGTCCGCCGAATCCGCCGCGCTGATGCCGGCACCGCCCGGAGGAGCCGCAGTCGTCGAGGACGACGACGATGCGCCCTGGCACGACCAGACCATCCCGCTCGTCGAAAGAATGAAGCTCGCAGAGGGGCGCCCGCTCCGCCGCCGCATGATGGCGGCCATGGCCCAACAGGACTGCGGACAATGCGGATACAACTGTCAGGACTATTCCAACGCGATCTTCTCAAGAAGCGAGGAGCGTCTGAATCTCTGCGTGCCCGGCGGCAAGGAAACCGCCCGGATGCTGAAGACGCTGTCCGAGGAGTTTGGCAGTTCGTCGCCGGCCACGACGAAATCGTCGACCACGCCGGCTGCCGCCGCTTCGGCTGCACCGGCCGCAGCGCCAACGGCCGCGGCATCGGCCGCTCCGGGGCGTTCGCGCGACAATCCCGTTGAAGCGACGTTCCTCTCCCGCAAGCGTCTCAACAAGGCGAAGTCGGAAAAGGAAACTTGGCACATCGAGTTCGATCTCACCGGCTCGGGCATCGCGTACACGGTCGGCGACGCCTTCGGCCTGTACCCGACCAACGATGCGACGCTGGTGGACCAGGTGATCGCCGCGCTTGGCGTATCGCACGACCAACCGATCAAAGGCCGCCCGTTGCGCGAGGTGCTGACCAACGACGTCTCGCTCGGCGCCGCGCCCGACCGGCTGTTCCAGCTGTTCTCCTATATCGCCGGCGGCGAGCGGCGGCAGAAGGCCAAGGCGCTGGCCGACGGCGGCGATCCCGACGGCGATGCCGCGACCCTCGACGTCCTGGCGGCGATCGAGAAATTCCGCGGTCTGCGCCCGGACCCGGAGGCGCTCATCGAGGCGCTCGACCCGCTGCAGCCGCGTCTCTATTCCATCGCATCGTCGCCGAAGGTCGATGCCAACCGGATGGCGCTCTGCGTCGATACCGTCCGCTATGCGATCGACGGGCGCAAACGGCTTGGCGTCGCCTCCACCTTCCTGGCCGAGCGCGTCGAGCCGGGCGACCGGATGAAGGTCTATGTGCAGAAGGCGCACGCCTTCGGCCTCCCCGCCGATCCATCGGTGCCGGTGATCATGATCGGCCCGGGCACCGGCATCGCGCCGTTCCGCGCCTTCCTGCACGAGCGCATGGCGACGCAGGCACCCGGCCGCAACTGGCTGTTCTTCGGCCATCAGCGCAGCGACTGCGATTTCTTCTACGAGGACGAGCTCACCGGCATGAAGGCGGCGAAGGTGCTGCGGCGTCTCACGCTCGCCTGGTCACGCGACAGCGACCAGAAGATCTACGTGCAGGATCGCATGCGCGAGGTCGGGCGCGACCTGTGGGCGTGGCTGGCGGAAGGCGCGCACGTCTACGTCTGCGGCGATGCCAAGCGCATGGCCAAGGACGTGGAGCGTGCCTTGGTCGATGTGGTGGCGGCGCACGGCGTGCGCTCGACCGACGAGGCGATCGCCTTCGTCGCCGACCTGAAGAAGCGCGGCCGCTATCAGCAGGACGTGTATTGATGAGCAGGCGCCCTGCATCAGCGAGTACGGTCTACGTTACTGCGCCCTCTCCCCTTGCGGGAGAGGGCTACGCAGAACTCTCAGCGCATTCCGATTGGGTGAGGGGGTCTGTTCGCAAAGATGCTTCTTACGAAGAAGCCCCCTCACCCGATCTTCCCTCGTGGAACGACCCTCTTGCCCTCTCCCACAAGGGGAGAGGGCGCAACAATGCGCGCCCGATGGCGGGGTCATGAACGCGCCCCTGCCCCATCCGCCCGCGGTTCGCACCACCTGCCCCTATTGCGGGGTCGGCTGCGGCCTGATTGCGCAGCCCGACGGCCGCGGCGGCGCCGCGATCGCGGGCGATCCGACCCATCCGGCGAACCAGGGCCGCATTTGCTCGAAAGGCTCCGCGCTCGGCGAGACCCTCGCGCTCGACGCGCGGCTCCTGCATCCGATGCTGCGCCAGGCGGATGGATCGCTCGCGCGCGCGCACTGGAGCGTTGCGCTCGATCGCGTGGCGAACGGCCTCAAGGACATCGTCGAACGCAACGGGCCCGACGCGGTCGCGTTCTATCTCTCCGGGCAACTGCTGACCGAGGACTATTACGTCGCCAACAAGCTGATGAAGGGCTTCATCGGCTCGGCCAATGTCGACACCAATTCGCGGCTGTGCATGGCGTCGTCGGTCGCCGGCCACCGGCGCGCTTTCGGCGCCGACACCGTCCCCGGCACCTACAGCGATCTCGACGGCGCCGATCTCATCGTGCTCGTGGGCTCCAACGCCGCCTGGTGCCACCCCGTGCTGTTCCAGCGCATGGTGAAGAACCGGGCCGAGCGCGGCGCCAGGATCGTCGTGATCGATCCGCGCCGCACTGCGACCGCCGCCGATGCCGACCTGTTCCTGCCGGTGGCGCCAGGGATGGATACGGCGCTGTTCTCCGGCCTGCTCGTGCATCTCGCCGAACAAGGCGCGCTCGATGACAACTACATCCGCGCCCACACGTCCGGCTTCGATGAGGCACTGGCGCGCGCCAGGAGGATCGCCCCGGATGTCGACGCGACGGCGCGCGCGACCGGCCTCGACGCCGCGCAGGTGCGCGCCTTCTTCGACTTGTTCCGCAGCACGGCCAAAGTCGTCACCTGCTATTCGCAAGGCGTCAATCAGTCGGCGCAGGGCACCGACAAGGTCAACGCCATCATCAACTGCCATCTGGCGACCGGCCGCATCGGCAAGCCCGGCTGCGGCCCGTTCTCGCTGACCGGCCAGCCCAATGCGATGGGCGGCCGCGAGGTCGGCGGGCTCGCCAACATGCTCGCCGCCCATATGGGTTTCTCGCCGGCCGAGGTCGATCGCGTGCGCCGCTTCTGGGACGCGCCGCGCATGGCCGAACGCGAGGGCCTCAAGGCCGTTCAGATGTTTCAGGCGATCGCCCGCGGCGAGATCAAGGCGCTGTGGGTGATGGCGACCAATCCCGCGGTGTCCCTGCCCCGCGCCGCCGCGGTGCGCGAAGCGCTCGGCAAGCTCGAGCTGTTCGTCGTATCCGAGAACGTCCTCTCGAACGACACCGTCAATGCCGGCGCGCATGTGCTGCTGCCCGCCGCCGCCTGGGGCGAGAAGGACGGCACCGTCACCAACTCCGAACGCCGCATCTCGCGCCAGCGCGGCTTCCTGCCGCTGCCGGGCGAAGCCAAGCCCGACTGGCAGATCGTCTCGGAGGTGGCGACGAAGCTCGGCTTCGGCGACGCGTTCGCCTATCGCTCGGCGGCCGAGATTTTCCGCGAGCACGCGGCGCTGTCGGCGTTCGAGAACAACGGCTTCCGCGACTTCGACATCGGCGGGCTCGCGACGTTGTCCGATGCGGACTACGACGTGCTTGCGCCGGTGCAATGGCCGCTGCGCGCCGGGACCGCTCCGGCCGAGCAGCGGTTCTTCGGTCGCGGCGGCTTCTTCACGCCCGACCATCGCGGCCGCTTCATCGCGCCGGAGCCCCCGGCGCTGAAAGAAGCGACGTCCGCCGACTTCCCGCTGCGGCTCAACACCGGCCGCATCCGCGACCAGTGGCACACCATGACCCGCACCGGCATGAGCCCGCGGCTCGCGACCCATCTGCCGGAGCCGTTCGTCGAGGTGCATCCCGATGACGCCGGGCGCGCCGGGCTCGTGGACGGCGCGTTTGCCCGCGTGCGCACGGCGCATGGCGAATGCATCGTGAAGGTCGTGGTCAGCGACGATCAACAGCCGGGCTCGATCTTCCTGCCGATCCACTGGAGCGGCGACACCGCGTCCTGCGCCCGCGCCGACGACCTGGTCGCGCCGCATACCGACCCCTTCTCCGGGCAGCCGGAAGCCAAGGCGACGCCGGCGGCGATCGCGCCCGTCGCGTTCGCCATGCGCGGTTTCGTGCGCAGCCACCGCCCGATCACGCTGCCCAACGCGACATGGTGGACGCGCGTCGCGACCGCCGACGGGCATGAATACCGGATCGCCTCCGATCACGGTCCCATGATGTGGCACGACTTCGCCTACGGCATGCTCGCGGCCGACGCGAAGCTCGCGGAGCACCTCGAACAGCGCACCTATCAGGCGGCGGCGATCGTCGACGGCGAGGTCGATGGCGTGGTCTGCGTCGGGCCCGCCGATCAGCCGTTGCACCTGGATTTCAGTGCGCTCTCCGTGCACGACGACGGCGGCACGTCGCTTGCCCGGATATCGGCGCTGTCGATGACCGAAACCGAGCCGGCGGTGTGCGCCTGCTTCGGCGTCAGCGAAGGCAGCATCCGCGATGCCGTCGCGTCAGGCAAGGCCGGCAATGTAACGGAGATCGGGCGGATGACCCGGGCCGGTACCAATTGCGGCTCCTGCCTGCCGGAGCTGAAGCGAATGATCGCGCAGGAACGGGCACGCGCCAGGGAAGCCGCCGAATGAACAACCCGCGCATGCCCGCCGAGGCGAAGCCGCCGCGCATGGCGCGGCTGGCGCGGCTGCCGGTGTTCTTCGGGCTCGCGGGCAAGCGGGTCGTGCTGGCGGGGGCCACGGCGCCTGCGGCCTGGAAGGCGGAGTTGCTCTCGGCAGCCGGGGCGGAGGTCGACGTCTTTGCCCTCGACGCATCGGACGAGATGGTGGCGCTGGCGTCGGAGCCGCCCGGCGGCGCAATCGTGCTGCACATGCGCGCCTGGAACGACGACGACCTAATCGGCGCGGCGATGGCGATCGGCGCGCTCGGTTCCGACGACGCGGCCGAGCGTTTCGCCGCCGCCGCGCGCGCCGCCGGCGTTCCGGTCAACGTCATCGACAAACCCGCGTTCTGCGATTTCTCCTTCGGCTCGATCGTCAATCGTTCGCCGCTGGTGATCGGCATCTCCACCGACGGCGCGGCGCCGGTGTTCGCGCAGGCGATCCGCGCCAAGCTCGAGGCGCTGATCCCGTTCGGGTTTGCGCGCTGGGCGGAGGCGGCGCGGCGCTGGCGTGACGCGGTCATGAGCTCGGCGCTTCCCCCGGCGGCGCGGCGGCGGTTCTGGCAGCTGTTCACCGCCACCGCGTTGAACGATCCCAACCGCGAGCCGGAGCCATCCGACTACGATCGCCTCATGGCGCAGATGCAGGATCAGGGCACCAAGGCTGGCGGTGGCTCCGTCACGCTGGTTGGCGCCGGCCCTGGCGATCCCGAACTGCTTACGCTGCGGGCCGTGCGCGCGCTGCAATCGGCCGACGTCATCCTGATCGACGACCTGGTCGCGCCCGCGATCCTGGATTTCGCGCGCCGCGAGGCGAAGAAGATGATGGTCGGCAAGACCGGCTTCGCGCCGTCGTGCAGGCAGAATGAGATCAACGCGCTGATGGTGTCGCTGGCCAGGGCCGGCCGGCGCGTGGTGCGGCTGAAGGGCGGCGACCCGATGATCTTCGGCCGCGCCGGCGAGGAGATCGCCGCCTGCGAGGAGGCCGGCGTTCCGGTCGAGGTGGTCCCCGGCATCAGCGCCGCGCAGGGTGCCGCGAGCCGGCTCGGCGTTTCGCTGTCGCATCGCAAGCTCGCGCGGCGCATCCAATACGTCACCGCGCATGGCGCCGACGGCAAGCTCCCTTCCGACATCGACTGGGCGAGCCTCGCCGATCCCGTCACCACCACGGTGGTCTATATGCCGAAGCGTGCGCTCGCCGCGCTCGCCGCCAGGGCGCAGGCGCACGGCTTGCCGCAGGACACGCCGGCGATCGCCGTTGTCGCGGCGACGCGTCCCGAGCAGGAGGTCATTGCCGGGACGATTGGCGATATCGCGCCGAAGCTCGACGAGGCCGCACCCGCCCATCCGGTGCTGGTGATGATCGGCCGCGCGCTGGCGCAGGCGGCTCAGCGCCGGCAGCAGGTCACTTCGACACCAGCCCTGCCGCCTCGATCACCGGCCTCCAGCGCGTCGTCTCGGCCGCGATGAACTTGTCGAATTGCTCGATCGACATCGGCTCGGTGATCATGCCGTCGCGCTGAATCCGCTCCTGGACCTCCGGCTTCTTGAGCATGACCGTCACTTCGCGGTTGAGCCGCTCCGCGAGATCACGCGGCATGTTGGCCGGCCCCGACAACGAAAACCACGTCGTGGTCGTCAGGTCCGGATAGCCAAGCTCCTTCAGCGTCGGGATGTCGGGATAGTCGAGAACCCGCGTGCCGGCGGAATGCGCCAGCGGCACCAGCGCGCCGCTGCGCAGATGCGACGCGACCGAGCCGAGCACCGGCAGGCCGAAATTGATGTGGCCGGCGATCAGGTCGGTGATGCCGATGGCGGCGCCCTTGTAGGGAATGTGCACCACGTCGACCTTCGCGAGCTTGCCGAACGACTCGCCCAGCAGATGTCCGTTGGTGCCGATGCCGGAGGAGGAATAGCTCAGCGGCTTGCCCAGCTTCTTGCCGAGCGCGACGAGCTGGTCGAGCGACTTGATGCCGCTCGGGCCGTTGACGGCGATCACCACCGGCGCGCCGGCGACATAGGCGATGTTCGTGAGATCCTTGGTCGGGTGATAGACGAGCTTTGGATTCATCACCGGGATGGTCACCAGCATGGAGATGTTGGTGATCACCAGGTTGTAGCCGTCGGGCGGCGACGTCGCGACGCTCTGCACGCCGATCGCCCCGCCGGCGCCGGTGCGGTTCTCGACGAAGAACTGCTGCTTGAACGTCGACGACAGCTGGTCGGCGACCAGGCGCGCGAGGATGTCGGCGGTGCCGCCCGCCGCGAACGGACTGACGATGCGGACCGGCCGGGTCGGCCAGTCCTGCGCGATCGCGGACACCGGTGCAAACAGGGTAGCGGCGCATAACAAGCGGACGATTGTTTTCATAGTTCCAATCTCATTCCAGACCAACGGCGCCGCCAGACTAACGGCGGCCCGCGGGAACGGCGAAGCCAAATCGCCGCACCTGCGGCGACCAGATAACTGCATTTTTCGTGCCGGATCAGGCAAGCAGATCGATCTGGTGATTCGTCCGTTTCATCAAATCGTCGCGGCGTGCCCGCGCGATCTGCATCACTTGATTGAAATCGAGGCCCAGCATGTGGCCGCGCCATTTTTTCGGCTTCCCGGCAATCAGGACGTTTTCCACATGGCTCGGGTTCATCATGTTCGCAACCGCGCTCGGGGCGTTGTTGATCGGCCAGACGTCGAGCCTGTCGGCCCGCAGCATCACGATGTCGGCCTCCTTGCCGGGCGTGAGCGTGCCGATCTTGTGGTCGAGATTGGCGCAGCGCGCGCCTTGCAGCGTCGCAAACTCCAGCACGTCCCGGCAGGTGAGCAGCGGCGGCGTCGCTTTCTCGCCGTCGCGCCGGCGCTGGAGGATGCGCAGCCGCTGAAGGTTGAAGGTGGTGCGCATCATCGAGAAGCAATCCTGCGCGACCGTGGTGCCGTGGTCGGAGCTCAGCGACGGGCGGATGCCGCGGTCGAGCGCGTCCTGCACCGACGGCATGCCATGCGCCATCGCCATCTCGAGCGGCGGCGACATCGAGATGCGGCCGCCGGTGTCCTTGATCATCCGCCATGCGTCGTCGTTGAGATGCGTGCAGTGGATGAAGAGGTCGCCCTCGCGCAAGACGCCGGCCTTGCCCAGCGCCAGGCCCGGCGCGGCATTGACCCGATAGTGCATGACCGCCGGGACCTGGACCTCGCGCGCGGCGGCGAGCACCTTCGCGTCAAGGCTCGCACCGAGCGCCAGCGTCAGCAGCTGGTCTTTCGAGCTGAAGTATTCCTTCTGCAAACGGCCGATGTCCTGCGGCCACTGCGCCTGCGCACCCGCGCCGCGCGAATAGCCGTAGACCGCGCGAATGCCGGAATGCTGCAAGGCGCGGATGCAGGCGTCGCTGTGCTCGGGCGTGTGGCTGATCTGCGAGAGATCGACGATCGCCGTCGTGCCCATCTCGATGAAGCCGAGCGCCGTGATCAGCACGCCAATGTAGACGTCGTCCGGCGTATAGGCCGGCGTCAGCTTGTTCTGGACGTCGCGGTTGTAGTCGGGATCGACCAGGCCGTTGGCGAGCGAGCTTCGCAACAGGCCCTGATAAGAGTGACTGTGGGTATCGACGAAGCCTGGGATGATGATCCGGTTGGTCGCATCGACAATCGCGGCCGCGCCGGCAGGGACGTCGATATTGGGCCGTACCTCGACGATCCTTCCGTTCTCGATCGCCACGTCGCCGGGCGCGAAGTCGCCGACTTTGGGATCGAGCGAGAGAACGATGCCGCCCTTGAGCACGGCTCGATTGTGGGTGCGCAGCCCGGCGAGCTCGGGATCGAATCCACCCTGCGCCTGCGCGGCGCCGGGCGCCAACGGCGCTACGGCGGCGGCGGTCGCCAGGCCGACGCCTGACTTGAGAACCGTGCGTCGCGTGGGCTTCCTCCGCATGGCATCCTCCTAGGTCATTTTCCGCTCGGGTTGAATCGTTCGTGCTCTTGTGTCCCGGGCGCAGCGCAGCATGAAATGATGCGCTGCTGAACCGGGACCGTACCGACCACCGCCTTTGGAACGGTCCCGGCTCTGCGGTGCACCACTTCGTGCTGCACCGCGTCCGGGACACGCGGTTCAGTTCAACCGGAACATCTCCCTAGGTCATTTCCGGCAGTTCCCGCAGCAGCCGGCCGAAGCCGTCGCGCGGCTCGCGCACCGACAGCCGCTTCAGGATTTCCCAGGCCGGCGCGACATTGGCGTGCACCACCGGCACCTGCAGGTCCTGCTCGAGCAATTCGACGATGCTCTCGGTGTGCCAGGCGCCGCCCTGGATATAGATGCCGTCGGCGCCCTTGTTCGCGCGGAACAGCCTCTTGACGTGCGCGTAGAGCCGTTCCGGCGAAATGTGCTGCGCTTCGTTGAACGGCACGTCGATCGGCTCCATCGACACGACCTTGAAGCCGGCCTCGGTCATGTAGTCGATGACGATCTTGTTCTGGAGCGCCGAATAGCTCGCGCCGATGAACTTCTTGATGCCGAGCGCGCGCATGGCATGCACGTGGTTCTGCCCGGAGGTGAAGATCGGCGTCCGGTATTTTTTCTCCCAGGACCGGATCAGCTTCGCCTCGCCCTTGTAGCCCTGCAGCATGAACGGCGGCGTGCCGCCGGGATGGATCATGTCCATCCCCTGCTCGGCGAGCTCGGCGACGTGCTTCTCGTAGTGCGGAATCGCCGACGCGAACTCGGCATGGCTGCCGGCCCGCACGTCGAGCAGTAGCGGCACCACGCCGATGCCCTCGGGCAACAGCCGGATCAGCGTTTCAAGCGAGCCCGGCCGGCGCGTCGGTTTCACCAGTCCGGCGACGCCGCGCCACATCGAATAGTGCGCGCCTTTCTTGCCCTTCTTGCCCTCGGCTTTGCTCATATCGGTCGATTCCCCTCATCGTGGCTTAAGGACGTCCCGTGCGCGCGCCGCCAGATTCTCCGGCGTCGCCATCATCTTCGCCACCAGCGCCTCGACCGCATCGCCGCGCACCGGGCTTATCTCCATGCCGAGCTTGGTCGCTTCCGCGATCACGGTCGGATCGCTCATGGTCGCGTCGAACGCCCGCCGCAGCAAGGCGAGCCGCTCCGGCGGTACGCCCGGCGCCGTGAAAAACGGTCGCGCCATGCCGAATTTGGCGAACACGACTTCCATGATCTCGCGGTCCTGCGGCGACTTCGCAAGCTCGATCGCCATCGGCACGCCCTTGAGGTCGGGATGCGCCCGCGTTCCCATCTGCACCAGGATGTTGATCAGCTTGTCTCTGATCCATTGCGGCTTGGTCGACGTGAGCGTGGTCCAGTCCTTGCCGGCCTCGCCCTGCACTTCGCCGTTCTCGACCGCGAGGCTCACTTCCGTCGCACCGGCATAGCCGTGGACCACCTTGAACCGGGTGCCGAGCAGATGGTTGCTGAGCATGGCCAGCACGTAGCTGTCCGAGCTGGTCGTGCTGGCGCCGAGGATGGTCTCTTTCGCCGACGCATCCCGCAGCGTCCGGATTCCGGACGCGTGCCACGTTACCGTGACGAACACGGTTTGCGTCGCGCTGCCGACCCAGCCGAATTTGGTGGCGTCGAACAGCGCGTTCTTGCCTTCCGGCGACAGGCTGTGGAACAGCCGTTCGAACGGCAGGCCATTCTGTACGATCAATATCTCGGTGCCGTCCTTCGGGGCGCGGTTATAGAGATAGTTGGCGGAAGCGAGCCCGCCGGCGCCGGGCATGTTCTTCGCGACCACCGCGGGATGGCCCGGGATGTGACGGCCGATATGGCGGGCAACGAGCCGGCCGTAGGCGTCGTAGCCGCCGCCGGCGGTGGTACCGATCAGCAGCGAGATCTGCTTGCCGGCATAGAAATCGGCCTGCGCGGATGCCTCGCCAATGGGAAGCACCAGCGCCGCGATCAGTATCGATAGCCTGGTCATGCCGTCAGCCTCCCGGGATCATGATCGCACCGCCGTTCACCGGAATCGACTGCCCGGTGATGTAGGCGGCGTCTTCGCTGAACAGGAACGCCACGACGCGCGCGATGTCGTCCGGCTGGCCGATGCGGCCGAGCGGAATCCGCTTGCCACGTTCGTGCAACTCTTCGAGCGTGGCGTCGGCGAGCGGCTGAGCGGTCTCGGTGACGCCGGGAATGACGCAATTGGCGCGCAAGCCCTGCTGCGCGAATTCGAGCGCGAATGATTTCGTGAACGACACGATGCCGGCCTTGGACGCGGCATAATGGGCGCCGCGCGGCGTGCCCTGCAGGGCCCGGCCGGAAGCGATATTGACCACGATCCCGCGACCCCGCTCGACCATATCGCGCGCCAGCGCCTGCGAGCAGAACACGGTCCCCAGCAGGTTGACCGCGAGCACCGACCGCCAGGTTTCCGGCGTCACCTCGAGGATCGACGCACGCGGAAAGATTCCGGCATTGTTGACCAGGCCGAACACGCCATTGAAGCGCACGATCGCTTCGTCGGCGGCCTGCGCGATCTGCGCCGTGTCGGAGACGTCGACTTGGCGCGTGACCACGTCGACACGCATTTCCATGCACCGGTCGGCGGTCTCCTTGAGCCCGTCCTCCAGCACGTCCCACAGCGCCAGCTTCGCGCCACGCCGCGCCAGCTCGACGGCGATGGCGCGGCCGATGCCCTGCGCCGCACCCGTCACCACGACGGCGTCCCCGATCCGCAAGCCGGACATTCTTGTTCCCCTACGTGCTGACGGCCCGCGCCCGCAGCCGCCCGCCCCAGCCGTCGGCGCGGATGAAAGCGCGCAGCGCATCGGCATCGGCCTTGCGCCCGCGCACCGCGTCGATCGAGGCCCAGCCGAGACAGAGCATACAGGACATGACCGGCGCGCCACCGACTTCCGGCCGTTCGAGGATCGGCTCGAGCGTCGGCATGCCGGTGCCGAGCATCACGATGGCGTCGAGCTTCTTGTCCTCGAGTTCGTCGAGGCCCTGCTGCGCACTGGCGGCCGCGATCGAATAGATCGGATGAAACTCATCCGGGTGATTGGCGATCTGAACGACGCCGTCGACCTTGAAGCCGTGTTCCTCCCAATAGGGGATGCAGGCCTTGGTCAGCGGCGCGGGATAGGGCGAGACGATGCCGATGCGCTTCGCTTTCAGCGTGTTGAGCGCGAGCACGACCGCGAGGCCGGCGGTGACGAACGGCACGCCCGTCTTCCTGGTGAGCGCCGCCACCGCGTCCCGCTCGCGCGGGATGCCCGCGACATAGGAGGCGCCGGTGGTGCCGAGTGCGATCGCACCGATCGGCGCATTGTGGAATTGACGCACCGCCGTATCGAGCTGCTCGAAATAGTCGAGCAGCCGGCCTTCCAGCGTGTCCCTGTCGCTCATCATGCGCGCATTGATCATCGCGACGCCCGGCGGCAGCATCACCCAGAATTCCGGCTCGACGGTCGTGTTCGCCTGCGGCGTGAGCACGCCGATCAGTCCGTGAGGTGCGTATTCGACGGTCATCAAATGTCCCATGCGCTGCCGTCGTTGCTAAGGCAGCGACGTGATGGCAATGATACGATATGACAAGCAGCGCTCCACATCCATCATCGATCAAGCGTACCGGCGACGCCGAGGTGATCGTCGCCGGCGGCGGGCCGGTCGGGCTCTGCACGGCGCTCCTGCTCGCCGAGCAGCGGATACCCGTGATGGTTGTCGAGGCGGAGGCCGCAATCGCGCAGGACTTGCGGGCTTCGACGTTCCACCCGCCGACCCTGGATATGCTGGAGCCGCTCGGGATCACCGGCGTGATGCTCAAGCGCGGCATCCCCTGTCCGCACTGGCAGATCCGCCTGCATCCGTCCGGCGACCGCGCCGTGTTCGATCTCTCGGCCCTCGAGGGCGAAACGCGCCATCCCTATCGGCTGCAATGCGAGCAATGGAAGCTCGCGGAGGCGTTGCTGGAGAAGCTCCAGCAATCGCCGCATGCGCAGGTGCGGTTCGCAAGCAAGGTCGAGGGGGCGGAGGATGGAGGCGATCACGTCCGCGTGGAGATCGAGAGCGGCGGCCGGCGCGAGATGCTTCGCGCGCGCTATGTCGTCGGGGCCGACGGCGCGCGCAGCACCGTGCGCCGTGCGATGGGGCTGCCGTTCGAGGGCATGACCTATCCGGAGACGACGCTGCTGGTCACCACGCTGTTTCCGTTCGAGAAGCACCTCGAAGGGATCTCCAACGTCTCCTACTGCTGGAAGGAGAACGGCAATTTCAGCCTGCTCCGGGTGCCGGACCGCTGGCGGGTATCGATCTATCCGGACGAAAACATTCCGATCGACGACCAGATGACGCCGGAGGCGCTCGACGCCAGCCTGCAGGTGATCGTGCCGCGTGACGTGACCTACGACATCGCGGAGCAGCGGCCGTACCGCGTGCACATGCGCATGGTGCCGACCTATCGCAAGGGACGCATGCTGCTCGCCGGCGATGCCGCACATCTCAACACGCCGGCCGGTGGCATGGGCCTCAACGGCGGCATCCACGACGCATTCGAGCTCGCCGCCGCGCTGATCGACGTGCTGCATCACGGCACGAGCGAGAACCGTCTCGACGTCTACGACCGGAAGCGGCGGCCGATCGCGCGCGAAGATATCCTGGCACAGGCCGACCGCAACCGCGCGCGCATGCGCGAGCGCGATCCGGCACGGCGGCTCGAGCTGCTGAGGGACTTGCAGGCGACCGCGAATGACCGCGAGAAGTTGCGCACGTTCCTGCGCCGCTCCTCAATGCTGGAAGGCCTCGCGAAATCCGCGGCTATCTCATGACGCGAGTACGGCGTGCCTTGTTGTGCCCTCTCCCCTTGAGGGAGAGGGCAAGAAGGTCTTTCAACAATGTCGATTGGGTGAGGGGTATCGCTCGCCACGACGATTCTTGCGAAGAGACCCCCTCACCCTATTCATTGTGCTGAACGACCGGGCAGCCCTCTCCCTCAGGGGGAGAGGGCATACTAACGAGCGCCCTGCTTGCTGCATCGACCGCCTGCTGAGGATCATTCCGGCTTGGCGCCGGAATCCTTCACGACCTGCCCGAGCCGGACGATGTCGCGCGCGACCATTGCGCCGAGATCCTGCGGCGTGCCGGGAATGATGATCGCGCCCTGCGGCAGCAGCGTGTTCTGCACTTCGTCGCTCTTGAGCGCCTCGACGAACGCTGCGTTGAGCTTCCGCACGACGCCTTCGGGCAGGCCTGCCGGACCAAACAGACCGAACCATTGTTCCATCTCGACGCCGGGAAAGCCCGCCTCGCCCATGGTCGGGAGGTCTTGAAGCCTTGGGTGGCGTTTCCCACCGGCGATGGCAAGCATGCGCAGCTTCCCGCTTTCGATATGCGGCCCCGCGGTCACGTAGGAGGAGAACATCAGATCGACCCGATCTGCGACCATATCGGTCACCGCCGGGGCGACGCCGCGATAGGGCACGTGGACCAGTTTGATGCCGGTCTGCTTGGCGAGGATAACGCCGAGCAGATGACCGCCGGTGCCGACGCCTTGCGACGCATAGGTCAGCCCGTCGGGCTTGGTCTTCGCAAGCGCCACCAGCTCCTTTGCCGACTTCGCCGGGCTCACGGCGTTCACGATCAGGATGTTATTGAAGGAGATCAGCGGTGTGATCGGGGTAAAGTCCTTTACGGGATCGAATTTCAGATCGGGATAAAGCGTCGCGTTGATGGCGTGGGTACCGGTGTGCCCCATCATCAACGTATAGCCGTCCTTCGGCGCGTTCTTGATTGCCAACGCCGCGACATTGCCGGCGCCGCCGGGGCGATTATCGATCACGATCGTCTGCTTGAGACTTTCCGAAACCCGTTTCGAGACGAGCCGCATGACCACATCCGAGCTGCCGCCCGGCGCGAATGGCACGATCACCGTAATGGGGCGTGAGGGATACTCGTCAGTCTGCGCATGCACGGGCGCGCTTGCAACGAGCAGCAGCGCCCCACAGGCCAAAGCGATCGACACGCTATTCTTCGTAACGACGGCCATTCTTCAGAATCTCCGCGGTTCCAAGCAGATCGTTCAGCTCCTGGAAGTCGAACATCCGGTCTTGAAAAGCAACATTCGTGCCGTGCGCCTTCAAATTCACGTAGTAGTCGCGCGCGGCGCGAGCGAGGGCCCGCACGACACCCCCTGGAAAGATCACAAGCCGGAACCCGATGCCAGCGAGTTCGTCCTTGGTGAGCAGCGGCGTGTTGCCGCCCTCGACCATGTTGGCAAGCAGCGGCGCGGCGCCGCCGAGTTCCTTGGCGACCTTCGCGAGGTCGTCGCGCGTGCGCGGCGCCTCGATGAAGAGAATGTCGGCGCCGGCCTCGGCATAGAGCCGGCCGCGCTCGATGGCGCGGTCGAGGTCTTCGACCGCCGCGGCGTCAGTGCGGCCGACGATCAGCGTCTCCCGCGACTGGCGCGCATCGACCGCGGCCCTGATCTTGCCCACCATCTCGACCGCGGGGATCACCGCCTTGCCGGCGAGATGACCGCAACGTTTGGGAAATACCTGGTCCTCGAGCTGGATCGCCGAGGCCCCTGCCCGCTCGAACAGCCGCACCGTGCGCTGGACATTGAGCGCGTTGCCGTAGCCGGTGTCGGCATCGACGATCAACGCGCAGTCGACGCGGTCCCGCACCAGCGCGATCGTCTCGGCAACCTCTGTCGAGGAGACCAGCCCGATATCGGGCCGCCCCAGCCGGCAATAGGCGATGGCCGCGCCCGAGAGATAAAGCGTGTCGAAACCGGCCGACGCCGCGATGCTGGCGCTCAGCGCGTCATACACGCCGGGCGCGACGACGATGCCGCGCTCGCGTCCGGCTTGATCGAGCCGCGCTGACAGTCCATTTGCTGTGGCATCGGCCATAATGCCGTGTCCCGCGCCGATTTCCGGATCGATCTTGTTGTATTATGATTGCGCGACAACCCGCAAGCGGCCGCCCTGCGGCACAAGCACATGTGAGGCACATTCGATGGCGATGACGCTGGCGGAAAAAATCGTCGCCCGCGCGGCCGGACGCGAACGCGTCACGCCGGGCGAGATCGTCACCTGCGCGGTCGACCTCGCCATGATCCATGATTCCGGCGGACCGCGCCGCGTGGCGCCGATCCTCAAGCGCTTCGGCGTGGGACTCTGGGACCCGAGCAAGGTCGTCCTCATCAGCGACCATTACGTGCCGGCGGGCGACGACGAGACGCGGCGCATCGGCGAGGTCACCCGCCAGTTCGCGGCCGAGAACAAGCTGGGCGGCTTCTACGACAGCGAAGGCATCTGCCACGTCGTGCTGCCGGAGCGCGGCCACCTCAAGCCTGGCATGTTCGTGGTCGGCGGCGACAGCCATTCGCCGACCGGCGGCGCGTTCGGCGCCTACATGTTCGGGATCGGCGCGACCGAGATGGCAGGCGTGCTCGCGACCGGCGAAATCTGGCTCAGCGTGCCGGAGACGATCGAGATCGAATGGCGCGGAAAATTCGGACCATGCGTCGTCGCCAAGGACGTGATGCTGTTCCTCTGCGGACAACTCGGCATGGAAGGCGGACGCACCCAGGCCGTGCACTTCCGCGGCGAGGCGATCGGCGCACTGCCGATGCAGGAGCGCATGACGCTCTCCAACATGACGGCGGAACTCGGCGGACAGACCGGGCTGTGCGACCCGGACGAAACGACCGCCGCGTTCATCCGCGCCGCCGGCGCGGAGCCGGGTGATATCGCGCAATGGCAATCGGATGCCGACGCGGCGCCTTCGGAGCACCACCGCTTCGATGCATCGGCGCTCTCGCCGCAGGTCGCGGCCCCGCACAGCCCCGCCAATGCCGCGCCGGTGGCGGACCACGGCCGGGTCAAGATCGACGTCGCGCATATCGGCGCCTGCACCGGCGCCAAGCTCGTCGACCTGCGGATGGCGGCTTCCGTGCTCAAGGGCCGCAAGGTCGATCCCGGCGTGTCGCTCCTGGTCGCGCCGGCGTCACGTCGCGATCAGGAGGCGGCGGCGAACGAGGGCACGCTGCAAATTCTGGTCGACGCCGGCGCAACGCTGCTGCCGAACGCCTGCGGCATGTGCGCCGGCTACAACGGCACGCTTGCGGAAAACGTGACCTGCATCTCGTCGATCGCGCGCAATTTCAAGGGCCGCATGGGCACGGCCAGCGCCAACATCTATCTCGGCTCGCCCTATACGGTCGCGGCGTCCGCCGTGCGCGGGCGCATCTGCGATCCGCGCGAGATGCTGTCATGAGCGCGCAGTCCGGACGAGCGTTCGTCTATGGCGACGGCATCAACACCGACATGCTGGCGCCCGGCATCTATATGAAGCACCCGATCGCGACGATCGCCGAGCATTGCCTGGAATCGGTCGATCCGGATTTCGCACGTAACGTGAAGGCCGGCGACGTCGTGGTGGCCGGCCAGGGCTTCGGTATCGGGTCGTCGCGCGAACAGGCCGCAGAAGCGCTCAAGCATCTCGGCGTCGCCGCCGTGCTGGCACGTTCCTATGGCGGCATCTTTTATCGCAATGCACTCAACTTCGGCCTGCCGGTGCTGGTGTGCGCGGATGTCGGCCAGATCGGCATGGGCGATCTCATCAGCGTCGACGCCGCCACCGGCGCCGTGCACAACAAGACCCGCGGCGTGGCCCTCGCGGCCTCCCCCCTCCCGCAATTCCTGCTGGACATGATCGCGGATGGCGGCCTCGTGCCGCATCTCGAGAAGCGCTTCGCGGCGCAGCGCGCGGCAGCCGGCGCGTGAGCTGTGCGCCACGCGTCCTTTCGCCGCTCGCCCGACGCACAACCAACCGCCTCCTCAACACGGCGGGAGATGCTATGCTTTCAACGATGGCCGCGAGTACCCTGACGTTCAACCTAGGACATGATCGATGAAGACGATTGCAGCAAGACTCATTCTCGGAATGGTTTTTCCCGCGATACTCGCCGGCGCGGCGAATGCGCAGACCTATCCATCACGTCCGATCACGACGATCATCCCGTTCGCCGGCGGCAGCGCCAGCGACGTGGTCAGCCGTATCATGCTGGAGCGGATGTCCAAGTCGTTGGGACAGCCGATCATCGTCGAGAACCGTCCCGGCGCCGGCGGCAACTCCGGCACCATGGCGGCGGCGCGGGCCGCGCCCGACGGCTACACCCTGGTCGGCGCCGGGTCAGGGCCGATCGCGGCGAACATCTACCTCTACAAGAATCTCGGTTACGATCCATACAAGGACCTCGAGATCATCTCGCCATTCGCGGGCTTCACGATCGTCGTCGTCGCCAGTACCGCCGCGAAGATCAACTCGCTCAAGGAACTGGTCGCGCAGGCCAAGGCCAAACCGGGCACGCTCAACTATGGCTCGGTCGGTATCGGCAGCTCGCAGCATCTCGCCGGCGAATATTTCGCCCAGGTCACCGGCACCAAGCTCACCCACGTGCCCTATCGCAACATCGCGCAATATGGTCCCGACCTGATTGCAGGCACGGTGCCGCTCGGTTTTCAGTGGTTCCCGAACGTGTCGGCGCCGATCCAGGCCGGCGGCGCCAAGGTGTTGGGGGTCGCCGGCAACGAGCGCCTCGCGGCATTGCCCGATGCGCCGACCACGACTGAGGCCGGCCTGCCCGAGTACAAGATTGCCGGCTGGTTCGCCCTGGCTGCGCCGGGCGGTACGCCGCGTCCGATCCTCGAGCGGCTGAACAAGGAATTGGCCGAGGCCCTCAAGGACCCCGGAGTCCGCCAGGCCTTCGCGAAGGCCGGCGCCGCGCCGATCGCGCTCTCACTCGACGCTGCGAAGAAATTCCACGCCGACGAGATCGTGCTCTATCGCGACGTCATCACCAAAGCCGGCATCGCGCGCATTGAGTGATTGTCAGGCGGCGGGCACAATCCGGGAATGACATCCGAAGAGCGTGTCTTGATCGCGGGCGCGGGTCCGGTCGGGCTCACGGCCGCGGCCAATCTGGTCCGTAACGGCGTGCCGGTGACGGTGCTCGAGGCCGGCAGCGATCTCTCGACGGAGTCGCGAGCCTCGACCTTCCATCCGCCGACGCTCGATATGCTCGACGCGCTGGGCGCTGCCAAGCCGCTGATCGCGCACGGCCTGACCGCGCCGAAATTCCAGTACCGCACCATGCGGCACGGCGTCCTCGCGCAATTCGACTTCGGCGCGATCGCAGATGCGACCGCTCATCCCTACCGGCTGCAGTGCGAGCAGTCGCGGCTCACGCGCATCCTCTATGAGCAATTGAACGGCCAACCCGGTTTCCAACTGGCGTTCAACAGCGCCGTCGAGCAGGTCGGCCAGGATGAAAACGGCGTCACCATCACGATCGAACGTGACGGCAAAACCGAGACCCAAACCGGCCGCTATCTCATCGGGGCCGACGGCGCGCGCAGTGACGTGCGACGCTCACTCGGCATCGACTTCGAGGGTTTCACCTGGCCGGACCGCTTCCTGGTGATCAGCACGCCGTTCGACTTCTGCCGCGCGATCGAAGGCCTCGCACCGGTGAGCTATGTCGCCGATCCGCAACGCTGGCGATTCCTGCTGCAGATTCCCGGCCTCTGGCGCGTGATGTTTCCAGTGTCGCCCGACGAGAACGACGAGGCCGCTCTGACACCTGCCTTCGCGCAGTCGCTGATGGCGACGATCGTTCCCGGCCTCTCGGACTACGAGATCGCGCACACCACGCTCTACCGCGTGCATCAGCGGGTCGCGAAGACCATGCGGCTCGGCCGTTCGTTCCTGATCGGCGATGCCGCGCACATCAACAATCCGCTCGGCGGCATGGGCATGAACGGCGGCATCCACGACGCGATCAACCTGACCACGAGGCTGGCCGACGCCTGGCACGGAAGGAGCCCCGACTCCGAGCTTGATCTGTTCGATCGGGAACGGCGGCTGGTGACCCTCGAATACATTCAGCAGTACACGATCCAGAACAAGCGGAATCTCGAGTCTGACGGGATCGCATTCAAGGCGACGCTGGAAGCGATCGCAGCCGACCCGCAGCGGACGCGCGACTACCTGATGCGGGTGTCGATGATCGCGTCGCTCGCCCGCGCCAGGGAGCTCGGCGCTGGGCCGTGATCCAATTCAACCTAACTGGATCACAGCCCAGCCATTTATGTTGCGCATGATCTTGTCCGAAAACCGGTTTCCACTTTTCGGGACCATGCGCTACTCCGTGACCTGGACGATCTTGCGCAGGCGATCGATCACCGGCGCCGGCGTCCGGTAGAGCCGATTGATCAGGTCCTCCGCGTCGTTGCCGTTCATCGGATCGATGGCCAGCCGCTGGAGCGAGGCCTCCTTGAGGAACTCCGGATCGGCGACCGCCATGTTGAAAGCGACCCGCAGCATCGCGATGCGGTCGGCGGGCACGTCCGGCGGCCCGATGACCGGCCGGCCAATGGCGACGCGGTCGAGCTGCAGCTCGACGATCGCGCGATCCTCGGGCGCCGATACGAGGTCGAGCAGCGTCGGCGTCTCCTTGTGATCGGGATCGCGGGTAGGCGCCATCTGCACCAGCAGACGCATCTGGTCGCGCCCGATCTGGTCGCGCACATAGGCGCGGCCGGGACCGGACCAGCCGCTCATGAACAGCCCGTCGAGCTCGCCACGCTCGACCGCCTGGAACTGCTCGGGCTGGCCCTTGTAGCCGTTGATCACGCGGATCCTGGTGCCGACGAGCTCGTTTACCAGCCGCGCATACATCGCCGGATCGGTCTCCGGCCCGGTGGCGCCGAAATGAATCTGATGGACCTTGGCGTCTTCGATCGATTTAACGCGCGACCGTGCCGCGACCACTCCCATGCCGGTCTCACGCATCAGGCTGCCGATCCAGGCATATTTCACGGCCTCGAAGCGCGCCTGCGATTTGTCGCCGTAGAGCAGCGGCGCCGTCGGCATGCCGCGATCGATCAGCCCGATCACCGAGCCGTCCTTGGGGGCGACGTTGTAGAGGAAATTGGCGGCACGGATGCCGCCGCCGCCGAGCATGTTCTGCACGACGTAGCGCGGATTACCCGGCAGGTACTTGGTGAGGTAGCGCGCAAGCAGGCGCGAATAGCTATCGTAGCCGCCGCCGACATTGGAGCTGGTGATGAAGATCAGCTCGCGCTTGTTGCGAAAGAATTCATCCGCCGGCTGCGCCTGTGCCGGCGCCGCGACCGATACGAACGCGATCGCTGCCACGCCAAACAGACGCCGCATGCAAGGTCGCCTCATGGGTTCACCTTCCGAGCCCGATCCCAGCCCATCGATACTAACCCCGATTGCCACGCCGCGACATAGGCCTGATAATTCCCGTCGAAAGGCCAAACGCATGAATATCCAGCCAAAGAAAAGCGACTGGCAGCCGCCGGAGCAAATCTCACGTGAGGAGACCATCGCGCGCTCGGATGCGGTGCTGGCGATGCCCGATTTGCCCCTGAAGCAGACCGAGGACATTTTCCGCATCCACGCGCTCGGGCTCGACTGGGACATGGGCGTGATGGTCTACGAGCCGGAGGACCCTTCGCAGACCGCGCGCGGCGCGGATGGCAACAAGATCGGCATCTTCCTGCTGCACGGCGGCTCCGGCGACTACAAATCGATGGAGCCGATGGCCAGGCTGTTCGCCGGCAAGTTCGGCTGCAAGGCCGTGGCGATGACGTTTCCCGGCCGGCTCTATCTCGACGATCCGTCGCGCGATTGGCCGGGCGACACCATCAATCCCGACGGCACCGTGCGCACGCCGATCTGGCTCGATGGCGAGCATATCACACGCGATCAATACGAGGTGGTGCGCGACACGTCGATGCGCATGCGCTACGGCACTCGTACTGTTGCGCGCGCCAAGCCGGGCACGATCTTCTACGACCGCATGGCGGCATGGCCGGTGGCGTTCGAGCTTGGCATGAAGGACGCCATGCAGCGGCATTTCCCGCCCGGCGAGTGCTCGATCTACCTCACCGGCCATTCGACCGGCGGCCCGATGGTGTTCATGATCTCGCAGCGCGTGCCGAACGTCGCGGGCATGATCGCGGTCGAGAATTCGCCGTTCGGCTTCATTCAGGAAGAGCAGCACAACTGGTCGGGCGCGCTCGGCAAGGTCGCGGGCCATGCGCGCGTGACCACCAAGAAGGCGCCGCGCACCGATCCGTTCAACGAGCTCTACATCCGCACGTGGCGCGATCGCGCGCGCTATGCGGGACCCGAGGCGCTCGGGCAGGAAGGGCCGCAGGCGCTGATGCGGCTGCCATGGCTGATGGAGGACATCCTCGACTGGTGGGACAGGACCAAGGCGCGGCCGCAGTTCAAGGCCGAGTACATCATCGCCCACAATATCCGCGCGTCGCTCGAGGCCGCCGCGCGCGCGGCCGCTGCACGGATGAAGCTGTCGGACGAGCGCACCGAGGCGCTGGTGCAGCACTATCTCGGCTTCCCCTACCCGCAGACCGGCCCGGGCGCGAAGCCCGTGCCGCCCGTCTTGTTCTGCATCTCCAAGGACAGCCGCGACCACTCGCCGGACGTCTATCGCGAGGTGGTGCTGCCGATGTTCGCGACGATCAACCCGGCCCCGAAGGTGCGCGTGGTGCAGTGGGGCGCGGGCGTGCACACCTACCAGAAGGCGGAGGACGGCCTGCCGCTCGGCATCGCGCCGCCGGTGATCGATTTCTACGTGCGGGCGATTCAGGAGGGGTACTTCCTGACGTAGGTCAGCCACGTCTCAATTTTTGAACAGAAGATCGCGCACCTGGTCGTTGAGATGCGCGACCAACTCCAGCGCGACGCGCAGGCGGGTGCGTTGCCGCCCGGTGAGCCGATCGACCGCGACCGTGTTGGTCGGCGCAACGCCGTGTTCGATATCATCGAGCTGCTGCGCCAGGATCATGTCGATGAAGACACCCTGGGCATCCTTGAGTATTTCGAGCTCGCTCTCGGCGCCAGGCAACGCCGCCTTCACGCCGTCGAGCCGTGCCGGCGTCGACAGCTCGACCACGTGATGGCGGATGGCGAGCGCCCGCGCCGCGCCGACAATGCCGAACAGTCCGGCCTTCTTCAGATCGAGGCGGCCCTGCTCCGTCCGGAAACGGCCGAACCAGCCGAGGGCCGGCTGAACGACGCCAGCCGCCTCGACCAGGAGCTTGGCGAAGTCCGCCCGTCCCTTCGCCGCATCGAACGCGCCGCGCCAGAGCGCCTCCGCCATCGGCGTGTCGCCGTGCACGCATCGGAGGTCGAAGAAAATGTCGACAGTGAGCAGATCGCGCGGATTGGAACGGCCGATCCAATGATCGATGCGGTCGCGCCAGGTCGCGACCGAGCCGCGCCATTCCGGGTTCTTCGCCATGATCCCGCCCTTGCAGTAGGGAACGGCCGCTTCATGCAGGATGCGCGCGACATGCTCTCCGAGCACCGCGAACCAGCGATCCTCGGCGCCGCCGGGCGCCCCTTCCGCAAAGATCAGAGCGTTGTCCTGGTCGGTCGCGAGCAGACTCTCGCCGCGCCCGGCCGATCCGAGCACAACCATCGCGTACGGCTGCGGCGGCTTGCCGTGCCCGTCCACCAGCATCTTGCGTTCGGCGAGCACGGCGGCGCGGCGCGTCATCGCACCGAGCTGGCGCGACACGATAGCGGCGACGTCGCGTCCGCTGAGGCCTTCAGCGAGCAGGCCGGCGGCGACCGGCTGGACCTTGGCCCAGGCGCGCGCGAGCTCGGCTGCGGTCTCGGCATGGCCGATGTCGTCGCCAAGGAGGAGCGCGCCTTGCGCACGCAGCCGCAGAAGATCGCGCGCCGACAGCGCGCCGACCACCGTACCGGTGTCATCGACGACGCCGAGATGCCGGATACCCAGGCGATTCATCCGTCCGATCGCCACATAGGCGAACGCATTGGCATCGACTACCGCGAGCGGCTTCGACATCGCGTGCTCTACCGGGTCGGCAAGGGCATCCGCCCCGCGCGCAGCCAGCACGCGCAGGATATCGCGCTCGGTCACGATGCCGGTATCGGCGGCGCGCGGCGCCCGTTCATCGGCGTTCACATAGAGCGACGAAATCCTATCCCCGGTGATCCGCTTGATCGCGGCGTCGAACGTCATGTTTGGCGCGACGACGCGCGGCGGCGACGACATGATCTCGCGCACGCGATGGCGGTAGGGATAGGTATCGATCCGCGGGCCCGAGTCGGCAAGCGGATCCGCGTGAACGCGCGACACGTCGGTCCAGCCGGCGCGCAGCTGCTCGTCGATCAGCTGTCGCAACGACGCGGTGGCGCGGATCGCTTCGCCAAGCGTCCGGATGCCGCGATTGCGCAACAGCGGCACGAGCTTCTGGAACACCCTGGCCGCCGTGATCGCGTCGCCAAGCGCCGAATGCCGCTCCGCCGCCTCGACGCAAAGCCAGCCGGCGACACGATCGAGCGAGAAGTCCGCGAGATCCGGATTGGCGATCTGCGAAAGGATGCGTGTGCACAGGCTCGGCCGGCTTTGCCAGGGGATATTGGCGCGGGCGCACTCCCGCTCCAGCACCGCGAGGTCGAAACCGATCGAATGGCCGATCAGCACGGTGTCGCCGACATAGCCCGCAAAGTCCGGCCACACCGCGGCGAAGCGAGGGGCGTCCGAGACCGCCGCATCGCTGAAGCCGTGGATGCGCGTCGAGGCTGCCGGGATCGGGATGTCGGGCCGCACCAGGCACCGCAGCGGCGGTGCGTCGGCGATCCGGCCGCCGTTCAGCCGGACGGCGCCGATCTCGATGACCCGCGCATTCGCGGCGTCGAGCCCCGTGGTCTCGGTATCCAGGACCACGGCATCGATCGCGATCAGCGGCGCGACACTGGTCCGGTCGACCATCGCAGGGCTCTCATGCTCAAATGCTCGTATGGCGAGAATACCGCCGGGGCGATGGCCATGCTATCATCGACGCATCGCTCTATTGGAGACCCGAATGTCCAAGAAATTGCTGACCGGCTCGTTCGTCGCCCTGATCACCCCGTTCAACAAGGACGGCACGGTCGACTTTGCGGCCTTCCGCACGCTGCTCAAATTCCATGAAGACAACGGCAGCTCGGCCATCCTCATCATGGGCTCGACCGGCGAGACCTCGATGCTCTCGCCCGATGAGAAGAAGAAGATCATCGTCGAGTGCTCGAAGATGAAGACGGCGAAGATGCCGATATTCTTCGGCTGCACCGGCAACAACACCGACGCGACCATCGCCAATGTGCGCTTCGCCAAGGACAACGGCGCCGACGGCGCGATCCTGGCCGCGCCGGCCTATATCTGCGCGCCGGAGGACGACATCGAGCGCTTCTTTCTCGACGTCGCCGACGCAACCGACCTGCCGCTCGGCATCTACAACAATCCGCCGCGGGTGGAGAGCGACCTGCACTGGGATCATCTGCTGCGCATCTTCAAGCACCCGAACTACGTGGTGCACAAGGAATCGACCGCGCGTGTCGGCCAGGTGGCGCAGGTGATCGCCGGCAAGCCCGGCGTTTCGGTGATGTGCTGCGATTCGCCGAACCTGGGCCTGGTGGTGCCGACCCTATCGCTCGGCGGTCACGGCACCGCGAACATGACCGGCAACATCGCACCGCGGGAGCTCGCGACGATCTCGACGCCGTGGACGAGCTACCAGGAGGCGGAAGGCTTCAAGAACGCCTATCTCGGGCTTCTGCCGCTCCTCCACTACACCTATTCGGCGATCAACCCGGTGGCGGTGAAGTCGCTGATGAAGGCGATCGGCCTGCCGGCCGGCGATTTGCGCAAGCCGCTCACCAATCTCGAAGGGGAAGCGCTGGCGAAGGGCGTGCGCATCGTCTCCGAGCTCGGCCTCGACAAGCGCTACGGCTACAAGGTGAAGCCGGTCGCAGCGGTGGCGGCTTGATGCCTCCGGGGCGTGCTGGCTTTTGGCCGCGGGCCACGGCTGTTGAGCGGAGATGTATTTTCGGCCAGAAAGCCGACGGCGATCGAAAGGAACCTTTCATGCGACGCATTTGTGCATTCGGCCTGGCACTCGCCTTCATCGCAGCCGTCACTGTGCCCGCGGCGGCGCAGAAATATCCCTCCCGCACCGTGTCGGTGATCGTGCCCTACCCGGCCGGCGGCTCGGTCGACGGCGTCGCGCGCATCCTGGTGCAGAAGCTCAACGAGACGGTCGGCCAGCAATTCATCGTCGAGAACCGCGCGGGCGGCGCATCCGGGATTATCGGCGCCAGCGCGGTCGCGCGCGCTCCTTCCGACGGCTACACGCTGCTGGTCTCGGCTTCCGTGCACGTCATCAATCCGTTCCTCTACAAGAACCTGCCCTATGACGTGGTGAAGGACTTCACGCCGGTGACGCTGATCGCCGACGGACCGCTGATCGTCGCCACCACCCCGAGCGTCACCGCGAACAATCTCAAGGATTTCTTCGAGCAGGTGCGCAAGGCGCCAAACAAGTTCACCTTCGGCACGACGAGCCTGGGCTCCGCCAGCCACCTCGCGATCGAGCTGCTCAAGCGCGACGCCGGCCTCGACACGCTGGTGGTGCCCTACAAAGGCACGGCGCCGGCGCTCACCGATCTCGTCAGCGGCCAGATCCAGCTGCTCGCCGATCCGATGCTCTCCTCGCTGCCGCTCGCGCGCGCCGGCAAGATCAAGGCGCTCGGATTGACAAGCCTCAAGCGCGCCGCCGCGGCGCCGGAAATCCCGACCGTCGAGGAATCCGGCATGAAGGGCTTTGAATTCGTGTCCTGGTACGGGCTGTGGGCGCCGAAGAACCTGCCGCCGGACGTGAACGCCTTCCTGCAAGGCGCGGTCGCCAAGGTGCTGGCGCTACCGGAGGTGAGGAAGCGCCTCAGCGAGATCGGCTTTGATCCGATCGGCGGCTCGTCCGAACAGTTCGCCAAATATATCGACACCGAGATGGCGAAATACGCAGCGATCATCCGCGACGCCAAGATCGGCGTCAAACAGGAATGAACGTTTAGTCTAGAGCATTCCCCGGCTAAGTTGAATCGCTCTCTCCCGCTCGTCCCCGCGAAAGCGGGGACCCAGGTTAGCTCAAGACTGGATTCCCGCTTGCGCGGGAATGAGCGGGGAAAGACCCGTTTCGGGTCGGAACCGATCTAGCTCGATGTTTGCGCCAGCAGCTCGGCGCGGATCACCTTGCCGTAGTGCGAGCGCGGCAGGCTCGCGACAAACCGCACCGCGCGCGGCTTCTTGTATGACGCAAGGCGGGCGCGGCAGTGCTCGACCAGATCGTGCTCGGTCGCGGTCGCGCCAGGCTTGAGCACGACGAAGGCGGTCACCGCCTCGCCCCATTCGGTGTCGGGCAGCCCCAGCACCGCGACCTCGTCGACCGCGGGATGGCTCGCGATCGCGTCCTCGACCTCCTTGGGCATGATGCTCGACGAGCCGGAGCGGATGACCTCCTTCAGACGACCGACGATGGAGAGCCGGCCATCGCCGTCGAAGGCGCCGATATCGCCGGTGTGCAGCCAGTCGTCACGCAGGGCTTCCCGGGTCGCCTCCTCGTTCCGCCAATAGCCGGCCATGACATGGCCCCCCCGGATCAGGACTTCGCCGTCATCGGCCAGTCGTACGCGATAGGCGGGGAACGGACGTCCCACGGATTCGATCAGCCGGCCGCGCTCGCCGCCTGCCAGCTCTTGGGGCGGCAGGTAGCAGCAGACCGGCGCCTCGGTCATGCCGTAGAGCACGCCGATGCGCGGTCCGACGAGATCGAGCGCGCGTTCGAAAATAGCGGAGGGGATTCGCGAGCCGCCGACGTAAATCGCTTCGAGCTTCGGCATACGGTCGTGCGATCGTATATGCTCGATCCAGCGCACGAGCTGCGTCGGCACCAGCGAGGTGCGGGTCGCACCGCTTGCATCGATCGCCGCCGCCAGGCGATCCGCATCGAAACGCCCGCCCAGCACGACCGTCGCGCCAGCGAACAGATGCGACATCAGGATGACCTGCGCGATCGGCCACAGCGGCCGCACGTTCAGAAAGACCGCATCGGACCTGATGTCGAAGCCCTGAATGGTGTTCTCCGCGACCGTCATCAGATTGCGATGGCGGAGCATGACGGCCTTGGGTGCGCCGGTGGTGCCGCCGCTGAAATTCAGCGTCGCGAGATCGTCACCGTTACCGTCGGGTAGCGGAGTGTCTGACGACTTCTCCAGCAAGGCCTCGTAATCGAGGCCGGGGCCCGCGCCGACAAAGACAATCGATTGAAGCGATTCAACATCGTCCTTCAGCCGAGCGACCTTGTCGCCGAACGACGAATGCGTCACCAGCACGCGAACGCCGGCCCGCTGCAACAGGGCGGCCAGTTCACGGCGCGTCAGCCGCGGGTCCATCGGCACGCGCACGAAGCCGGCGGCCATGCTGCCGTAGTCGGCCTCGAGATATTCGCGGCAGTCCGGCAACATCAGCGCGATGCGGTCGCCCTTGCCGAGGCCGATACCTCGCATGCAATTGCCGAAACGCGCGATGCGTTCGTGGAAGCGCTGGAATGTCCAGCTACCGACATCGTCGACGATCGCAGCGCGATCGGGATGCGCCCGCACGAGTTGCTTGAGCCTGGCGCCGACGTGCACGTCACCACCCGGACAGGACGACGCGGCCGACCACGCCGCGCTGCTCCATCATGGCGTGGCCTTCGCCGACGCGCGGGAATGGCAGCACGGCGCCGATGAACGGGCGGACCGCGCCGGTCGCCAGAAGATGCAGCGCGATCTTGACGTCCTTGTAGGTCGCATTGCCGGAGCCGGCGATGCGGATACGCCGCACGATCAGGAGGCCGGGGTCGATCTCGACGCGGCTGGCGCCGATGTTGCCGAGCACGACGATGATCGCGTTCTGCGCGACCGAGCGCATGCTCTCGCCGAAAGTGTTTGAGACCACATTCTCCAGGACGACATCGACGCCCTGCTTCTGCGTGCGGCGCCAGACTTCGCCCGAGAATTTCAGGTCCGGGCTGACGATCACCTCGTCGGCGCCGGCCTGGCCGACAATCTCGGCCTTGTCGTTCGAGCTCGTCACCGCGATCACGTGCGCGCTGACGCTCTTCGCCACCTGGATCTGGTGCAGCCCGAGCCCGCCGCCGGCACCGGTGATCAGCACCGTCTGCCCGGGCTCGACCTGCGCGACCCCGAGCGCGGCGCGCACGCTGGTGCCGACCGGGCAGACCGCCAGGGCCGCCGATTTCATGTCGAGGCCGTCGGGCATGCGGATCGCGTTGCGCGCCGGCGCGCAGGTGAACTCCGCGTAGCCGCCGCCGCCGCTTTCCCCCAGCACCCGGCTATTGCGGCAGAGGTCCTGCCGGCCGGAGAGACAATAGCGGCACTGCCCGCAATAGAGCCGCTGGTAGATCACCACGCGCTCGCCGACCCGCGACGCCGGCACGTTCGCGCCTATCTCGACGATCTCGCCGGCGATCTCGTGGCCCAGCACGCGTCCGGGCTCGCCGCCGGGAATCTTGCCGCCGCGCGAAAGCACGTCGTGATAGCAGACGCCCGCCGCGTGAATGCGGACGAGCACGTCGTCCGGTCCGGGCTCCGGCCGCTCGATGGTCGTCGCCTTGAGCACCGACGGCGCGCCGAAATTCGCAAAGGTGACGGCTTTCATCGAGGTCATGTGAGCCACGTTCCTTCGATGTAAACGAAATCGGTGCCGCGCACTCGGCCGGCTCCCTCTCCCATGGGGAGAGTGAACACACCGGGTTTGCGGCACGTATACGGGATCACTTCAATACTCTACGCACGCTTGGTGAAGGCGGAGGCGCCTTGCTTGAAGTCATCTTTCGACTCGACGAGATCGCGCATGGCGGCGATTTCCTTTTGCTCGGCCTCGCTGAGGCGCTGTGGGAACAGCGCGAGCCGCTTGGTCGCCTGTACCGCCACGGGCGAGTAGGATGCGATCTTCTCCGCCCAGGCCATGGCTTCGGCCTTCACGTCGTCGACCACAGCATTGACGAGGCCGCTGTGGGCCGCCTCATCCGCGGTGACGTTGCGCGCGAGCAGCATCATCTCGAGCGCCTTCGCCTGCGGGATCACCTGCGGCAGCCGCATCGCACTGACGCCGGATATCATGCCGTGCTTCACTTCGGGATAGCCGAGCACGGCATTTTTCGCGGCGAGGCGCAGGTCGCAATGCAGCGCAAGCGTCATGCCCATGCCGACGCAGAAGCCATGAATGGCGGCGATGACCGGCTTGTCGAGCGGGATGCCGACGCCCGGCAGCGCACGCATCAGCGTCTCGGTCGTCGCCATGCTGCCGGTGCGGGCGATCTCCTTGATGTCGGAGCCGGCGCAGAACGCCTTGTCGCCGGCGCCGGTGAGGATCGCGACGCGAACCGCCGCGTCGTTCGCGATCTCCTGCCAGATGTCGCCGAATTTCTCCTTCGCGGGAACGTCCAGCGAATTCATCGCCTGCGGCCGGTTGATGGTGACGACCGCGACGCCATTCGCACGCTTTTCAAGAAGCACGGACATTGAATCACTCTAATAGGTGCCGGGGTAACTGCCGCCGTCGATCAGGAGGTTCTGCCCGGAAATGTAGCCGGCATGGGCCGAGCAGAGAAAGGCGAAGTAGGCGCCGAACTCCTCCGTCTTTCCGTAGCGCTTGGCGGGGCTTGCCGCGGCGCGCTCCTGCCACACCTGGTCAAAGCTCTTGCCGAGATCGTCGAGCATGCCTTCGATATGACGTTTCTGGGCGTCGCTGTCGAAGATGCCGGGCAGGATGTTGTTGATGGTGACGTTGCGATGGACAGTCTGCCGCGCGAGGCCGGCGACAAATCCCACGAGCCCCGAGCGCGCACCATTTGACAACCCAAGTTCCAGTTGCGGGATCTTCACGCTGCGCGACGAGATGTTGACGATCCGGCCGAAGCCGCGCGCCATCATGCCGTCGACGGTCGCGCGGATCATCTCGATCGGCGCCAGCATCATCGCGTCGAGCGCCTCGATCCAGGTGTCGCGCGTCCAGGTGCGGAAGTCGCCGGGGAGCGGTCCGTCGGCGTTGTTGAGGAGGATATCCGGTTCCGGGCAGGCTTTCAGGGCCGCCGAGCGGCCCTGCTCGGTGGTGATGTCGCCGGCGACCGCGGTCACGCGCACGCCGGTCGCATCGCGGATTTCCTTCGCGGCCCGTTCGAGCACGTCGGGCGTGCGCGCGACGATGGTGACGTCGACACCTTCGCGCGCGACGGCAAGGGCCGCGGCCTTGCCCAGCCCGCGGCTCGCACCGCACAGAAGCGCCTTCCTGCCGCGAATGCCGAGGTCCATGTCGATGCTAGCGATTGTCTTGGTGAGATCGGGGCACAAACTTCGCCGCCCGACGGGCGTGTCCGCCTTCCCCTTGTGGGGAGGGGTTAGGGGTGGGGGTGGTCGTTGTTGGATGTAGAGCGCGAATAACCGCCACCCCCCTCCCCAACCCTCCCCCACAAGGGGGGAGGGAGCAGACCCGTTTTGCCGCACGGTCGTGCATCAACCTGCGCATGCGACTCAGACCTTCAGGATGTGCTGGACGCTCGCCGGAAACACCTCGTCGAGCGTGACCTTGCGATGCGCGACGCCCTGCTCGTGGGCGAAGGCGAGGAACGCCTCCAGCGTCTTGCGGTTCGGCGCGACGCCATAGGGCCAGAAATCCTGGCCGAACATCGCGGTCGCGCGCCGCGCATTGTCCGGATTCCAGGGCAGCGGAAAATGCGAGATCATCATGTTCCTGATACGCGCAATGCTGCGGTCCTTGGCCTCCTCAAACGCGCGGTAGAGGTTCACCGCCATCCAGGGATTACGCTCGAACAACGGCCGCTTGATCGCAACGAAGTGCATGATCGGGAAGATGCCGGTGCGGTTGAAGTACTCGGTCTCGACCTCGACGTGGTTCTGAACCAGCCGCACCATGTCGGGATTGCCGGCGATGAAGCTCTTGGGCGGGATCGCCGACAGGATCGCATCGATCTCGCCCGCGAGCAGCATGTCGTCGAGCGTCTTGTCGGGCACGCTCACGCGCTTGACCGTCGCCGGCAGGTTGAGCTCCAGGTTCTCGTGGCGGCCGGGCTTGTTGGTGCCGGCCTGCACCCACTCGATCTCCTCGAGCTTGATGCCGACGTCGTGCATCAGGTAGCCGCGCGCATAGATGCCGGCGGTGTGCGCGAAGTCGGGATCGCCGACCCGCTTGCCGCGCAGCTTGTCGAGACTGTCGACGCCGCTGCCCTTCTTCACATAGAGCGCGGAGTGACGGAACACGCGCGAGGGAAACACCGGGATGGGCACCAGGCTGTCGTCGCCCTGCGAGAACATGCCGGTCCACTTGCCGAGCGACATCTCGCAGACGTCCCACTCCTGGTCGCGGGTGGCACGATCGAAGATTTCCGGCGTCGGCAGCACCTGGAAATTGATGTCGAGCCCCTCGGCGGTCACCCGGCCGTAGACGAAATCGCGGACGTGGTCGTAGTCGCTGATGGCCAGCGAGACGGAGAGCTTGCTCATAGGGTTATTGGATTCCGTTTTGAGGTCAGCGGCCCCTACCTCGGGCCGGTCGAAGGCACGGATTTCGGGCAGCGGCTTGGTCCAGCGCTCCACATTGACGAGCGTCGTTTGCGAGATCGGGCCCTGCGCGAGCTTCGACGTGCCCTTGTCGAGGGTCAGCACGTTCGGATTGCCGTGGCGGTCGAGCGTGCCGACGGCGCCGGGCTGATCGGGATCGTACCAGGCGCCGGTCTGGAGCTGGATGACGCCGCGGCTCATCGCATCGGTCACCACCGCGCCGGCGAGGCAGGCACCGCGCTCGTTGAACAGCCGCACCACGTCGCCGTCGGCGATACCGCGCTCGGCCGCGTCCTGCGGATTGATCAGCGCCGGCTCGCGCCCCTTCACCTTGGACGCGCGGCTGACCGGGCCGTTGTCGAGCTGGGCATGCAGCCGCATGGTCGGTTGATTGGAAATGAGGTGCAGCTTGCGATCGGCCTTCGGCGATCCGAGCCATTCGGCGGGCTCGATCCACACCGGATGGCCGGGGCAATCGTCGTAGCCGAACGACGCCACCTTCTCGGAAAAGATCTCGATCTTGCCCGACGGGGTCTTGAGCTTCCTGCCCTGCGGATCGGCACGATAGGCCGAGAGATAGTCGAAATGCTTCGCCACCGGATCGGCGATATGGCCCTGCTCCCAGAACGTCTCGAAGTCGGGCCGCTCGACACCGTGGCGCGCGGCCTGCTGGCGGACGATCTCATAGAGATGACGCAGCCATTCCATCTCGCTGCGGCCTTCGGTGAAGTCGTCGCGGAAACCAAGCCGTCCGGCGATGTCGGCGAAGATGTCGAAGTCGTTGCGCGCCTCGCCGACCGGACCGATCGCCTGGTGCATCGCGAACATGTAGCGGTCGGACGACGACGCGATGTCGTTGCGCTCCAACGTGGTGGTCGCCGGCAGCACGATGTCGGCGTAGCGCGCGGTCGGCGTCCAGAAGATCTCGTGCACGATCACGGTCTCGGGCCGCTGCCAGGCCCGCACCAGCCGGTTGATGTCCTGGTGATGGTGGAACGGGTTGCCGCCGCACCAATAGATCATCTTGATGTCGGGGAATGTGACGCGCTGGCCGTTGTAGTCGATGGTCTCGCCCGGGTGCAGCAGCAGGTCGGAGATGCGCGCGACCGGGATGAAGGAATGGATCGGACTGCGTCCGACCGGACGGTTGAGCGTCGCCACCGGCGAACGCGGCTGCCCCATCCGGTTCATCGAGCCATAGCCGAAGCCGAAGCCGCCACCGGGAAGGCCGATCTGGCCGAGCATGGCCGCCAGCACGATGGTCATCCAGATCGGCTGCTCGCCGTGATCGGCGCGCTGCAACGACCATGTGGTGGTGATGAAGGTGCGCGTCCCCGCCATGCGCCGCGCGAGCTTGCGGATGGTTTCGGCGTCGATGCCGGAGATGCGCGCCGCCCACGCGGCGTCCTTCGGCTGTCCGTCGTCCTCGCCCATCAGGTAACGGCGGAATTTGTCGAAGCCGACCGTGTAGCGTTCGAGGAACGCGCGATCGTGCAGCCCTTCAGCGACCAGCGTGTGCGCCAGCCCCATCATGACCGCGGTGTCGGTGCCGGGAATCGCCGGCAGCCACTCGGCGTCGAGCGCATCCGCCTGGTCCGTGCGCAGCGGGCTGATATTGACGAATTCAATGCCGCGGCCGGCCAGCGCCGCAATCGACGAGATCGACGAATGCTCGCCGGTACCGCCCGAGTCGATCTGCAAATTCTTCAGCGGCATGCCGCCGAACGACACGAACAGCCTGGTGTTCTCGGCGATGGTGGCGAAGGTCGTCCCCGGCCCGCTGATCGCCGTGCTGTCGCCGAGCACATGCGGCGTGATCACGGAGCCGGCCGCGTTCGAATAGGTGTCGACCTGCACGGTCGCGCCGCCATGCAAGTTCATGAACCGCGCCAGCAGCGACTTCGCGTGATGCAGTCGCCCGGCGCTCGACCAGCCGTAGGAGCCGGCGAAGATCGAGCGGTTGCCGTAGCGCTCCTTCACGCGCGTCAGCTCCTCCGAGACGAGCGTAATGGCGGTGTCCCAATCGACCGGCACGAACGGCTCGGCGCCGCGCTTGCTGCGGTCACTTGCCGCACCGCGCTCGAGGAAGCCCTGGCGGACATAGGGACGGTCGACGCGGCTCTTGTCATAGACCGCCGCCACCTGGGATTGCGCCAGTGGCGAGGGATGCTCGTCTTTTTCGAACGGCTTGACGCCCACGGCGCGGCCATCGTGGACCTGGACGTAGAACGCACCCCAATGGGACGCAGTCCTCACAAGACGTTCGCTCATGGCATGTTTCGCCCGGCTGGCCTGCAAATTGCCTAGGGTTGTTGCCGCTATCGAACTACTACGCCTTCCGGGCCTGAGCTACAATGTCCCAACAGGCTGCCAGTCATGCCGATTATGAGGGTCATATGAATTTGCGGGCATTTGCCGTCTCCGTCGCAAGCGTTCTGGCCCTCGCTGCAAGTGCACAGACGGCGAAGGCGCAACAATCCGTCGCCGATTTCTATCGCGGCAAGACGATCATCTACAATCTGGCGGTGCCGGACGGCGCCTCCTGGGGCCTCTACGCCCGCACCTTCATCGAGCATCTGCGCAAGCATGTGCCGGGCAACCCGAACATCATCCTCCAGGTGATGCCGGGCGGCGGTGGCGTCGCCGCGGGCAACCATATCTTCAACGTTGCCGCAAAGGACGGCACCGTGATCGGTACGCCGCTCTCGACCGCGATGGTGTTCGCCGCCACCGATCCGAAAGAGGTGATGTACGACCCGCGCAAATTCAGTTGGATCGGATCGATGGCAGTCGTGCAGGACGTCATCACGGTCTGGCACACGGCGCCCGCGAAAACCCTCGACGAGGCCAAGCGCATCGAGCTGATCATGGGCGCGACCGGCAAGGGCTCGAATTCGTTCCAGGATGTCGCGCTCGCCAACAACCTCCTCGGCACGAAGTTCAAGCCGGTGCGCGGCTACAAGGGCGGCGCCGAGATCAACATCGCGATCGAGCGCGGCGAGGTGCACGGCCGTTCCACCACCTGGGAGAGCTGGCCGGGCTCGCACCCCGACTGGCTACGCGACAAGAAGCTGATCCACCTCGTGCAGCTCGGCCCGCGTAAGCTCCCGGAGATCGGCAACGACGTGCCGCTGTTCCGCGACCTCGTCAGCGGCGAGCAACAGCAGATCGTCGATTTCATCGGTGTGAGTCTCGCGATGGGCCGCGCCGTCTATGCGCCGCCCGGCGTGCCGAAGGATCGCATCGAGGCCCTGCGCGCGGCCTTCCTCGCCACCATGAAGGACCCGGCCTATATTGCGCAGGCCAGAAAGCTCAAGCTCGACACCGAGACCTGGCAGACCGGCGAAGCCGTGGAGCGGATCGTCAACGACGCCTTCTCGCTGTCGCCGGCGCTGATCCAGAAGGCCAAAGCCGCCATCGACCTGCCGTAGCTGACGCAAATTGCGAGCGCGACCCTGCCGCCGATGGGCTGTATCGTCCGGTATCAGACGCGCTGGACAACTTCCACGAAGCCGCATTGGACGCACCAAGTCGGGCGGGTCGACCGGCTTTCGTTGATGCGCACCATGGTCGCTATGGCGAGCTACAAGCCTTAGCCGACGGCCCTTTCCTGACGCCGACAATATGGTATTGGAGCCCTTCCGATTGAGGAAGCGCTCCGCAAACATCGGCGGCCAACAGGGGTAGTCAGTTCATGAGCACGGTAACGACGACGCGGCAGCCCAGCCACGAGCATTGGACGACATCGAACGGCAAGAAGCTGTTCCTCGCCGAGAAGCGCTCGGTGACGCAGGCGGCCAAGGGCACCATCCTCTTGGTGCACGGCTCATCCATGGGCTCGCAGGGCTTCGACCTCGACATCCCCGGCGACCCGGACGCGTCGATCCTCGATTGGTTCGCCTGCCGGGGCTACAACATCTGGCGGATGGATTTCCTTGGCTATGGCCGCTCCGACAAGCCGGCGGACCACCTCGCCACCGTGGCGCAGGGCGTGCCCGACCTGCTCGCCGCCACCGACTACATCTTCAAGACCGCCAATACCGGGCCGCTGAACCTGATCGGTTTCTCGTCCGGTGCGCTGCGCGCCGCGCTGTTTGCGCAGAAGCATCCCGACCGCGTGAAGCGCCTCGGACTCGACGCCATGGTCTACACCGGCAAGGGCTCGCCGACCCTGATCAAGCGCGCGGAGAAGCTCGCGCAATGGAAGTCGAGCGTGACGCGCCCGATCGATCCGGCGTTCCTGCTCTCGACCATGACGCGCGACCATTCCGAGACCGCGATGGAGAGCCGCAAGAAGCCGTACGTCGATGCGATCCTGGCGATCGAGACGACGGTGCCGAACGGCACCTATATCGACATGTGCGAGAACCTGCCGGTCTGCGATCCCCGGGAGATCAAGGTGCCGACCGTGATCCTGCGCGGGCAGTATGACGGCATCGCCACCGACGAAGATCTGCTCGAGTTCTTCAAGCTCCTGCCGAACCCGGACAAGGAATACGTGATGATGCCGGGCATCGCGCATGCCGCTGCGACGTCGAAGAATTATCTGCGGTTCTATGACGCCGCCTACACGTTCTTCAGCCGGCCGGAGGCCGTGTTCAAAGGCTGAACCTGACGCTGGACTGGAGCCCGGGTTGGGCGCAAACGGAGCCCGGACTCCAGTGGAAGAATGGGCATGGGAAAGCTCGCGCAGGCGCTCCTTGATTTCGCCGGCAGGCGGCTTGGAATCAATATTGCACGAGACCGTCGCATCGGCCCCTTGTTCGAAAAGGTGCATCTGCGGCGGTTTCTGCGGCACTTCAACATCGATTGCGTCTTCGACGTCGGCGCGAACGGCGGCCAGTATGCCGAGATGCTGCGCCGGAGCGTCGGCTATCAAGGGTTGATCATATCGTTTGAGCCGGTTCCGGAAGTCTTTGCGGAACTGGAAAAGAAGACGCGCCGGGATTCGAACTGGATCGTCGAGCAGGTGGCGCTCGATGATCGCAGCGGCGAGACCATGATCAACGTCATGCGGGAAGGCCAGTTCAGCAGTCTGCTCGAGCCGAAACACGACGAGGTGCAGCTTTTCAAATCGGCGAATGTCGTGACTGGACGGCAGAAGATTCGAACCGAACGGCTTTCAGCGGTCTACAACAAATATGCCGATCAATTTCGATTCTCACGGCCCTTCCTTAAATTGGACACGCAGGGCAATGATTTGAAGATCGCCAAAGAGGCGCGTGGCATCCTTCATCATTTCGTTGGGATTCAGAGCGAGCTCTCAATCAAGAGAATTTACGACGGTGCGCCCACCTTCGCGGAGGCTATCTGCTTCTACCAAGAGTGCGGATTCGAGCTGAGCGCCTTTGTCCCGAACAACGAGGGCTTCTTCCCGAGACTCATTGAAACCGACTGCATCATGGTCCGCACGAACCTGCTGGAGGGTTGATCGGACGCGCCGCCTGCACGCACCGTCAATCAGCTTGATGCCGGCCTCGCGGATCAGCTTGCCAAACAGGCGCGACCTGCGGCATCGGGTCGAACCCATCCGCCGATTGCGCTTCAAGGTCGGCGCAATGCATGTAAATTGGCCGTTGAATCGAGGGTCCTACGATGGCTGCTCCGGTGTTGCCGGATCGCGCGCGTGTGGTGGTGATCGGCGGCGGCGTCATCGGGACGTCGGTCGCCTATCACCTGGCGCACATGGGCTGGAAGGACGTCGTGCTGTTGGAGCGCGACCGCCTGACATCCGGCACCACCTGGCATGCGGCCGGCCTGGTCGTCACCTTCGGCTCGACGTCGGAGACCTCGACCGAGCTGCGCAAATACACCCGTGATCTCTACCGGCGGCTCGAAGCCGAGACCGGCCAGGCCACCGGCTTCAATCCGGTCGGCTTCATCGAGGTCGCCGCCGACGCCGACCGGCTCGAGGAATATCGCCGCGTCGCCGCGTTCAACCGCTTGTGCGGCGTGCGGGTCGAGGAGATTTCGCCGGCGGAAGTCAAGAAGCTGTTTCCGCTCGCCCGCATCGACGACGTCCTTGCCGGCTTCTATGTCGCCGATGACGGCCGCGCCAATCCCGTCGACGTGACGATGGCGCTTGCCAAGGGCGCGCGCATGGCCGGCGCGAAGCTCATCGAGGGTGTGCGCGTCACCAACGTACTGCAGCACAACGGCCGCGTTGCGGGCGTCCGCACGGAGACCGGCGACATCCAGGCCGAATACGTCGTCAACTGCGCGGGCATGTGGGCGCGCCAGCTCGGCGAACGCGACGGCGTCACCATCCCCAACCAGGCGGCGGAACACTACTACCTGATCACCGAGCCGATCCCGGACCTCCCGCCGTCGATGCCGGTGCTCGAAGACCCGGCGTCGTATGGGTACTTCCGCGAAGAGGTCGGCGGTCTCCTTGTCGGCCTGTTCGAGCCGGTCTGCGCGCCGTGGCATATCGACAGCATTCCGGAGGACTTCTCGTTCGGCGAGCTGCCGCCCGACTGGGACCGCATGACGCCTTATCTCGAAAAGGCGATGGCGCGGGTGCCGATCACGCTGGAGAGCGGGATCAAGAAATTCTTCTGCGGCCCGGAGAGCTTCACGCCGGATCTGCGCCCGATCATCGGCGAGGCGCCGGAGATCAAGAATTACTTCGTGGCGGCCGGGCTCAATTCGATCGGCATCCTCACTGGCGGCGGCATCGGCCGCCTGCTGGCGCACTGGATCATCCATGGCACGCCTGATGCCGACGTGACCGGCTTCAATATCGACCGGCTGCACAAGTACCAGGCCAATCCCGAGTACCGCCGCGAGCGGACGATCGAGTCGCTCGGCATGGTCTACAAGTGTCACTACCCGACCATGACGCCGATGACGGCGCGCGGCGTGAAGACCTCGGCGATCCACGAACGGCTGGTGGCGGCGCGTGCCTGTTTCCGCGACGTCAGCGGCTGGGAAGGCGCGGACTGGTACGCCCCGGAAGGCTTCGAGCCGAAGGTCGAGAAGCTCTCGTGGGGACGGCAGAACTGGTTCCCGTGGTGGGCGGAAGAGCATCGCGCCGCACGCGAAGCCGTGACCCTCATGGACATGTCGTTCATGAGCAAGTTCCGGGTAGCGGGGCGCGATGCAGGCCGCATGCTCAACCACATCTCCGCCAACGACGTCGACGGCGAGACGGGCCGCATCACCTACACGCAATGGCTCAACGACAAGGGTACGCTCGAAGCCGATCTCACGGTGACCAAGCTTCGCGACGACGAATTCATGGTCGTCGTCACCGACACCATGCACCGCCATGCCGAGAGCTGGATGCGGCGGCACGTCCCAGGCGATGCGCAGGCCGCCATCACCGACGTGACGTCCGCCTATTGCCAGATCAATGTCCAGGGACCGCGTTCGCGGGAACTGCTGCAATCGCTGACCAGCGTTGATCTCTCGAACGAAGCATTTCCGTTCCGCACCGCGCGCGAGATCGACATCGGCCTTGCGCGCGCGCTCTGCATCCGCATCACTTACGTGGGCGAGCTCGGTTACGAGCTCTACATCGGGGCCGAGCAGGCAAGGCACGTGTACGACCGTCTGGTCGAGGCCGGCCCCGCGTTTGGCTTGCGCCACGCCGGCCTGAAAGCGCTCGCAAGCCTGCGCCTCGAAAAAGGCTATCGCGACTACGGCCACGACATCGACAACACCGACAACGCCTTCGAGACCGGGCTCGGTTTCTTTGTCGACCTGAACAAGCCGAACTTCATCGGCCGCGATGCCGCGCTGAAGCAGAAGGCGGCCGGACCGCTGACCCGCCGGCTTGCGCAAGTACTCGTGAAAGACCCGGAGCCGATGCTGTTCCACGCCGAGGTGGTGCGGCGGAACGGCAAGCCCGTCGGCTATGTGCGCGCCGGCTCCTACGGCCACACACTCGGCGGCGCAGTCGGGCTGTTCATGATCGAGGCCGGCGAACCGGTCAATCCGGCCTATATCAAGGACGGCAAATGGGAGATCGACATCGCCGGTAAAATCTATCCGGCGGAGGTGTCGCTGCGGCCGCTCTACGATCCCGAGATGAAACGAATCAGGTCTTGATGCCGCGCGGTAGGGTGGGCAAAGGCGCGATCCCCCGGGCAGCCTCTCAACTCGGGTGACGTAGCGCCGTGCCCACCATGGCCACGGCGACACCAGCATGATGGTGGGCACGGCACTCCGCCGGTGCGCGCGGCACGCTCTGCACCTGGACACCGTGCCTTTGCCCACCCTACGGCTTACGACATGAAACGGGTCAAGTCTTGAACCGCTTGGCAAGCGCATCGGCACCACGCCCGAGCAGGCCGATATCCGAACCGACCGCCACGAACGTGTAGCCCCATTGGATGTAGCGCCTGGCCTCTTCCTCACTGAGCGTGAGGATGCCGGCCGGCTTGCCGACGGCTTTCAGCCGCTTCACGGCATCTTCGAGCGCCGCCTGCACCTCGGGATGCGCCGGGTTGCCGATGTGTCCTAGCGAAGCCGCGAGATCGGACGGACCGATGAACACGCCGTCGACGCCGTCGACCTTGGCAATCGTCTCGAGCTCGCCCAACGCGGCGCGCGTCTCGACCTGCACCAGCAGGCAAATCTCGGCGTCGGCGAGCTTGAGATAGTTGTTCACGCGGCCGTAGTGGTTGGCGCGCGTGCTGGCGGCGACGCCCCGGATGCCGGCGGGCGGATAGCGCACTGAAGCGACCGCGCGCTCCGCCTCCTCGGCATTCTGCACGTACGGGACGAGAATCGATTGCGCGCCGATGTCGAGGATGCGCTTGATCATCACGGCGTCGTTCCAGGCCGGGCGCACGATTGGCGACGCGGTTCCTCCGACCAGCGCCTGCAGCTGCGACATCGTGATCGGCACTTCGTTCGGCGAGTGCTCGCCGTCGAGCAGGATCCAGTCGAAGCCCGCATCGGCGACGACCTCGGCGCCGATATTGCTGCACAGGCTCGACCACAAGCCGATCTGCACGCGGCCTTCGGCGATCGCTTTCTTGAAATTATTGCGTGCGAGCTCCATCAGCCGCCTCAGACGAACTGCACGGCGATGCCGCCGAGCGAACCGAAATCGGCGTGCAGCGTGTCGCCCTTGTTGGCGAACACCACGCGCGTGAACGAGCCCGCGAGCACAAGATGCCCCGGCTCGAGCGCCACATCATGCTGGCCGAGCTTGTTGGCGAGCCAAGCGACGCCGAGCGCCGGGTGACCGAGCACCCCCGCGGCGACGCCGGTCTCCTCGATCTCGGAATTCTTGTACATGATGCCGCCGACCCAGCGCAGGTCAACGTCCATCGGACCGACCGGGCGCCCGCCGATCACGATCCCCGCTGCGGCGCCGTTGTCGGAGATGGTGTCGAAAATCTTTCGCTGGTCCTGCAACCGGGCGTCGACGATCTCGATCGCCGGCACGACGTATTCGGTCGCACGCAGCACGTCCGGCAGGCCGACGCCGGGGCCCTTCAGCCGCTTGCCGAGCACGAAGGCGAGCTCGATCTCGACCCGCGGGCGGCAGAACGACTCATGCGGAATCTGCGCGCCGTCGGCGATCATCATGTTGTCGAGCAGGTGCCCGTAGTCGGGCTCGTCGATCTGCGAGGAACGCTGCATTGCCTTCGAGGTGAGCCCGACCTTGTGGCCGATCAGCTTCGCGCCGGCAGCGATCTTGCGGTTGGCAACCTCGGTCGAGATCGCGTAGGCGTCCTCGAAGGTGATGTCGGGCCAGGTCTTGGTGAGCTGTGGCGCCTGCTTCCGCTCTCTCTCCGCGGTCATCAGGATGTCAGCGGCTTTCTTGCGATCGGCTTGGGACAGCATGGCGGTGTTCCTGGTGGGAAAATCCGGTGGGCGCGCCATTGTCACGTTTGCCGCACCAAAATCAATCGGCGCGCCGACCAATGCGAGGACGCAGCGTCAGTTGAGCGGATAGATCGCCTTGACCTTGTCGAGGATCGCAGGCGAAATGGTGCCGGCTTCCGCGACGATCCTCTGCAGCTCCTCGCCGGGCAGCGGGATGATCTCGAGACGTTGCTTCTGCATCTCCGCGAGATAGTCGGGATCCTTGATCGCAGCGTCGAACGCGCGCCGCAGCGCCCGCAAGCGATCCGCCGGCACGCCGGGCGGCGCCAGCGTCATCTTGCCGACCTCGGTGGCGTTCGCGACGATGCGCAGGATCTGGACCTCCTCAGGCGTGCGGCCGAGGTCGATCGAGAGCGGCACGTCCGGGAAATCCGGATGCGGGCGCAAGCCGTACTGCACGAGAATGTTGATCTTCTTGTCCCTGATCCAATCCTCGCGCGCGGCTTTCACGCCATCGACGCTGGTCGAGTGGCCGTCAATCTCGCCGCGCTCCATCGCCAGCATCGCCGCGACCGATCCGGTGTAACCCATCACGATCTTGAATTTCATGCCGAGCACGTTGCTCAGCACCGACGGGTAGACGGTCGGCGTGCCGCTGCGGCCGGTACCGCCGAGGATCGCCTCGTGCGTGAACGCGTCCTTGATGGTCTTCACCGGCGCGCCGGCGTTCATGAAGGTGATATTGACCGACGAGGCCATGCGGCCGATCCAATTGAACTGAGCGGCCTTGAAAAGCGCGCCCTGCGTTCCGAGCGCCTCCTCCAGCGGGATCGTCGCCGCCAGCAAGCTGATGACCGTGCCATCCCGGGGCGCGACGTTGAATACATGGTTCGCCGCGATCAGGCTGCCGCCGCCCGGCATGTTGCGGGAAGTCACGGTCGGCTGGCCTGGAATGTACCTGCCGATGTAGCGCGCCATGGTCCGCGCGTAGCGGTCATTGGCGCCGCCGGCCGGATAGCCGATCACCATCGAGATGGTCTTGCCGCGGTAGAACTCTTCGACGGTTTGTGCCCATGCGCCCCCCGACAGCACAATCGTGGCCAGGGCCGCAATCGCGAAGCGCACCTTGCCGGAGGACCTCGATCGCATCGGGCGATCCCGCTAATTGAGCTTCAACAGCCGCGCGGCATTGCCGCCCATCACCTTGTCATACTGTTTCGGGGTCATGCCGATCTTGCTCATCATGTCGAACCCCTTCTGCTTCAGCGGGACCATGGGTGGCGAGTCGGTGCCGAACAGGAAATGATCCTCCCCGACCGTCTTCAGGCAGCACTCCGCGGCGGGCGGCGCATAGCAGGCGGAATCGAAATACATCATCTTGAGGTAATGGCTCGGTGAGTGCTTGATCAGCATCGGCTCGTAGGGACCGAGGAACACCGAAAAATCGAGGAGATCGTAGGCGTAGTCCATGCGCCCAATCACTTCGCAGATGCCGCCGCCCAAGTGCTGCCGACGAGCTTGAGGGTCGGGAACTGTTCGAAGATGCCGCGGACGATCAACCGCGCCAGCGACAGGCAATTGTCCGCGGGCCGGCCGATGCTCGACGCCAGACGGTAGTCGGCCATCGCCGGCGTGGTCGCATCGCCGGGATGGATGAACACCGGTATGTCGAGATCGGTCACCAGCTTGAAGAACGGCTTCGCGGCGTCCTCATCCGGGTAGTGGCCGTGATGGCTTGAATTGATGATCACGGCGCGGGCGTCATCCTCTTTGACGGCGCGTTCCAGCTCGCGCCAATAAGCGTCGCCACCGCCAGGGATGCAGGTCGCCATGCAGACGAACTTGTCAGGATGCTTGTCGCGGCACGCCGCAAGGTGACGGTTTGAGCTTTCCAGCGCCGCCACGATCTCCTTGTCGGTCTTCATGTGGCGGATGTAGTGCACCGCATTGCTGATGACGGTGCGGTCGAGCCCGATCAGCTCGTGCGCAGCCAGCGCGTGCTCAACCGTCATCGGCACCGTATGCGACCACCAGGGCGGCCCGAGGAATTTTGGATCGTTGATGTGAACGTGCCAGTCGATCAGCAAAGGGCAGTCTCCATTATACGTGCGTTGTCATAGGTGCGTTGTCGGGCAGCGCCGCCGTGCGCGGCCGTTATTTTGTCGCGAGGATATTCTTCAGGCGAACCAGGGCGTCGGCAGGGGTCGCGATCGTGCGCCCGACGATCGCTTCCAGCTCCTGCCCGGTCGCCGGATTGATTTCAAATCCGCGTTTCCGGGCTTCCGCGAGGAATTCCGGGTCGCGCATCGTCTTGTCGAACGCGGCGCGCAAGATCGCGACCCGGTCGGCGGGGACGTTTGGCGGCGCCACCACGCTCCAGCCGATACCCGCGTCCGAGTTCTGGAATTCCAGGATCCGGCGCCCCTCCTCGGTGGTCGCGAGATCGCTAACGAGGGGAATGCCCTTGAGCTCGGGATGCGACCTGATGCCGGCCTGAAACGGGATGACGACAAACTTGTCGTTCAGCCAACGCTCGCGCTGGGTCTTCAGAAGGGTCCAGGACGACATCCGTCCGTCCACCTCGCCGCGCTCGACGGCGAGGTCGACATCCGGTCCGCCGCGATAGCCGGTGACCAGCTTGAATTTCGTTCCGGCCAGTGCATTGAGCAGCGTGGGGGTGATGTAGGTTTCGGTTGTCGGGCCCCACGAGCCCGCAATCACCTGGACGCTGCGCAGATCGTCCGCCGTCTTCACGCCCGTGCGGCTGGCAACAAACATCACGCCGGCATAGCTCGAGATCGTGCCGATCCAATTGTAGCGGCGCGCGTCGTATCGCGCCTGCTCCGGCCGCAGCATCTGATTGATGGCCACGTCGCGCGGCAGGATCGCCATTTCGGTCCCGTCCTGCGCCGCCTTCTCGTAAAGGTGCAGGATCCCGATCAGGCCGCCGGCGCCCGGCATATATTGGACGTTGAATGAAGGATTCCCTGGAATGTGCTTGCCCAGATGCGCCGTGACGAGCCGCGCATAGATGTCGTAGGAGCCGCCGGGCTCATAGGTGACCACGAACCTGATTGTCTTCTGACTGTAGAAATCCGACGCCCCCTGCGCATTCGACCGCTCTGTCGGCGAGAGCAACAGACAAGAAAACAAGCACAACAGAATGCGGACTGTGGTCGGCACGGCGCTTCCTCGTTCGATTGTTATTCTTGTCGTGTCTTGGACATTGGATCGCAGAAGGCGCAAATGTCAAATCGGCATCGGCTTTGCGTGGTGCGACAGGACGAAGCTGTGACGCCATCAAACGCCTAGCGCGACGAGCCCTTCGCCACCTGGATGAGCTGCCACAGTCGCGACGGCGACAGCGGCAGCTCTCGCGGTTCGACACCGAGCGAGGAAAGCGCTGCGGCGACAGCATTGGCGATAACGCCGCCCACCGGGATGATCCCGCCCTCGCCGGCCCCCTTGGCGCCGAGCGGATTGTGCGGCGTCGGCTTCGATTCGAGCGCCACCGTGCGGATGCTCGGGAAATCACTGGCGGTCGGCATCAGGTAATCGGCGAGCGAGCCGGTGAGCAACTGACCGTCCTCGTCATAGACGAGATGCTCTAGGAAGGCGCCGCCCAGCCCCTGCACGATGGCGCCGGTACCCTGCCCGTGCAGCGTCATGGGATTGACGATGCGCCCGACATCCTCGACCGCGACGTAGTCGAGCACGGCGACCTGACCGGTCTTCGGATCGACCGCGACGTGAACCGCGTGAGCGCCGTAGCTATAGGTGCGCTTGGTGCTGGCGAAGGTGCCTTCTGCGGAAATGCCGCCGGCTGCCAGCGCCGCGAGGGCGATCGAGAGCCTGCCCGGACCAATCGCCTGCCCTGCTTCGATCGTGACCGCGTCGGCATCGCAGCGCAGCCCCTTCGCGGCAGCCGCGCGAATAGCTGCCTTCAGATTGTTGGCCGCGTCGATCACCGCCGAACCGCCCATCACCGTCGAACGCGAGCTGAACGAACCAAAACCTTCGCGCACATGCGTGGTCGAGCCGTGATAGACGCCCCGGATCCGGTCGAGCGGCATCTCCAGGGCATCGGCCGCGATCTGTGTGAAGATGGTTTCGAGCCCCTGGCCCACCGCCGAGGAGCCGACATAGACCGAGACCGTGCCGTCGGTTTCGAGCACCATGCGCGCATTCTCGCGCGGACCGGACGCACCACCTTCGAGGTAGCAACCGACCGCGAGGCCATGGTAACGGCCGTCCACCAGCCTGCCTTGCAGCGCCGTTTTCTCGTTCCAGCCGATCTCCACGAGGCAGCGATCGAGCGTCTCCCGGTACTCGCCCGTGTCCGTCTCGGTCGCGATATTGAGCGGCACCACCGTTGCCAGGGCATACGGCATCTGCGCTTCGGCGATCAGATTGCGCCGGCGGAATTCGACGCCGTCGAGCTTGAGATCGCGGGCGACCATGTCCAGCAACCGCTCGCGGAAGAAGTCGGCTTCAAAACGACCGGGACCACGATACGTGCCGACCGGCGTCTTGTTGCTGACATGCACCGACACGTCGACGCGGATGTTGGGAATGCTATACGGGCCCGACAGCACCTGCGCGACATTGCGTGCGCCGGTCGCGCCGTTGGTGCGCAGATAGGCCCCGACGTCGGCATGGGCGTGGCCGCGCAACGCCCGGATGGTGCCGTCGCGCTCGCAAGCAATCTCGATCTCGCATGCGACATCGCGCGCGTGATTGGTTGCGGTCAGATGCTCGCGCCGGTCCTCGATCCACTTTACTGGACGGCCGACGGTCCTCGATGCGAACGGAATCAGGAAATCCTCGGGATAGAACTCCCCGCGCACGCCAAAGGCGCCGCCGACATCACCTTCGATCATGGCGATGGCGTCTTCCGCCAGCGAGAATTGTGTCGCCAGGATCCGGCGGATGGTGAAGGCAACCTTGGCGGCGCCATAGACCGTCAGATGGGCACGCGACGTGCCCCAATCGGCCAGAAGCCCGCGCGATTCCATCGGCACCGCGGTGTGGCGCTGCACCCGGAAGCGCTCGCGCCGCACATACGGCGCGTCCTTGAAAGCCGCATCGGCGTCGCCGCGCACGGCAGTCAGGGTCGCCGCGCAATTCGTTCCCGTACTCTCGACCAGCAGCGCCTCCTCCGAATGCGGGCCCGTCGCCGCAGGCAGCGCCTCGATAGTCAACTCGATCGCCTCAAGCGCATCCTCCGCGATCGCCTGGCTGTCGGCGACGACAACCGCGACCGGCTCGCCGACATAGCGTACCTTGCCGTGCGCGATCGCCGGCTGTTCGTAGGGCTTGAACACCGGCATCTGCTCCTGCCGCATCGGAATTGCCGGTACGGCGCCGAGCGCCGCGACCACGTCGGCCGCCGTGACCACGGCGTGCACGCCGGTGCGGGCCAGCGCCGCCGTCACATCGATGGACATGATATGGCCGTGCGCCACCGAGCTGCGCAGGATCGCGGCGTGCAGCATGCCGTCGAGCGCAAGGTCGTCGACATATTGGCCGCGGCCGCGCAGGAAGCGCAGATCCTCGACCCGCTCGATCGGGCTGCCCACGAAGGTATTCGACTTGCTGGGCGCGCCGCTCATAGCGTGCCGGCGAGCGACGGCAGCGTCTCAAGCTGCATCAGTCTGTCGAACAGCGATGGACTAACTGGCGCGTCCTTGCAAAGCCGTTCGAACTTGAAGCGCAACTGCTCATCGGACATCGGCGTGGGCGGGCAACCAAGGAACGTCTCCTTCGCGTCCTCGAAGCGCCGGCCATCCCGCAATGTAACGGCGATACGCGCGCTCCAGCCCTTGCGGCCGCCGTCGGCGCTCACGCGCACCCGCCGGGCAAGGTCGCGCACGCGCGGATCGGCCGCCGTCGTGTCGCTGAAGATGTCCGGGTCGCACGGATCGTGGTAGGACGCGATTGCCAGGCAGAACGGCACCGAATACTGCGCCAGCATGATATCGCCGGGATCGACGCCGCTGTGATGCGATACGACCTTGGCCGACGCGTCGACCGCCATCTCGGCGATATCGTCGCCAGCAAAGCCATGCCGCTCCATGAAGCCGCGCAGCATTTGCACCGGTACATGCGTGGTGACGTGCGAGGCATAGCGCTTGATGCAGAGGCGCTCGATCTCCCAGGTCTCGCCGAGACCCTGGGTCAGCAGGCGCGGATCGGTCTCCTCGCAGAACGCTTCGAGCAGGCCGTAGCGTCCCTCCAGCACCGCGGGCGGTCCCTCGTAGCCCCGCTGCGCCAGGCGCGCTGCAATGACGCCGCTCTCGGCGGCGCGTCCCAGATGCAGCCGCTTGATCATCCCGCCCGAGCCAGACTTGGCGAATGCCAGCAAGCCGCCGGCGAGCGAGCCGGCGACGCCGAACGCGTTGGCGGTTTCGGCGGCCGTGAGCTTCATCAGCGACGCGCAGGCGGCTGCGGAGCCGAACGGCCCGGTCATGCCCGGCCCGTGGAAGCCGACTTTCTCGGCCGAATGCAGCGTCGCCGCGCCGATGCGGAACATCACCTCGACGCCGGCAACAATGGCTGTGACGAGGTCACGGCCGCTGGCGTTGCACGCCTGCGCCATCATCAGCGCCGGCAGCGCCACCGTGGCACCGCCATGCACGCCGGCGCCGGGGGCGCGCAGATTGTCGAGCTCGAACGCATGCGCGAAGGTGCCGAGCGCAAGCGCCGCCTGCGGCACATGAAGACTCTGGCCGTCCACGCCCGGAAGGCGACAAGGACCGCCGGCGCCGCTCGATATCGCCTCCGCCAACACCATCTGCGACCAGGGGAACCGCTGGCCGTAGACCGCGCAGGCAACGGCGTCAGCGAGACATTGCTTGGCGAGCTTCACCACCGACGGCGGCAAATCGTCGAACGTCAACGCCACGGCGAAGTCCGCCAACTGCTGCGCCGCCGTCTGTTGCGTCCGGTTAAGCATCGCTTACGCCCGTGCTGTCGCTGCGGCGCCGTGCGTCTTGGCAAATCCGGCCGCGTTGCGCCCGGCGAGGCGGCCGAAGGTCGCGCCGGACATCAGCCCGGTGCCGCTCGCATAATTATGGAAGAACAATCCGCCGACCATTTCGCCGGCCGCATAGAGGCCCGGGATCACGCGGCCGTACAGATCTTCGATTTCGCCCTGCTTGGTAATCTTCACGCCGCCGAAGGTGAAAGTGACGCCGGTGGTGACGTGATAAGCGTGGTAAGGCGGCGTATCGAGCGCGACCGCCCAGTTGGTTTTCTCGATAGCAAGGCCCTTGGTGCTGCGGCCGTCGAGGATGTTCGGATTGAACGGCACGTCGCTGGTGCAGGCGGCGTTGTAGGCGCGCACGGTGCGCAGAAATGCCTCCGGATCGACGCCTTCGAGCATGGGCGCCAGCTCTTCGAGCGTGTTCGCCTCCGCCTTGGTCACGCGGCGGATGCGGTATTCACCGCGCAGCAGCGGGTGAGCCTTGGCATCGAACACCTGCCAGGCAAACATGCCGGGTTGACGCATGATCTCGCCGCCATACCTCGCATAGGTATGGCTGTGGAAGTTCAGGCCCTCGTCGACGTAACGCTCGCCTTTGGCGTTGATGAGGAGCCCGAACGGATAATTGTGCTTCTGGAACTGGTCGCCGACCGTGAGATCGCCATAGGGCGGCGCGTTGATGTCCCACGCCACCGAGTGGCAACCCGAGAAGTTGCCATAGGGCCGCGCACCGATCGCCAGCGCCATGTTGAGGCCGGCGCCCATGTTGAAGCGCGTGCCGCGGATCTTGGCGAGCTCCCAACCGGGGCCGAGATAGCGCGTGCGCATCTCGGGGTTCGACTCGAAGCTCCCGCAGGCCAGCACCACGGCGCCGGCCCTGATCTCGACCCGCTCGCTCAGATGCTCGGCGACGACACCGGTCACACGTCCACGCTCGCGAATGAGCGCGACGGCCGGCGTCTCATAGACGATCTTCACGCCGCGCCGCTCGGCCGTGCCATAGAGCGCCTTCAGCATTTCCGGGCCGCCGCCCCAGATGTGCAGCGCGAGCCCGCCCCAGAACTTGAACTTGCCGTCGACCTTGTAGGCCTGCCGGCCGAGCCCGGGCTGCAGCTTCACGCCCTGGCGATGCATCCAGGCCGCGGTTTCGAGGCTGTTGCGGACCAGGATCTCGCAGAGGTCCTGGTCGGTGCGGTACTGCGTCAGCTCGAACATGTCGTCGAAATACTGCTCCTCGGTATAGCTGCCGAAGTCGACGTTCGAGAGGTCTTCGTTCGCCATCGACGGCAAGACCTTGAGCAGATCCTCGACGCCGGAATAGGCGAAACGGAAGGCGCCGCCGGTGAAGTGCGAGTTGCCACCGCGCTCTTCGAGCGGCGCGGCCTCCAGCATCAGGACACGCGCGCCGTTTTCACTGGCGGAGATTGCGGTACAGAGCGCGGCATTGCCGGCGCCCACAACAAGCACGTCGGGCCGTTCGCGCGAAATCTCGATAACTGACATTAGGAAGCCTGTGTCTGCGCCGCAGACTGTAGACAGCCGAGTCAGGGCTGTCTAGATTTTCGCCGCCACCCAAAAGGACGTCGCGTGTTGCGCCTCGTTCGCCCCTCCAGTCGAGAGCCTCGATGGCAGAACATACCGGCACCGACAACATCCACACGCGAAAGATCGCCGAGTTCGTCTCCGGCGTCCGCTACGAAGAGATCCCCGCCGGCGTCCGCGAACGGCTGAAGCTCCTGATCCTCGACTCGCTCGGTTGCGCGATCTACGGCGCCAAGCTCGAATGGTGTCGCATTGTCCAGGACACATTCGGGAAACTCGACGCCACACGGACGACATCGGTGTGGGGCACCGACCTCGCGCTCTCCTCCACCAATGCCGCACTGGTGAACGGCACCGAGGTGCAGAGCTTCGAGCTCGACGACGTGCACCGCGTCGGCGTGCTGCATGTCGGCGCCGTCACCCTGCCCGCCCTGTTTGCCGTAGCAGAGAGCCACGCCGATCTCACCGGACGTGAATTGCTGGTCGCGGCACTCGCCGGCTACGAGATCGGGCCGCGCGTCGGCAAATGCATGGGGCAGGAGCATATCGGCCAGGGCTGGCATTCCGGCGCCACGGTCGGCGTGTTCTCCGCAGTCGCCGGCGCGGCGCGCGGGCTCAAGCTTAACGCGGAGCAGACCGTGCACGCGCTCGGCATCGCCGGCACGCAGGCCGCCGGCCTGATGGCCGCACAATACGGCGCCATGGTCAAGCGCATGCACGCCGGACGTTCGGCGCAGAGCGGGCTCTACGGCGCGCTGCTCGCGAAGGACGGCTTCACCGGCATCGTCGACGTGTTCGAGGCGCCGTACGGGGGCTTCTGCACGACGTTCTCGCGCTCGAACGACCGTTTCAAGCTCGAGGAGCTGAGCGCGGGTTTCGGTGAACGCTTCGAGACCATGGGCATCGCGCTCAAATTCTATTCCTGCGTCGGCTCGAACCACACCACGCTCGACTCGATCCGCGACATCCAGAAGCGCCGGCCGTTCACGCTCAACGATCTCGACAAGGTGGTCGTGCATGGCTCGCAGGTCACCGCCGACCATGTCGGCTGGCCTTACAAGCCGGAAGGCCTGACGTCCGCGCAGCTCAACCTCCCCTATTGTGTGGCGACGCTGCTGCTCGAGGGCGATTGCTTTGTCGACCAGTTTACCGAAGAGATGGTCGCCGATCCCAAGCGCATGGCGCTGTCGCGGAAGGTTGAGGTCGTCGAAGACCCCGCGATTACGGCACGCGGCAACAAATTCCGTCATATGACGCGCGTCAATATCCATTTCCGCGACGGCACGGTCGAGAGCGAGACGCGCGAGGCGCCGCGCGGCAGCGAGCAATCCTTCGCGACCAGCGAGGAGATCGTCGACAAATTCCGCAAGCTCACCCGCGCGGCCATGCCGAAGAGCCAGCAGGATGCGCTGGTGCAGGCCGTGCTTGGCATGGAGGATCTTCCAAAAGCAAGGGACCTGATCCGATTGCTGAAAACCGAAGCGCGATAACGACCGTGCGCGCTGACTGCGCCCCATCGGGTCGCTGCGTGGTGTTTCAACAACGGAAGAAGCGCGCAGCAATAGCCATGCAGCGTGATTGGCCCGGCAGGACGCGAACCTGAAACAGACCGTCCTGAACGGCGGGCTTGGCCCGGAAGAGCCGACAAGGCCTGACGATTCGCGCGATCCTGACGATTCGCGTGATAATGAATCACGTTTTTCTTGTTTGATTGCAGTATATCGCACGCAATTGTTGGCCTATTCTCTGGATGACCTCGACATGAACTCCTTCCTCGATCCCCGCGACGGCGACCTTGAAAGCGATGCTTCGAGCTCCAAGAATCGCTCGATGCTGTCGCTCGCCGGCAGCCTGCTGGCCGAGATCAGCCTTCCGAAACTGGTCGTTGCGTGGTTCGTGCTGCTTGGTCTCCCCGCCTTCATGCTCGGCGCAGTACCCATCCTGGCTTCGGTGTGGGGTAATATCGTCGTCCAGAAATTCAGCTCGCTGCTCTACGGCCTCCTCCCTGCCCTGCTGCTTGTCGGCCTCATCATTGCAGGGCTGTTCGGCGGCCGCAGGCTCTTCCGGCTCGCCGAGCGAAACTTCTGGTCGCTCAATTCGCTGGCCGTACAGCCGGTCTATGCAGTCTGCCGCGAGCTTCTGAATCAAATTGGCGACCGACTGCTGCCAGAAGACGTTGCAGACGCGAGGCGAACAAGATGGCGGTCGGCGACCGCCATCCTGTCGGGAGCGATCATCTGCCTGCTGTCGATCGCGATCTTGCTGCTGGTGTTGCCCTACACGCGCCTGCTGGTCGAATTTTCGGCGCTTTATTCCCCGGTCACGCTGGTGAAGAATGTCCTGGCGAACAGCATAGCGATCGTCGCGGCCTACGTCGCGGTCGCGGTCATGGTCTGGTCGATTGCCGACGCCACGATACCGCCGACCCGCGCGTTCAAGCGGTTCGCTTCGGCACCCGAGGGCGCGCGGACCTGGCGCATCGCCCATCTCTCGGACATTCATATCGTCGGCGAACGATATGGCTTTCGGATCGAAAGCGGCCGCTCAGGACCGCGTGGCAACGACCGTTTCGTCCGAGCGCTGGAGACGCTGCGCAGCATCCATTCGGAGCATCCGCTTGATGCCGTGCTGATCAGCGGTGACATCACCGACGCCGGACTCTCGGCTGAATGGGCCGAGTTCATGAGCGCGATCGCTTCGTTCCCAGAACTGGCAAAGCTGACGCTGCTGATACCCGGCAACCATGACATCAACATCGTCAGCCGCGTCAACCCCGCCCAGTTCGATCTGCCGACCAGCCCGTACAAGAAGCTGCGAAAGCTTCGCACCTTGTCGGCGCTCAACGCCATCCAGGGGTCACGTGTCCACGTCATCGATCGGAAAACATGCCGTCTTGGCGGAACACTCGAAGATGCCTTGACGCCGCATCTCGAACGGATGATGTCGTTTGCCAACACCGGCAGGCCGCGCCTGCACTCCGAATTGGACGACCTCTGGTCTAACGTGTTTCCCATGGCGCTGCCGCCGAGCCACGAAAACGGGCTCGGCATCCTGCTGCTCAACTCGAATGCCGACGCGCACTTCTCGTTCACGAATGCGCTCGGGTTGGTGTCGGCCGATCAATTCGCCGGTGTCGCCGGCGCCATGGCGCAGTATCCGCGCGCCGGCTGGATCATATGCATCCATCACCATCCGATCGAATATCCTCGCGCCGCCGCCGCACTATCCGAACGGATTGGCACGACGCTCATCAACGGCCAATGGTTCGTCCGCCGTCTGCAGGGCTTTGCCGACCGGGTTGTCGTCATGCACGGCCATCGCCATATCGACTGGTTTGGCGAGTGCGGCGGATTCCCGATCATCTCCGCACCATCCACGGTCATGGGCGAGGAGCCGGACGCGCCCACGCATTTCTACATTCATACGGTTGCGGTCGCGCCAAGCGCGCGACTGGGGCTGCGCGAGCCCCAGCGGGTCGTAATCAACGGGCAACACAACGCGGCGTCCGGCGCAACACCGAACGACCGTTAGCGCGCATTTCGCCGCCCGGGGTTCCGTCGTCTTCCCGGCGACGGGACTTTGCGGCGAGCAGAGGCTCGCAGTCTGCAACCCGCACGGAACGCGGCTTCGCTCCAGGTGCACACACTGTCGTGAACGCTTGTTTATCTGAGAACGCAGGGGAACCTGGAACGTCTTTACCAGCCCCACGGTTTAGCATGCAGGATGCGTCGTAACGGCGCCCGAAAACACCAACATTGGAGTTCGAAATGACGCTACCGACAAAGACACTCGCAGCAGTTCTGCTTGCTGGATCGGCCATTGCGCCGGTCGCTGCTCCCGCATCGGCGGCACCGCTCTCCCATCCGATCGCGCTCAGCAATGCGCAAGCCAGCGGCATCGAGCAGGTGCAATATCGCCGCTGGCATCGCGGCGACCGAGGGATCGGCCCGGTGGCCGGGTTCGCTGCCGGCGCGATCATCGGAGGTGCGCTGGCGCAAAGCTACTACAATGATGGTTATTACGCTTACGGCGCCGCACCGGGCGGGTACTACGCTTATGGCGCGGCTCCAGGATACGTCGCTCCGCGCTATCGATCGAATTGGAACTACGGCAACGGCTCGGCCGCCACTTCGCCGGGCTCAGCGCCCGAATGTCCGGCTGACCGCTATCAGGCAAGCGGCTACCCGAGCTGGATGTGCCGCTAGGCTCCAAAGAACTTCGGTAAACCAAAGAGGCGCTACATCGGCGCCTCTTTTTTCTTTTTCGAAGCGGGCCGCGCGACCAAAGAAATGTCGCTAAAATGCTGGTGGGCCCGGGAGGACTCGAACCTCCAACCAGACCGTTATGAGCGAGACACGGCCCCCGCACGATCCAACGAAATCAGAGACTTAAGCGATCGTTCGGTTACGTCCGTTCTCGCTCGGTACTCGGATATCATTGGCGAAACATTGGCGGACACAAGTTTACTGTGAAACGTTGAACGGGCATAGCGAGTATGAATGCGGATCGCCTTTGCGAAGCTGGTATTCGACGCCGAGCAGGCTCGCGATCATCGTGTCGGGGGTCTGGCCGATGATCGGGGCGAGCTCGTTCAAATAGGCTTCGAAGGGCTTGATCGCTTTCAGAAGCGGCTCGGCAGTTCTCCTTAAGTCCGCGGCCTCCTGGGTCTTGCGCGTGTAGTCGGCCTCGAGCTCGCCGTTCCGCGCGACGACAGTTTCCTGCACGTCGCGCGGCCAGGTCGCAAACGCGGCCTTCTTGTCCGGCGTCCAGCGCGCCGGCGGCTCGATCGGCTGCATCGGCGATGCAGGTTCGGCCGCCGGCGACGGGTCGCCTGATGGGGCAACTTGGGCAGGTTCGGATGCGGACGCATCGGAGGCCGTTGCTGCGGGGGAGTTTTTGGCGCCGGTTCCTGACTCGCCATCGCCGCGCTCGGCGAGCGCGCGCGTGATGATAGAATCAAGGTCGGTGGCGGCCGGCAATACGCCAGCGTCGGGTGTATCCGTCATATCTACCTTTTTCTGTTGCTTCAGCACCCGGTTGTTGATCGTAACGGCGTTCTGCACGCAGTTGAGCCGCTCCGCCATCTTGAAATAGAGCGAGGAGGCGGCGCCCCAGCGGATCGGCGAGGCGACGATCACCGCGTCCGCCCAGTGCACGAAGGCCTCGTAGACGCGATCCATCTCGTCGGCCTTGTCCATCTCGGTGATCGAGCACGGCCAGGTGCAGGCACGCGCCGACTTCGAATAGTAGCCTTCGCACGGCCGGAATTTCAGCTCGTTGAGCCGGATCAGCTTCGTCTCCGCGCCATGCTCGGCCGCCGATTTCAGCGCGCATTCGAGAAGATGATCGGAGCCGGAAAAGCGCGGAAGGTTCAAGTCCATGACCGTGGTCGAGATGCCCGCGACCCGCAACGGTCCGGGCTCGCGCCTGGGTTCGCGCGCGAGCGGATGCGGATCGTGCGGCTTGCGCGAGCGCCGCGTCGCTGCCGCGAGATTGATCCATACGCGCGAGCGCTCGACCTTGACCGGGTAGGAAGGCACGGCGTCCTCTTCGAAGCCGGGCTCGCCCAAACCGGTGCAGCGTTGGAATTTCCAGCCGTGCCACGGGCAGGTCACGTACTCGCCGTCGAGGCGGCCACCGCCGAGCGGGCCGCCGACGTGGTTGCATCCATTCGCGATCACGCCGAACTGGCCGTCCTTGAAGGACACAGCAAAGTCGCGGTTGCCGGCCCTCACCTGCTGCAGCGGCTGCTTCGACAGTTCGACCGCCGCGCCGATGTCGATCCAATCTTCGGTCTCAGGCATTGCACTCCCCAGCACGGTTCAATACACGATCTATAACAGCGGCCGCCGGCGCAAGTCCCGGCGCGACGTCATCACAGCCGATCAAAACAACGAAGACTGCCGGTCGTCCTTCTTCGGTTTCCGGGGACGTTTTGACGGAGCGGGAGCGGCGGCAGCCTCCGCGGGTTCGATACCCGTTGTCGGCGCCAGCCTCCGTACCGGCTCGAGCAAGCCCGGATAGTCGTTCGCCACGCGGTTCACCGCCGGCGAAATCTCATAGGCCTCGAACAAATCCTCCGGCGCAGGCACCAGCAGTGCCGCCGCGGTTTCGGCATCGACGCTGCGGCAATCGAGCCACATGTCGAAGGCCTCCGTCGGAATCACCGCCGGCATCCGGAAATGGATCGGATGCAGCGTCTTGTTCGCCTCGGTGGTGATGACGACCGCGGTTTCGAGCTCCTCGCCGTTCGGCCCCATCCAGCTCTCCCACAAGCCGGCGAACGCCACCGGACCGCCGTGCGTCGGCCGCACCACATAGGGCCGGCGCGGGGTCGTGTCCTCGTTCCACTCGTAGAAGCCGTCAGCCGGGATCAGGCAGCGGCGATATCTCATCGCATTCTTGAACGAGGGCTTGTCGAGCACGGTGTCGCTGCGCGCCTGCAGCAGCAGTGAGAACGTTTTCGGATCTTTGACCCAGGCCGGGATCAGACCCCAACGCACCAGCACGAATTGCCGCCGGCCTTCGAACAACCGCACGATCGGGATCGGCTGCGTCGGCGCCACGTTGTAGCGCGGCGGGAAATTCGGCTGCTCCAGATAGGCGAACAGCTGCCGCATCGCTTCCGGGCTCGAGGTAATGAGATAGCGTCCGCACATGCTATGGTCCTGAAGAGCCCCCCAACGGAGCCCGATTCCACGTGGCCGATGCAAGGACCTATCCGACCCGTCCGTTCCTGGCGGTCAGCGCCGCGATTCTGCGCGACGGCAAGGTGCTGATCGTGCGCCGTGCACGCAACCCGGCGGGTGGTCTTTACAGCCTGCCAGGCGGCGTGGTCGAGGCCGGCGAGACACTAACCGAGGCCGTGAAGCGCGAGGTCGACGAGGAGACGTCGCTCACCATCGAGCCGGTGGCGCTCGCCGGCTACCGCGAGGTGGTGGCCCGCGATGCCGAGGACAAGGTCGAGCGGCATTTCGTGATCCTGCCATTCGCCGCCCGCTGGGTCGCGGGCGAGCCGAAGCTCAACGAAGAGCTGAGCGAATGGCGCTGGGTCGACCCCGCCGAGGTAGCCTCGATGCCGACCACACCGGGACTCGCCGAGATCGTGGCCAACGCGGTGGAGCAACTGAAGGCCGCGCGTTGAATTGAGGCAAGCCGCCATCATTCCGGCGGCTTACATGGCGATCCTGGAGTATGGCTTGCGGGCACCGGCCTGCAGGCCTATGCCGATTGCCCCATGGCCTTGCCGATACCCCGACGTCTCACGGCCGCGCTTCTCATGGCGCCACTTGCCTTCGCGCTTGCCGGCGAACCGGCGCGTGCGCAGCCTGCTGCCCCTTATGACGGCAATCTGCATCGGCTGGCCGAGATCATGGGCGCGCTGCACTACTTGCGGGGCTTGTGCGGGGCCAACGACGGCCAGAAGTGGCGCACCGAGGTCCAGGCCCTGATTGACGCCGAGGCGCCGACCGGCGAGCGCCGCGCTCGCATGATCGCTAGTTTCAACCGCGGCTATCGCGGTTTTCAGCAGAGCTACCGCACCTGCACGCCGGCCGCCGACATCGTGATCCGCCGCTATCTCGAAGAAGGTTCGCGGATCGCACGTGAAGTCACCGCCCGCTACGGTAACTGATTGCCTGTGTTAACCTTTTTTAAAGTCCGGGCTGGCCGGGTAGAATCTGCGTGGTAACGTCCCGCTCGTTCGTGGGGAACGCGCGCCGAAAAATTCGGCAGAGGGGCGATATCAGCATGACAGTGCAGGCTTTTCGGGCTCCGGCCGCGCGTCCGGACCATGAGCAGAAGCGCGCCGCGCTCGGCTATCTACACGAAGCCTGGGCGGAAGCGCGGCTCGACGGCATCGACGGCGACTGCCTGGCGCAGGCCTGCCTGTTCACGGCGTTCGCCGAATTCGTGACGACCTATGGAGAGGAAGCCGCCGCGCGTTTTGCCGAAGGGCTCGCCAAGCGCATCCGTAACGGCGAATTTTCGCTGCCGCTGGCGCGACAATAAGCACGCCGGTTCCACACCCGGATCGTTTCTCGCCACAATAGCCTGTAGACTTGCCGCCGAATGCGGCGAGCTGTCATCACTTTTGGTCTGCCGATCGTGCTCACAGCCAGTCTGGCGGGCATCACCGCACCTGCGCAGGAACAACGGCTGGCGCAAAACAAGGTTCGCACCGAGACCATCCGGCCACCGGCGCCGGGCGAGCAGAAGTTCCGCAATCAAGGGCACGTGGTCGCGCCCGGCGACATCGCCAAGCACCCGGAGATCATCATCAATCCGGCGCGGCTGCCGCCGGCGGTGGCGCGCACCCGCGAACGGATCCTCGCTGCCGCACGTTCCGGCGAATTGGGGAAGCTCTTCGCGGTGATGAAGGAGGCGCCGGCGCTGCCGGTATTCTCGTTCTCGGAGGACGGCGATCCGGTCTCATTCTGGAAGACGAATTATCCGGATTCCGATGGGGTCGAAGCCCTGTCGATCCTGATCAACGTGCTCGAGACCGCGTTCGTGCATGTCGACGTCGGCACGCCACAGGAAATCTATCTGTGGCCGTACTTCGCCCGCATCCCGCTCAAGGCGCTGACCCCACAGCAGCGAGTCGAGCTGTTCCGGATCGTCACCGGCGCCGACTACAAGGACATGGTGGAGTACGGCGTCTATTCATTCTACCGGATCGGCATTGCGCCCGACGGCACCTGGCAATTCTTCGTGGCCGGCGACTAGACTAATTGCTGCCGCTTTTCCCAGTCCGAATATGCGCTGTAGGATCGCATCGATGGGCCGTCAGTCCGCGGGCATCGTTTCAAGGAAACGCACCGCCTCACCGATCGACGGCGCCGTCAATTCTCCCTGCCACATCACCTGCGTGCCGCGCACGAAGGTACCGACCGGCCATCCCGTCACGGTCACGCCATCATAGGGCGTCCAGCCAGCGCGCGACGCGACCCATTTGTTGGTGATCGTCTCGCGGCGCTTGAGGTCGACCACGGTCAGGTCGGCGTCATAGCCGGCGGCAATGCGGCCCTTGCCCGCGATGCCGAACAGGCGCGCCGGTCCGGCGCTGGTGAGATCGACGAACCTGATCAGCGAGAGCCTGCCGGCACTGACATGGTCGAGCATGGTCGGGACCAGCGTCTGCACGCCGGTCATGCCCGACGGTGTCGCCGGATAGACCTTCGCTTTCTCCTCCGCGGTATGGGGCGCGTGGTCGGAGCCGAGCACGTCGACGATACCCTGATTGATGCCGCGCCAGATCCCTTCCTTGTGCGCGCGGTCGCGCACCGGCGGATTCATCTGCGCCAGCGCGCCCAGCCGCTCGTAGCACCCAGGCGCCTCCAGCGTCAGATGATGCGGTGTCGCCTCGACCGACGCGACATCTTTATGATCCTTGAGGAAGTCGATCTCCTGCGCGGTGGTGATATGAAGAACATGGATACGCTTGCCGGTCTCGCGCGCGAGCCCCACCAGGCGCTGCGTGCATTGCAGCGCCGTGACCTCATCGCGCCAGACCGGATGCGAGCGCGGATCGCCTTCGACACGCTGGTTCTTGCGCTCGTTCAGACGGTACTCGTCCTCGGAGTGGAACGACGCGCGGCGCTTGATCACCTTGAGGATGTCGCGGACGCCGTTGTCGTCCTCGACCAACAGCGATCCGGTCGACGATCCCATGAAGACTTTGACGCCGGCGCAGCCCGGCAGCCGCTCGAGCTCCGGGAGATCCTTTGTGTTGTCGCGGGTGCCGCCGATGAAGAAGGCGAAATCGCAGTGCATCCGGTGATGCCCGCGCTTCACCTTGTCGGCCATCGCCTCGGCGGTGATGGTCAGCGGATTGGTGTTCGGCATCTCGAATACCGCGGTGACGCCGCCCATGACCGCGCTGCGCGACCCGCTCTCCAGATCTTCCTTGTGGGTGAGGCCGGGCTCGCGGAAATGCACCTGGGTATCGATCACGCCCGGCAGGATATGCAGGCCCCGGCAATCGATCGTTTTCCCGGCCGAAGCCTGCGACAGGTCGCCGAGCGCCGCGATCCGGGCGCCGGTGATGCCGATGTCGCGTACGCCCTCGCCGTCGTGATTGACCACGGTGGCGCCCTTGAGGATCAGGTCGAAGCTTTGGGCCATTCCAATGTCACGCTCTTGTGAGGGTTGTCCCTGCGCCTTACGTTTGTTGACCATATCTGGCAAGTACCATCCATGAAGGCAGCGCTCCTCCCCGACCGCGGCGTGGTGAAAATCGCCGGCCCCGATGCAGGCAAGTTCCTCGATGGCCTCCTGACCGCCGACCTTGACCAGGTCACGGCCGGGCACGCCCGCTATGCCGCGCTGCTCACACCCCAGGGCAAGATCATCGCCGACTTCATCGTCGTAAAGGCGGCCGAGGAGGATCACTATTTCCTCGACTGTCCGCGCGCTCTGGCGCCTTCGCTGGTGCAGCGGCTCAACTTCTACAAGCTGCGGGCCAAGGTCATCGTCGAAGACCTGTCCGAGACGCTCGGCCTCATGGCGATGTGGGATGGCGACGGCGCACGCGGGCCCGGGCTCTGCTATGCGGACCCTCGCCTGCCCGCGCTTGGAAGCCGCTGCATGTTGGCGACCCACATCCCGGGCAGCGCGGCCGCGTCCGACGCCGGCACGACGCTGGTCGACGCCGCCGACTATGAGGCACATCGCATCGCACTCGGCGTCCCGCGCGGCGGCAGTGATTTCATCTACAACGACGCATTCCCCCACGAAGCCGACATGGACCAGTTCGGCGGCATCGATTTCGACAAGGGCTGCTTCGTCGGCCAGGAGGTCGTGTCGCGCATGGAGCATCGCGGCACCGCCCGCAACCGCGTGGTGCCGGTCGCCTTCGACGGTCCGCCGCCGGAAGCCGGCGTCGCAGTCACGGCAGGCGAGAAGACGCTCGGCATGATGGGATCAGGCATGGGCGCTATCGGCCGGGGACTGGCCACGCTGCGCCTCGACCGGGTTGCGGATGCGATGGCGAATGGCACACCCATGATTGCCGGCGGCATCGCGATTCGTCCCGTGAAGCCCGCGTGGGCGCGCTTCCAGTGGCCGGGCGAGCCGAAGGCAGCCGAATGACGACTCCTATCAAGCACGCCGACGGCCTTAAGCGCTGCCCGTGGCCGAAGGACGATCCGCTTTACGTTGCCTATCACGATGACGAATGGGGCGTGCCGGAATTCGACGACCGCGCGCTGTTCGAGAAGCTCATCCTCGACGGCTTCCAGGCGGGGCTCTCCTGGATCACCATCCTGCGCAAGCGCGAGAATTTCCGCAAAGCCTTCGACGGCTTTGCGCCGGAGAAGATCGCGCGCTACACGCCGAAGAAGGTCGAGCGGTTGATGCAGGACGCCGGCATCGTCCGCAATCGCCTGAAGATCGAAGCTGCCGTATTGTCGGCGCGCGCGTGGCTCCAAATCATGGAGAACGGCCCCGGCTTCTCGAAGCTCCTGTGGGATTTTTGCGACGGCAAGCCGAAGATCAACAATTTCCGCAGCATCAAGCAGGTACCGGCCGAGACCGCGGTGTCGCGCGCGATCTCGAAAGAGCTTGCCGGGCGCGGCTTCAAATTCGTCGGCCCGACGATCGTCTACGCGTTCATGCAGGCGGTCGGCATGGTCAACGATCACCTCGTTACCTGCCACCGCCATGCGGCGTGCAAGAAGCTCGGCAAGTGAAGGCGGCGTCGCGAGCCAAGAAAGTCCAGAACGCCAGCCCGCGCGCGTGGCAACGGATGCTGTCGGGACGCCGGCTCGACCTGCTCGATCCCTCGCCGCTGGACGTCGAGATGGAAGACATCGCACACGGGCTGGCGCGCGTGGCACGCTGGAATGGCCAGACCATCGGCGCGCACATCTTCTCGGTGGCGCAGCATTGCCTGCTGGTCGAGACGATCGCGCGGCAACGTTCGCGTCTCGACCGTCAGGGCCGCCTGGCGGTGCTGCTGCACGACGCCCCCGAATACGTGATCGGCGACATGATCTCGCCGTTCAAGGCGGTGATCGGCGACAACTACAAGGCGGTCGAGACGCGGCTGCTGACCGCCATCCACATCCGGTTTGGCCTGCCGCCGGCGCCATCGGCCGAACTGCTCGCGCTGATCAAGGCGGCCGACCAGGGTGCGGCCTACCTTGAAGCAACCAGGCTCGCCGGTTTCACGGCGGCGGAAGCCCGGCGCTTCTTTGGCAAACCGCCCGCGCTCTCTGCCGCCGCGCTGCGCGACTATCTGACACCCTGGCCCGCCGGGATCGCCGAAGACCGCTATCTCGAGCGCTTTACACGACTGTTTCGCGGCTGACGCTTTCGCGACATGGTTCGCCCGCATATACATGGGCGGCATGATTCACGTCTGCTCCCTGTCCCGCCTGCATCGCACTGTCGAGGAAACCGGCGCGCGCCATGTGGTGACGCTGCTGCGTGACCTGCACCTGGTCACGCGTCCGGAGTGCATCGCCGAGGACAAGCATCTGTTGCTGGGCATGGACGATATTCCGGAGCCCGCCGAGGGCTATGTCGCCCCCGGCGAGGAGCACGTCGCCAGGCTTATCGCCTTCGCGCGCGGCTGGGACCGGACGGCGCCCCTGGTCGTGCATTGCTATGCCGGCATCAGCCGCTCGACCGCCGGTGCGTTCGTGGCCGCCTGCGCGCTCAATCCCTCCCGCTCGGAATTGCTCATCGCGCAGGCGTTGCGGCAACGCTCCCGCACGGCGTCGCCCAACCGCCGCATCGTGTCGATCGCCGACGCCCTGCTAGGTCGCAAGGGCCGCATGGTCGATGCCATCGAAGCGATCGGCCCCGGCGTCGCCGTTGTAGAAGCTATGCCGTTCCGGCTTGAGCTCGAATAACACTGCGATTTCCCGCCGTTTGACGTGAACGATTCGTTAACGAGGCGGCGCGGGTTTCTTGCAACTTGCTCCGGTACTGCTAATCGTGAATTCACGGGTGTTCGCTAGCGTCGAGTCGTGGATCGAAGCGGAGCTCGCCCGCCATGTTGGACTACGTCAAGCAGCAGACGGTGACCATCACCATCGGTGTGTCGTTCTTCGTGTTCGGCTTCTTCATCGCCGCCAACCTGCTGCACCTATCGGAGCGTGACGTGCTGGTCGGGCTGATCTCCGGCGCCATCGGCGGCGTTACCATGCTTGGCGTGTCGCACGTGCAGGAGCGCCGGTCGGAGACCATGTCCGCTCACCTGGCGTAGATCAAAACAGCCTCCCGGCTACGTCATCGCCGCGTCAAACCGCGCCAATGCGCCCTATTGTTCGTCCAGGTGCTGCGCCCTAGGCTTGTCGCGGGACGTAGCAAGAGAGCACTGGGAGACGCCGCCTTGAATCAAATCCGCTTCAGCCTGTCCGCCGCGTGCGCGATCGCCCTGTCGGCGACCGGGATAACGCCTGCGCATGCCCAGGCCGATTTCTACAAAGGCAAGACGGTCACCATCACTGTCGGCTTTACGCCCGGTGGCGGCTACGACATCAACGCGCGCGCCGTGGCCCGCCATCTCGGCAAGCACATTCCCGGCAACCCGACCATCGTTGTGCAGAACGCGCCGGGCGCCGGCTCCCTTTCGGCGGTGCGCAATCTCGACGCCACGCTGCCGCGCGACGGCACTGCGGTCGTGACCTTCAACCCCGGCCTGGTGACGCAATCGTTGGTGCAGCCGGAGACGGTTAAAGTCGATTTCCGAAGCGTGTCCTGGCTCGGCGTCGTCGCCGCCGACCACCGGGTCTGCTACGGCTTCGGTCCGAATGGCGTGAAGAGCTGGGCCGACATGATGAGCCGCAAGTCGTTCATCCTCGGCTCCACCGCGAAGGGTGCCGGCAACTATATCAACGGCGCAACGCTGCGCATCGTGTTCAACGCACCGGTGCGCCAGATTCTAGGCTTTCCCGGCAGTGCCGAACAGCGTATCGCGATCGAGCGCGGCGAGCTCGACGGCGACTGCGGCGCCTTCGCATCGATTACGCCCAACTGGATCGCCGAGAAGAAGGTTCATCCGTTCGTGCGCTTCTCCGAGAGCCAGGGCGAGGTTCCCGACAGCGCCGTCTATATCGGCACCTTCGCCAAAACCGACGAGCAGCGCGCGCTGCTCAACGTGCTCAGCGGCGGCGACGAGATCGGCCGGCCGTTCATCATGTCGAAGCAGGTGCCGGCCGACCGGCTCGCGATCCTGCGGGAGGCCTTCAACGCCACCATGAAGGACCCGGCGTTCATCGCCGACATGCAGAAGCTCGGTCACCCGGTGCAGCCGTTGCCCGGCGAGCGGGCCGAGGCGATCGTCGCCAAGATGTCGGGTGCTTCGCCGGATGTGCTGAAACAGGCACGCGCCATCTACGAATAGGGCCAGCTTTGCAGGCGATCATGTTGCTATGGTCGCGCCATGACTGACTCCCTGCTCACCCCCATCGAGATCGGCCTCACCGCCGCGATCGTGACGGTCGAGGACGAGGAGCCCGCCATCCTGGCCGCGGGCGAAGCCGGCGGCACGCAGTCGGAGGAACGCACCGGCCTGCCGTTCGGACCTTTTGATCCGCTAGCCCACCGTACCTTCGAGATCGGGCTGCGCGCCTGGGTCGAGGCGCAGACCGGGCTGACCGTCGGCTACGTGGAGCAGCTCTACACTTTCGGCGACCGCGGCCGGCACGCGCGCGCCGGTGATACCGGCGCGCACATGGTGTCGGTCGGCTATCTGGCGCTCACGCGCATGTCGGACAATGCCGTGCGCGTGCCCGGCGCCGGCTTCCAGCCCTGGTACCGGTTCTTTCCATGGGAGGACTGGCGCGAGGCGCGCCCGGCGATCCTCGACAAGACGATCCTGCCGCTACTGAACGAATGGGCCGCGACCGCCGGTCCGGAGGCCACCCACGCGCTCGGCCGGCGCGAGCGGCTGCGCTTCACCTTCGGCACCGGCGGCAGCCCGTGGGACGAGGAGCGCGTGCTCGATCGCTACGAGCTGCTCTACGAGGCCGGCCTCATCGAAGAAGCGCGCCGCGACGGGCGCGAGGCGGCACTGGCACGCAAGACCCTGCCGGCGCTCGGCGAGCCGATGCGGTTCGACCACCGCCGCATCCTCGCGACCGCGATCGCGCGGCTGCGCGCCAAGCTCAAATATCGTCCGGTGGTGTTCGAACTGATGCCGCGTGAATTCACGCTGACCGAATTGCAGCGCACGGTCGAAGCGATCTCCGGGCGGCGCGTGCACAAGCAGAACTTCCGCCGTCTGGTGGAAACCGCGGCGCTGGTCGAGGCGACCGGCGAGATGTCGACGGCAACCGGCGGACGGCCGGCGGCGCTATTCCGTTTCCGTCGCGACGTGCTGGCGGAGCGTCCGGCCGCGGGACTGCGGCTTGGCGGACGTGGATAGGACGAGAGACTGGTCTTGAGAAGACCAGGCTTAGGACGACCCGGCTTGAGACGACTAGGCTTGGGACGACTAGGCTTGGCCCGCGGTCTCGAACATCGCGGCTTCCATCGCCTCGCGGGCGCCCTCGCCCGACCAGACGACGAACTGGAACGCCGGGTAGTAGCGCTCGCAGGCATCGAGCGCGCTCGAGAGCAGCACCTCGCACTGACTCTTGGAGGCCTCGACGCCGCCGGACAACACCAGCGAATGGCGATGCAGCACCATGCCGTCATCCGGCCAGAGATCGAAGTGTCCGACCCAGAGCCGCGCGTTGATCAGCCCGATCAGCTTCTGGACTTCGGCCTGCGAGCGCTCCGGCACCTTGACGTCGAACGCGCATGCGACGTGCAGCGCTTCAAGCCCGGTCATCCAGGAGAACGACACCCGGTAGTCGGTCCACTTGCCGCGCACCAGCAGCGTGACCTCGCTCTCGTTGGTGCGTTCGAACGGCCATGCGTTCGAACGCGCCATGTGCTCCGCAATGTCGAGCGGGCTCTTGCGGATTATCGTGGCTTCATCCCCGTGTGACATACTCATCGTCGGATTCTCCGGATCGGATTCAGTAGCGTCGTGATGGATTGTGCGGATTGCTCGCTGACTGTCGCGCGGCTGGATGCGGTGCGCGTCTGCCCTGGCTCCGGCAACACTGTGTTGCAGAGCTTGCGAAGACTGTCAGTGAAGGAGATCCGCACCTAGCGACCGAACGTCGCCCAGATCGAACGGCGCTCTCGATCCTGATGCGCAGAATTCGGTGACACAAAAACCACAACAGCGCGGAACGTCGACGTCCATATCCGGATTACGTTGACCGGTCCGGCCGGCCTTCGCAACATCGCCCACATGCTACACCCCCGTGCAGTGGGTCTACTCTACGCAACAGGTACACACGCACTCGAAGCGCAACCGAAGCGTACGCGCAGCAGACCCTCACTTGGTTACCACCCATCCCCCACCCGCGTTCGACACCCTCGCGTTTCATTTCCGAAATGCGCGTCTCATGCGGGCATGGTTGATGCTTGGCAATAAGTTGGGCCCGGGTGTGGTACGATTTTGATTTTTGTGCGGCTCTTGCGATCGCTAGATGTGCTTTTGCAACGCCTTTTGTCGCGATGTTGAATGGCGTTGCCAGCGCACGCGGTATCCGGGAGCCACAGCGCCGCAACAGCAGCGCCTGTTGATAACCCTGTTGCGACATTAAAAAGAATACATCCAAGCTGTTCGAACCACTCCACAATCCTGTGCAACCAACTTCCGCCCGGACTCGCAACCGACTAGCATCCTGCGCAGGCAGGCGGCTGGGGAGCCCATCATGGAAATTGCTTTGGCAGTACTTTTGGTACTGTCGTTTCCCATCATTGCAATCGCAGGTCTGGTGATCGCCATCGGTGCGCGTGATCGTGTACGCACCCTTGAACAACGTTTTGCCGACTTTCAGAAGGCCCGCCCCCGCCGATCCTGCCGGTGCACCGGCCCCGCCGCAGCCACAAGCCCGGCCCGCAGCAGATGCCGTCACGCCTGCCCCGGCGGCCGAACCGGCGCGTCGCGCCCCGACGTCCCCGGCCACAATCCCTGCCGAGCCAGCACTGACACCGCGGGCGGACGCCGCAGCATCGGTACCGCCCAGCCCGCCTTCCCCACCCCCCGCCTCGGCCTCGCCCGAGCCCGCGATGAGTTTCGAGGAGCGCTTCGGCACCCGCTGGACGGTCTGGGTCGGCGGCGTCGCCCTCGCCTTCGGCGGCTTCTTCCTGGTTCGCTATTCCATCGAACAGGGCTGGTTCGGCCCCGGCATGCGCATCATCCTTGGCGCCCTGCTGGCGCTCGCGCTGATCGCCGCGGGCGAATGGGCGCGCCGCCAGGAAAACCTGTCCGGCATCGGCGGCGTGCCTGCCGCTCACATCCCGAGCATCCTCACTGCCGCCGGCACGGCCGTTGCCTACGCGGACATCTACGCCGCCTTCGCGCTCTACCAGTTCATCGGCGCCGGCACCGCCTTCATCCTGCTCGGCATCGTCGCGCTGGCGACGCTCGCGGCCGCACTGGTGCATGGCCCGGCACTCGCGGGCCTCGGCCTCGTCGGCGCTTATGTGACGCCGCTCGTCGTCTCGACCGGACAGGCCAATTTCTGGGCGCTCTACATCTATCTGGCAGTCGTCACCGCGGCCGCCTTCGCGCTGGCGCGGGCCCGCATGTGGCGATGGCTTGCCGTCACCGCCATCGCGTTCGGTCTGTTCTGGACGCTGCCGGGCCTCACCTTGCTCGGCAAGATCGGCGTCGCCGCGCATTCCTTCCACGTTGTCGCGGGATTTGCGCTGGTGGCGGTCTTCATCGTGTCCGGCCTTTTGTTCGGGCCCGATCCCGCGCCCGGAAAAATCGATGCAGTATCGTCGGGCGCGCTCGCCGCCTATCTGTTTGGCGCGCTGCTGATCGTGCTGATGAGCCGGCACGAGACCCTCGCGCTGATCGTCTTTGTCGCGCTCAGCGCGGCCGTGGTCGCGATTGCGTGGCGCAGCGAAGCGGCGGCTGCAGCAGTCCCGCTCGCGGGCGCTATGGTCGCGCTGATGTTCCTGCACTACTCGGTCGACATCAGTCTCGAACACCTCGTGCTGCCGTCGGGCCCGACGGCCGGCGCAATCCCGGATCCGCAAACCGTATTCTACGGAACGCACCTCGCCCTGGGTGCGGGTCTGGCCGCGCTGTTCGGCGGGGCCGGCTTCCAGGCGCAGGGCCGCTCGACCCGCGCGACGGTTCCGATGCTGTGGGCCGCGTCCGCGGTGTTCGTGCCGCTCGCGATCCTGATCGCGCTGTACTACCGCATCTACAAGTTCGAGCAGTCGGTGCCGTTCGCCGTCATCGCGCTGCTCGTGGCCGCGCTGTTCGCCGTCGCGACCGAAATGCTGAGCCGGCGCGAGCCGCGCCCCGGCAGCGCCGCCGCCGCCGCGATTTTCGCCACCGGTGCGGTCGCCGGATTGGCGCTGGCGCTCACTATGGCCCTGGAGAAGGGCTGGCTCACGATCGCGCTCGCGCTGATGGTGCCCGGCGTCGCCTGGATAGCCGACAAGCGTCCGCTGCCGGCGCTGCGGATTCTGGTCGGCGTGCTGGTCGCCGGCGTCCTGGCACGCATCGCCTATCAACCGGCCATCGTGGGCTTGAAGGACCTCGGCACCACACCGATCTTCAACTGGCTGCTGTGGGGGTATGGCGCCCCCGCGGTATCTTTCTGGCTCGGCGGCTTCTTGCTGCGCCGCCGCGCTGACGACGTTCCCGCACGGATGGCGGATTCAGCGGCGCTGCTGTTTACGGTGCTGCTCGCGTTCCTCGAAGTGCGCCACTACATGACCGGCGGAGATATGCTCCGCATGTCGAGTGGCCTCAACGAGATCGCGTTGCATGTCAACGTCGGACTTGCGATGACGATAGGCCTCGAATGGCTCCGCCAGCGCACCCACAGCATCATCCACAATGTCGGTGCAATCATCGTCGCGGTGCTGACCTTCGGCGCCATTGCGCTCGGGCTCGGCTTTGCCGGTAATCCAACGATCTGGCCGTACAATGTCGGCGGCAGCTTCTTCAATCTCATCCTGCTAGGCTATGGCCTGCCCGCCTTGCTGACGGCGGCGCTCGCGCTCGTCATCCGCGGTCACCGACCCATCGGCTATAGCCAGTTCGCCGCCGTGGTCGCGGTGGCGCTGGCGCTTGCCTATCTTTCGCTGCAAGTCCGCCGCTACTTCCACGGCGAGGTGCTGACGGTGGGACGAACGACGGACGCCGAGCAGTATGCTTATTCGGCGGTCTGGCTGATATTCGGCGTGGTGCTGCTTGTGATCGGCGTCGCGCTGAAATCACAGGCAGTGCGACTTGCCTCCGCTGCGGTGGTGATCCTCACCGTCCTCAAGGTATTCCTTGTAGACATGCGTGACCTCACCGGCATCTACCAGGCGCTCTCGTTCATCGGCTTGGGGGCCGTGCTGATGGGGATTGGGTTGTTCTATCAGCGACTCTTGTTCCCGCGGCGCGGCGCCTCCGCGCCCGCTTCGACGTGATGGCCCTGCCAACGCCTGCTGTTCCCGGCACGAAAAGCAACGGCGCCCGAAGCGGGCGCCGTGCCAAGCGGCCGAGTTTCGATTGAAGCGGGGTCAGTTGCCAGATGGCGTCGCGGCGGCCGCATGGATCGCCATCGGCTGCGACGTGCGATGCGTCGTCCGCACCGCCGACGGCGCGCGCCGGTCGCGGCGGACGAAATCGCAGTAAGCGAACGGCAGCCCGGAGACCGAGCCGCGGAAGCTCTGCGCGTCGGTACGGTCGACGTTGAAGCACGGCTCCATCGGAATGCCACGGACGGACGCGCACACCGCCTGGCCTTTGACCTTCAGCGTGCCGGGCGGCAGTTGCACGACGTGCACCGGGCCGGCGCCGCGAATCTGGATGGTGCCCGCGACCGAAAGATCATGCTGGATGCGACCGGCGCCACGGGTACCGTCGAAGCAGTTGTAGGCGAAGGTCTTGCCGACGACGAAACGGCGCGCGGCATCGACGCCAAGCGGCTCCGCCAGCGCCGGCCAAGCCACCAGCAAGGTCGTTGCGACCGTGACAACACGCACGAACATTTGGAACTCCCCCTGACCCGAACCCATACTACCGCGTTTACGCGCGGGTAACCATGCCCAAGTCCCGATCCTGCACGCCAATCGTCGCCAAATCGTGAACGTTTACCCGATCTTGACCACGATTCGACCGCGGACGCGACCTTCGACGATCTGGCGGCCCGCCTCCATGACGTCGGACAGGCCGATTTCGGCGGTCATTTCCTCCAATTTCCCACGATCGAGGTCGGTTTCAAGCCGTTTCCACGCCGCTTCGCGATCCGCACGGGGGCGGTAAACGGAGTCGATGCCCAAAAGTGACACCCCGCGTAAAATGAACGGGGCGACCGACGTCGGCAAATCCATACCGCCGGCGAGTCCACAAGCCGCTACCGCTCCGCGGTAGCGCATCATCGACAGCACATTGGCTAGTGTCGTCGAGCCAACCGAATCGACGCCGCCGGCCCAGCGCTCCTTCGCCATCGGCCGCGGCGTGCCCGAGAGCTCTTTGCGCTCGATCACCTCCTTGGCGCCGAGACCTTTGAGATAGTCCGCTTCCTCCGGCCGGCCGGTCGAAGCGGTGACGTCGTAGCCGAGCCGGGCCAACACCGCGACCGCCACCGAACCAACACCGCCGGCGGCGCCGGTCACGATCTGCGGACCGAGGTCGGGGGTGATGCCGTGCTTCTCGAGCGCCATCACCGCCAGCATTGCGGTATAGCCGGCCGTGCCGATCGCCATCGCGTCGCGCGTGCTCGTGGTCTGCGGCAGCCGCACCAGCCATTCGCCCTTCACCCGCACCTTCTGTGCATAGGCGCCGAGATGCGTCTCGCCGAGACCCCAGCCATTGAGGATCACCTTGTCGCCCGGCTTCCAGTCCGCATGCGACGACTTTTCGACCGTGCCGGCGAGATCGATGCCCGCGATCATCGGCCAGCGCCGCACCACCGGCGCCTTGCCGGTGACCGCGAGCCCATCCTTGTAGTTGACGGTCGACCATTCGACACGAACGTCGACGTCGCCCTCCATCAGGTTGGCTTCGTCGAAATCCTTGAGCGCGACGCTCTGGCCGCTCTCCGCCTTCTCGATCACGATCGCCTTGAATTTTGCCACCGGCCTTACCTTCCTGTGTGTTGAATCAATCCCATCGCTGCGGCGGATCGACAATCGACGCAAGCGCACCAGGCTTGCGCATGTTGCGGCGATAGCGCCGCACCTCGCGATGATTGTTCCACCATCGCAGCGGACCGCCTTCCAGCAAGCCGGCCTTTCGGAACGCGCGCAGGTCGCGCCAGAACGCCCCCCACAGGCCGCGCTTGATGTCGGCAACGAGGATCCTGGTCGTACAGTAGGAGGCGACCTTTGGAAAGCGCGCGCGATAGGTGGGACACTGCTCCATCAAGATCATGTGCTGCGGCCCGGCCTTTGCGCCCAGATGCGATAGCCCGCCCGGTGTCCAGCTCTTGTCCCACAGCACGTCCGAGATCAGCCGGATCGATCCGCGCGGCGCAAGCCGCACCAGAATTTCGCGATCTTCGGCGAGCGACATCGCGTCGTTGAAGCCCCCGATGGCGACCGCATGCTCGCGCCGCAACGATGTCGCGGGCGCGAATATTGGAAACAGGTCGGTGATCACCGCCCATTCGAAGACGCGGGGCGGCAACGTAGCGTCCGGGACGGTCGAATAGGCGCTCCGGTCAGGAAAATGCATCAAGGCCGAGCAAGCGACACACACCAGGTCCGGGTCGTCCGCATAGGCGGCAAGGTGGCTGGCAACGTAGTTCGGACGACAGACATCGTCGGAATCGAAGAACGTGACGATATCGGCCCGCGCCGCGTGGAGTCCAAGATTGCGCGCGACGGCAACACCGAGGCGCCGCGGCACGCTATCCGGACGACGTCCCACGACCCTGACACGCGGGTCGCGAAGCGTCGCGAGGTACTCCTGCGTGCCGTCGGTCGATGCCTCGTCGACGACGATCAGCTCGATGTCTTTCTCGGTCTGCGCCAGCACGCTCGCAACCGCGCGCGGAAGTGACTCCGCACGGTTGTAAGCCGGAATGACGAAGGAAAACTTCGGCCGATCCTGCATGGCTGCATCTTACCCGGCTGACCGCGCAAGCTCCACGCGCACGGCCGTCACGCCGCCGCGACCGCCGGCCGCGGTACCGGTTTCTCCACGATCGGCAGGTTGATCAGCGCCGACAGGAAGCCGAACACCACGCCACCCCACCAGACGATGTTGTAGGAGCCGGTGGTCTCGTAAAGCAGGCCGCCGAGATAGACGCCGAGCGCGCCTCCGGTCTGGTGGCTCACGAACGTGATGCCGACCAGCATCGATAGCCAGCGGGTGCCGAACATCACGGCGACCAGGCCGCTGGTGGGCGGGATCGACGACAGCCAGAGCAATCCAGTGACGGCGCCATAGATCAGCGCGACCGCCGGGTGCGCCGGCATCGTGATGAGGAAGATCACCGCCAGCGCCCGCGTCGAATAGATGAACGCGAGGATGAAGCGCTTGGGCATGCGGCTCGAGAGATATCCGGAGAGCAGTGCGCCGACGATGTTGAACAGGCCTATGACGCCAAGCGTCCAGCCGCCCACTTCCGCCGACAGCCCGCGATCGATCAGGTACGACGGCAGATGCAGCGTGACGAATTGGAGCTGGAAGCCGCAGGTGAAATACCCGAGCACCAGCAGAATGAACGAGCGGTGTCCGAACGCCTCGGCGAGCGCCTGCTTGTAGTTTTGGCCCGGAACTTCATTGACCGCCGAGCTCCGCCTTGACGGCGGCCCCGCGTCCTGTCGCGAGGTCGCAATCGCGAAAGATAGCGGGATCACCAGCAAGATGATGCAGGCGAAGATTTCGAGCGTCGCGCGCCAGCCGACCTTGTCGATCAGGCTCACACCGAGCGGCGAGAACAGGAACTGGCCGAACGACCCGGCCGCGGTGCCGGCGCCGAACGAGATCGTGCGCCAGCTCTCCGGCAGGAGCTTGCCGAACGACGGTATGATCAGGCTGAACGAACAGCCGGTGAGGCCCAGCCCGATGATCACGCCTGAGGTCAGATAGAGCTCGCCCGGCGTGGTCGCGCGCGACATCATGAATACGCCGCCCGCATAAAGCAGCGCACCGACGATGATCACCCGCACAGTACCGAACTTGTCGGCGAGCGCGCCGGAAAACGGTTGCGCCAAACCATAGAGCAGCGTCTGCATCGCGACCGAGAGCGCGAACACATCGCGGCTCCAGCCGTTTTCGAGCGTCATCGGCGCCATGAAGAAGCCGAACGCCGAGCGCGGACCGTAGGTGATGGTGGCGATCAGGCAGCCGCACGCGACGATAACCGCCGGCGTGCGCCACGATGCGATCGACTGGGTGATTGATGGCGTAACGGGCGGGCCGGGCTGCTGCATCGGCCGACTATGCCGACTATGCAGCAGCCGGAACAGGCCGCTCGACCGGCTTTTCCACGATCGGCAAATTTATCAGTGCCGAGAGCACGCCGAACAGCACCGAGAGCCACCACACCGTGTCGTAGGAGCCGGTGCGCTCGAACACGATGCCGCCGAGCCAAACGCCGAGGAAGCCGCCGACCTGATGGCTGAAGAAGGCGAAGCCGAACAGCATCGTCAACCAGCGGGTTCCGAACATGACGGCGACGAGCCCCGATGTCGGCGGCACGGTCGAGAGCCATAGCAGCCCGGTGACGGCGCCGAAGATCAGTGTCGCGGCCGGCGAGGCCGGCAACAGGATGAAGGCGGCGATCGAGATCGCGCGGGCGAAATAGATGAACGAGAGGATGTAGCGCTTCGGCAGGAAGGTCGCGAGCCAGCCGGAGCCGAGCGAACCGACGATGTTGAACAGGCCGATGATGGCGAGCGTCCAGCCTCCGACCTCCGCCGACAGGCCGCGGTCGATGAGATAGCTCGGCAGATGCACGGTGACGAAGGCGAGCTGGAAGCCGCAGGTGAAGAAGCCGAGCACGAGCAGCACATAGGAGCGATGGCCGAACGCTTCCGACAGCGCCTGCGCCAGCGATTGTTGCGACGGCACCGGCCCCGCCGCCGCGCCGGCGGGCTTGCGCGGCGCTATCAGCATCATCGACAGCGGGATGACGAGGAGCAGAATCAGCGAGAAGATCGCCAGCGTCTCGCGCCAGCCATAGGCGTCCATAAGGTGCACGGCGATCGGCGAGAACAGGAACTGACCGAACGAGCCCGCGGCGGTCACCGCGCCGAACGCGAAGTAACGCCAGCTTTCGGGAAGGATCTTGCCGAGCGCACCGATCACCATCGGCACCGCGGAACCCGACAGGCCCAGTCCGATCAGGACACCGGCGGAGAGATGCAGCATCGTCGGGGTGGTCGAGATCGACGTCAGATAAAGGCCGAGCGCGTAGAAGACCACGCCGGCACTCAACACCCGCGGCGCACCATACTTGTCGGCGATCGCGCCGGCGAACGGCTGACCAAGTCCCCACAGCAGGTTCTGGATCGCGAGCGACAGCGCGAACACGTCGCGTCCCCACCCGTTCGCCTGCGAGAGCGGCGTGAGGAAGAAGCCGAGCGACGAGCGCGGACCGAAGGTCAGAACCGAGATCGCGCAGCCGCACAGAGCAAGGATGACCGGCGTGCGCCACGAGAGGGATTTGGCGGCGCTGGCAGCAGTTTCCGTTGTCATGAATCTCTCCGGCGCGACGCACCATATGGCGCATGCCGCGCCGCCCCAATCACAACTTGGTCAGACCCTCCATCCGCGAGCGCATGGCAGCCCTCGAATGAAACGACGGTCGGGGGCTGGCAGGATGGGATCGGACGTGCTATATCTATTTTGCTCGAAGTGAGGATAAACCCTCTGAGCACTGCCGGCGTCCCGCCGGATGTTTTTATACCCTAATATGCTCAAAGTGAGCATATTAGGTCTGGAGGACGTGATGCCGATCCTGCAAGCCTTTGGTCCCACTTCAGTTTCGCCGCCCGTCCCGCCGCCGACGGCAGGCCTATCGGCGGCCGCACGCCGCTTTGGCGTGCTGCCGATGCCGTCGCTTGAGTGGAACGAGCAGGTCAGCCGCGAGACCGCGCATCTCTATGAGCGCGTGAAGGCCGTGATCCCGCCGGTCGAGTGGCCGTTCTTTGCGCCCTATGTGAAGGCGATCAATGCGCTCAAGAAGGAGCGCAACGCCGTCATCCTGGCGCACAACTACCAGACGCCGGAGATCTACAACTGCGTCGCCGACTATGTGGGCGATTCGCTCCAGCTCGCGCGCGAGGCCACCAAAGTCGACGCCGACATCATCGTGCAAGGCGGCGTGCACTTCATGGCCGAGACCTCGAAGATCCTGAACCCCGACAAGACCGTGCTGATCCCGGATCTGCGCGCCGGCTGCTCGCTCGCCGCGTCGGTGACGGGCGAGGATGTGCGGCTGCTGCGCAAGAAATTCCCGGGCGTACCGGTCGTCGCCTACGTGAATACGTCGGCCGAGGTGAAGGCCGAGGTCGACATCTGCTGCACGTCGTCGAACGCGGTGCAGGTGGTCGAGAGCCTCGATAGCGACACCGTGATCTTCCTGCCCGACCAGTATCTCGCGAAATACGTCGCGTCGCAGTCGACGAAGAAGATCATCGCCTGGAAGGGCGCGTGCGAGGTGCACGAGCGCTTCACCGGCGAGGAGCTCCGCCGCGTGCGCGGCGACGAGCCCGGCATACAGATCATCGCGCATCCCGAATGCCCGCCCGACGTGCTCGCGGAAGCCGACTACACCGGCTCGACCGCCGGGATGATCGACTGGGTGCGCAAGCACAATCCCAAGCGCGTGGTGATGGTCACCGAATGCTCGATGGCCGACAACGTGAAGACCGAGCTGCCGGACGTCGAATTCGTGCGCCCCTGCAACTTCTGCCCGCACATGAAACGGATCACCCTGCCTAACATCCTCGACAGCCTCGTCTACCTCAAGGAGGAGGTCGTGATCGATCCCGTGATCGCCGCCAAGGCGCGGCGCTCGGTCGAGGCGATGGTGAACCTGAGGGCGTAAGCTGAATTCACAAGGTCCTTTGATAGAGGCGTGCCATGCTGCAGAGCCTGTCGTCGGTTCCTTCGATCACCTCCCTCACCTATCCAGAGGGCTTCCTGTCGCCACTGGAGATCGACGCCGCGGTCGAGCGTGCGCTGGCCGAGGATCTCGGTCGCGCCGGCGACGTCACGTCGATCGCGACCATTCCGGCCGGGACGCCGGCGCGCGCCGTCGTGGTGGCGCGCAAGGCCGGCGCGATTTCCGGCCTGCCGCTGGTCGCGGCCACGTTCCGCCGGCTGGCATCCGAAATCGACATCAAGGCCAGCGCCCGCGATGGCGATATCGTTGCGGCGAAGACCCAACTGCTGAACATCGCGGGCGACGCGCACGCCGTCCTCGCGGCCGAGCGCGCCGCGCTCAATCTCCTCGGCCATCTCTCCGGTATCGCTAGCGCCACCGCCGAATTCGTGAAGCGCGTGAAGGGCACGCGGACCCGCATCTGCTGCACCCGCAAGACCACCCCCGGTCTGCGCGCGCTCGAGAAATATGCGGTGCGCTGCGGCGGCGGCTTCAATCACCGCTTCGGCCTCGACGATGCGATGCTGATCAAGGACAACCACATCGCCGTCGCCGGCGGCGTACGCCCGGTGCTGGAGCGCGCGCGCGCCAATGCCGGGCACCTGGTCAAGATCGAGATCGAGGTCGACACCCTCGATCAGCTTGCCGAGGTTCTGGAAACCGGCCTTGCCGACGTGGTGCTGCTCGACAACATGAGCGTCACCGATATGCGCAAGGCGGTGGCGATGGCGAACCGGCGCGTGGTGCTGGAAGCCTCCGGCGGCATCACGCTCGAAACGATCGCGGCGGTGGCCGCGACCGGCGTCGACTATGCGTCATCCGGCTGGATCACGCATTCGGCGCCCGCGCTCGACGTCGCGCTCGATATCGATATTTGATCTCTACAATGCGCGGGTCGCTTCCGCGGTCGCGGTGGCGTCGCCCCATTCCGGCGCGTCGGCGCCGTCGCCCCAGTTGCGCGGGCGGTAGAAGGTGTGCACGCCGATGCGGTGCAGCTTCTGCATCGTGCGCACCCAGCCCGGCCGCACCCAATAGGCGTGATAATGCGTGGCCTTGCCGACTTCCGGCAGCCAGAGCTTGCCGTCGAGGGTGCCCTGCGCCACCGCCATCGCGCGCTTCCAGGCGGCCTGGTCCTTGATCACGTCGGGATGGCGGTCGCAGGCAAAGGTGAACTGGCAGGCGAGATAGCGGTGCGCATTCTGGTAGACGACGCCGCACACGCTTGAGGGATATTTCCCCGAGAACGCGCGGTTGAGGATCACCTGCGCCACCGCGATCTGGCCGCGCACCGGCTCGCCGCGCGACTCGAAATAGATGCCCTCGGCGAGACATTTCTCCTGCTTGGCGCGGGTCGAGGCATTGAGGCCGAGACGCTCGGCTGGCGACATCGGACGGCGACCCTCGCCGGTGACCTCGCCCTTGGCGGCGATGGTCTCGCCCGTACCGGCCGTCGCGGGCGGCCGCGTCACCGGCACGGGATCCGGCGCGATCGACGCGGTCGTCACCTCGGCGTCGACGGACACCGCCAGCGTCTCGACATTGGGCGCCTCGCCAGGTTCCCACGGCTTCACACGCTCCAGGGTCTCGCCCATCGGCGCACCACCGAAATAGAGCCGCGCCATCAGGAACGCCGGATCGGCCTCCTCGCGGGTGAAGCCGATGCCGATCGCGAGGCCGTCGACGAATTCGGCGGCGGCGCCGCGCAAGTCCTGCGGCAGCACCGTGTCCGGCGCAAGAATTGCGGGCGCACCCGGCGTTTCACCACTCGCCGGCGGTGCCTGTTCGCGCGCAGCCGCCTCGGCCGGCGGCTCGCTCGGCGGAACCGGCAGGCGGTCACCCTTGCGCGCGCGGTTCGCGACCGGCACCTCGACGTCGTCGGGCACCATCAGCGCTTCGCCGAGCAAGCGCTCGCGGATCGAATCGGTCATGCCGGCGAAGCTGGTATCGAGACCGGCGAGCGCGTAGCTCAGCGACACCGGCATCGCCGCACTCATCGGGCGCGGCATGGTGAAGGTCGCGCCGTGCGCAGCCGAGACCAGCGAGAACCGCGGCGCCACCGGCCGTTCGGCAACAGCAGGCTGGCGCGCGACCAGCGCCGCCAGATCCTGCGACCCGATTGCGCTTGGCGCACCGATGCAAGCCAGAATGCCAAGGCCGAAGGGCGTGACAAGGCCGCCCTTCGGCCTCAAACGCAACGCAACCATCCACCCCACTCATACGCAACGCTACAGACGCTACAGACACTGCCGTCGTGACGCGGCGCCGCGATGGCGCAAATGCGACGGATTTCTTTATTGCCGGATTAACGTTGCGAACGCGTTAATCGCGCGGTGCGGATCACGCGCCCCCGGGAACCCGATTCCTCCCGCGCGGCGAAACTTGGTAAATGCCGCGTCAACAATGCGGCGCTTCAGCGCGGCGAGATAAGATGCACGCCGATAGTTGCCGACGAGAAACGCGGCGATGCCGAGAGCGAAGCCGACGACGATCGCGCGCTCCGGGATCACCTCGGGCACCGGGCGGCGCAACGCGAGGCGCAGGACCAGCAGACCCAATCCCGCGATACCGGCGTACACCACGATCGGATGCGCCAGGAACGACTCGCCGAGCGGGCGCCGGTCGGCGAAGAGGCCGAATAGGAAGCCGCCCGCGATCGTCGCGAGGCGCCATTGCAACAGCAACGGACCGCGCATCAAGTGACGCCGCGTCGCGTACTCACATCTTCACGCCGCGCTCCTTGAGGTAGCGCTCGGCGCCGGGGTGCCACGGCACGGTGGTGTTCTTGCGCAACTGGTTCTCGAGCGTGAGGCTCGCCGCCTCGGCATGCACCGCGATCAATTCGTCGCGCTTCTCGATGAAGGTCTTGACGATGTCGTAGGCCATCTGGTCCGGCATCTTGGCGCTGGCGATCAGGATGTTCTGCACCACCGCGATCGGGTTGTCCTTGTCCTGGCCAGGATAGGTCTTGGCCGGAATGACGCCGACGCTGTAGAGGCCGGCGCCGTACTTCGCGTTCATCTTCTCGACCAGGTGGCCGGTGTCGACCATCCTGATCTTCACCCCCGGCGTGGCGCCGAGATCGGTGACGCCCGCGGTCGGCAGCCCGCCGACCCAGAAGAACGCCTGGATGCGGCGATCCTTGATCGCGTTCACCGATTCACCGACATTGAGCCGCTCGCGCTGCATGTCCTTGTTGCGGTCGAGCCCGGCCGCCTCGATCACGCGGAATGCCATCACCTCGGTGGCGCTGCCGGGCGGTCCCGACGACACGCGCTTGCCCTTGATGTCCTCGATCTTCTCGATGCCCATGCCGTCGATCGACACGACGTGCATGCGGTTGGGATAGAGCACCAGCAGCGTGCGCACATCGACCGGGTTGCCCTTGAACTTGTCCTCGCCCTGGTGCGCGTCGCGCGCGGCGTCGACCATCGACAAGCCGAGCTCGCTGTTGCCGCTCTGGATGAGCCGCAGATTGTCGACCGAGCCGCCGGTCGCGCGCGCCGTCGCCTGGAGGCCGGGCACGTGCTTCGACAGCACGTTCGCCATGCCGCCGCCGAGCGGATAGTAGACGCCGGCGGTCGGGCCGGTCGCGATACCGATCGCGGTCTGCTGCGCCATCGTCGCGCCGGCAAATGCGAACGCGCAGAAAGCGGCGGCGGTGATCGCCAGCGTGCGGCACTGCTTCATCGTCTTTCTCCCTTTCACCGGCTGGTCGCCTTCATCTCGGGCGGTGCCGGCAACATCCATTGTTTTATCACCACGGCGGCGCCGATCAGGATGCCAAATGTCGCGGTGTAATCGATGTCGCGGCCGATGATGGCCTCCATCAACGCTTCGAGCAAGCCCGGGAACGTCATCAGGAGGCCCGCAAGCAGCAGCAACAGCCGCTCGGCGCGCGTGGTCTTGCGTAGCGCCCAGCCTTGCGCCGCCGAGGCCAGCGCGGCGAGACCCAGTCCCGTCTTCACGGTGATCTGGACGATGTCGACCCACGATCCGTTGTTCGGGAGCTCCAGCAGCAGGCCGATGCCTTGCGGGTCGAGCACGAACACGAACGGCACGATAAAGGCCGGGAGCGTGTACTTCCATGCCTGGAGCGTGGTCTTGTAGGGATCGCCGCCGGTGACCGCGGCGGCCGCGAACGGCGACAGCGCGGTCGGCGGCGACACCTCCGAGAGCACCGAGTAGTAGAAGATGAACATGTGCGCGGCGACCGCCGGCACGCCGAGCTTAATCATCGCTGGCGCCGCGATCACGGCGCAGATGATATAGGACGCGGTCACCGGCACCGCGAGCCCGATGATCCAGACCACCAGCGCGGTGTAGACAGCCGTGAGCAGCAGGCTGCCGCCGGCATAGCTGATGACGATATCGGCGAACTTCTGCCCGAGCCCCGTCAGCGTGACCACGCCGACGATGATGCCCGCGGTGGCGCAGGTGATGGCCGCGGTGAGCACGCTGGTCGAGCCGTCCGCCAGGGCGCGCACCAGGCGCCTCGGCTTCAGCGCGGTCTCGCGGGTCAGGAAGCTCAGGAGATAGGCGAGCACGGTGGCATAGAACACCGACAGCGCCGGCGAGCGCCCGATCAGCATGAAAAAGATAATGGCGATCAGCGAGATGAAATGGAACGACTGCCACCAGGAGAAATTCTCGACGGTGGCGCCCGCGCCGCCGCCGAAGCGACGGCCATCGAGCTCGACCATGAACAGCAGCGCCAGATAGTAGAGGCACGTCGGGATCAGCGCCATCCAGATCACGTCCAGATAACTGATTTTCAGGAACTCGGCGATCAGGAAGGCGGCGGCGCCGAGCACCGGCGGCGAGATGATCGCGCCGAGTCCGCCGGCCGCGAGCAGGCCGCCGGCGGCGTTCCGCTCGAAGCCGGCCTTGTGCATCATCGGCCAGGCGACGGCGCCGACCGTCACAGTGGTGGCGACGCCCGAGCCCGACGGTCCGCCGAGCAGGAACGACGACAGCACCACGGTTCGGCCCGCTGCGTTCGGCTTGTTGCCCATCAGCTTGAGCGAGAAATCGATGAAGAATTTGCCGGCGCCGGAGTGCTGGAGAAACGCGCCGTAGATCGTGAACAGGATGATCAGCGACGACGAGACGTCGACCGGGATGCCGAAGATGCCTTCAAGCGTGATGAACAGATGCCCGACCAGCTGGTCGATGCCGAAGCCGCGATGGGTCCACGGCGGCGGCAGGTACGGCCCGGCCATGGCGTAGGCGATGAAGGCGAGCGACACCGCGGGCACGATCCAGCCGATCGTTCGCCGCGTCGCTTCGAGCAGCAGCACGATGAAGATCGTGCCGAGGATGACGTCGGTCTGGTTCGGCACCGTCGCGCGGTCGGTGAAATCCTCGCCGCCCTCGATGGCGTAGACCAGGATGCCGACCGCGACCGCGGCCATGACCACGTCGAACCACTGGATGCGGTTGCGGAATCGCTTCGACAGCGGGAACAGCAGGAAGCACAGCACCATGACGAAGGCGACGTGGGTGTAGCGCAGCGGCTGCGTCGAGACGATCGGGAAATCGGTGAACAGCGGCGGCACGCCGGCGATCGCGGTGTAGAGATGGAACAGCGACATGCCGACCGCGATCGCGGTGACGAACGCGGCGGCGAAACCGATGAAGCGGTTCGCGGCGCCTTCTTCCTCTTCGATATAGGCTTCGGCCTTGCGCAGCGCCGCGCCGGCGAGACCGGCGTCGATCGCCGCAGCTTCGGACTGCGGGCGGGGCTGTTGCGGCGCCTTACCGTCCGTCGTCATGTCCCCTCCGCCTTCGCGCTCTTGCCGGCGCCGTCCCCTTCGGACGGTAGCACGGCTTGCGGGCGGCGCGACCCCAACGTGATCGTCCTCGCGGGGCCGCACGTCCTTCCCCGACGAAAGTCGAAGGGGCGGCGGCGCGCCGACAGGCGCCCGGGTGCTCGCGAGGCACTCGCATTCAGGTGCGGACCACTCACGGAGGTCCGCCGCGGCCGCGCGCAGATCGCTCACGCCGTCCGCGCGCCGGGGAACGCTCGCCTTGCCACCGCGGCGGTCCGGCGGCTTCTTCTTTAGATTCTTTCACCGCCGGCATCCGGTGTAAGATCGGGGTGTAAGATAAATTCTTGAAAGCGATCATAGGTTTAGGTTCGAAACTTACATTCTTACGGCTCTTACCACTATGGGCGATGCCCTTCGGGGAGATCTGGTCACGAGCCAGCCCGCGGGACGCTGCATCCCGCTTCCGACTCTGGCTCGTCCGGCCCGCTCGCTGCGCAGGGCGTCCAAGGAAGATAGTCACAAGCGAGATCGGGTCAAATTAATTCGGCGGGATGAGCATAAGTCTGACGACAGCGGTGGCGGGCATGTGAAGTTGGTGAGGCGTCACAGCACCACGCCATGCACAGGATGTCATCCGGCTGACGGCGCCGTTTTCGGGCAGCACCTGCGCACTCGCCCCGCGTGCGGCACACCACTCCATCGCGTCAACAGACCACGTGCCTGCTGCCCAGCCTGTCGAAGCCGGGCGCGAACACCCTCTTGCCGGGGCGAGGGCGCAACAACGCGCATAGGCGCTTTCACCATGACCGCGGGATCGCCGCCCAAAGTTTCGTAATGGAACATAAGAAATACAAGGGCTGGTTGAATCACGCGAAGCGAGATAATTCTCGGACATGTTTCCGAAAGACACTCGCCTTCGGCAGCACCAAGAGCACAGATTGCCTAAGGCAATTGTCGCGTTCGGTGCGGGTGTGGGAGCGCTTGTGCTGTTGCTGATCTACGCTGCCGCTGCCTGAAGACGGCGCCCGCCCCTGGCGATGCGCGCAACGTCGGCTTCAAGCGCGAGACATCCGCTTCAAGCGCGAGACACCGCCCCGAGCTCCTCGGCCGCGACAGCGAATATCTCGTCCGCCGAACCGACCGCCACGAAATGACCGGCACCCTCGACCGGATGCCACACCGCTCCGGGCATGTGATCGGCTATCTGTTTGTTGATCGGAGGCGGCACCAGATTATCGGCCATTCCTTGCCACATGTGGACACGCCGCTCGATTGTCCGCACGTCGAAAGCCCAGCGTCGATAAAGGAGCTCGGCGTCGCGGACGAGCCCGTCGCTCCCTTGCGCGAAGCATTCGGCGCTCATCTCGCAGACGGCGGTTTCGACATCGGGCGGCAGCAGTATCCGTCGATCATAGTCGGTGACGGCCTTGCGAAGCTGCTTCATATAGGTCGCGCGGAAGTGCTCGGCGGTAAAACCAACGGCCGCGTACATGAGGCGGAAGCCGGGCTCGAAATGCAGAGCGAGGAATCCTCCCAGCGCGTCGGCGTTCGACAGATAGCCCTTCGCCCAGTTGTCGCCGAAGGCGCCGTAGCTGCCACCGGCGATGCTGGTGACGTGGCGCAACCGGCGAGGATCGATGTAAGCGGCGGCGGCGAGCGCCCACGGGCCGCCCTCCGACCAGCCCGTCACGCCGAATTCGCGGCACCCCAATGCGTCGGCGATCGTCGTCATGTCATGCGCCCAGGCGGCGTAGCTGCGTGCCGTTTGCGGCGTGGACTTTCCGATGCCGGGCCGGTCGACGCAGATGAATCGCAACCGGTGCTTCGATGCGGAATTGGCGAACAGGCGTGCCTCGAGCCGGCTGCTGGGGCCGCCGTGATTATGGATGACGAGCGGCCCGTGCGGGTCCCCCGCTTCGCAATAGGCGAGCGTACGGCCGTCGGGGATTGCTACCGTCTTGGTTGCTCCGACGAGAGACTCATTCATCATTCGCTCTCAGTACGGCCCGCCTTTCGCAATGCGCGCGACCTCGGCCTCGAGTGCGCGGATGCGGGTGTCGTAGAGCCTGCGGATGCAGGCGCGGTCGCCGCCGCAGCCGGCTCGCTCCTGCAACCAAGCCCGCTGCTGGTCCTGGATCGCGCCGCGCACGCCCATGCCGACGAGCTTGATGATCGTGTCGTAGAGCGTCGCCATCTTGACGTCGAGTTGGGACAGCTCGCGGCTGTCGCAGATCGCGATCTCGTCCGCATTCGACGCCTGGCGGCAGTCGAAGCTCGCCGCCTTCGCGGGGCCTGCGAGAAGGACGACGGCGGCGGCCAGGATCAGGAAGCGATGTTTCATCGTGAACGCTCCGGTTGCATGCCCGGGACGATAGTATGCGAAAAGGGAAGTGGGCGAACAGGTGGCATACCACCGTTCGGGGTTGCTCTTAACCAGGATGACATCAAAAATGCCGGGCGCCGCGGCCGCCCACGGAACCAAAGTCGCTTAACCCAGGTTAAGTCTGCGGCCGTTTCTAGGGGATCGGGTATGGCATCGGAGGCGCAATCCGCCAGGCGAAAAGCTGCGCGCTATCTCGCGCTGGCAATGGAAGCGCGCGACAAAGGAAACTTCGAACTCGCCGAACTGCTGACCAAGGCGGCAACCGCCGCTTTCGACGAAGCCGAGGCGCAAGAGGCCGTGCAGATTCCGCCCGCAGCCACCGTAGAACCGCCGCAAGCGCCGATCCAACAGCAACAACAGGTCCAGCCGGACGACGAGCCGGGCAAGCATGACAAAAAAGAGTAGATCATCCGCAGCGCGGGCCTGCCGCGGGCGCTTGCGCTCGACGGCGTCGGGCAGCAAGTCAAGGCCCCAGTCGTAAGGCGAGCGGTCGTCAGTCGCGGACGACCAGCTCCTGGTCGCTGAGCTTCCAGTCCTGCCAGAGTTCGAGTGCCGCCAACAGCACCACGGCAGCGCCGAGAGCGACATGCCAGTAGATGAGCGTGCCGTCGGCGTAGCCGAGCACGAACGGCGACGCGATCAGCCACAGGCCGCACACCAGCAGCCAGGCCTCCTCCGAGCGTTCGAGATCGAACAGCTCGAGGCCGGCGAACTGCACGACCCAGAGGCCTGCCGCGATGGTGATCCAGATCACCACTTGGCTGTCGGTCTGTCCGGCGAGCCATGGCGACAGCGCGATCAGCACGCCGAGCGCAATGCCGAGCCAATCCTGCCAATGGCGATGGACGTTGAAAGGCCGCAGACGGACCATGGCAACCTCCCTAACGAGGTCGCCTCGGCGGCCGATCTTGTGGTCACGCAAACCGATCGTGTCGCGACCGTCCGGCCGCATCGGGGCATGCATAAAGCTAGGCTTCGCGGCAGAGCTTGCCAAGTGGGACTCCTGGTTATCTCGCCAGCGCACACCGACCTCGCTCCGCCTCACCCTGAGGAGCGCACGAAGTGCGCGTCTCGAAGGGCGGGGCGGCCCATGCTTCGAGACGCGTTGCTACGCAGCGCTCCTCAGCATAAGGGCCGAGAGAGAGATCGCCGTTCGGGCAACATTACGAGTTGAAGTTCTACGCCTGCGTCGCGGCGTCCTTGCCGAGCGCGGCCTGCGCCGCAGCCAATCGTGCAATCGGCACGCGGAACGGCGAGCACGATACATAGTCGAGACCGAGCAGGTGGCAGAACGCGACCGACGACGGATCGCCGCCGTGCTCGCCGCAGATGCCGACCTTGAGCTTCGGCCGCGTCTTGCGCCCGCGCTCGACGCCGATGCGCATCAACTCGCCGACGCCCTCGCGGTCGATCGAGACGAACGGATCGGCTGCAAGGATGCCGCGCGCGGTGTAGGGGCCGAGGAAGCTCGCGGCGTCGTCGCGGCTGATGCCGAAGCAGGTCTGCGTCAGGTCGTTGGTGCCGAACGAGAAGAACTCCGCCTCCTGCGCGATCTCTCCCGCCATGAGCGACGCGCGCGGCAGCTCGATCATGGTGCCGACCTGGTATTTTAGATTGGCGCCGGTTTCTTTCGCCACAGCCTCCGCCATCGCGTCGATGCGGCCCTTCACCAGGTCGAGCTCGGCTTTGGTGGCGATCAACGGCACCATGACTTCGGGCACGACGGCCTTGCCGGTCTTCCTGCCGGCGGCGGTCGCGGCCTCGAAGATCGCGCGCGCCTGCATCTCGGCGATCTCCGGATAGGCGATCGCGAGCCGGCAGCCGCGGAAGCCGAGCATCGGGTTGAACTCGTGAAGTTCTCTGGCGCGGTCCGCCAGTTTGCGCGGGTCGGCGCCCATGGCGGCGGCGACCTCGGCGATCTCCTCTTCGGAGTGCGGCAGGAACTCGTGCAGCGGGGGATCGAGCAGGCGAATGGTCACCGGCAGGCCGCCCATGATCTCGAACAGCTCGGCGAAGTCGTTGCGCTGCATCGGCAGGAGCTTCGCGAGCGCGGCGCGGCGCTGCTTCTCGTCGTCGGCGAGGATCATCTCGCGTACCGCGCGGATGCGATCCTCGTCGAAGAACATGTGCTCGGTGCGGCACAGCCCGATGCCTTCGGCGCCGAACTTCACCGCGACGCGCGCGTCGTTCGGGGTGTCGGCATTGGCGCGCACGCCGAGCTTGCGCACCTCGTCGGCCCAGCCCATCAGGGTGGCGAACTCGCCCGACAGCGCCGGCTCGACCATCGCCACGCGGCCGGCGAGCACCTGCCCGGTCGAGCCGTCGACGGTGATGAAATCGCCCCGCTTGTAGGTGTGCCCGGAGGCCGTCAGCGTGCCGGACTTGTAGTCGACGCGCAGCGACCCGGCGCCGGAGACGCAGGGCTTGCCCATGCCGCGCGCGACCACCGCGGCATGCGAGGTCATGCCGCCGCGGGTGGTGAGGATGCCTTCTGCGGCGTGCATCCCGTGGATGTCCTCGGGCGAGGTCTCGACCCGGACCAGGATCACCTTCTTGCCCTGCGATTTCATGGTCTCGGCGTCGTCGGCGGAGAACACGATCTCGCCTGCCGCCGCGCCGGGCGACGCGGGAAGCCCGGTCGCGATCACCTTGCGCTCGGCGTTCGGATCGATGGTCGGATGCAGGAGCTGGTCGAGCGCGGCGGGATCGACCCGCGTCACCGCCTCCTTGCGCGTGATGACGCCCTCATTTGCCAATTCAACCGCAATACGAAGCGCCGCCTTGGCGGTGCGCTTGCCGGAACGGGTCTGCAGCATCCATAGCTTGTCCTGCTCGACCGTGAATTCGAGGTCCTGCATGTCGCGGTAGTGCTTCTCGAGCACGCGATAGATGCGGGTGAGCTCCTTGAACGCGCCCGGCATCGCCTTTTCCATCGACGGCTTGTCGGAGCCGGCCTCTTGTCTCGCTGCTTCGGTAATCTCCTGCGGCGTGCGGATGCCGGCGACCACGTCCTCGCCCTGCGCGTTGATCAGGAATTCGCCGTAGAGCTTCTTCTCGCCGGTCGAAGGATTGCGCGTGAAGGCGACGCCGGTGGCCGACGTCTCGCCCATGTTGCCGAACACCATGGCCTGCACATTGACCGCGGTGCCCCAGCTCTCCGGAATGTTGTGGAGCCGGCGATAGGTGATGGCGCGCTGGTTCATCCAGGAGCCGAACACCGCACTTATTGCACCCCATAACTGTTGGAACGGGTCCTGCGGGAACGGCTCGCCGTGCTCCTCTTCGAGGCGCTCCTTGTAGCGGCCGACCAGCTCCTCCCAATCCTTGTCGGTCAGGTCGGTGTCGAGCGAGTAGCCGTTGCGGTCCTTGTGGTCGTCGAGGATCTCCTCGAAGTGGTGATGGCCGACGCCGAGCACGACATCCGAATACATCGTGATGAAGCGGCGGTAGCTGTCATAGGCGAAGCGGCGGTCGCCGGACTTTCGCGCGAGCGCCTCGACGGTCTCGTCGTTGAGGCCGAGATTGAGCACGGTGTCCATCATGCCGGGCATCGAGGCGCGCGCCCCCGAACGCACCGACACCAGGAGCGGGTTCGTCCTGTCGCCGAACACCTTGCCGGTAATGCGGCCGACCTCGGCGAGCGCGGCCTTCACCTGCGCTTCCAGCGCGGGCGGATAGCTGTTGCCGTTGGCGTAGTAGTAGGTGCAGACCTCGGTGGTAATGGTGAAGCCGGGCGGCACCGGCAGGCCCAGATTGGCCATCTCGGCGAGACCGGCGCCCTTGCCGCCGAGCAGATTGCGCATTCCCGCCTTGCCTGCCGCCTTGCCGCCGCCGAACGCATAGACCCAGCGCTGGGATGGGGCTGTTGATTTCCGGGCGAGCTTCTTTCCCGACACGCGCGTCGCCGGTTTGCGGGCCAGGCGGGCCTGCTTCGGGCGGATCGGCTTTGCGGATTTCGGCTTGGATTTCAGCAAGCTGCGCGATCTGGCCATGAACTCAATTCCAATGCGCCCGGCCGTTTTAATGACCACGGCAAGGGTTGCGGGCGCAAGCTCAAAGCGCGCGGGAGCCCGTCGTACCTTAGATCACGACATACTGTTGGATTTTGTTGAGCTCATAGAGCCCATAGGCGATGAGCGCCAGCGCGACCACGTAATTCAACAGCCGCGGCATCAGCAGCACCAGCACCCCGGCAATGATGGCGCCGACCGGAACAACGTAGGGATTCATGGGGAGCTCCCTTCTTGGCAATCCTGGAACGGGAACGCGGCGAGATGGCAGGGACTCATGCACGTCAATGAAGATCGAGGCAACGAAAAGGTTCCGGTCGCCACCGGCATGCCGGAGCTCAGAAGAAATTAGCCCTCGATCTTCGAGAAATCCGCGACGGCGCGGGTCGCCGCGCGGATTTCGTTGAGCAGGCGCAGCCGGTTCTCGCGGATCGGCTTGTCGTCGACATTGACCGTCACCTTGTCGAAGAACGCGTCCACCGACGGCCGCAGCTTCGCCATCGCGCGCATGGCGGCGGCGAAGTCCTCCTTGGCGACGGCGGCGGAGGCTTCCGCCTTGGCGGCGTCGATCGCCTTCGACAGCGCCCATTCCTCGTCCTGGCGGTAGAGCGAGGGATCGGGCTTGCCGACATAGGCGCGCGCGTCCTTCTTCTCCTCGATGCGCAGGATGTTGGCGGCGCGCTTGGTGCCGGCGAGCAGGTTCTTGCCGTCCTCGGTATCGAGGAATTTCCCCAGCGCCTCGACCCGGCGGACGACGAGGAGCAGATCGTCCTGAACATCTTTGCTATCTGTCGCGCCTCCGGTACTCCGCTCGCCCAATGCAAACACGGCATCGACCAGGTCGTGCCGCGCGCCCTGCTCGCGCAGCTGCACCTTGAGCCGGTCGGCGAAGAAGGCGAGCAAATCGGTGTCGATTGCGATCTTATCGAGCGGCAGGCGCAAGCCGTTATCGAGGATCAGCCGTATGGCACCGAGCGCGGCCCGGCGCAGGGCGTAAGGATCTTTCGACCCGGTCGGCTTCTCGTCGATCGCCCAGAAGCTTACCAGCATGTCGAACTTGTCGGCGAGCGCGACTGCGATCGACACCGGATCGCCCGGCACCAGATCGTCCGGCCCTTTCGGCTTGTAGTGATCCTCGATGGCGTGGGCGACGGCCTCGTCCTCGCCCTGCGCCTCCGCGTAGTATCGACCCATCAGGCCTTGCACTTCCGGGAATTCGCCGACCACCTCGGTAAGCAGGTCGGCCTTGCACAGCCGCGCGGCGCGGGCGGCCTTCTCCACGTCGGCGCCGACGAGCGGCGCGAGCTTTCGCGCCAGTCGCTCGATGCGCTCAATGCGTTCGGCCTGCGAACCGAGCTTCTCGTGGAACACGATGTCCCTGAACTTGGGCAGGCGATCTTCAAGCGCTACCTTGAGATCGGTCTCATAGAAAAACTTCGCGTCGCTCAGGCGCGCGCGGATGACGCGCTCGTTGCCGGCGACGATCGCCTTGCCGCCGTCCTTGGCTTCCGTGTTCGAGACCAGGATGAAGCGGTTCACCAGCTTCGCGGTTTGCGGATTGCGCAGCACGAAGCATTTCTGGTTGTTGCGGATGGTGGCGCGGATCACCTCGTCGGGGATCGCGAGAAACGCCTCCTCGAACGTGCCCATCAGCACCACCGGCCATTCGACCAGTCCGGCCACTTCGCCGAGCAGCCCTTCGTCCTCGACCAGCTCGAAGCCTTGCGCGAACGCGAGGTTCTTGGCGTCGGTCAGGATCGACTGCTTGCGCCGCTCCGGATCGAGCACGACCTTGGCCTTCTCGAGCTTGGCGACGTAGTCGTCGAATCGGCGCACCTTGATGGTTTCGGGCGACAGGAAGCGATGCCCGTGCGTGGTGTCGCCGGCGGCGATGCCGTCGACCTTGAACGGCACCACGTCGGGCTCTTCGGTCTCGGGCCCGAAGGTCGCGATGATCGAATGCAACGGCCTGACCCAGCCGAGCGCGCCCGGCTTCGCCGAGGCCTCGCCCCAGCGCATCGACTTCGGCCACGGGAAGGTCTTCACCACCTCGGGCACGATCTCGCCGATCACGTCGATCGCGGCGCGGCCCTTCTTCTCGATCAACGCGACGTAGAAGTCGCCCTTCTTGTCGCCCTGCACCTTGGCCTGCTCGATCGAGGTAAGCCCCGCCGCCTTGAGGAAGCCCTTGATCGCGCCCTCGTTCGCGCCGACGCGCGGGCCCTTGCGCTCCTCCTTCACGTCCGGCTGATGCGCCGGCACGCCCTGCACCGTCAGCGCCAGGCGGCGCGGGGTCGCGAACGCCTTGGCGCCTTCGTAGACGAGGCCGGCCTCGACCAGCCTGTCGGTGACGAGCTTGCGCAAATCTTCCGCCGCGCGCGGCTGCATGCGCGCGGGGATTTCCTCGGAGAACAGTTCGATCAGGAGGTCGGGCATGGCGGTTACCTTGCTGGGTAACCGGGGTACCAGCCACCGGCGCGGTTGTCACGCACCGTCCTTCGTCGACTTTACTGCGCGCCGGCCGCCTTCTTCGGCGGAGCGCGATCGACCTGCACGTTGAAGGCGAAGCCGGCGAAGCGGAGCTTGCGCGCCAGCTCGACCGCGACGTCATAGGCCGCCTGCCTGGTCGGGAACGCGTCGGCCTCGCCAAGCGTCACCAGGATCGCCCAGCCGCCCTTGTGCGGAACGACATCATACGAGAACTGCGCCATGACACACCTGACTCGTCACCCATCTCGCGTGATCCGTGGCGACAATGCAGTGCGTCGGCGCACCGTTCCATGGCCGAGCGTTGCGATGGTTGTTGGGCCGTAACGGCAGTATTTCAAATTGGACGCAGAAAGGTTGACGGTAAAGGTTGACGCGCTGCGCGGCCGCGCCACACTTACTCTCACAGCTCGTCGTGGCTGTCGTCGCAGAACGGCGGCGATTTGGTGCGCTTGCAGGTGCAGAAGCTCATCGGCCGCGAGCGCTCGGCCTTCCACTCCATCGGCTCGAACGACGTGCCCTCGTGCGAGCCGTCACAGAACGGCTGGCTCTTGGAGCGGCCGCAGCGGCACCACCAGTAGGTCTCGCCGGCGACCACGTCGACCACGATCGGCTCGACGCCGCCGATCTCGGGCTTCTCCGCTGCGCTCATCCACCACCTCCCGCTTCGGTCGCGAGCCACGCCTCGCCACAGGCCTTGGCGAGCTCGCGCACCCGCAGAATATAGCTCTGCCGCTCGGTCACCGAAATCACGCCGCGGGCGTCGAGCAGGTTGAACACGTGGCTGGCCTTGATGCACTGGTCGTAGGCCGGCAGCGCCATCAGGTGGTGCCTGGCGTTGCCCTTAGTCGACCAGCCGGCGGCGAGGTAGTTCTTGCAGGCGGCCTCCGCCATCTTGAACTGCTCGAACAGCATCACCGTGTCGGAATATTCGAAATTGTGCCGTGAGTATTCCTGCTCGGCCTGCAGGAACACGTCGCCATAGGTCACCTTCTGCGCGCCCTCGCGGCCGTTGAAGTTGAGGTCGTAGACGCGCTCGACGCCCTGCACATACATCGCCAGTCGCTCGAGCCCGTAGGTCAGCTCGCCCGACACCGGCGCGCATTCGAAACCGGCGACCTGCTGGAAGTAGGTGAACTGCGAGACCTCCATGCCGTCGCACCAGCACTCCCAGCCGAGGCCCCAGGCGCCGAGCGTCGGCGATTCCCAATCGTCCTCGACGAAGCGGATGTCGTGCAGCGTCGGATCGATGCCGATGGCGTAGAGCGACTTCAGATAGAGGTCCTGGAGGTCGGGCGGGTTCGGCTTCAGGATCACCTGGAACTGGTAGTAGTGCTGCAGGCGATTGGGGTTCTCGCCGTAGCGGCCGTCCTTCGGCCGGCGCGAGGGCTGCACGTAGGCGGCGTTCCACGGCTTCGGCCCGAGCGCGCGCAGCGTGGTCGCCGGATGAAAGGTCCCCGCCCCCACCTCCATGTCGTAGGGCTGCAGGATCACGCAGCCGTAGTCGGCCCAGTAGCGCTGCAGCGCCAGGATCAAGCCCTGGAACGACCGTTCCGGGCGCATATGGGCGGGAAGATCGGGCATTCTCTTGGTTTTCTTGGAAGATTCGACGGGGGACCGTAGTCGCATAGCCCCGACAGTCAAGGCAACGGGGAAGTCAGGCTTCCTCGACCCTGCCGCGCGGGAGAAGCCGCCCGACCGCGTCAAAAAGGGGAGCACGGCTGAAGATTTTCTCTAATTGTAAGTATCTGATCCGATTTATTTTTCACAGAAAAACGCAGACGGACCGGCCGAATTTCCACGAAACCTCCATGAACCTCGCGGCGATGCCCTCCGTCCAACGAAGGGGACCGGCATTCGGAGGGAGCCATGCTTGAGATCCTGCTCATCACGTTCGTCGTAGCGTTCGTCATCGTCGCGCTGTTCGGCCATGTCATGGTCGCGAAGGCCCTGATGACTCGGGACCACGCCTGACCACACGTTGCCATCCTCGCCCACGAAAAATGCCCGGCCTTGCGCCGGGCATTTTCCTTTTCGGCCATCGCGGCCGAAGCCGGCTAAGTCTCTAATTCACCCGCCACTCGCCGGTAGCGGGATCGCGCCTGAGCGTCGGCAGCCGCCTGCGGGCGGCGGCGTCCATCGCCGGCTGCGCCTTGACGCGCTCGAGCTCTTCGTTGACCCGGCGGATTTCCTTCACCGCCCAACGCACCAGCGCAGCGCCGCCAAGCGCGGCAACGGCCCATTTCATCAGCGGCGGAATGACAAACGGCATCTTTTTTGCCTCCTGTCGACCTGCCTCCTGTCGACCTCTACCCAGCCCGGGTTAGTCGCGTCACCCGTTGCAAAAGTTCACAACCCGTAACGCGACCACAGCGCGCGCTCTTCCAGCGCCGAGATCATCTCATCGGCAAAGCCCGTGTCGCCGAACAGCCGCTCCCGCAACGCCACGCCCGGGCGCATGCGCCCGAACAGGCTGCGTTCCGGGCCGATGAGCGGCATGCGCACATCCTCGCCGAAGCGCCGGCGCAACACCGTGCGAATATCGCCGATGCTGTCGGCGACGCCCAGCGTCACCGCTTTGCGTCCAGTCCAAAACTCCCCGGAGAACAAGTCATTTTCTGGGCCGGTCAGCCGCGCGCCGCGGCTCGCCTTCACCAGCGCGATGAAATCCTCGTGAATGTCGCGCTGCACGGATTTGAGCCGCTCCACGTCCTCGGGCTTCTCCGGCAGGAACGGGTCGAGCATCGCTTTGCGCTCGCCCGAGGTGTAAAGCCGCCGCTCGATGCCGAGCTTCTGCAACAGGCCCGCGAAGCCGAACGAGCCGCCGATCACGCCGATCGAACCGATGATCGTCGAATCGTCGCAGATGATCTCGTCGGCGGCGCAGACGATCATGTAGCCGCCCGAGGCGGCGACATCCTCCGCGAACGCGATCACCGGCAGCTTGTGCTCGGCGGCAAGCTGCTTGATGCGACGGTAGATCAGATGCGACTGCACCGGCGAGCCGCCCGGCGAATTGACCGCCAGCGCGACCGCCTTGGCGCCGCGCATGGTGAAGGCCTTTTCAAGCGGCCGCGCAACGCTTGCGAGCGTCAGGCCGGGCCGCAGCGGCGTCGAGAGCCCGATCGCCCCGGACAGCCGCACCACCGGCACGACGGCGCCACCGCCGCGCAGGCGCTTGGGCAGCCAGGGGCGCACCGCCTCGCGCACGCTCGCCAACAGCTGGCGCAGGTGCTCGGACATGCTGGGTTCGGCGGCGCGGGGAGTGCCTTGCTCGGACATGGTGCTCTCTCAGGGAATGAGTGGGTCTAGATTATGCCCCGCGTCCGGCCCATTGCCGCTGCATATCCGGGGAACATTCGGCCGACGGAATTTGGGTACAGCCTACCAATTTTCAACCATCGGAACGCTTGTTGCTACGACGTTTGTTGCACAGCCGGGTGGGAAGGACTTCGGACATGGAACTGAAAATCGTGATGCCGCTGGCCTTGATTGCCGCGATCGCGACCGCGTCGCATCTCGGTGCACGCAGCCAGTCCCAGGAACACATGAACTGACGTTTTGCTCTCCCGCCAGGCAATTGCATAACCGGCGGGCATCGCTCCCAAGACCATGGTGAGATCTAAGTTCGGCCCGGCGCCAGGGCAGCGCCGTCTCGCAGAATCGCCTCGGCCGCAGCGGTCGGGCGGCCTGATGCGTCGGCCAGCACGAGCGGCGGTTCGAGCGCAAGCGGCGCCCGGCTGGCCTTGACCGCGGTGACGAGCACGCGGATCGCGGGCTTGTCCGGCGCCGGATGCACCGGCATCACCGCGACCGCGCCGAAGGCGGGCGCAAGCGCAGAGAGCGCGTCGGCAAGCCCGTCCGCGCGCCAGATCAAGGTCAGCGTGCCGCGCGGCCGCAACAGCCGCGCCGCGGTCTTGGTCCAGGACACCAGTACGGCACGCGGCGCCGCGTGCGCGAGCGCCCTCCCCGCATCCGGTGACGTGCGTTGACGCGCGGAATCATTGAACGGCGGGTTCATCAATACATGCGCGACGCGGTCGGCGGCGAGACCGGCGGCCGCGAAGGCACGCGCCGGCGCCGTCACGTCGAGCGCGATTGCCCGCACGCGTGTCTCCATCCGGTTGAGCTTCGCGTTCTCGGCGGCGAGCGCCGCGAGCGTTGGATCGATCTCGACCAGCGTTACGGTCGTATCGGCAACGCGCGCGGCGAGCGCCAGGCCGGCGGCGCCGACGCCGGCGCCGAGGTCGACGGCGGCGTCGCCGGTACGCGCGGGACAGGCCGCCGCCAGGAGGATCGCGTCGTGGCCGACACGATGCCCGCGCCTGGGCTGGCGCAGCCGCAGCCGCCCGCCCAGGATCGCGTCTTCGGTGATGTCGGATGCTGTTGATTTTGCGCTCATGATGAGAGCCGCAGTCGCGCGGCAGACTGGGTCTGTTCCCCTCCCCCTTGTGGGGAGGGGTTAGGGGTGGGGGTGATCGAGGCGGACTCCGGCTCACGCAGCCACCCCCCTCCCCAACCCTCCCCCACCATAAGGGCGTCCACGCCCGTCTTCGACGGGCTAAGGGGGGAGGGAGCGCACCGAGTCCGCCGCTCGCTCCGAGTCCTACTCATCATCCGGGCGCAGCTCGTGGCCGAGGCCCGCTTCCGTGAGAAGCCGGCGCGCCGCGGCGGCCTGATCGTCGGCGACCATCACGCGGCGGGGCAGCATCCCGATCGAGCCTTCCAGCACGCTCATGTTCTGGTCGAACACCACGTGCTCGATGGCGGCGCCCTGCAGCAGCGCCTCGATCGCGGAGATCAGCACGGCATCATTGGTACGGACGATTTCGCGCATCACGCTTGCCTTCAATTTTTCTCGCGCCGGTCCCACGCGTCGCCGGGCGCACGTTGTTCGAGATAGGCCAGGCGCTTCACCTCGCGGCGGCCGCGCGTTACGGTGTCGAGGATCAGCCCGGAGGCGACCGCCATGAACGCCGCCAGCATCATGCCGGTCGCCAGCACCGCGCTCGGCAGCCGCGGCACGGTCCCATATTCGAAGAAGTGGATGACGATCGGGATCGCGATCACGATCGAGACGGCGGCGAGCACGACGCCGATGCTCGAAAAGAACCGCAGCGGCCGTTCCGAGCGATAGAGCTTGGCGATCGTGCGCAGGATCCGAAAGCCGTCGCTCCAGGTCGAGAGCTTCGACTCCGAGCCCTCCGGACGCGCATAGTATGGCGTCTTGATCTCCGCCACCGGCAGTTCGAGCTCGAGCGCATGCACCGTCAGCTCGGTTTCGATCTCGAACCCGCCCGACAGCACCGGGAACGACTTGACGAAGCGGCGCGAGAACGCCCGGTAGCCGGACAGGATGTCCGAGAAGGTGGCGCCGAACACCGTGTCCACGAAGCCGGTCAGCAGCCGGTTGCCGGTCACGTGGCCGCGCCGATAGGCGGCAGTGTCGGCATGGACGCGCGCCGCCACCACCATGTCGAGCCGCTCCTCGAGCAGCAGCGCGATCATCTTGGGCGCGCTCGGCGCGTCGTAGGTCGCGTCCCCGTCCACCAGCACATAGACGTCGGCGTCGACGTCGGAAAACATCCGCCGCACCACGTTGCCCTTGCCCTGCTTGGGTTCGCGCCGGACGACGGCGCCGGCCGCCCGCGCGACCTCCATGGTGCGGTCGGTCGAGTTGTTGTCGTAGACGTAGACCGTCGCCTGCGGCAATGCGGCGCGGAAGTCGCGGACCACCTGGCCGATCGCGGCTTCCTCGTTGAAGCACGGCACCAGCACCGCAACGCGCTGACGCGCCTCCTGTGTTCCCGCGCGCTGCGCCGAAAGCCCGACATCGGTCATTGATTCTCTCGAATCGCAACCCTACGTTGGATTGACGGGCTGCGCTCTTGCCCGTCTACCATAGCGTTTCTATTCTCCCGCGTCCCTAGACCGGAGCTTCTCCTTGGCCGTCGTCGTCCCGTTCGAAAGCCACTCTCCGTCGATCGAGCGGCTGACCCATCTCGTGGCGCGCGACATGGAGCGCGTGAACGCCACCATCCTGTCCCGCACCGGGTCGGAAGTGACCATGATCCCGGAGGTGGCGAACCACCTGATCGCCTCCGGCGGCAAGCGGCTGCGACCGATGCTGACGCTCGCGATGTCGCGGCTCGCCGGTTATCGCGGCGACGGCCACGTCAAGCTCGCGGCCGCGGTCGAATTCATGCACACCGCGACCCTCCTGCATGACGACGTGGTCGACGAAAGCGAGATGCGGCGCGGCAAGCTGGCCGCTCGGTTGCTGTGGGGCAACGAGGCGAGCGTGCTGGTCGGTGACTTCCTGCTCGGGCAGGCGTTCAAGATGATGGTCGAGGTCGGCTCGATGCGCTCGCTCGAGATCCTTTCCTCCGCCGCCGCCGTGATCGCCGAGGGCGAGGTGATGCAGCTCACCGCCGCCAAGAACACCGCCACCACCGAGGACGACTATCTGTCCGTGATCCGCGCCAAGACCGCGGAGCTGTTCGCCGCCGCCTGCGAGGTCGGGCCGGCGCTCAACGGCTGCTCGAAGGACGAGCAGTCGGCCTGCCGCTCGTTCGGCATGAATCTCGGCATTGCCTTCCAGCTGGTCGACGACGCGCTCGACTACGGCGGCAAGGCCGCGAAGCTCGGCAAGAACGTCGGCGACGATTTCCGCGAAGGCAAGATCACGCTGCCGGTGGTGCTGTCGTTCCGCCGCGGCTCCGAAAGCGAGCGTGCGTTCTGGCGGCGCGCGCTCGAAGAGGGCGATTCGACCAACGCCGATCTCGACGAAGCGATCGCACTGATGGTCAAGCACCGCGCGCTCGAGGACACGATCCAGCGCGCGCGCCATTACGGCGCCATCGCCAGGGACGCGCTCGCGCTGTTTCCGTCATCGCCGATGAAAGAGGCGCTGGAGGAAGCGGTCGAGTTCTGCATCGCAAGGTCGAATTAGGGCATCGAGTCGCAACAACATCAGCGGGGTGAGCTCATGGGTATCCTGACCAAGGTCTCGTTGAGTTCGCTGATCGTTGCTGCGGCGATAGCATCGGCGGCCGCGCAGCAGCTCGAAGTCAAACGCTACAATCCCTCGCCCTGGACCAAAGGACGGTTCTCCGAGGTCGTCACCGTCAACGGACCGGGCAAGACGATCTACCTCGCCGGCATCGGCGCCGAGGACGAAAAGGCGCCCGAAGGTTCGAATGCACAGACCTTGCATGTGGGCGATCCCTACGCGCAATGCCGTTACGCCTACGACAAGATCAAGCGCCTCTTGGCAACCCATGGCGGCACTCTGGCCGACGTCGTGAAGCAGACGGTCTACGTGACCGATGTCCGCTACCAGGGGCCGGTGCGCAAATGCCGGGATGAAGCCTACGGCTCGGGTCCGATCCCAGCCAACACATTCCTGGTGATCAGCGGGCTCGCAAGCCCGACCATGCTGCTGGAGATCGACATCACGGCCGTGGTCGCGAAGTAGCTTCGCTACCCGAGCTTCGTCGCACGCACCCACCACGCCGGATGTCTTCCGCGCAACGCGCGCGCCGCGGCGGCGGCCGCCGGCGCCGTTGCGAACAAGGCGAAGCAGGTCGCGCCCGATCCGGACATCCGTGCGAGACGGCAGCCCCGCAGCGCGCGCAGATCGGAGAGGACCTGCGCAATCGCCGGTGCGAGCGCGATCGCCGGCGCTTCGAGGTCGTTGGGCTCGCCGGCGAGCGTCTCGACCAGGTCGGTCGCTTTCCAGCGGCGACGCGCCTCGAAATCGGCGCCACGCGTAGGCCCGCCGCGCGCTTCCAACGGCGCGCGCAATGCCGCAAACACGTCCCTGGTCGGCACTGCGACGCGGGGATTGACCAGCACCGCCGGCAGCTTCGGCAGCGCCAGCGGTTCGGACAGTATCTCGCCGATGCCGCGCATCAGGCGTGGACGCGGAACGAGGCACACCGGCACGTCGGCGCCGCTGACGCGCGCCGCCTCCATCAGCCGCGGATCGTCGAGCGCGATCCGGTTGGCGCGGGCGATCAGGCGCAGCGCCGCCGCGGCATCGGACGAGCCGCCGCCGATGCCGGCCGCGACCGGCAGCCGCTTCACCAGCATGAAACGCCCGAGCTTGAGGTTCTCGACCCGCTCGGCGAGCGCGCGCGCCGCCTTGACCACGAGGTTGTCGTCGATCGATCCGGACGCCGCAGCGGTCGGGCCGTCGACCGTAAGCGCCAGCGCGCGCCCTGGCGTGAAGGTGAGCGTATCGCCGACGCCTGCGAACACCACCAGGCTTTCCAGCTCGTGGTAGCCGTCGGCGCGGCGGCCGACGACGCGAAGCGTCAGGTTGATCTTGGCGGGTGCCCGCTCGGCGCGCGCGGCCGGCACGTTATTGGCCAGTTAGCCGCCGCCGGGCTTCGGCGCGGTGTCTGCGGAGGTGGTCGGCGGCGGATGGTCGGGAAGGCCGGACTTCAGCTTCTCCAGGATCTTTTCGAGTTCTTCGGGCTCGGGCTTGAGGTCGCGCGCATGCGCCCACTGGAAGCCGGCCTCCAGCCGGCGGCCGACCCGCCAATAGGCGTCGCCGAGATGATCGTTGATGGTCGGATCTTCCGGCCTCAGCTCGACCGCCTGCTCGAGATATTTCACTGCGTTCTCGAAGTCGCCCATCCGGTAGTAGGCCCAGCCCAGTGAATCGACGATGTAGCCGTCGTCGGTGCGCTGCTCGACGGCGCGCCGGATCATGCGCATGCCTTCTTCCAGATTGACGCCCTGGTCGACCCAGGAATAGCCGAGATAATTGAGCACCAGCGGCTGGTCGGGCGAGAGCTCGAGCGCGGTCTTCATGTCGACTTCGGCCTTCGGCCACTGCTTCGAGCGCTCGTAGCAGATGCCGCGGAAATAATAGACCAGCCAGTCGGTCTTCTGCGGCTTGCCGCCGATGGCGTCGATCGCCTTGGAATACACGGTTCCGCACTCGGCGAATTTCTTGCGCGAGCGCAGGACATTGCCGAGCGCCATGATCGCCTCGCGATCGGTGGCGTCGGCTTCGACGATGCGCTCGAGATCAGCGATCGCCTCGTCGGTGCGCTCGATCTGGTCGAGATTGAGCGCGCGCTGGATGCGGGCGTTGTGGCTGAGCGGCGACGCCGATGGCACGCGCTCGTAGGTCTTGATCGCGAGCTCCGGCTTGCGCATGCCCTCGTAGATGTCGGCGAGCGAGGTCAGCGCCAGCGCGTGGTTCGGGTTGAGGTAGAGCGCGAGCTGGAGATAGACGAGGCCGACCTCTTCGCCGCGCCGTCCGAGCGCCGCGCCGATGGTGTAGAGCGCCTCGGCCGCGCCGGCGGTGGCGTTGTCGACCAGCGGCGCAATGCGCCGCCCGGCTTCGATCTCCTTGATCGCGTCGATCACCAGCGGATGGCGCGGCAGCGCTTCGTCGAGCGCCTTGAACACCTTCAACGCCTCGTCCCGGTTGCCCGCGCGCGAGAGCTGACTGCCATAGGCCTGCGACACCCGCAGCACTGCCGGATCGTATTTGTAGGCGCGCTCGAGCCGCTTGAGCGCCTCGCGGCGCTGGCCGGACTGGTCGAGGATCAGGCCGGCATGCAGGTCCTTCAGGAGATTGTAGGATTCCGGCCCCTGCAGCTTGTCGATGGTGTCGAGCGCGGCCTTGAATTCGTTGGGGCCGACATTGGTCCAGGCCGAGAGCAGCGCAGCGGCAAGATCGGTGACCGGACCGCGCACCGACTGCGCGAGCTGCTGGCGCGCCACGGCGTATTGCTTCTGCTTGATCGCCCTCACGCCGAGCACCAGGCGGGCCACGCGGTCGCTCTTGTCGACCTGGAGCAGCCGGTCCGCCAGCCGCACTGCATCTTCGACCTCGCCGTTCTGCAGGACCGCCGTGAAGGCGCGGCTGAGCAGCTCGGGATTGCGCGGATCGCCGCGCAACGCCGAGCGGTAATAGATCGAAGCCGCCGCCGCGTCGCGGGAGACGCCGGCGTGACGCGCGGCCAGATAGCTGCCCGACACCGAAGCGCGCGGCATCGCGGGTGCCGACACCTTCGGCCGCTGGCTCGATTGTGATTGTGCCCCGGTCTGGGCCTGCGCACCCGCAAGGCCCGACCAGACCATGAGGACGGCAAGCGCCGGCAGGGTCGCCCGCAGGATCGAATTGGGAGCAATCACGATTCGGTCGACTCCATCTGGTGGAAGCGCCCTACGGGGTTACGCTGCGCTGCCGCATAAATTTCGGCGAGAATGACCTTTTTGCGTCCGCCCCGCAAGAACGACCCACTTCCGCAATCCCCAAAGGCGAAAACCCATTGATAGCGGCGGTGTGGCGGTATCGTGACCGTCACATCACATATTCGGGTAATTCGGCCCGCCGCCGCCCTGCGGGGGAACCCAGGTGATGTTCTGGTTCGGGTCCTTGATATCGCAGGTCTTGCAGTGGACGCAGTTCTGCGCGTTGATCACGAAGCGCGGGTTACCGCCCTCCTCCACCCATTCATAGACCGCCGCCGGGCAATAGCGCGCCGAGGGTCCGGCGAACACGTCGTGTTCCGACGATTTCTGCAGCGCCAGGTCGGCGACCTTGAGATGCGACGGCTGGTTCTCCTCGTGATTGGTGTTGGACAGAAACACCGAGGACAACCGGTCGAAGGTGAGCTTGCCGTCGGGCTTTGGATAGGCGATCGGCGCGAATCCGGACGCCGGCTTGAGTGACTTGGCGTCGGTCTTGCCGTGACGGAGCGTGCCGAACAACGAGAAGCCGAGCGTGTTGCACCACATGTCGAGGCCGCCGAGCAGGATGCCGAGATAGGTGCCGAAGTTCGACCACAACGGCTTGGCGTTGCGAACCTTCCATAGGTCGGCGCCGATCTCCATCTCCGGCCAGGCGGCATCGTAGCTGCTGATCTCGTCGTTGCTGCGGCCTTCGGAAAGCGCGTCGGCGACGTGTTCGGCGGCGAGCATGCCGGACAGCATGGCGTTGTGGCTGCCCTTGATGCGCGGCACGTTGACGAAGCCCGCCGCGCAGCCGATCAGCGCACCGCCCGGGAACGTCAGCTTCGGCACCGACTGGTAGCCGCCTTCGGTGATCGCGCGCGCGCCATAGGAGAGCCGCTTGCCGCCTTCGAATGTCGAACGCACCAGCGGGTGGGTCTTGAAGCGCTGAAATTCCTCGAACGGGCTGATGTATGGATTCTCGTAATTGAGGTGGACGACGAAGCCGACCGACACGAGATTGTCGTCGAAGTGATAGAGGAACGAGCCGCCGCCGGTCCGGTTGTCGAGCGGCCAGCCGAACGAGTGCTGCACCAGCCCGGGGCGATGCTTGTCCGGCGCGACCTGCCACAGCTCCTTCAGCCCGATGCCGAATTTCTGCGGTTGGCTCTCGCTGTCGAGACCGAAGCGCTTGAGCAGCGTCTTGGTGAGCGAGCCGCGCGCGCCCTCGGCGAACAGCGTGTATTTCGCCCGCAGCTCCATGCCGCGGGTGAAATTGTCGGTGGGCTTGCCGTCCTTGCCGATGCCCATGTCGCCGGTGGCGACGCCGGCGACCGCGCCGTTCGCATCGTACAGCACCTCGACCGCGGCGAAGCCCGGATAGATGTCGACGCCGAGCGACTCCGCCTCGGTGGCGAGCCAGCGACACACATTGCCGAGCGACACGATGTAGTTGCCATGGTTCGACATCAGCGGCGGCATCATGAAATTCGGCAGCCGGATCGAGCCCGTGGCGGAGAGCCAGTAGAAGCGGTCGTCGGCGACCTTGGTCTTGATCGGCGCGTCGCCGTCGTCGCGCCACTCCGGCAGCAGCCGGTCGAGCGCGATCGGATCGATCACCGCGCCGGACAGGATGTGCGCGCCGACCTCGGAACCTTTTTCCACAACGACGACGGAAATATCGGGGGAGCGCTGCTTGAGGCGGATGGCGGCCGCGAGCCCGGCCGGGCCGGCGCCGACGATCACCACGTCGAATTCCATCGCTTCGCGGGCTGGCAGTTCGTTTTCGGCCATGATCCCCTCGCCGCCGTCCGAATCTGGAAGCCTTCCAGGGTCAAGCCTTGTTCCACGTTTGCAACGATGCGGCAATCGCCCCGCCACGTGCTATCGTGGGGAGGCGATGACGACCACGATGCACGACAAGGCCATGCGCGAGCTGCTCGCCTTCTATCAGGAGGCGGGCGTGGACGTGGCCGTCGGCGAGGCGCCGGTCGACCGGCTGTCCGAACCGGCGATCGCACCGGCACCGCCGCCATTGCCGATGCCGGAACTCTCCCGTCCGAAGCCGCCGGCGACACCGGTGCGCACGATCACGGCGCGCGACCTCGGCAGCAACGGCGCGGCACCACCGCCCTCGACCGACGCCGCGGTGATGGCGGCGCGCGAGGCGGCAACGACCGCCGCCACGCTCGACGAGTTGCGCGCGATCCTCGACGGCTTCCAAGGCTGCGCGCTGCGGGCGACCGCGACGCAGCTCGTGTTCGGGCGCGGCAACCCCGAGGCGCGCGTCGTGTTCATCGGCGAAGCGCCGGGCTACGAGGAGGACAAGTCGGGCAAGCCGTTCGTCGGCCGCTCCGGCATGCTGCTCGACCGCATGATGGCGGCGATCGGGCTCGACGAGACCAACGCCTACATCGCCAACATCGTGCCGTGGCGTCCGCCCGGCAACCGCACACCGACGCCGCAGGAGTCGGCGATCTGCCTGCCGTTCATCCGCCGCCAGATCGAGCTTTCGGGCGCGAGCATTCTCGTATGCCTCGGCGGCCCGTCGGCGCAGACGCTGCTCAACATCCGCGACGGCATCACCAAGTCGCGCGGCCGCTGGTATCCGTTCCAGGCCGGCAGCCGCGAACTGCGCGCGCTCGCGACCTTCCATCCGGCGTTCCTGCTGCGCAGCCCGCTCCAGAAGCGGCTCGCCTGGCGTGACTTCCTGGCGCTGAAGACGGCGCTGGCGTCGTAGCCCGCATTAGCGAAGAAATGCGGGACGATCTGCCCTAGGTTTCGCTGTGCGCTCAACCCAGGCTACAAAGCTCCATCACCACCTGACCAGCTCGATCGTACCGATCTCCGGTGGCCTGGGATCGTTCGGCACGGTCTCCTTGCCGGAGTCATCCTTGACCGCCCGCCGCACGATGGTGAGGCGCAGAAAGCGCATGTTGAAACCGCGCGTTTTCGAAAGCTTGGTCAACGGCTCGGTCACGTCGAAGGCCACCGTCTCGCGGCGCTCCTTGCCCTCGTCGCCGCTGCCGCCTTTCAGCGCGAGCGCGCCGATCGGCTGGGCCGTGGTCGTCGGCGCAAAGACATTCGTCCCTTCCAGCACCAGGAAGAGGTCATAAGCCGGCGCGCGCTCGGCCGCGATCACGTCACGCAGCACGATCCACGTGCGCGGAGCCGGCGGCTTTTCACCCTTCGCGAGCTTGCGCTGCTGCGGCGGCCGACGCTGCGGCACCGGCGCCAGCACCACGGCGGTTTCCTGCGCGGAGAGATCGACCTCGGTCGCGCGTGCGAGCACGAGTGCTTCATCCTTCGGCGGCACCGTTGCGCGCGCCGGCATCGGCAGCAGCGCGGCGGCTGCCGCGGCGACAACACCCGTGTTGAAAGCCCGGCGCGTGAGGATCAACTGGGCACCGGTTTCGCCTCGGCGAATCGGACCCTGTGGCGCACTGCTCTCGGCCATGTCCCCGTTCCCCGTCCGATCATCCGCACGGGACCATCATAGCAAATCTGCCGGGTCGCCATTCCGGCACGCGCGGATTTGTGGATTTCTGTGGCTTGGCAAACTGCCACGGTTCTGGCGGCCGCGATCATGAGGCATGATCGCGATTAATGGGCGGCCGATGCGATTCGGAATGGCTGCTTTGCCGCACCCCTGGTGATCATTCTGCCGCATTGGCAAGCCACCAACCGGCCTTAAGTTTATTGCGAACGTCCAACCCGCCACACGAGCCGCGCGACGGCGGAGCATGGCAATGGAACTCGATCCGGTCCTGATCGCGAGACTTCAGTTCGCTTTCACGGTGACGTTCCACATCATCTTCCCGACCTTCACCATCGGCTTGTCGGCCTATATCGCCACGCTCCTGGTGATGTGGGCCTCCACCGGCCGCGAGCGCTACCAGCAGCTCGCCAAGTTCTGGACCCGCATCTTCGCGGTCTCGTTCGCGATGGGCGTCGTCTCCGGCATCGTCCTGTCGTACCAGTTCGGCACCAACTGGAGCCGCTTCTCGGTGTTCGCCGGCAATATCGTCGGCCCGCTGATCGGCTACGAGGTGCTGACCGCATTCTTCCTGGAGGCGACCTTCCTCGGCATCATGCTGTTCGGCTGGGGCCGGGTGCCGAACTGGCTGCAGGTGACGTCGGCGATCGTGGTCGCCGTCGGCACCATGACCTCGGCGTTCTGGATCCTCGCCGCCAACAGCTGGATGCACACCCCGACCGGCCACGAGATCGTCGACGGCGTCGCTGTGCCGCTCGACTGGTGGGCGATCATCTTCAATCCGAGCTTCCCTTACCGCCTCGCCCACATGCTCAACGCCGCGTTCCTCACTACCGGCTTCGTGGTGCTCGCGGTCGGCGCGCGCTACTGGCTCTCGGAGCGGCACACCGAGCACGCCCGCACCATGATCAAGATGGCGGTGCTGCTGCTTGCCGTCCTGGCACCACTGCAATTGCTGATCGGCGACCTGCACGGCCTCAACACTCTCAAGCACCAGCCGATCAAGATCGCGGCGATGGAGGCGCATTGGAACAGTGATGAGCCGGTCGACTTCCACATCTTCGCCTGGCCCGACGAAGCGGCCGAGAAGAACCACTGGGCGCTGTCGATCCCGAACGCGGGATCGCTGATCCTGACGCACCGGCTGAACGGCCTGATCATCGGGCTGAAGGACGTGGCGCCGCAGAACCGCCCGCCTGTCAAGACCGTGTTCTTCGCCTTCCGCATCATGCTGGCGATCGGATTCTTCATGATCGCGGCGGCGCTGATCGGCGCCTGGCTGCTCTGGCGCGGCATGCTGTTCGAGACGCGCTGGTACATGCGCATCGTCGCGCACAGCTGGTGGACCGGCTTCGTTGCCGTCGTCGCCGGCTGGGTGGTGACCGAGAGCGGCCGCCAGCCTTGGGTCGTGCAGGGCATCCTGCGCACCGCCGACGCCACCTCGCCGCTCGCCGCGCCCACGGTGCTGACGTCGCTGGTGCTGTTCGTCGTCGTCTATTCGATCGTATTCGCGATGGGAATCTACTATATCAACCGACTGATCGAACGTGGGCCGCAGGGCCGCGCGATCGAGCCGCCGCAAACTGGCTCCGCGTCGCGGCCGCTGGCGGCCGCCCACGATGCCGGACGCGAGGCGCTGGCGCGCGGGTCTTAGGTGCGTGGTGCTCGCTCTATCCGCTCGTCCCCGCGAAAGCGGGGACCCAGGAGCTACAAACGAAGATTCTGGATTCCCGCTTGCGCGGGAATGAGCGGTGGAGAGAGCCGACTCGAACGGAACGACTTTAGTTTTTTGCAGGACGCGCCATGAGCGAATGGGACCTGCCGCTGATCTGGGCCGGCATCATCGGGATCGCCGTCGCGCTGTATGTGATCCTCGACGGCTTCGACCTCGGCGTCGGCATCCTATTCCCGACCAGCCGCGACGAAAAAGAGCGCGATCAGATGATCACGACGCTCGCGCCGTTCTGGGACGGCAACGAAACCTGGCTGGTGCTCGGCGGCGGCGGATTGTGGGTGGCGTTCCCGCGCGCCTATGCCGTGATCATGCCGGCGATCTACCTGCCGGTGATCGTCATGCTGCTCGCGCTCGTGTTCCGCGGCGTCGCCTTCGAGTTCCGCACCGTGGCGGAGACCAGCAAGCGCTACTGGAATTTCGCATTCACCGGCGGCTCGGCGCTCGCCGCGATCTGCCAGGGCATCATTCTCGGCGCGCTGATCCAGGGCATCAACGTCAAGGACGGCGCCTTTGCCGGTGGCGCATTCGATTGGGCGACGCCGTTCGCACTGCTGTGCGGCCTCGGTGTCCTCGCCGGCTACGTGCTGCTCGGCGCCACCTGGCTGGTGATGAAGACCGACGGCGTGGTCGCGGCACGCGCCAGGGCCCACGCCAAGCTCGCGCTCATCGCCGTGCTCGGATTCATGGCGATCGTCAGCCTGTGGACGCCGGTCGCTTTCGAGCGCATCGCCGCGCGCTGGTTCACGACGCCGAATATCTACTATCTGTGGCCGGTACCGTTGCTGACCGCCGTCACCGCCTTCGCGCTCTGGCGCTGGCTCGAGACCGGGCGCGAGCTGCCGCCGTTCTTCGCGGCGATCGTGCTGTTCCTGCTCGGCTACCTGGGGCTCGTGATCTCGGTGTTCCCCTATCTCGTGCCGCCGTCGCTCACGATCTGGGACACTGCGGCGGCCCCGGCGAGCCAGATCTTCATGCTGGTCGGCACGCTGATCCTGCTGCCGATCATCATCGGCTATTTCGTGGTCGTGCACTGGGTCTTCCGCGGCAAGGTCCGCCACGGCGAGAGCTATCACCATTGAAGCGTTGGCTGCGTTGCCAGGAGCCTATGATGCATTTCAGAACGATGGTTTTCGGTGCGTCCGCGCTGCTCGTCCTGGTGACCGGCGTGGCGAATGCGCAGGACTGGCCGAACCGGCCGGTGACGATGGTCGTGCCGTTCGCCGCGGGCGGTCCGATGGATGCGCTGGCGCGCATCCTCCAGCCGACGTTGAGCGAAGGGCTGGGCCAGCAGGTCATCATCGAGAACGTGCCCGGCGGCGGCGGCATGACCGGCTCGCTGCGGGTGTCGCAAGCGTCCGCCGACAGCCATCTGTTCGTGCTCGCCTCGATCGGCACGCATGCGATCAGCTATTCCATGCACAAGAAGCCGGCCTATCATCCGGCCAACGACTTCCAGCCGGTCGGCTTCATCGCCGATGCGCCGCTGTTGCTGATGACAAAGAAGGACCTGCCGCCGAACAATCTTCGCGAGTTCATAGCCTATACCAAGAACAACCACGCCAAGATGGTGTTCAGCTCCGGCGGCACCGGCACCTCGTCACACATCAGCTGCGTGATGCTGAACCAGATCATGGGCGTCGAGGTCACCCATGTTCCCTATCGCGGCGGCGGGCCGGCGTTTGCCGACGTGATCGCGGGCCGCATCGACTACATCTGCAACTATGTTTCCATCGCGGTGCAAGCGGTGAACACCGGCCAGGTCAAGGCGATGGCGATGCTGGCGCGCGATCGTGCCGCGCTGCTGCCCAACCTTCCGACCGCCGAGGAGCAGGGGCTGAAGGACTTCGACGTCTCGGCCTGGAACGCGATCCTGCTGCCGAAGAGCGCGACGCCGGCCATGGTTGCCAAGACGAATGCGGCCATACGCAAGGCGCTCGACAATTCGGCGCTGCGGGCGCGGTTCGATTCCATCGGTCTGATTCCGGCGGCGCCGGACCGGCGGAGCCCGGAGTATCTGCGCAAGTTCCTGGAGACCGAAATCGCGCGATGGGCCGCGCCGGTGAAGGCCAGCGGCGTGAGCAGCGATTAGCTACTTGCGCCGCCGGCGCAGCTCTTCGATCACCACGCTGTTGTCGAGGTCGCCCTCGCCTGCACGCAGGCAGGCTTCCAGCACCTCGGCATGCACCTCGAGCAGCGGCAGCTCCTGCCCGACGGTGCGCGCCTGCGCGAGCATCAGCTGCGCGTCCTTGAGCGTCTGCCTGGCGCGGCCCTCGGGCGCGAACGCGCGCTCGATCATGCGCGCGCCTTTGACATCCATGATCTGCGAATAGGCGGCGGAGCTCTTCGCTACCGTGAGAAACGCCGCGGGATCGAGCCCGAGCCGTTCGGCGAACGCGAGCCCCTCCGCCAGCGCGAGCCGGTTAAGCCCGAGAATGAGATTGACCGCGAGCTTGGCGCGGCCGCCGTCGCCGACCTTCCCGATCAGGAAATAGCGCGGAAACAGCGCGCGCAGTACCGGCTCGATCCCGGCGGCGATCGCCGCATCGCCGCCGATCAGGCCGACGCCCTCCCCGCGCGCGACCTGTGCGCTGGTGCCCGACACCGGCGTCTCGAGAAAGCGCAAGCCGCGCGCCGCGGCGCGCCCGCCGAGCGCGGCGATGCGATCGGGATCGCACGTCGAGGCGCACAGAACGATACGGCCGGAGTCATCACCGAGCACGGGTAGCAGATGCCTCTCGACCACGTCCTCGACCTGGTCGGTGCTGAACACCGCGAGCAGGATGGGCTCGCATTCGCGCGCGATCTCGGCAATGGATTGAGCCGCCCTGCCGCCGAGCGCCGTTATTTGCGCGGCTTTCGCCGCATCGACGTCGTATCCGGCAAAACCGAATCCCGCAGCCGCCAGGCGCTGCGCGAACGCCGTGCCCATGAGGCCGAAACCGACAATGCCAACGCTTTTGCTTTGCATGGGCTGTCTACTTCTTCTTTCCCTCTTCCTTGGCCGGCGCAGGCTTCTCACCCGGCTGCGGCCTGACCACCGCCCAGCCATAGCGCAGTACCGGCAACCGACCCGACCACACCGGCCGCTCGAACACGCGCGGCTGGTCGACGACGAGGTCCGGGAAGCGCTCCTTGATCTCCGGCGGCGGCGCGCCGACGGTGTCGTTGGTCGGCCACACGATGACCGCGCCCTTGCGGCGGACGTCGTCAAAGGTCACCCACGGCGTGCGCTCGGGCGTCGCGTCGAGCAGCAGGCTCGGCCGGCTCGGCGCGCCGAGCGAGATCAGCGCCGCGGTGCGCGGATCGCCCGCCACCACCGCGAGCGGCGTGCCGGTGCGTTTCTGGAAGCTGTCGGCGAAGAATTGAGCAATTTGCCGCGCCGGCTTGTTGACGTTGAGATCGATGCCGACCCACGGCATCGTGAACACCGCGATGACGGCGAGCATCGGGGGCACCAGCAGCAGTCCGAACCAGGCCGCGATCACGATGTTCTGGTGGCTGAGCTCGATGCCGTTGCCGGCGAGCAGCACGACCACGAGCCCGGAGAGTACGACCAGCGGCGCGATGCCGCCGACCGGCGCCGGCCAGCCGGCCAGCACCGCGACGATGGTGGCAGCGAGCGCCGGCACCACCGCGAAGTAGATGATGAACTGTCGTGCAAACGGCTCGACCGGCTCGCGCACGATCACCGGCGATGGCTCGTGTCGCGTCCACGGCCAGCCGACCACCGCCGAAACCAGCACCGCCAGCCCGGCATGGGCGGCGAGGATCAGCGTGATCTGGCGCAGCCAGGCATTGAAATTGTCGATCACCGCTTCCGGCGAGCGCAGCCTCATCAGCCGCGCGGCGAGCCCTTCGCCGGTTTCCGTGAGCCACAGCAGATGCGGGAACAGCACGACGACGGCGACGAGGCTCGCCAGCCAGGGGTCGGTCGAATACATCGCCGCGCGGGCGCGCTTGTTGACGGCGGTGAACAGCGCGAGCATGCCGAACAGCAACAGCCCGGCATAGGTGGTGAGGAACAGGAGACCGATCTCGACCGACAGCGCGACCCAGTAGCCGCGCTTGCCCTCGTTCACCGCACGCCAGTAGTGCAGCAGGATGACGGCCCACAGCGCCATGGTGAGCGTGACCGGGCCGAAGTCGGGCGTCGGCACCGTGAATGCCGAGATGCCGACCATCAGCAGCACCGCCAGCGCGGCGTGCTGCGCGCCGACGATCGAACGTCCGAGCGAGAACACCGCGTAGTAGGTCACCCCCACGCAGATCTGGGAAAGCAGGTAGACGCCGGCCAGGCTGTTGCCGGCGGCCACGTACGCGCCTTCGGCAAGCCAGAATGCGAGCGGCGGCCCCAGATACGTGCCGAGCTGGAGCTCGTTGCCGATCGCAAGCACGAACGGCACGTCGCCGGGCGGCCCGGCGTAGAACACGGTCGGGACCAGGAACCACAGCGTCGCCTGCGCCAGTGCGGCAATCCATACCGCCAGCGCCGGACGCGAGCGCAACAGCTCGACGAAAATGGATACGTAAAGCATGGCCCCCGCAGACCGAACGCAGCCCCTACCGGGAGCACATTAGTGCATGATCCTCGAAAAAGCTCGCCCCGGACTTGATCCTGGCAACGGCTAGAGCGGCAACGCGGCCGGGACGATCTCGTCGGGGTCGGCAGCGTCCAGGAGATAGCGGGCGGCGACCGGCGAGAACGATCGGCGGTGGTGGACGGTCGGCCCGAGCTTCGCCAGCGCCGCCTGATGCTCGGGGACGCTGTAGCCCATGTGGCGCTCGAAGCCGTAGCCGGGATGGGCGAGCGCAAGCCGCATCATCAGCCGGTCGCGCGTCACCTTGGCGACGATCGAGGCCGCCGCGATCGAGGATACGATGGCGTCGCCCGAGATCACCGCGGTGCAGTCGCAGCCGGCGTCGATGCGGTCGCGTCCGTCGACGAACACGAGCTTCGGCCGCACCGGCAGCGCCTTGACCGCGCAGGCGAGTGCCCACAGCGACGCGCGCAGGATGTTGTCGCGGTCGATCCGCGCCGGCGGCGCGAAGGCGACGGCGACCTCGGCGGAGGCGCAGATCTTGTCGTAGAGCTTCTCGCGCGCCTCGCGGTCGAGCTTCTTGGAATCGTTGAGCCCGCGCGGAATCTTGTCGGGATCGAGGATCACCGCCGCGGCGACCACCGGGCCGGCGAGCGGCCCCCGGCCCGCCTCGTCGCAACCCGCCACCGGCCAAACGCCGCGCTTGAGCGCCGCGCGCTCGCGCCGGAAGCTCGGACGGACGGGCTCCTCCGGCAGCGGCAGGCGCGGGATTTTTATGGCGGCTGATCGACTCATGCCGCGATGGTGCGCGGCAGCGAGGCCAAGTCAATGCGGGGAATGGTTGCGATGTGAAATGTGGGGAGGAACTCACGCTTGGCGGCTGGCACCGGCCGGCTCCGGAGGGCCATCGCATTTGGTCCTCACAGCGGTGCTGGGCGGTCATTATTGCGCCCTCTCCCCTTGCGGGAGAGGGCAGCCGCAGCGTTGCAACAACGGAGAATGGGTGAGGGGTATCGCTCCGCCGACGCATACCCCTCACCCATTCCGTTGTACGGCGACACCTCGCCGCCCTCTCCCGCAAGGGGAGAGGGCTCAATCATGCACGCCGCACTCGCGGCCAAATGCGGTTACCCTCCCCCCCTGGGGAGAGGGAGCCGAGTCCCGCTACGGCTCCATTCGAGTTCAAAAGCAACACTCAACAAAACATCATCATGGTTCAGGCGGGCTCCCTCTCCCCACAATAGGCGAGAGGGAGCCGAACGCGCCGTTTGGCGCCGCCTGAGCTCTCATCAGAACAGACTCAACTGCGGCGGTTGCTCTTTCGGCGGCGAGAAGTGCTCGGTGGTCAATCGCGTGCGGGTGCGGTTGAGATCGAGCTTCTCGCAGGTCGCCTCGAAGCGGCGGCCGATCATCCAGGCCATCGGGCCCGAGCCGGTCTGGCGTTCTCCCCACTGGGAGTCGTAGTCCTTGCCGCCGCGCATATCGCGGATCAGCTTGAACACATGGCGGTAGCGATCCGGGAAGTTCGCCATCAGCCATTCGCGGAACAGGTCGCGTACTTCCAGCGGCAGCCGAAGCAGGACGTACCCTGCCTCCTTCACGCCGACGGCGGCGGCGGAATCGAGGATGCGCTCCATCTCGGCGTCGTTGATCGCGGGGATGACCGGCGCGACCATGACCGTCGTCGGCACGCCCGCCTCGGTCAGCTTCTGCAAGGCTTCGAGCCGCAGCGCCGGCGTCGCGGCGCGCGGCTCCATTACGCGCGCGAGCTTCGGATCGAGCGTGGTCACCGACAGCGCGACCTTGGCGATGTTGCGCTTCGCCATGCGCGCGAGGATGTCGAGATCGCGCAGCACCAGGTTCGATTTGGTGACGATGCCGACCGGATGGCCGAAGTGATCGAGCACTTCGAGGATCCGCCGCATGATCTGGTACTGCTTCTCGATCGGCTGGTACGGATCGGTGTTGGTGCCGATCGCGATGGTGCGCGGCGAATATTTCGGATCGGACAGCTCGCGTTCGAGGAGCTTACCGGCCTCCGGCTTCATGAACAGCTTCGATTCGAAGTCGAGGCCGGGCGAGAGCCCGAGATAGGCGTGGGTCGGCCGCGCAAAGCAATAGATGCAGCCGTGCTCGCAGCCGCGATAGGGATTGATCGAGCGGTCGAACGAGATGTCCGGCGAGTCATTGCGCGTGATGATCTTGCGGGTGGCGTCGACCGACACCGTGGTCTTGAACGGCGGCATCTCCTCCAGCGCCTGCCAGCCGTCGTCGAAGGCGATGCGCGCGGTCGGCTCGTAGCGGCCCGAGGCGTTCGACTGCGCGCCGCGGCCGCGCCGCCGCTCGGCGTCGACGGCGACATCGGCGTCGGCCGGCAGATCGAGATCGATCGCCGGGGCACGTCGGCCAAAGCCGCCCGCCGGCGTTGGCAAGGAGGGCGAAGAAGGCGCCGGCGGGCGTTTCAGGGCTGTTGAAGAACGAGCCATGACCCTGATCTAATCCGAGATTGTGAACAAAACAAGAACATCGTAACGGCCTGTAGCTAAGCGCGGCATCTCGTGGCCGGGCTGGCATGGCGGCACAGGATGTGGTGGAAACTCCTGGCGAAAGGGGGCAGTTCCCATGATCAGCGTGGTCATCCCCACGCACGAATCAGAGCGGGCGTTGGCGCACACCTTGGCGGCCCTGGTGCCGGGCGCGCTCGACGGCGTGCTGCGCGAGGTGATCGTCGCCGACGGCGGCTCGACCGACGGCACCGCCAAGGTCGCCGATGTGGCCGGCTGCCGCTTCCTGGCGCTCGCGGGCGATCGCGGCGCGCGCCTCAAGGCCGCCACGGCAACGGCACGCGCGGACTGGCTTTGGTTCGTCGAGCCCGGCAGCCTGCCCGGCATCGGCTGGATCGAGGAGCTGCATCGCTTCATGCGCGAACGCGATCTGACCGGAAACGAACACGCGGCGGTGTTCCGCGCCCGCGCGCCCCGCGGCGCCTCGCCGCTCGCGGACTCATTCGCGCTGATCGCGTCGGCGCTCGGCGCCAGGCCGAAGCCGTCGCAAGGCTTGCTGATTCCGAAATCGCTCTACCAAGGCCTCGGCGGCCATGACACCAAGGCCGCCCATCCGGAGGCGGACTTGCTGCGCCGGCTCGGACGGGCGCGGATCGAGACCCTCGACGTCGCGATGACGGCGGGAAGCTGACTCACCGCGTCAGCTTGTCCTTGAGCCAGTTGGTGATCATCAGCGGGATCTCGTCTTCGGATTGCCCGGGGCTGCGGCCCATGTGGCGGCCCTGCGGATAGATGCGCGCCTCCTTGGGCGTGGGGCCGTGCTCCATCAACAGATAGATGTCCTGCACCGGCGCCTGGTCGTCGAGCTTGCCGTTGACGCCGAGGATCGGCGCCGACGGCTGGTCGATCAGGCCAAGCTCCTTCAACGAGAGCTTCGGCACCGCGTCGAGGAACTCGTCCATGGTCTTGGTGCCCATCGCCTGCGCACGTGCTTCGAGCAGGTTTGCCGCGCCAAAGAGATAAGTGGCGCCTCCGGTGGTGAACGCCGGGATCAGCCAGTCGCGCTGGAAGCCGTAATGGACGTTGCCGCCGTGGAACACCGCGCCGCGAATCCGCTTCGCTTCCTGGAACGCAAGCCGCGCCGCCCAGTAGCCGCCGAAGCTCGCGCCCCACACGCCGATACGGCTGCCGTCGACATCGCTGCGCGTGGCGAGATGGTCGATCCACGCCGAATAGGTCTTCACCGCCGAGGGATCGCCATAGAGGATCGGATTTTCGCCGGTGCCGGGCATATCGACGGTGAGCGTTGCAAGCCCGGCGCGGTTGAGGAATCCAACCTGGAATTGCCGGTCTTCCTTCCAGCCGTCGACGCCGCCCCAGTGGATGACCACCGGCGGACGCGTCGCGCCCTTCGGGATCGTGAGATAGCCGGTGAGCTTGCCTTCCTGGAACGGAATCTCGACGATCTGCAGCGGATCCTCGAAATGCCGCGCCGCCTTGCGGAACATGCGCACGGAATCGAGATAGGCCTTGCGCTTGCCGGGGGTGTTGGCGACCGGATAGCGCCCGACGCGGCAGTAATCCGACGCCAGGTAATAGATGTCGGCGAGTTCCTTGGCGCCAGCGCCTTTCTTGGCCATGGCGTCGCCCTGCGCTTCGTAGTCGAGGCCGACCTTGCACCAGGTCTCCGCCCAATGGTCGCGGTCGAGGCTCGTCAGCGACGCGACGATCCGCTTCGCGTCGTCGGGGCGGATGTGCTGGAACGGGTTGATCTTGCCGGCACGGCGCAGCACCTCTTTTTTCACCTCGTCGAGCGAGCGCACCTGCGCGCCGGCCGGCTCGATTGATGCGATCGCCATGAGTGCCCCCGCCGCGCACGCCAGCAACAGCCGCACGCTCATACTGACCTCCCATATTCTTGTTTCTTGTCGCAGCAATTTTCTTACCAGCACGCGGACGATACGGCAATCCACGTAGCGGTTGGGTGGCTGGTCCGCCTCCGACGGCGGCGCTACAGTGTATCGACAATAAAGGGAGGATATCGATGCGTGCGTTAGCGACCGCGCTTCTCTTTTTGACGATCATCGGCGGCGCGCCGGCCACGGCGCAGGCGCCGTTTGCGGATACCATCCTGGTCGGCGGCAAGATCGTCACCGTCGACGACCGCTTCACCATCGCCGAAGCCATCGCGATCCGCGGGCAGCGCATCGTCGCCGTCGGGGCCAATGCCGAGATCGAGAAGCTCAAGGGGCCGCAGACCCGCACCATCGCGCTCGACGGCCGCACCGTCATCCCCGGGCTGATCGACAACCATTCGCACTGGGTGCGCGCCGCCGAGCACAACGAGCTGCGCTTCGACGGCGTCACCACCCGCAAGCGCGCGATCGATCTCGTCACCGAGCGCGTGCGCGCATCGAAGCCGGGGCAATGGATCGCCGTGCTCGGCGGCTGGTCGGAGGAGCAGTTCACCGACGAGCAGCGCGGCTTCCCGCGCGCCGAGCTCGACAAGATCGCCCCCGACAATCCGCTGGTGCTCCAGTCGGTCTATAACCACAGCTATCTCAACAGCGCGGCGCTGAAGGCGGCGAACATCGACGAAGCGACCGCCAACCCGCCCGGCGGCACGATCGAGAAGGACGCGACCGGCAGGCTCACCGGCGTGGTGCGCGGCGCCGGCGGCGTCGCCTTCGTCGCCGCCAAGGTGCCGCACGCGGATTCCGAGACCTGGTTCGCCAATACGCGCAAGCTCGTGGCCTATCTCAATTCACTCGGCATCACCGCGTGGTCGGACCTCGGCGGCCGCGGCATGAGCGCGCGTCATTATGAACCTTACCGCCGCCTCGCCGATGCCGGCGAGCTCAATGTGCGGGTGTTCTGGCTCACCATCCGCCAGCCGGCGACGCCCGAGCAGATGGACAAGGTGATCGCGGAGGTGCCGCAGACCGTGCCGTTCCGCGGCAACGATTATTTCGATCACATCGGCTGGGGTGAATCGACCTACGGCCCGGCCACCACCAACACCATGCGCGCCGACGGGCCGATGGATCCCAAGGTGATGGCGCAGGTGCGCCGCCTGGCGGAGGCGCTCGCCAAGCAGGGCATCCACCTCAACGCGCATGTCGAGATGCAGACGGCTATCGATGCGTTCCTCGAGCAATACGAAGCGCTGAACAAGGAGCGCCCGATCAAGGGCCTGCGCTGGGCCTACTCACATCTCGACCAGGTCACCGAAGCGCAGATCGAGCGCATGAAGCGGCTCGGCATGTCGGCGCAGCTGCACAGCCGCCCGCTGATCCAGGGCGCGCTGATGCACAAGGTCCACGGCGACAAGGCCTGGGACATGCCGCCGTTCCGCCGCGTGCAGGATTCCGGCATCCACTGGGGGCTCGGCTCTGACGCCACCGCGGTGACGCCGTCGAACCCGTTCTACACGCTCGCCTTCGCGGTGACCGGCAAGATGATCGGCGGCCGCCACGTCAACCGCCAGACCATTACCCGCGAGGAAGCGCTGATCGCGCACACGCGCTCGAACGCCTACTTCCTGTTCCAGGAGGCGAACCTCGGCTCGCTGGCGCGCGGCAAGTACGCCGACCTGCTGGTGCTCGACCGCGACTACCTCACCGTGCCGGCGGACGAGATCAAGGACCTCAAGCCGCTGGTGACGATGGTCGGCGGCAAGGTCGTGCACGACGCGATGGGGAAGTGACGATTAATTCTCTTGCGAGTCGCCAACCTCACTCCGTCATCCTGAGGCGCGAGCGAAGCTCGCCTCGAAGGATGCACGGCCCCGGCGCGGCAACAGCCGGGCCGTCGTCCTTCGAGGCCCGCCTTTCGGCGAGCACCTCAGGATGACGGGGATAGATCGAGTACGCAGCTTCAAGGCATGCGGATGGCTACGCCGTCGCGCCCTTCGCTTTCGGCCGGCGCAAATGCTCGTCGAGCCGCGGCATGATCTCGACGAAGTTGCAGGGCCGATAGCGGTAATCGAGCTGGTGCACCAGGATCTCGTCCCAGGCGTCGCGGCAGGCGCCGGGCGAGCCCGGCAGGCAGAAGATGTAGGTCGCGCCGGCGACGCCGGCGGTGGCGCGGGTCTGGATCGCCGACGTGCCGATCTTGGCGTGGCTCACCATCAGGAACAGCGTCGCGAAGCCTTCCATCTTCTTTTCGAACAGCGGCTCGACCGCCTCGGGCGTCACGTCGCGGCCGGTGAAGCCGGTGCCGCCGGTGGTGATGATCACGTCGACCGCGGGCGCGGCGATCCAGGCCTTCATTTGCGCACGGATGGCCTCGACATCGTCGGGCACGATCGCGCGCTCATGCACGTTATGGCCGGCGGCCTTGATGCGTTCGGCGAGCGTCGCGCCCGACTTGTCGTCGGCCATCTCGCGCGTGTCGGAGACGGTGAGCACCGCGATCGTGAGCGGAACGAATTGTCGGGTTTCGTCAATGCCGGGCATACGCCGTCTTACCCGTGACTTTGCCGCCGGGGAAGGCCCCGGCAAGCTCCGGATAGCCCGCTTCGGCGAAAGTCGGCACGTCGGGGAAACCGGCTGCGCGCTGCTTGCCGCTGACCGCAAGCGCCCTCACCAGGCCGCCCTGGATCTGCCCGACCGCCGCGCCGGGGTCCATGACCGCGAAATCGATGTGTCCGCCCATGAGATCGAGGATGCCCTGCACCGCCGCGCGGTAGGGCACGTGCACGGACTGGATGCCGATCTTCTGCGCCAGCGCCTCACCGAAACGCTGCGCGGGCGGACCGGACGACGCATAGGCGAGCGGCTTCTTGCTGTTCTTCGCCCAGGCCACGAACTCACCAACCGACTTCAATCCGCTCTTGGGATTGACCAGCAGCATCACCGGTGACGGCGACTGCGCCGCCGCCGGCGCCGGCGCGGCGATGCCCAGGATGGCAGCGAAGAGGATGCCAAGCCGGATCATCGGTCAGCCCGCGCGTCCGAGCACGTTGCCGAGATCGTGATAGATCGTGTGCAGGTGCTGCGCGGCCGGATCGACCGAACCAAGCTCGATCACGAAGCTCGGCCCGATGACGCGATAGCCGAACGCGCGCTCGGCGGTGTTCGGCCCGTACCACGCAAAATGCACGGCCTCGCGGTCGCCGCTGCGCACCCGCGCGCGTTGCGCCTCGGCCAGCGCCGGCGTGAGATAGTCGGCGGCGTAGGTCTCGACCAGTTGCCAGACGAGATCGCGCTGCGCCGATTGCAATTCGGCGACCGGAAGGCCGACGCCCTGCGCATTGGCGCGCTCGCGCCCGGCATAGGACATGATGTTGTTCATCGGCGTCGCCGAGAGGCGCGCCCTGCCCTGCCGCGTCGGATCGAGATCGCCGTAGAGCCTGCGCGCCAGCGCCTCTTCGCCGCGCAGCGTCACCAGCCCGGCATGCTTGCCTGACGTGACGCGGTTCGGATTGACCGAGAACGACGACGGTGTGACCGAGACGATGCGGTTGTCACGCACCGAGATCGACTGGTGCAGGTGGTGGCCTTCGAGCCGGAACGCCCAAGCGCCGGTCTCCGCCGGCGTGCCGAACACCGCGAACGAGAACCGCTCCGACGAGCGCTGGTCCGGCATGCTGCCCTGCGACGCCAGCACGTCCTGTAGCGTCATCACGTTGCGGGTCTTCTCGATGCCGGCCGGTGAGAACAGCACCGCCAGCACGTCCCAGGCGGCCTGCTTCTGCGCCGCGTTCATCACTTCGAGCCGCAGGCCCGGCTTGATGTTGTTGCCGGAGCCGAAATAGTCCCAGCTGCGCCACTGCGGGGCGTTCAGCGCGAAGGTCGCGGCCTTGCGCTGCTGGCCGTCGAGGCCGGCAAGGAATTTTTGGGTGCTGGCGAGAAGATCGGCGGCGGAGCCGAGCCCGGCCTGCGCCGCGCCGGCGTTCGGCAGCAGCGTGCTACCGGCGAGCGCCATGCCGCCGGCGATGACGCTGCGGCGATCGGGTGTGTTGTAGGTCATGCGACGATCCTCTTCGCAATGTGCGCCAGGATTCGATGCTCGCGTCTCGTGCCCTCTCCCCTTGAGGGAGAGGGCTCAAGAAAGAATCCACAGAAACAATTGGGTGAGGGGTATCTTCGTTAAAGGTCTATTTGGCGAAGAGACCCCCTCACCCACCCAAGTCAGTTGCACGTTCGGAGCTGCCCTCTCCCTCAAGGGGAGAGGGCACAGCAATAAGCACCCGGCTAAAGCTGCGCCGTCGGCGAGAACGTGTTGCAGCTATCGACGGTGCCCGACTTGAAGCCGGTGTAGAACCAGCGCTGGCGCTGCTCCGAGGTGCCGTGGGTGAACGAGTCGGGCACCACATGGCCCTGGGCCTTGCGCTGGAGCGTATCGTCGCCGATCGCGCTCGCGGTGCGCAGCGCCGCTTCGATGTCGCCGGGCGCGAGGCGCTCCTGCGCCCGGTTGGCCCAGATGCCGGCGAGGCAATCGGCCTGCAATTCGACGCGCACCTGGATGCGGTTGGCTTCCGCCGACCGGCCGCCCAGGCGCTGCTGCTCGCGCTGCGCGTTGCCGAGGATGCCGAGTTCGCCCTGCACGTGATGCCCGACCTCGTGCGCGATCACATAGGCCTGCGCAAAGCGGCAGGACGGACTGCCGACATCGCAGCCGCGGAAGCGCTTCTCGATCATCTGGAAGAACGAGGTATCGAGATAGATCTTCTTGTCGGCCGGGCAATAGAACGGCCCCATCGTCGCCATCGCGGTGCCGCCGCAGTTGGCGCGGGTCTGGCCGGAATAGAGCACCAGCACCGGCGGGCGGTACTGGCGTCCGGACTTCGCGAACACGTCCTTCCAGGTCGATTCGGTCGACGCGAGGATGCGGCTGACGAATCGCCCGCTCTCGTCGGTCGGCTTTGCGCCCGTCTTGTTCGGCTGCGACTGCTCGATCTGCGGCTGCTGGCGCGAATATTGATCGGCCATGCCGATCAGCAGCGACGGATCGATGCCGGTCGCGTAGCCGATCAATCCGAGAACCAGAATCGTGCCGATCGAGAGACCGCCGGCACCGCCGGGAAAACCGCCGCCAAAGCCACCACCACCGCCGCCGCCGCCTGCTTCACCGCGGCGATCCTCGACGTTCTGACTTTCCGGAAGGTCTTCCCAGCGCATGGCGCAAATCCCTGTTGTCGTAGTGCGAGCGGACTGACTTACCCATCCGTGGTTACCAACGCTCAGCCTTGAATATAGTGCCCCGGCAATTCTTGCCTAGCGCAATACTGCCTTCGATTAAGCCGATTTTTACCTTGGGGCGTCATGATCCTGTTTGTCGGTTGTAGGTCCCGCGTCACCGGCCGCGTCGCCTGAGTCAGAGTTCTGAGTCATGGTTGTGTCGCGTCGCGGGGCGTCCGTTAGGGCGCCCCGCTTCAGTTTCGAGTCCGCCAACGGTAGCCAAATCCTGGTCGGCGATTGCGTCGCGGCCATGGCAAAGCTGCCGGCCGAGAGCGTGGACCTCGTGTTCGCCGATCCTCCCTACAATCTCCAGCTCCAGGGCGACTTGAAGCGCCCCGATGATTCGCGCGTCGACGCCGTCGACGACGACTGGGACAAGTTCTCGAGCTTCGCCGCCTATGACGATTTCACCCGCGCCTGGCTGCTGGCCTGCCGCCGCGTGATGAAGCCCTCGGCGACGCTGTGGGTGATCGGTTCCTACCACAACATCTTCCGCGTCGGCGCGATCCTCCAGGACCTCGGCTTCTGGATCCTCAACGACGTGGTGTGGCGCAAATCCAACCCGATGCCGAACTTCCGCGGCCGCCGCTTCACCAATGCGCACGAGACCCTGATCTGGGCCGCGCGCGAAGCGGGCGGCAAGGGCTACACCTTCAACTACGAGGCGCTCAAGGCCGGCAACGAGGACATCCAGGTCCGCTCCGACTGGACCATCCCGCTCTGCACCGGCGAAGAGCGAATCAAGGATTCAAACGGCAAGAAGCTGCACCCGACCCAGAAGCCGGAGGCGCTGCTGGCGCGGGTGATGCTCTCGGCCTCGCGCCCCGACGACCTGGTGCTCGACCCGTTCTGCGGCAGCGGCACCACCGGCGCGGTCGCCAAGCGCCTCGGCCGCCGCTTCGTCGGGCTCGAGCGCGACAGGAACTACGCCGCCGCCGCCGAGAAACGCATCGCGGCGGTCGAGCCGCTGCCGGCGCCGAGCCTCGCGCCGTTCATGACCGCGCGCGAGGCGCCGCGGGTGGCGTTCGCGACACTGGTCGAGCGCGGGCTGGTCTCGGCGGGCGCGCAGCTCACCGACCTGAAGCGCCGCCACAAGGCGCTGGTGCGCGCCGACGGCGCGGTCGCGCTCGGCGAGAAGGTCGGCTCGATCCACCGCATCGGTGCGCTGGCGCAGGGCCTCGAAGCCTGCAACGGCTGGGCGTTCTGGCACGTCGAAACGCCGCAGGGCCTGGTCTCGATCGACGCGCTGCGCGCCGAGATCAGGGCGGAGATGGCGACGCCGGCGGCGTGAGGCGGTAGTAGCCCGGATTGAGCGCAGCGAAATCCGGGACGGCCACCCCGCATTTCGCTTCGCTCAATGCGGGCTACGAATCTTCCACTCACCTCACGAACAATACACCCGCGGCTTTCTCGCCTGCGCCGGCACGACGCGCGGCGCAGGCGTCACGCCCGCGACCTCCATCACCAGCTTGGTGCGGGTCGCCTCCTTGAACTGCTCGCGCTCCTTGATCGCGATCACGAACGAGCCCGGCCCGCCGATCACGCAATCCTCGTAGTAGACGTCGAGATTTTCGAACGCCATGCCCCACAGGCCGTAGCCGGACTGCCGGCGCAGCATGATCGGCAGGCCGTTGATGGTGATGCCGGCGGCGAGCACCTCGTCGCGCATCTGCACGACCGGCGGACCCATATTGTTGACGCCGTCGCCGGACACGTCGATCACCTGGCGCAGCCCGCGATAGCCGGACGCGTCGAACAGAGGCTTCGCGAATTGCAGCGCGCCGTAGATCGAGGTGCGCGGCGCGCGCCGGTAGGGTGCGCGGGCGATTTCCCGCGCCACCGCGTCGGCGGACTCCGGGCTGTCGATCAGCCGCCACGGCATCAGGATGGTCTGGTCGTTGAGGCCGGCCCATTCGAAATAGGTGATGGCGACCTTGCCGTGCGCGCCCGAACGCAGCGCCGTGAGAAACTCGCGGGAGGTGAGCCCGAGCACGTAACCCTCGCGCTGCAGCTCCTGCTCTTCCGGGTCCATCGAGTTGGAGACGTCGACGGCGACGACGAGCTCGACGTCGACCGGCACGGCATTGGGCCGCTTGTCGGCGAACAGCGGTCGCGGCGCGGCTATGCCGCCGCTCCAGCCGGCAAGCGTGAGCATGGCCGCCGTGGCAAGCGCGCCGAGCGCGATCAGACACGTCCGCGCATGCATGGCTTTCCTCCGTCGCCCCCGTGCATGGTGGCGTGGACGCAGGACGGCGGCAAGTGGCGCCGCGAGCCGTGACAGCAATTGATGTGCCCTCTCCCCTTGAGGGAGAGGGCATGAAGATCATTCAGCGAGTCACAATTGGGTGAGGGGTGGCATTTGACGAAGAGACCCCCTCACCCATTTTCAGATCGTTGCACATTCGGAGCTGCCCTCTCCCTCAAGGGGAGAGGGCACAACAATTCACGCCGGCGTTCGCGACATCACGCCGCCGCCGGCAATGAATAGAGCTCGCCGTACTTGCCGCGCAGATAGGCGAGATAGGGCCGCATGGTCATCGGCTCGCCGGTCGCACGCTCGATCAGGTCGTCGGGCGTGAACTTGCTGCCGTGCCGGTAGAGATTATTGGTCAGCCAGCCGTGCAGTGTCTTGAACTCGCCGGCGGCGATCTCGGACGGGATGCCGGGGCTCGCCTTCACCGCCGCGGCATAGAACTGCGCGCTCAGGATGTTGCCGATGGTGTAACCCTGGAAGCCGCCGCCGATGCCGCCGTAGTACCAGTGCACGTCCTGGAGGCAGCCGTCGCGGTCGTCCGCCGGCTCGAGCCCGAGATCGGCCTGCATACGCGCGCGCCAGGCATCGGGCAGGTCCTTCACCGCCAGCCGGCCTTCGAGCATGTCGAGCTCGAGGTCGAAGCGCATCATGACGTGGAGATTGTAGGTCACCTCGTCGGCGTCGGTGCGGATCGGCGAACGCTCGACCTTGTTGATGGCGCGATAGAAGGTGTCGAGCGCGACGCCTTGGAACTGATCGGGATAGAGCCGTTGCAGCGCCGGGAAGAAATGCTCCCAGAACGCGCGGCTGCGTCCGACGACGTTCTCCCAGAGCCGCGACTGGCTCTCGTGCACGCCGGCCGAAACGCCACCGCCCAGCGGCGTGCCGTCGAGCGCGGCCGCGACGCCCTGCTCGTACATCGCGTGGCCGGCTTCGTGCACGGTCGAGAACAAGGCGTCGCCGAGGTCGTCTTCGCGCACGCGCGTGGTGATGCGCACGTCGCCGGCGCCGAAGCGCGTGCAGAACGGATGATGGGTCTTGTCGAGACGGCCGCGGTCGAGGTCGTAGCCGAGCCGCGCCGCCACATCGAGCGAGAAGGCAAGCTGGGGCTGCTCGCGGAAAGTGCCGCGCAGGCAGCGATCGTCCGCGATCGGCTGGGCGGTAATTGCGCGCACGATCGGCACCAGCTCGCGACGCAGATCCGCGAACAGCTTCTGGATCGACGCCGTGGTCATGCCCTCGTCGGCCATGTCGATCAGCGGATCGGCGATGCGGTCGTAGGGCTTGAAGAAGCCGGCATATTCGCGCGACAGCGCGAGCGTCTTCTCGAGATAGGGCCGCATGGTCGCGAAATCGTCGGCCGGACGCGCGCGCGTCCAGGCATCGTAAGACGCCGAGCCGTGCTTGTTCGAGCGCTCGACCCAGTCGGCCGGCACCCTGATCGCCTTCTCGTAGTCGCGGCGCGCTACGCGGACCAGCGTGGCATCGTCGGAGTCGGTGGGCAGGCTCTCAGCGTGGCGCGTGAGGGAATCGATCAGCCGCCCAAGCGCCGGATCGATCGCGCGCTCGTGGCGGATGCGCGACACCGTCGCGCTCTGGCGGCCACGCCCCGCCGAGCCGCCTGTCGGCATGTAAGTCGCCTCGTCCCAGCCGAGCACGGAGCCGACCGCGCCGAGATCGCTGATCTCGAGCAGCCGCTGCCTGAGCTCCTGGAGGCGGTCCTCGGCGGAGCGGCGGACGGCCTTACGCTTGGCCGGCGGCCCCTTCGCCTTCGTGGCCTTTGGCGCAGGCACGCGCCTCTTGGGCTGACGGCCCTTGACCTTGGTGGCTCGGGACTTCTTGCGGGCGGTCTTCTTCATTGCATGGGTGTCCTGCTTGCTCGCTGGAACCTGCTGCAGAAATAGCCGAAAATAAGGTACAGTGTCTGCACTAGGCGGAGTGACCAACATGCAGCAGACTTACGATCGCGCGGCGGAGGACCTCGGCAACTCGGTCCATCTCGAGCACGTCAACGTGCAGATCCCGGATCAGCGGATCGCCGGACTGTTCTACGTGGTCGGGCTCGGGCTGACGCGCGACCCCTATCTCAACGTCGCCGACAACAACATGTGGGTGAATGTCGGGCGCAGCCAGTTCCATCTGCCGACCGGCAAGGCGCAGGTGCTGCGCGGCCACACCGGCATCGTGATGGAAGGCCGCGAGGCGCTGCTGTCGCGGCTCGCGTCGGTGCGCAAGAAACTCGACGGCACGCGCTTCGATTTCAGCGAGCGCAACGACCATGTCGAGGCGATCTGCCCGTGGGGCAACCGTATCCGCTGCTACGAGCCCGACCCGTCGCGCTTCGGCCGCCTGGCACTCGGATTCCCTTATGTCGAGTTCGACGTGCCGACCGGCGCCGCCAAGGGCATCGCGCGCTTCTACCGCGAGCTGATCGGCACGCCGGCGGAAGTCGCGAACGGCGACGGTACGGCCGCGCGCGTGAAGGTCGGCAAGGAGCAGCATCTCCTGTTCCGCGAGACCGACCGCGCCCTGCCCGACTTCGACGAGCATCACATCCAGATCTATGTCGCCGATTTCTCCGGCCCGCACCGCAGGCTCAAGGAGCGCGGCCTCGTCAACCGCGAGGACAACCAGTACCAGTACCGGTTCCGCGACCTCGTCGATCTCGATACCGGCAAGCACCTGTTCACGATCGAGCACGAGGTGCGAAGCCTCACCCATCCGATGTTCCTGCGCCCGCTGGTCAACCGCAATCCGGGGCAGACCGCGCGCAACTACGCCATGGGCCACGACGACATGGCCTGGGCGATGGACCCGGTGCATTTCGACGATCAGCAGCAGCGGGCGATGTAGCCCGGGCCACTGCCACCACCAAAAGCAAGGCGGAAGGTCACCGCCTCGCCAACACAAGGGAGGAACGCCATGAAGTCCCTCTTCGCAATCACGCTTGCAATCGTCGCAACGATGCCGGCGCCCGCGTCGGCGCAGCCGGATAAAGGAGCGCTGATGCGCGTCCATCTCATCACCTGCACCGGCACGCTGCCGCGCAATCCCAAGAACCGGCTCGAATACCTGCGCTACGCGACCACCGGCGAGCCGCGCCTCACCGCCAAGGAGCTGATCGAGCGCATTCCGGAGGTGCAGCAATTCGCGCGCGTGAGCGTGGAGTCGGACCAGTTCCTGTCCTGCGATACGCCCGACAACCTCAAGGCTCTCGGCATGATGGTCGACGGGCGGCTGAAGGACCCCGACATTGCCGGCGTGGTCATCGCCCACGGCACCAACACCATCGAGGAGACCGCCTATTTCCTCAATCTGACCATGAAGCACGAGAAGCCCGTGGTCGTGGTGGGCGCACAACGTCCGTTCAGCACGCTGAGCTCGGACGCGCCGGCCAACCTGCTCAACGCCATCCGCGTCGCCGCCGATCCGGTGTCGCGCGGCAAGGGCACGCTGGTGGTCGCCAACGACCAGATCAACGCCGCGCGCGACGTCACCAAGTCGAACACCTACCGGCTGGAGACGTTCCAGTCGCGCGAGCTCGGCATCCTGGGCTACGCCGACCCCGACCGGATCGTGTTCTACCGCGCGCCGCTGCGCAAACACACGACCCAGTCGCAGTTCGAGCTCGGCAAGATCACAGCGTTCCCCAAGGTCAACATTCTCTACAGCCATGCCGGCGACGACGGCGATCTCGCCAGGGCCGCGGTGGCCGCGGGCGCCAAGGGGCTGGTGATCGCAGGCACCGGCGCCGGCCATACCCAGAATGCGCGCAAGGCCCTCAAGGCGCTGTCCGACGAAACCGGCGTGGTGGTCGTGCGCAGCAACCGTACCGGCTCCGGCCGCGTGATCCGCGACGACAACTGGCAGGAGCCGGGCTTCGTCGCGGCCGACAACTTGAGCCCGCAGAAGGCGCGCATCCTGCTGCAGCTCAGCCTGACGACGACCGCAAAGCCCGACGACATCCAGCGGATGTTCGACGAGTACTGATCCGCGGACAGTGGAGAACGAGGCGTGGCAAAGACGATCGAGCACATCCACTGGCCGAACGCGCCGGACCTGTGGATGCCCTACGCGCCGGCGATCAAGGTGCGCGGCGGCACGACGGTCTATCTCGCCGGCGTGACCGCGGCGCCGGTCTACCACCACCATCCGCATCGGCCGGAAGAGTTCGATGCGATGCCCCGCGACATGGAAGGCCAGGCGCGGGCGGCGTTGGAGAACCTCAAGCGCGGGCTCGAGGCGGTCGGCGCGAGCTTCGCCGACGTGGTTACGGCCGACCGCTTCTGCACCGACCTCACCGACCAGGACGCGCTCAACCGCGTCTGGGCGGAATACTTCCGCGACGCCAAGCCGGCGACGACGACCGTGCAGGTGGTCCGGCTCGCCACCGACCCGCGCTGCCTGATCGAGATCAACGCGGTGGCGGTGGTGGATTGATTCGGCCCGCCTCCGAGCCTATTCGCCCCCGGCCACAATGCACTTCGCTCAACGATACGTCGACCTAAAAGCGCCGTCTGTCCTCGCCTTGAAGCATATCCCGCATGTCTTGGAGAACTGGAAACCCGTACCCGTTTCCAGGTTGTAGCCATACCAAGTTTCCGGACAAATGCGGCATGCTTGCGTAAAGCACGGTGCCGATCAATCTCATGGATGTTTCGAGCACGTGAACGGCATCAATGCATCCGTTGACATCGATTGGCTGCGGCGCTCCCGGCCAACCGACCTCAATTCGACCTGACCATTCTTCTCCCTTTTTCTTGGGAGCAAAGATATGGACAGGCAGGTCGACGTATCCGTCCGGTTGGCGCAGTTTGAGGACGCGTGTTGCAATAATCATTTTCTTAATCCTTTCGTGGAGCTGCCCCGCGAGTCATCTGCGCACTCTTTGCGCGCGCAAAATGATGGGTCGAATAGTGGGGTGTACCTTGGTGTATTCGCGATACTTCTGCTCTGTGGAAGACCGCATCTCAGCGTCTCCTGTTTTGACATCGTAAATCGCGATAATAACTCCTTGCGCGTTGCGCAAGATGACATCCGTTCTGATGCTACCTGGCTGCCCATAACGCGTTGGGCCTAATTCATCGAAGCTTTGTTCGACTTGAAGGGTCAGATGTCGTAGGTGCTCGGGCAGCTTTAGTGATTTAACCGCAATTGCGAATTGAACATGCACGAGTCTGCCATACGCCTGTGCCGTCAGTCCGGGGACGCGGGCTGCTGTACCGTTTACCCTGGCGAGCAGCGTCTTGAGAATTTCGGTCGTTTCCTCGACCGCGGCTCGATCCTCGGCACTTAATCCGCCGAGCTCTGCATATTGGCGCCAAGGCAAGTTGGTCCCAACACGGGCACCATTGATGCGCGGGATTTCGACGCTGGGCTCAGCATCATCTCTATCGCCGGCGGCGGCGTAGTTGGTACGTGAGAAGGCTCGTGCGTCAGCCTCACCGAGATAAAAGTCGCCGTGTGCAAACCCGCCGAAAAAAGATGGTGGGCCGTGCGGTCCAGTAGGCGGGGTGATGGCAAGCGTGTGAGCGCCGAATTTCGTCCACTGACCACCATCGGGATGACCCGCTGGAACGCGGGGCTGGTTCGGATCGTAGCCGTGCCCGTGGCCACTTCCCGAACTAAGGGGAGGCTGTTCGCCCGCCCGTCTCCCGCTCAACAGTTCGCTCAGCGACCAGTGCTTGATGTGGTCCTGGATTGCTTGCGCCCTGGCTCGCCAATAGTCTGAGTTTCGAAAGCTCGTCCTTGAAAACGGATTGATCATGTTGAACGTCCGGCTGGTTGAATGAGAATCTCATCCTACGCTTTTTGACAGCCGGTTCAAGACTATTTTCCTAATGCAGCTTTCGTAAATTCGCAAGTCGAATAATGCCGAAACACAGCAGAGCCGCGGCTGCGGTCATCGTGGTCGTCCCGACCAGCATGGGCGTGGCGGAATACTTCCACGACGCCAAGCCGGCGACGACGACCGTGCAGGTGGTCCGGCTCGCCACCGACCCGCGCTGCCTGATCGAGATCAACGCGGTGGCGGTGGTGGATTAGAGTATTGCCCGGTTAAGCTGACGCGCTCTCTCCCGCTCGTCCCCGCGAAAGCGGGGACCCAGGTTGACTCAAGACTGGATTCCCGCTTGCGCGGGAATGAGCGGGGAAAGGCCCGTTTCAGGTGGGAACCGTTCTACGGCGGATCTCGCCTGGATCGCCGGCTATCCAGACGCTTTGATTAAAAGCGGCTGCAATCCTTTGAGTGCCCCTCAATGACTCCTGCCCTACGGGTTCCGCAGGGTTCCACAGGGAGCCCATGCCTTTCCAGGAGGAAAGCAATGGCTTCCGTGGAACCCGAACCAGCGCCCGAGAGCGTGATCCCCTTTCCGTCGACCATGCAGACGCTTCACGCGCAGCAATCCGCGCGCAAGAACGAGCACCTGCTGCACACCGTGTTGGACAACATGGAACAGGGCGTGCTGATGTTCGACGCCGACGCGCGGCTGGTGTTCTGCAATCGTCGCTATTTGACGATGTACGGATTGACCGAGGAGCTGGCCGCGCCCGGCCGCTCGTTGCGCGATCTCCTGCAGCATCGCGTGCGGCTCGGAAATTTCTCCGACGATCTCGACGACTATATCGCCAGGCTGATGGCGTGCCTGGCCGAGAAGAAGACCTTCTGCAACGTCGTCTCCTCGGGCGACGATCGCGTGGTTTCGATCGTCAACACCCCACTCACCGACGGCGGCTGGCTCGCCACCCACGAGGACGTCACCGACCGGCAGAAGGCGCAGGAGCAGATCGCGCACATGGCGCGCCACGACGCGCTGACCGACCTTCCCAACCGCGTGCTGTTGCGTGAAAGACTCGAGCATGAGCTGAAGCGCGTGAAGCGCGGCGAGTGCCTGGCGATGCTTTGCCTCGACCTCGACCATTTCAAGAGCGTCAACGATACGCTCGGACATCCGATCGGAGACGAGCTGCTCAAGATCGTCGCCGACCGCCTGCGCGGCTGCACCCGGGAGCCCGACACCATCGCGCGGCTCGGCGGCGACGAATTCGCCATCATCATGACGCAGCTGCAGCAGCCGAGCGATGCGGCCGCTCTCGCCAAGCGCATCCGCAATTCCATCATCAAGCCGTATCAGATCGACGGGCATCAGATCGTATCCGACATCAGCATCGGCATCTCGGTCGCGCCGCTCGACGGCACCGAGGCCGACAAGCTGTTGAAGAACGCGGACCTTGCGCTGTACGGCGCCAAGTCGGAGGGGCGCGGCACGTATCGCTTCTTCGAACAGGAGATGGATACGCGCATGAAGGCGCGGCGCGATCTGGAGATGGATCTCCGCAACGCGCTCGCCAACAGGGAGCTCGAGCTCTACTACCAGCCGCTGGTCAACCTGCAGACCAACGAGATCAGCGCCTTCGAAGCGCTGCTGCGCTGGAACAACCCGACCCGCGGCATGATCTCGCCCGCCGACTTCATTCCGATCGCCGAGGAGACCGGGCTGATCATTCCGATCGGCGAATGGGTGCTCCATACGGCGTGCCGCCAGGCCGTCAGCTGGCCGGACCACGTCAAGGTCGCCGTCAACCTGTCGCCGGCCCAGCTCAAGAGCCGCAACCTGGTCAAGGTGGTGACCACCGCACTTGCGGAATCGGGCGTGGCCGCGAACCGTTTGCAGCTCGAGATTACCGAATCGCTGCTCATGCAGAACACGTTCGCGACGCTCGCCACGCTGCACGAGTTGCGCAAGCTCGGCGTGCAGATCGCCATGGACGACTTCGGCACCGGCTATTCGTCGCTGAGCTATCTGCGCAGCTTCCCGTTCGACAAGATCAAGATCGACCGGTCGTTCATTCAAGACCTGTCGAACGGCGCCGAGCCGCTTGCGATCGTGAACGCCGTCGCCGGCCTCGCCAAGTGCCTCAACATGATCTCGACCGCGGAAGGCGTCGAAACCCAGCAGCAGTTCGACGCGCTGCAGGCGGTCGGCTGCACCGAAATGCAGGGCTATCTGTTCAGCAAGGCGCGGCCGGCCCACGAGGTCGATCGGTTCTTCGCAGAGGACGCGACCAAGGCCGCGGGCGCCGCCTGACGCTATTTCGCCGCCGTCACCCGGATCTCGACCATCTTGGCCGGCGATTGCAGCCGCGCCTCGATGCAGGCGCGTGCCGGCGCGCAGCCCTGCGGCATCCAGGCGTCCCACACCTTGTTCATCTCGTCGACGGTGCGGATGTCCTGGAGCCAGATGGTCGCCTGCACGAGCTTCGACTTGTCGGTGCCGGCCTTGGCCAGGAGCCCGTCGATGGCGGCGAGGATCTCCTGCGTCTGCGCGCCGACGCTCTGGCCCGCGGTCTTGTCTGCCGTCAGCCCGGCCAGATAGACGGTGTCGCCATGAATGACGATCTTGCTGAGACGTGATCCTGTTTCGAAGCGCTGGATGGCCAATTTATCCTCCCGGATTGCCGATTTCGTGAGCAGTTTATCGCCGACAGCCGTTGTATATTGGTGGCGCGGCTTTTCAATGCAGGATGTTCAAGAGTGATGACCATGAAGCGCAGAGAATTCCTCCGATTTTCGGCCGCCGCGGCCGGCCTGGCGGCGCCGCAGGCGGCCTGGGCGCAAGGCTACCCGACCCGGCCGGTGCGCATCATCGTGCCGTTCGGACCCGGCGGTCCGACCGACGTCGCCGCCCGGCTGATTGCACAAGGACTGACGGAACGGCTCGGCCGCAATTTCGTGGTCGAGAACGTCGTCGGCGCGTCGAGCAATATCGGCACCGCGCAGGCCGCCAAGGCCGCGCCCGACGGCTACACCCTGCTCATCACGGTCAACAATCTCGTGATCAACCCCTCGATGTTCGACAAGGTCGCGTTCGACCCCTACAAGGATTTCGACCCGATCATCCTGGCGGTGAGCTTCTCGTCCGCGTTCGCCGTACATCCGTCGGTGCCGGCGAAGACCGTCAAGGAGTTGATCGAGGTCATCCGGGCCAATCCCGGCAAGTACAGCTACGCCTCGGCCGGGCTTGGCACGCCGTCGCATCTGCTCGGCGAGCAGTTCCGCGTCACGCACAATCTCGACGTCGTGCACGTGCCCTATGGCGGCAGCGGACCGGCGATCACCGCCGGGATTTCCGGTCACACGCCGATCGTATTCGCGGCGATGTCGGCGGCGGCGCCGCAGGCCAGCGCCGGTAAGCTGCGCGTGCTGGCGGTGATGAGCGAGAAGCCGTCGTCGTCCGCGCCGGACGTGCCGACCATCGCCGCCGCCGGCTTCCCCGGCATGGAGGGCGAGGGCTGGGTCGGCGTGCTGGCGCCGATGGGCACGCCGAAGGAGGTGATCGCGCTGCTCAACAAGCACATCAACGAGATCATCACGACGCCGGAATCAAAGGAGAAATTCGCGCAGCTCGGCCTCGACATCGTCGGCGGCACGGCGGAGGCGTTCGCCAAGCAGATGCGCGCGGAAGGCGACAAGTGGGCGAAGCTGATCAAGACTGCTAACATCAAGGCGAAGTAGCACAAGTAATTTGTCCAGACCAAAAAGCACGAGGAAACGCACATGTCGAAGAACTTGGTCGGCGCCCTCGGCGCCGCGCTGATCGCGCTCGCAGCAACGACGCCGGCCGCCGCGCAGGTCAAGCCGAAGGTCATGGAGTCGGGTGTCGAGCATCCGCGCTCGGCGATCTACATCGGCAACAGCTTCTTCTATTACAACAATAGCCTGCACAACCACGTCACGCAGCTGATCCGCGCCGCCGATCCGAAATATCCCTTCCGCTCGACCTCGGTGACGATCTCCGGCTCGGGCTCCGACTGGCACGACGTCGGCTCCTATTTCCGGCCCAATGCGGTCGGCCGCTACTCGTTCAACGCCAAGAACGAAATCGTGTTCAACAAGCTCGACCGCCTGTTCGATCTCGCGATCATGATGGATTGCAGCCAGTGCCCGGTGCATCCCGAGCTCAAGTCGGTGTTCTTCGAGCAGATGAAGCAGCACGCGGCCACCGTGCGGAAATACGGCACCAGGCCGGTGTTCTTCATGTCGTGGGCCTATGCCGACGCGCCCGAGATGACGGCGCAGCTCGCCGACGCCTACACCACCGCCGGCAACGACAGCGACGCCTTCGTCATCCCGGTCGGCCTCGCCTTCGCCAAGGCGATCGAGCGGCGGCCGGAGCTCAATCTCTATGTCGCCGACAAGCGGCATCCGAGCCTCGCCGGCACCTATCTCGCCGCCGCCACCACCTATGGCGCGCTGTTCCGCAAACCGCCGGTCGGGTTGAAGTACACGGCGGGCTTGAGCCAGGAGACGGCGGAGTTCCTCCAGACCGCAGCATGGCAGACGTTGCAAGGTTATTTCCCGCCGCTGAGCGCGTCGGCAAGGAATTGAACGCCTGCGGCATGTAAGGCAGGCACGGCCTCTCGGTTCCCCTCCCCCTTGTGGGGAGGGGGAAGGGGTGGGGTCTCGCGTGGGAAACGTCGATGTCCAAGCGTGATCGCGGGCCGGGAACGTGGGCGCTGCTTGACGATCGATCCCAGAACCACCGCAACTTTGCGATTCCGGAACAACGATTTGGTCGGCAATATCGATGGCGTGCTTGACGTGATTGAGCGCGCCATGAGCAACCACCCCCACCCCTGACCCCTCCCCACAAGGGGGAGGGGAACACCCGCGGCGCGACCGAACCCAAATGCTTGATTGGTGTCCGCGGTTCGCGCAAGCAGCATCGCCGCGCTGCAAGCGGTAAGGCGGGCACGGCCTCTCCGTTCCCCTCCCCCTTGTGGGGAGGGGGAAGGGGTGGGGGTCCCGCGTGGGAAACGTCGATGTCCAAGCGCGATCGCGGGCCGGGAACGTGGGCGCTGCTGGACCGCTCAGTCCCCCTGGGGAAATATCGATGGCGTGCTTGAAATGATCGAGCGTGCCCTGAGTAACCACCCCCACCCCTGACCCCTCCCCACAAGGGGGAGGGGAACACCCGCGGCGCGATCGTCCTCTCGAAGTTCGACCGGCATGTGTTGCGGCGTGTAAGGCAGGCACGGCTTCTCCCGCCCCCTCCCCCATGTGGGGCCCGCAAGGAGGAGGGCTCAATGACTGCGATCGTGCTCGCTGCACTCTAACTGCCAAACGCATGAGCAAGCACCTTGCGCATGACGGTGGGCAGCGCTTCGCCCGGCAGCGCATCGATCGCGACCCAGCGCGCGCCGTCGGGCACGTCGGTGTTGCGCGGCACCTTGGCCGCATAGACGACAAGCTCCAGCGGAAAATGCGTGAACACATGGCGGACCACGCCCGGCAGGCGCCGCCATTTCGGCGTCGCGCGTGACAGGCGCGGCGCGTCTTTCGTCGCCTGCGTGTCGTCGAAATCGTGCGACCACGCCGTGGTCGGCACCTCGGTCATGCCGCCGAGCAGGCCCTTGGGCGGGCGGCTGCGAAGAAGCACGCAGCCGTCGGCGCGCACCGCGACGAAGGCGGCGCCGCGCCGCAGCGTCCCTTCCCGCTTGCGCGCCTTGCGCGGAAAGCTCTGCGGATCGCCGCGCCGCCGCGCCGCGCAATCCCCGGTCCAGGGGCACAGCACGCAGGCGGGCTTCGCCGGCGTGCAGATGGTGGCGCCAAGGTCCATCATCGCCTGTGCGAAATCGCCGGCGCGCGCGTCGGGCGCGAGCGTCTGCGCCAGGCGCTGGATCTCCGGCTTGGCCGCCGGCAGCTCTTCCTCGACGGCGAACAGCCGCGTCACCACCCGCTCGACATTGCCGTCGACCGGCACCGCCTTGGCGTCGAAGGCGATCGCCACGATCGCGGCCGCGGTGTAGCGGCCGATCCCAGGCAGCGCCGTGAGCGCGTCTTCGCTGCGCGGAAAGCCGCCGCGCGCCGCCACCGCCTGCGCGCAGGCGTGCAGGTTGCGGGCGCGCGCGTAGTAGCCGAGCCCCGCCCACAGCTTGAGCACGTCGTCGAGCGGCGCCGCCGCGAGCGCCTGCACGTCCGGCCAGCGCGCGAGGAAGCGCGCGAAGTACGGCCCGACCGTCTTTACCGTGGTCTGCTGCAACATGATCTCGGAGAGCCACACCCGGTAGGGATCGATCGCCTCGCCCGGCCTGGCGCGCCATGGCAGCACGCGGCGATGGCGGTCGTACCAGGCGAGCAGGTCGAGCGGATGCGGACCGCGCCGCGGCGCAGCGCGCTTTCGCCTGGTTGTCGTTGCTGCTACCGTCATGCGTTCCGAGATGGCAGAGCGGCGCGCGATGAACAAGCCCGGCAAGACGCAGGCGCGGCCGTTATCCGACATCCTGCGCAAGACCATCAAGGACGCGTTCGCGAAGCAGGGCTTCGCCGCGACCGAGCTGGTCACGCGCTGGAACGAGATCGCCGGGCCCGAGATCGCCGCCCATTGCGAGCCCGAGAAGATCCAGTGGCCGCGCCCCTACGAGAACGAGGACCAGCAGCCCGGCACGCTGGTGCTGCGGGTCGAGGGGCCGACCGCGATCGAGATCCAGCACCTGTCGAAGATCATCCTCGAGCGCGTGAACCGCTTCTTCGGCTGGCAGGCGGTCGCGGAGCTGCGGCTGCGGCAGGCGCCGCTTGGCCGCCGCGACAAGCCGACGCCACCGGTGCCGGACCACGCGGCGGCGGAACGCATCGCCGCCTCGCTGACCGAGATCAGCGACGAGAAGCTGCGCCAGGCACTGGCGCGGCTCGGCGCCGCGGTCGATAAGAACTGACGCGCCCGCGCGCTGGGTCCTGAAGCCAAGGGCGGCTGCGCCGCCGGCGGCCCCATCAAAGCGGCGTGACCATCCAAAATCCCCTTGCCGGACGGTCCGTCATTGCCACAATGATGACGTCTAATGTCAGTGTCGGGCGGTCCGGCCGCGCCTGGCTCATGCTGTGAACCGGGCCATCCAACCTACGGAGTCTTCTGTGAAAATCACCCGTCGCGAATTTGCTTTGGGGACCCTGGCGGGCGTCAGTGCGCTGGCCCTGAACGCGGCCCTCGGCAACCTCGCCAATATTGCGATCGTCGGGGAAGCCTCCGCGCAGGCCGCGATCGATCAGCCCGGGCCGCTCGGCGAGATGGCGGTGGGCGACGCAAAGGCGCCGGTCACCATCATCGAATACGCCTCGATGACCTGCCCGCACTGCGCGACGTTCCATGCCCAGACCTATCCGGAGCTCAAGAAGCGCTACGTCGACACCGGCAAGGTCCGCTTCATCTTCCGCGAGTTCCCGCTCGACCAGCTCGCGCTGGCGGCGTTCCTCCTGGCGCGCTGCGCCGGCCCGGACAAATACTTCCCGATGATCGAGACGCTGTTCCAGCAGCAGAAGGAATGGGTCACCCAGAAGCCGCTGCCGCCGCTGCTCGCGATCGCCAAGCAGGCCGGCATGAGCGAGCAGGCGTTCAACGAATGCCTCCAGAACAAGACCCTGATCGACGGTCTCGAGGAGGTGCGGCAGCGGGCGATCAAGCTCGGCGTGCAGTCCACCCCGTCGTTCTTCATCAACGGCAAGCCGGCGCCGCGGGTGTTCACGATCGAGGATTTCGAGAAGGCGATCGCACCCTATCTGAAGGGCTGACAGCGTCCCGACACGATCCCACGGCCCGGGTGAATACCTGGGGATGGCGTGCGCATTTCTTCGCCATGGGGGCTTGCCCATGGCGTTTTTGAGCCTATATTCCTTGGAACTTAATCCTTGTCGATTCCGTCTGCGCCTCCCCGCGGGGCGGCAGCCGGTGAAAATCATTGGGATGCGAAATCGTCGACCGATCCACCACCGCGACCAGTGGTAAGAGGTGTCAGAATGTAAGATTGCACGATCAACCCATTGAGACTGAAGCGGAATTAGGCGATTCCGGAATCTTACAGCAGCGGTGCGGAGGTGTAAGAGCGCGCAGCGATACCTGGCGGATTTTGCAGAACGAAGCCAACACTCAACTCTACTGCGATTTCAAAGACGTATCGGATAGACGGCCGCATCGATCGCCAGGCATGGCGCGCCGTGGATGGGAGCGGCGACCGGCTTGTTTGGTGTTGTGGAATCAATATGTTCGATTCATTCTCCGCGCCGATGCGGCATCCCACCCGACCCCACCAGCTGGGCGCGAGTCCATGTTGGATTCGTCCGAGTCCGCTGGAACCGGAGTCCACCGGAGTTTGTGGTGCTGCGCAAAACGACGGGACAGTGCGCGATTTGGCTCGGGCCCGGTGCCGCCGGCTGGTATCGCAACCATCCCGTCGACAACGTCGTGACTTTGGAATGACTGCCCCATGAAACTCACGCGCCTGCGGCTGCTCGGCTTCAAATCCTTCGTCGAGCCCACCGACTTCCTGATCGAGCCGGGCCTGACCGGCGTGGTCGGGCCGAACGGTTGCGGGAAGTCCAACCTGGTCGAAGCGCTGCGCTGGGTGATGGGCGAGACCTCGCACAAGTCGCTGCGCGCCGCCGACATGGACGACGTGATCTTCTCCGGCACCAACGGCCGGCCGTCGCGCAACAACGCCGAAGTCGCGATGCTGATCGACAACCGCGAACGCAGGGCGCCGGCGCAGTTCAACGAGCACGAGCAGCTCGACGTGTCGCGCCGGATCGAGCGCGAGAAGGGCTCGACCTACCGGATCAACGGCCGCGAGGTGCGCGCGCGCGACGTCAACATCCTGTTCGCCGACGCCTCGACCGGCTCGCGCTCGCCGGCGCTGGTGCACCAGGGCCGCATCGGCGAGATCATCCAGGCCAAGCCGGAGCAGCGCCGCCGCGTGCTCGAAGAAGCCGCCGGCATCTCCGGCCTGCATGCGCGGCGCCACGAAGCCGAGCTGCGGCTGCGCGCCGCCGAGCAGAACCTCGCCCGTATCGAGGACGTCATCAACCAGCTCGCCGGCCAGGTCGATTCGCTCAAGAAGCAGGCGCGTCAGGCGGTCCGCTACCGCAACATCGCGGCGCAGGTGCGCACCGCCGAGGCGACGCTGTTTCATCTGCGCTGGGTCGGCGCCAATGCCGAGCTCGCCGAAGCCGAGCAGGCCCGCAACGTCGCGGTCCGCGTGGTCGGCGACAGGACCGGCGAGCAGGCGCAGGCGCAAAGCCGCCAGGCCGAGGCCTCCACCGCCATGCCGCCGCTGCGCGACGCCGAAGCCCGCGCCGCGTCGGGACTGCAACGGCTGGTGATCGCGCGCGAGACGCTGGAGCAGGAAGAGACCCGAGCCCGGAACCGCATGGTCGAGCTCGACCAGCGGCTGGTTCAGCTTGCCGCCGACATCGAGCGCGAGCGGCGGCAGGCGGCGGACGCCGAGGCGGCGCTGGCGCGCTTCGTCGAGGAAGAAGCGACGCTCCAGCGCGAAGCCGCCGCCAATGCCGGCAAGCGCACCGACGCCGACCAGCGCGTCGCCGCCGCCGATGCGGTGCTCGCCGCGGCGGAAAAGACTTTCAGCGAACTGACCGCCACCCTCGCCGAGCTCACCGCGCGGCGCAATCAGTTGCAGGCCGCGATCGATGCGCAAGGCAGGCGCCGGGCGAGCCTCGACCAGGAGCTTTCCGGAGTCGAGGCCGAGCTGACGCAGCTCGGCGTCTCGACCGCCGGCCGGCCCGATCTGGTCGCGCTGTCGCAGGCCGCCGATACCGCACAGGCCGCGGTCACCGAGGCGGAAGCGGTCGCGGTGCGCGCCGAGGCCGCGCATTCCGCCGCGCGGCAGGCGCTCGACATCTCTCGCCATCCGCTGCTCGAAGCCGAGCGCCGCGCGCAGCGGCTCGACACCGAGGCGAAGACGCTCGCCAAGCTCCTGCATGTCGACACCAAGAGCCTTTGGCCGTCTGTGATCGACGACATCGCCGTCGCCAAGGGGTACGAGGCCGCGCTCGGTGCGGCGCTCGGCGACGATCTTGAAGCCACCGTCGACCCCTCCTCGCCGATGCGCTGGGCCGGCGCCACGATCGAGCCCGGCGATCCGAAGCTGCCGGACGGCGCCGAATCGCTGGCGCAGCACGTCCAGGCGCCGGCCGAGCTCGGGCGGCGCCTGGCGCAGATCGGCGTGATCGAGAAATCCGACGCGGCGCGTCTCGTGCCGATGCTCAAGCCCGGCCAGCGGCTCGTTTCCAAGGACGGCGACCTCTGGCGCTGGGATGGCTTCCTGGTTGCGGCCAATGCGCCGACCGGCGCCGCGCGCCGGCTCGCCGGCAAGAACCGCCTCGCCGACATCGAGGCGGAATTGCAGACGGTGCGCGCCGAGGTCGACGCCAAGCGCGCGGCGGTCGAGGCCGCGGAAGCGGAAGTCCGTGCCACCTCTGAAGCCGAGACCGACGCCCGCGCCAAGTGGCGCGACCTGCAACATGCGGCCGCCGCGGCGCGCGAGCAGCACGCCAATGCCGAGCGCGAGGCCGGCCGCGACGCCGCCCGCGTGTCGGCGCTGACCGAGGCAAGGACCCGCCTGGTCGCCAGCCGCGACGAAGCAAACGCGGCCCTTGGCGAGGCCACGCGCGGCATCGCCGAACTCGCTGCGGCCTCCGAGATCGAGGCGAAGCTCGGCACGGTGCGCGGCGAGATCGAGACCCATCGCGTGCATCTCGCCGAAGTGCGAGCCGAGGCGCAGGCGTTCGCGCGCGAGGCCGAGCTCGCGGCGCGGCGTCTGGCCCAGATTGGATCAGAACGTCAGGGCTGGACGACGCGCAGGGAAAGCGCCGCCTCGCAGCTTTTGACCCTCGAACAGCGCGTCGAGGAAGCCAAGACCGAGCGCGCAAGCCTCGACGATGCGCCGGCCGCCTTCGCCGAGAAGCGCACCGCCCTGATCAGCGAGATCGAGACCGCCGAAGCGGCGCGCCGCGCCGCCGCCGACAAGCTCGCCGAGGCCGAGAACGCGCTCGCCGCCGCCGACAAGGACGCCCGCGCCGCGCTCGAAGCGGTCGGCGCCGCCCGCGAGGACGCCGCCCGCGCCGAGGAGCGCTTCGTCGGCGCCAACCGCCGGCTCGCGGACATCGAGCACGAGATCAAGGAGATGCTCGAGATCGAGCCGGCCGCGGTGGCCGAGCTCGCCGAGATCAAGCCCGGCGAAGCGCTGCCCGCCGTGGCCGACGTCGAGGCCAAGCTCGACCGCATCCGCCGCGAGCGCGAGCGGCTGGGCGCGGTCAACCTGCGCGCCGAAGAGGAGCTGCGCGAGGTCGAAACCCAGCACGGCAATCTCACCAAGGAGCGCGACGACCTGGTCGAGGCGATCAAGCGCTTCCGCCAGGGCATCCAGAACCTCAACCGCGAAGCGCGCGAGCGCCTGCTGGCGTCGTTCGAAGTCGTCAACGGCCACTTCAAGAAGCTGTTCACCGAGCTGTTCGGCGGCGGCACCGCCGAGCTTCAGCTGGTCGAGGCCGACGATCCGCTCGAAGCCGGTCTCGAGATCATCGCCAAGCCGCCCGGCAAGAAGCCGGCGACGCTGTCGCTGCTTTCGGGCGGCGAGCAGGCGCTGACCGCGCTCGCGCTGATCTTCGCGGTGTTCCTCACCAATCCGGCGCCGATCTGCGTGCTGGACGAGGTCGACGCGCCGCTCGACGACCACAACATCGAGCGCTTCTGCGACCTGCTCGACACGATGACGCGCTCGACCGACACCCGCTTCGTGATCATCACCCACAATCCAATCACGATGGCGCGCATGAACCGGCTGTTCGGCGTCACCATGGCCGAGCGCGGCGTGTCGCAGCTCGTGTCGGTCGACCTCGAAGGCGCGGTGAAGCTCCGCGAGGCGAGCTAGACCATTCCCCGGTTAAGTTGACTGGCTCTCTCCCGCTCGTCCCCGCGAAAGCGGGGACCCAGGTTGAGCTCAAGACTGGATTCCCGCTTGCGCGGGAATGAGCGGGGAAAGACCCGTTTGAGATGGGAAGCGCTCCGCTCAGCCGATCACGCGGACCGTGATCCCGCGTTGCCTGAAAGTCGCGATCAGCGACGCATCGGCGATGGCGTGACGATGGAACGTCAGCCACCTTAGGGCCGGCAATTCGAGCAGGCGCTCGGGGTTGCGGCAGCCGCACTCGAAGCTGAGGGTTTCGAGCTGGTTGAGGCCGACCAGATGCGCGGCATCGAAGTGCTTCAGCATCGAGACATGGTTGAACTCGCGCAGATTGGTCAACCGCGCGATACCGCTGATGCTCGTCACGTCGTAGTCGCGCGCCTCGCCGTCCCAGCAATAATGGAAGTGGCGATAGATCGGGTTGCCGCCGTCGAAGTTGAGCGCCTCGACCTTGGCCAGGTCCTCGTCGGTGAGCGGGTAGCGCGCGAGATAGTCGTAGGCCTCACGGATCGGCGCGCAGCCTTCCTTCTCAAGATCGACGCTCCGCCGCAGCACGAACTCGGCCAGGTCCTGCGGCTGCCCGAGATCGATCGCCTGGATGCCCTTCAGCGATGACAGCACCACGAGCTTGAAGTTCGGATCCTCGAACGGATCGCCCGGCCGCCCGGCCGGCGCGGGATAGGGCACCGCCACCTTGTCGGGATACCTCGCGGTGAGATCGAACAGGGCGATCTTGTGGAGCTTGCCCCCAAGGAATTCCGCGCCCAGACGGCAGCCGCCTGCGAGCCCCGCCGCGGAGTATTCGGCGCCCTGCGCCGCCGCGCGGTGGAACATCACGAGCTTCGGCACGGCGTCGCATGCGGCCCTGGCCGACATGCCGAGATACAGCCCGGCGATCGGGGTGGTCGCGGGGAACGGCTCCTGAAAGTCGAGCGAGCCGACGCGGCCGTTTATGTCGAGCCGCGCGGTGAAGCCGTGCGTCGACGTGGCGGCCCTGACCCAGCCCTGGTCGCGCGGGACCGGCGGCCTCCAGCGCGCGCCCATGGCCGCGACCAGCGCTGCGACAGGTGCCCCCGGGCGCAGCTCCGCCAGCGCTGCCACGTCGACGTCCAGTTCAGCCATGTCAGGAAACCCCGGTGCGCCCAAGGATGGCGCGCGCAACGCGCCACGCTGCCCTATTGGTCGCAGCCGCGGGCGTCCGGGTTCGAAGCAGGCACGAGACGTTAGTCTAAGTCACAGCCAGCTTGAGGAGCCGCGCCGCATTGGTGCGGCCGATCTTCAGCCGGTCACTTTCGCCAATATCGAGGGCGTCGAACCAGGTCGCGGCATGCGCGATCTCCTCGAACGGCCAGTCGACCGAGAACATGACCCGGTCGGCGCCGAGTTCCGCCATGGTGAGGATAAGCGCGGAGGTGCTGAAATTGCCGGATGTAGTGACGTAGAAATTCTCGCGGACGTAGTCGGCGATCGGCCGCCTGGCCTTGTGGCCGTCGGTCTTCGAGGCGGTGGCGTTGCAGTGGTCGATGCGCCAGAGGCCGAACGGGATGTTCTCGCCCAGGTGGCCGAGCACGACCGCGAGCTTCGGATGCTCGTCGAACAGGCCCGAGCCGATCAGCCGCAGCGCATGCACGGCGGTTTCGTTGCCGAACGCCCAGGCCGCGCCCATCATCCAGGGATGGCCGGCATAGAGCCGCGCGTCGCGCGGCAGCGGGCTGCGCGGATGCAGATAGAACGGCACGCCGAGCCGCTCGACCGCCGCCCAGAACGGCCGGTATTGCGGCAGGTCGTAGTAGACCGCGCTGTCGGGATCGCTGCCGATCTGCGAGAAGCCGTTGACCAGCACGCCCTTGAAGCCGAGGTCCTTGATCGCGCGCTCAAGCTCCGCGATCGCCGCGTCCGGATCCTGCATCGCGACCGCGGCCAATGCCTGAAACCGGTCCGGGCGCCTGGCGACCTCATCGGCCAGCGCGTCGTTCGCCTGCCGCGCCAGCGCCACCGCCGCCTTCGGATCGGGCACCGCCTGCACCGCCGGCGCATTGAGCGAGACCACCATCATCTCGATGCCGTGCTGGTCCATCAGCGCCAGCCGCTCGCCGTGGAGATCGAGCAGCCGGCCCTTGAGCTCGGCCCAGGTGACGTCGGAATAGGTGCCGCGCGGATTGAGCGCGGTGTCCGGCACCGCGAAATGCTCTTCGAGCCCGATCTTGCCCTTCATCAGCTCAATCCCAGCTTGAACAGGTCGATCGCGTTGGTGCGGCCGATCTTGAGGCGGTCGTTCTCGCTGATGTCGGCGGCGTCGAACCAGATCGCTGCATGATCGATGTTCTCGAACGGCCAGTCGGTCGAAAACATGATGCGGTCGGCGCCGATCTCGAGCATGGCGTTGATCAGCGCCTGGGTGCGGAAGTTACCCGATGTGGTGATGTAGAAGTTTTCCAAGAAATAATCCGCGATCTTGCGCTTGGCCGGATAGCTGTGCCGGTCCTCGACCCACGCATTGCAATTGTCGACCCGCCACATGCTGAACGGCAGCCCCTCGCCCATGTGGCCGAGCACGATCGAAAGCTTCGGGTGCTCGTCGAACAGGCCCGATCCCATCAGACGCAACGCGTGCACGGCCGTCTCCTGCCCGAAGGCCCAGCTCGGGCCGAGCAGCCACTCCGCGCCTGCATAAATGCGCGCATCGCGTCTGAGCGGATTGCGCGGGTGCAGATAGAACGGCACGTCGAGCTGTTCGAGCACGCTCCAGAACGGCCGGTATTGCGGCATGTCGTAATACACGACGGTGTCGGCGTCGCCGACCTGCGAGAAGCCGTTGACCAGGACGCCCTTGAAGCCGAGATCGCGGATCGAACGGTCGAGCTCGCGGATCGCCATGTCGGGGTCCTGCATCGGCAGTGCAGCGAGGCCCTGGAAGCGGCCGGGGCGCTTCTGGATCTCGCGCGCAAGATAGTCGTTGGCCTTGCGGGCGACGTCATTGGCGCGCGCCGGATCGGGGATCGCCTGCACCACCGGAGCGTTGAGCGAGAGCAGCATCATCTCGATGCCATGCTCGTCCATCAGCCGCAGGCGATTGTCATGCAGATCAAGGAGCCGCGCCTTCAGCTCGCCCCAGATGTGCTCCGGGAAGAAGCCGCGTGAATCGTCGAGCGTTTCCGGAATTGCAAAATGCTCCTCGAGCCCGACCTTGCCCCGCATGACCGCCCCACCTCCCGGCACAACCGCGCGTATCAAGACGCGGATAAGGCCAACAAGCAAGGGCGCGGGAACGGGTTAGTCGACCGCCGCCAGCGGGCGACTGATCGCTTCGAGCGGCTTGCGCTCGGCGGGCACGGCATAGCGGAACGCGACCACCGCGGCGGCGAGCATCAGCACGGCGCCAAGCAGGTATCCGCCGAACACGCTCCAGCGCGAGCCGGTGTCGATAAGCAGGCCAAACAGCCACGGGCCGGCGACGCCGCCGATGCCGGTGCCGATCGCAAAGAAGAAGGCGATGGCAAGCGCACGCACCTCGAGCGGGAAGGTCTCGCTCACCGTGAGATAGGCCGAGCTTGCCGCGGTCGAGGCGAAGAAGAAGATCACCATCCACGCGACGGTCTGCTGCCCCGCGCTGAGCACCTCGATCGCGAACAGGTAGCCGGTGATGGCGAGCAGCACGCCGGACACGGCGTAGGTTGCCGCGATCATCGGCCGGCGCCCGATCGTGTCGAAGAAGCGGCCGAGGAACACCGGGCCGAGGAAGTTGCCGACCGCGAACGGCAGGATGTACCAGCCGACGCTTTCGGAGCGGATGCCGTAGAAGTCGGTCAGGATCAGCGCATAGGTGAAGAAGATCGCATTGTAGAAGAAAGCCTGCGACGCCATCAGCGTGAGACCGACCGCGGTGCGCCGACGCTGGTCGCGGAATAGCGTGCGCGCGACCTCGGAAAGCGGCGTGTGCGAACGGGCACGCAGCCGGATGCGCGGCAATTCGCCGGCCGGGATCACTAGCTTGCGGCGGCGGAAGTCGCTTTCGATCGCCGCAACGATGGCCTCCGCTTCGGCGACGCGGCCGTGCGTCATCAGCCAGCGCGGCGATTCCGGAATCCAAATCCGCATCAGGAAGACGACGACGCCGAGCATCGCACCGATCAGGAAGGCGGCGCGCCAGCCGAGGTCGCCGCCGAGTACCGTCGGATCGAGCAGCACGATCGAACCGATCGCGCCGATCGCGGCACCGATCCAGAAGCTGCCGTTGATGACGAGATCGGTCCAGCCGCGGTAGCGCGCCGGGATCAATTCCTGGATGGTCGAGTTGATCGCGGTGTATTCACCGCCGATGCCGGCGCCGGTGATGAAGCGGCAGACGACGAAGCTCCACAAATTCCAGGTAAAGGCGGTGGCAGCGGTGGCGAAGAGGTAGACTGCGAGCGTGATGAAGAACAGCCTCTTGCGCCCGAACCGGTCGGTGAGCCAGCCGAAGAAGATCGCGCCCAGCACCGCGCCGGCGACATAGGCGCTGGCGGCGATGCCGACGTCGGTATTGGTGAATTGCAGCACCGGGCTGTCCTTGAGCGCGCCTGACACCGCACCGGCGAGCGTCACTTCCAGGCCGTCGAGAATCCAGGTCACACCGAGCGCCGCGACCACGAGCGTATGGAAGCTCCCCCAGGGCAGTCGGTCGAGCCGGGCGGGAATGTCGGTATCGACAATCGCCGGGGCAGCGCCGGCCTGCGATCTGGTCATCAAATTCATGCCGGTAAATCGTCACGTTGGGGGTGATTCAACCTAAGAACGCACTCGAAGGCTCCCGGTTCAGCCGCATGAACTCGTGTCCATGTTATGAACCTTTCCGCCGTTCCGCCGACTATCGCTGGCAACAGGACTTGCGGTACTTTAGGCGCGCACAGCACCCCCTCCGGAGCCCTTTCCCCATGACTACCACCACCTGGATTGTCCTTGGCGCGATCGCCCTCCTCGTGATCTGGGTCATCATCCTCTACAACGGCCTCGTCGCCATGCGGCAGCGGGTCAACCAGGCGTTCGCGGACGTCGACGTGCAGCTCAAGCAGCGCCACGATCTCGTGCCCAATCTGGTTGAAACGGTGAAGGGCTATGCCTCGCACGAGCGCGGCACGCTCGAAGCGGTGGTGCAGGCGCGCAACGCCGCGATGACGGCGCAGGGTCCGGCGCAGATGGCGCAGGCCGAGAACATGCTCACCGGTGCCTTGCGCCAGCTGTTCGCCCTGTCCGAGGCCTATCCGGACCTGAAGGCGAACCAGAATTTCCAGCAGCTGCAGATGGAGCTCTCGGACCTCGAGAACAAGATCGCCGCTGCCCGCCGCTTCTTCAACAACGCGGTTCAGGAATACAACACCGGCATCCAGCAGTTCCCGGCGGTGCTGATCGCCGGCCCGACCGGCTTCACGCAGAAGGAATTCTTCGACCTCGGCACCGAGCGCGCGACAGTCGGCCAGGCGCCGCAGGTGAAATTCTGATCTCTTGTCCCGGACGCCATCAGCGCGTTTACGCGCGTCTCAACGCGCTATGGCAAGCACGAAGTGACGCGCCGCGGATCCGGGACCCCGGTTCCTTTTGCCGAGCTAGAAACCGGGGTCCCGGGTCTGCAACGCGTCACCATAGCGCGTTAAGACGCGCGCAAACGCGCTAATGGTGCCGCATCGCGCCCGGGACACGCAACGCAGTTCAACCCCATGGCCTACGGCCTCTACACCCATATCCAGTCGAACAGGCGCCGCTCGATCGCGCTGCTGATCGGGCTGTTCTTCCTGGTCTATGTGATGACGTTCGCCGGCGCACTGCTCGCCGAGGCGCTGATGGCGGGCAATGCCTCGATCGAATGGCTGTTGCGCGCGGCGTGGCGCGATCTCATCCAGGCACTGCCCTGGGTGACCATCGGCACGCTGATATGGATGGCGATCGCCTACAAGTTCCACCTGAAGATGATCGACGCGCTGACCGGCGGCCACGAGATCGGCCGCCAGGATAATCCGCGTGTCTACAATCTGCTCGAGAACATGTGTATTTCGCGCGGCATCACCATGCCCAAGCTCAAGGTCATGGAGAGCAACGCGCTGAATGCCTTCGCGACCGGCCTCAACGAGAAACAATATTCGATCACAGTCACATCGCGGCTGGTCGATCAGCTCAGCGATGCCGAGCTTGAAGCCGTGCTCGGCCACGAATTGACCCATATCCGGAACGGCGACGTGCGCATGCTGGTGATCGCGGTGATCATGGCCGGCGTCATCTCGTTCTTGGCCGAGATGGTGTTCCGCCTGCTGTTCCGGGGCGGTTTCCGCTTCGGCCGCGGCAGCAGGAGCAGCGGGGACAGCGGCAAGGGCGCCGGCGGCGTCGTGATCGCGATCATCATTGCGCTGGTGATGATCGCGGTAGCCTGGCTCCTGTCGATCGTCATCCGCTTCGCGCTGTCGCGTAAGCGCGAATATCTCGCCGACGCCGGCGCGGTCGAGCTCACCAAGAACCCCGACGCCATGATCTCGGCGCTGCGCAAGATCGAGAACCGGGGCGAACTCGAGGGCGCGACCTCGGCGGTCATGGAGATGTGCGTCGACAACCCGCGTTCAGGCATTGCCGACCTGTTCGCCACGCATCCCTCGATCGACAGCCGGGTCGAGGCGATCGTGCGCTTTGCCGGCGGACACGACCCCGGACCGATCGCTCTGCCGGAGCCGGACACATCGCGGGAGCAAGCGGAAGGCCACGGCGAACCGGGCGGCCCCTGGTCGCCGACCGGGCCGGCCACGCCGCCGTCCGGGCCGCCGACACCGGTCGGCACTGGTGGGGACAAGCCGTTCCTGCCGTCGCAGCCGCCGGTTGAGATCGGCGGCCAATCGGCTCAGGACCAGGGTCAGCCCGGTCCCTGGGGCCCGCACCGGCGGAACTGACGCGACATCCCGTTGGTCGCGCATGCAACCGTGCAGCGCTTTTACAGAAATCGGCGCAGATCTTCCTCCTCGCGCCAACGCTCGCTTGGCAAGTTTATTGTGCAGAACCCGCCTTGATGGGTCTCAACGACAAGGCCTAGAAATTGTTATGCGGCCGCCGCCATTCGGTCACGCTTCTGCCTGACCCTTGGTAACGTTGTAAGCCGCGCAACTGATTCGGGGGGCATGTCCATGGCCAAGCCAGCAGTCATTCTCGTTGGTGCCGACAAAGGTGGAGTCGGCAAGACGACCGTCTCACGTACAATCGTCGACTACCTCACCGCGCATAACGTTCCGACCCGCGCTTTCGATACCGAAGCGCCGAGAGGTACGCTGAAGCGCTTCCATCCGGACCTGACAGATGTCGTCGACATCACCAAGGTGCCGGACCAGATGAAGATCTTCGATACCCTGAACTCGTCGGAAGCGACCGTCACCCTGCTCGACGTTCGCGCCGGCCTGATGTCGCCGACATTACAGGCGCTTAAGGACATCGGCTTCATCGAAGCTGCCAAGAAAGGGCAGATCACCTTCGCGGTGTTCCATATTCTCGGCCCGACGGTCGCGTCGCTCGACGAGATCGCGGATACCGCTGCCTATCTCGGCGATGCGCGCTACTTCATGGTGAAGAACTACATCAACAACAGCACGCACTTCTTTGATTGGGATGATGCAACGCACAAGAGTTACTTCAACCGCATCAAGGACGCGGTCGAGATCACGGTCCCGGCCCTGAACGAGATGGCGACCGAGCAGGTTGACCTCGCCTCGGTCCCGTATGTCACCTTCATCGCCAACAAGAGGCCGGGCGGCGAGGCGGCGTCGTATTCGTTCGTGCTGCGCGGCTACGTGCGACACTGGCTCGGCAATGTCTGGGCCGAGTACGACCGCATCAAGCTGACCGACCTCGTGGGCGCGAAGCCCAAGACAACCGACGATACGGTCGCCCGGCAGGACCGCCCAAAGGTCCAGGTCGCTGGCTGAGAATGATCCCGAATTCCTGCCCCGGATTTGATCCGGGGCAGGAACGATGTTTCCGGACGATTATTCCCAAAGCGCGACGCCAAGGAGCCGTCGCGTCGCGTTGAAAGCGTTGGTCACTGTCTGGGGCGTGGGCCGCACTTCGGGCGGCGGGGATGGTTTGCAGGGCTTCCAAGCCTTGCAGGGAGACCGTGAACGTGGCGCTCAGCCATAGCCAGTCCGTGCTTGCGGCCATCGGCGACGATCTGAACGATTGTGCGACCGACCCGCAAACGCGGCCATGGACGGCGGTGTTTGTTATTGCCTCGCCCCGCCCGGCTAACGGCAAGACCTTCCTGGCGCGGCTGATCGTCGATTTCCTGCGCATGAACGGCGGCCCGGTGGAGGCGTTCGAGCTTTCCCCCGGCGACGAGGCGCTGTCCGACCAGTTGCCCGACCTGACGACCTACGCCGACGTCGAGAGCACCAAGGCGCGGATGCGGCTGTTCGACCGGCTGATCCTCGCCGACGGTATCGCCAAGGTGATCGATCTCGGCCACCTGTCGTTCCAGCGCTTCTTCTCGGTGATGGAGCAGATCGAATTCGTCGAGGCGGCGCAGCGTCGCTCGCTCGACGTCATCGTCCTCTATGCGGCCGACGCCCATCCGAAGTCGGTGGCGGCCTATGGCATCCTGCAAAAGTTTCTGCCGTCGCTGATCATGGTGCCGGTGTTCAACGACGGCATCCTCAAGGGCAAGAAGCTGCGCGACCAGTATCCGTTCACGCGCGCCGCGGCGGTGCCGATCCAGATTCCGCTGCTGCTGCCGGGCCTGAAGGCGCATGCGGAGCGCTCGGGGCTTTCGTTCATCGACTTCCACAGCCAGGCCTCCGCGCCGGTCCCGCTCGGCCCGGCGTTCGAGTTGCGCTCCTGGACCAAGCGCGTGTTCCTCGAATTTCGTGAATTCGAACTGCGGCTGTTGATGGAGAAGGTCAAGACGTCGCTGAAGGGCTGAGCGCGGCACGAAATTTGTGCTCGACGGCGCCGTGGACGCCGGTCGGCTCCCTCTCCCCTCCGCCGGAGAGAGGCAACGCACCGAGCGCGCGGCTGCAAGCGCGCAACAATTTCAGACTCAGTGCCCCTCGAATGCCACCAGCGTGCGTACCGGAACGCCGAGCGCGCGCAGCTTGTCGGCGCCGCCGAGCTCCGGCAGGTCGATGATGAAACAGGCCGCGAGCACCTCGGCGCCGATCTGGCGCAGCAGCTTGACCGCGCCTTCGGCGGTGCCGCCGGTCGCGATCAGGTCGTCGACCAGCACCACGCGCTCGCCCTTGCCGATGGCGTCGACGTGGATCTCCATCTCGTCGGTGCCGTATTCGAGCGCATAAGCCATGCGCACGGTCTGGTGTGGCAGCTTGCCTTTCTTGCGGATCGGCACGAAGCCGGCCGAAACCTGATGCGCCACCGCGCCGCCGAGGATGAAGCCGCGCGCCTCGATGCCGGCGACCTTGTCGATCTTCTGCCCGGCCCAGGGCTGCACCAGCTCGTCGACGGAGCGGCGGAACGCGCGCGCGTTGCCGAGCAACGTCGTGATGTCCCGGAACATGATGCCTTGCTTGGGATAGTCCGGAATGGTGCGGATGGCTGCTTTGAGATCGTGCTCGAACTTGATGTCCATGGAGGGCTTCTGGGCTCGTTCAATTGACGCAACAAACGCTTGTTACGCGGCGCACTCTGGCGAGCCGCGGACCGTGAGGCAAGCACCGCTTCGGTGCAAGACGCGTTCGGGCCGCTTGTGGCCCCCAATATCACCTGTTATCGGTTGTGACTGGAGGCCGCGTTTTTCAGGAGGGGTTTATGAAAAAGCTGGCACTTCTTGCCGTTATCGGGCTATTCGTCGCGGCGGGCCTGACCGCGACCTTCGCGCCGACTTCGCCGGTTTTGGCCGGCAGGCAGGACAAGCCAAAGCCACCGTGATTTTTCGACCGTCGACGGCCGTCAACGGCCCGCAATATTTCCGGTGGTTTGCGCGGAGCGCTCCTGGCACGCGCTCTTGACCAGCTTCGGCGTCAGGATTTGCGCGTCAAGCGCGGTCTCGTCGACCTGAATCGCCAGGCAGGCTTCGAACTCAACCTGCGCCTGGCCGGCCTCGCCCATCGCGAGCCGCGCCATTCCCATCCGATAGTGCCCCAGCGCCAGATTGCGCAGCGACCGTGGGCGGAAATCCTTCGCCACGTCCCGGTAGATCACGACCGCGGTGGTGTATTGCGCGAGCGCAAGCGCCGCGGAATCCTGCGCCAGCAGCACGTCGCCGATCAGCACGTGGCTGTTGGCGAGGAAACGCTGCCACTCGCCATTGTCGGCGTCGAGCCGGGCCGCCTCCCCCGCGCGCTTGTTGTAGAACTCGTATTCGACCAGCGCCGCCGCATAGTCCTTCTGTGCGAACAGGATATCGCCGATACGCTGGTGGCCGATCCACAGGTCGAGCCGCCAGGTCCAGTTCGGCGCGTTCGGCAGCTCGGTCTTGACCAGCATTTCCATGAGGTCGCGGTATGAGCGGAAGTGTACGAGCGCACCCCCGAGATCGCCGCCGTCGCGCAGGATATCGCCCATCCGCTGATGCGCGAGTGCCCGCGCGCGCATCCAGTCGGGCTTGGCCTGCGGATGGGGGGCGAGCGACTGCGCGAGCGCGAGATTGCTCCGATATTCATTCAGCGCGGCGGGGATATCATCTTTCCTGCGCAAGAAATCGCCGATGCGCTGCTGCAGATACACGAGCGTGCGCACGCGATCGCCGTTCGACGGATCCTTGTCGACGAGCCTGACCAGGGCTTCCCGCGCCCGCAGCAGGTGCTGCAAGCCCTCGTCGAGAATCCCGCGCGCTTCCAGTGTATCGCCGACGCGGATTTCACTCTTGATCAGCAATTCCTGGAAATCGTCGTCGTCGGGCGCCGCGGCGACGAGTTCCTGTGAAAGCGCCAGCATCTTGCGCGCCAGATCGACTGCACTCTCGCCCTGCCCCGGGACGTCGATATAAGCGAAGCTCAGCGCGTTGAGCAGCCGCCATTGCAGCGACGACAGTTTCGGGTTGGGCGTCTCGCTGTCGAGCTGCTGGATGGTCTTGCGGGTGACATCCAAGAGCGGCTCGGCCACCTTGGTCGATATGGTGCCCGACGATATCAGGTTGCGGACAATATCGACGACGCCGGAGCCGACGCTGGTGGCAGCGTCGAAATTGCGGTTGGCCTGAACGAGCGCCGCCTCCGCGCGGTCGCGCTGCGCGACGGCTTCCTGCCATTGCCAGCCGGCGGCGCCCGCCAGCACCAGGAGCGACGCCGCCGCCGACCAGGCGAGCGTCAACGCCTGCCGCTGCTGGCGCACTTCCTGCGAGAGGATATCTTCCTTGGGAATATCGTGGATGACCGCAGCGAAATCGGCGTTGCGCTCCTTGAAGCCGCGATCCCGTCGGCGCACGCCGCCGCGGTAGGAACGCAGGTCGACCCATTTCGGTTCGCTTGGCAAGCGACCGCGTAAGACAGACGGCAACGGCGTATCGTTACCCCAGCCGAAATCGCCGGCAGTGCGGTCCCAGGCCAGTTCGCCGTCGGTGAGCGCAATCAAGAGCGTGTCGACACTCTTGTGCTCAAGCCAATAGGCCACTTCCTTCGCGACCCATTGCGAGGAGGCTGCTTCGGGCGAGGCGATCAGGATCAGGTAGCGCGAGCGCTCGAGCGCACTCTCGATCGCCGGCCACAGGTGCGGCGTCGCGGAAAGGCTCGTGTCATCGCGGAAGATACGCAGCGCCCGGCGCCGATACCACGGCTTGCCGAGCCGCTGGACGGCGGCCTGTAGAGCCGCCGCTACCGCCTTGTCGTTCGCATGGCTGTACGAAATGAAGGCGTCGTAGGTCGCCATCGACCGCAGTCCCCTCGGCCGCCCCGCCGGTGCCGCCAGCTTAGCCCGGAAAGACGGCGGTACAAGGCGCGTTTGGCCCCCAAACGGCAAAAGTTAACGCTTGAGGACGCGCCCCGCGACCACCTCGAGCTTCTTGAGGAGCTTCTTATCGCGCGCCTTCGGATCCGTGATCAGCGCGGTGTCGAGCGCGCGGTCGGAGCCGATCGGGCACGGCTCGTGCTCGCGCGGGAAGTCTTTGGCCAAGCGCGCGACAAGCCGCTTCGCCTTGTCGGCATTCGCCATCAGGACCTTGATGATGTCCTGCACCGTCACTGCGTCGTGTTCGGGGTGCCAGCAATCGTAGTCGGTGACCATGGCGACGGTCGCGTAACAGATCTCGGCTTCGCGGGCGAGCTTCGCCTCCGGCATGTTGGTCATGCCGATCACCGAGTAGCCGAGGTTCTTGTAGGTCATGCTCTCGGCGTAAGTGGAGAACTGCGGCCCTTCCATGCAAACGTAAATGCCGTCGCGCACCACGCGGATGTCTTCCGCCTCGGCGGCGTTGGCGAGATGAATGCGCAACCGCGGCGACACCGGATGCGCCATCGAGACATGCGCTACGCAGCCTTGGCCGAAGAACGACGACTCGCGCTTGTGGGTGCGGTCGACGAACTGGTCGATCAGCACGAAAGTGCCGGGCGACAACTCCTCCTTGAACGATCCGCAGGCCGACAGCGATATCAGATCGGTGACGCCGGCGCGCTTGAGCGCGTCGATATTGGCGCGGTAGTTGATGTCGGAGGGCGACAGCCGGTGGCCTTTGTCGTGACGCGACAAGAACACGATCGGCAGGCCCGCGATCTCACCGATCCGCAGCGGCGCCGACGGCTGGCCCCACGGGCTCTTGACCTTCTTCGATCGCACCTTCTCGAGACCCGGCAGGTCATAGATGCCGGAGCCGCCGATGATCCCGAGCACGGCCTTGGTCATCGTGTCGCTCCGACTGCGCTTAGGGCTTCACGACTGTGAAGGTCTGGCTCGCGAGCTTGCGCTGGCCGTCCCAGAGCTCGAGCGTCCAGGTGCCCGCGACCATCTCCCACTCGTGCTCGAACATGTAGCCGCGGTAGTTGGTCTGACCGATGGTCGCGAACAGCGAATGCTCGCCGCGCGTCTGGGGCTTGTCGCTCTTGGGGTTCTTGAGCCCGGGCGCGGGGTACTGCGTCACCGAGACGAGCTTGATGGTCGCGAGGTTCGGCGTGCCGACAACGCGGTAACGCATGCCGAAATGCACACCGAGCTTCGCCTCCACGCGGGTCGTCGGCTGGAGCAGTCGGGTCTCGCTCAGAATGTTGCGCTGACGGGTCGCGGTGCCAGGCGCCTGTTCGATGCCCGAGGTTTCCGCGCGATAGATACCGGCTTCGACGATTTCGATGCGCTCGACCTTGCTGCTGCCCTGGGCGCACGCCTCATCCGCGACGGCGGCCAGGAACAGCAATGCAAACGGTCCACGCATGGATCGCCTTCGGTTGCGCCTGGAGGTCCCCGAGGCCCTGGGCAGCAATCAGTGCGCCTCGACCGACTTCCACACCTTCTTCTTGGTGAAATAGAGGAGCCCGGCGAAGATGATCAGGAAGATGATCACCTGCAGGCCGATACGCTTGCGCGCCTCCAGGTGCGGCTCGGCCGCCCACGCCAGGAACGCTGTGACGTCGCGCGCCATCTGATCGACTGTGGCTGGCGTGCCGTCATCGTAGACGGGCTTGCCGTCCGTGGTGATCCGCCCCTCGCCCAACGGCGCCGGCATCGCCAGGAAGTGGCCCGGGAAATACTTGTTGTAGAAGGTCCCGGGCGGCGCTGCAGTGCCTTTGGGCGGATCGGCATAGCCTGTCAGCAGCGCCACCATATAGTCGGCGCCCTGCTCCTGGTATCCGGTCACGAGATCGAGCAGGAACAGCGGGAAGCCGCGGTCAAAACCGCGCGCCTTCACGATCACCGACAGATCCGGCGGCACTGCGTTGTAGCGCGCGCGCGCCTGGTTGTCGTTTTGGAACGGGGCCGGGAAGCGGTCGGCAGGCCGGCCGGGACGATCCTTGACCTCGCCCTGATCGTCGGGCTCGCCCCGCACCTGATATTCGGCGGCAATCGCAGCAACCTGTGCCGGGGTGAAGCCGGGGCCACCCGGTTCGGAGAGATTGCGGAACGACAGCAGGGTCAGCCCGTGACAGACTTGGCAGACCTCACGATAGACCCTGAAGCCGCGCTGAAGCTGGCCACGGTCGAATTTGCCGAACGGTCCGCCGAACGACCACTTGAGCTTCGCCGGCGTTTCGGCTTCCGCCGCCACGGTCGGCGAAGACAGTCCGATCAGGCCCGCAAAGATCGCCGCGATAACGAAGGCTGCGGCGGCCTTGCTGCGCTTGAGCACCGCTTCGGTGATCGAGCCCGGCACCGGCAGCGTGGTTTCGTAGCGACCGAGTAGCGGCAGGACCACTAGGAAGTGTGCGAAGTAATAGACCGTCAGCACGCGCGCGGCATAGACATAGACGCCTTCCGCGGGCTTCGAACCGAGCCAGCCCAGGCCGACGCAGGTGATGAAGAACAGCCAGAAGAAGAAGCGGTAGCGCGGACGGTAGCGTGCGGAGCGCACCTTCGAACGGTCGAGCCACGGCAGGAAGGCGAGGATCACGATCGACGCGCCGAGCAGCACGACGCCACCGAGCTTGTTCGGGACCGCGCGCAGGATTGCGTAGAACGGCAGGTAGTACCATTCCGGCACGATATGCGTCGGCGTCACCGCCGGGTTGGCGGGGATGTAGTTGTCCGGGTGGCCGAGGAAGTTCGGCGTGTAGAACACGAACCACGCGAACATGATCAGGAACACCGAGAGGAAGAAGGCGTCCTTCATGGTGGCGTAGGGCGTGAACGCGACGGTGTCGCTGTCCTGACGCGGCTCGATGCCGTCCGGATTGTTCTGCCCGGCGACGTGCAGCGCCCAGACATGCAGCACCACCACGCCGGCGATCACGAACGGCAACAGGTAGTGCAGCGCATAGAAACGGTTGAGCGTCGGATTGCCGACCGCGTAGCCGCCCCACAGCCACTGGGTGATGGACTCGCCCACGATCGGGATCGCCGAGAACAGATTGGTGATAACGACGGCCGCCCAATAGCTCATCTGGCCCCAGGGCAGCACGTAACCCATGAAGCCCGTCATGATCATGAGCAGCAGCAGGATCACGCCGAGGATCCACAGAACCTCCCGCGGCTCCTTGTAGGAGCCGTAATACATGCCGCGGAACATATGGATGTACGCGGCCAGGAAGAACATCGACGCGCCGTTGGCGTGCAAATAGCGCAGCAGCCAGCCGTAGTTCACGTCGCGCATGATCTGCTCGACGGAGTTGAAGGCGAGGTCGACATGAGGCGTGTAATGCATCGCCAACACGACGCCGGTGACGATCTGCAGGGCCAGCATAAAGGTGAGAATGCCGCCAAACGTCCACCAATAGTTCAGGTTGCGCGGCGTCGGATAGACCACGAAGGACGAGTGGATCAGCCCCGCGATCGGCAGCCGCGCCTCCATCCATTTCATGAAAGCGTTTCGCGGCTGGTAGGTCGAATGTCCGCTCATGTTCTAACCCTGCAGAAGATGTCGTCGCGCCGGCGATCAGCCGATCCGGATGCGGGTGTCGGAAACGAATTCGTAGGGAGGCAGCGCCAGATTCGTTGGCGCCGGGCCGCTCCTGATGCGGCCGGAGGTGTCGTAGACCGAGCCGTGGCAGGGGCAGAAGTAGCCATTATACGGGCCCTGGTGCGCGATCGGGATGCAGCCGAGATGAGTGCAGATGCCGATCAACACCTGGAAGTTGGCATGCTTCGGCTTGACGCGCGCCGAGTCCGGCTGCGGATCGGGCAGGCTCGCGAGATTGACGTTCACGGCCTCTTCGATCTGCTTCTTGGTGCGGTGGTTGATGAAGATCGGCTTGCCGCGCCAGAACACCTTGATCACCTGACCTTCGGCGATCGGCGTGAGGTCGACCTCGATCGGCGCACCGGCGGCGATCGTGGAGGCGTCAGGATTCATTTGGGCGATCAGCGGCACCAGCGCCGCGACCGCGCCGACCGCGCCCATGGCGCCGGTGGCGATGTACAGGAAATCGCGGCGCGTGTGCTCGGTCGAAGAAATCGTTGCCACGTCTAAAGTCCTCTCCCAGATGCGAGGGCGGCCGGCCCGCGCGGGGGACCATCGGAAAACGCGCTTCCGGAGGCGGCGGGCGGTCCGGTTACAGCCGAGCCCGGGCAAGGCGGGTCGGCACGAACCAGCGGGCGTTTATTGGCACCCTTGTAAGGTGAGCGCAAGGGCAGCATGGCCGCAATGCAGCGACCACGCACAAGTGCCTTCCGGGGCGGCAGTTTCCGGCCTTGCGATCGCCGGGAATCCGCTATTTTCCGCCCATGCGGATTGCGTTGTACGAGCCCGACATTCCCCAGAATACCGGCACGATTCTCCGCCTTGCCGCCTGCCTGGGGGCCGAGGCGCATATCATCGAGCCGGCCGGCTTTCCGGTCACCGACCGCGCCTTCCGCCGGGCCGGCATGGACTATCTCGACCAGGTGGCGATCGTCCGTCACGGGAGCTGGGACGCGTTTGACACCTGGCGGCGGCGTGACGGCGCCCGGCTGATCCTGTTCACCACCCGCGCCAGCGTCTCGTATTTCGACCACAGCTACCGTCGCGACGATGTGCTGCTGTTCGGCCGGGAATCGGCGGGCGTGCCCGACCGCGTACACGATGCCGTCGACGCGCGGCTGATCATCCCGATTGAGCCGGGGCTGCGCTCGCTCAACGTCGCGGTCGCCTGTGCAATGGCGCTTGGAGAAGCCATGCGGCAAACGCGCATAGCCTGAACGCCGTAACCATCGCGATTGTGCGGCGAGCCAAACGCGGCAGCGCGGGCGCCGTTTCTCCTTGCAGGTGGCGCATGCCACCCCTCTCGCGGGGCGTGGGACTCGCGGCGCGGCATCCTGATATCATTCCAAAGCAAAGCACGGGGCGCTCGAACGTCCCCGCGACAAACATAGGGAGGAGACGATGGCCGAGGGCAAATCCCGCGTGGATGTTGGACGTCGCCAGTTTCTCGGCGGGGCCGGTGTTGCAGGCGCGGCCGCCGCGGCGGCGCATGCATTGACCCCGGTCGCTCCCGCCAGCGCGCAAACGCCGGCCCAGACGGCGCCACCAGCAGGCGCGCAACCGCCGCAACCCGCCGGCTACACGTATTTCAAGCCCCAGGAGGCGCTGTTCATCGAAGCGGTGGTCGATCACATGGTGCCGAAGGATGAACTGACACCGAGCGGCACTGATATCGGTCTCGCGACCTATATCGACCGCGCGCTCGCGGGCTCATGGGGCAAAGGCGACCGGCTCTATATGCAAGGGCCATGGGCGCGCGGCACCGCCAACCAGGGCTACCAGCTTCCGCTCACGCCGGCCGCGCTCTATCGCGCCGGCATCGAGGGCGCCAACGCGCACTGCCGCAAAGCCTACGGCCAGACCTTCGACCGCTGCACGTCGGAGCAGAAGGAGGTGTTCCTGCGCGAACTGTCCGGCGGCAAGATCACGCTCGCCGGCGGCCTCCCCGGCCGCGCTTTCTTCAGCGTGCTCTACGACAATGTCATGGAAGGCATGTTCGCCGACCCGATCTATGGCGGCAACCGCGACAAGGTCTGCTGGAAGATGATCGGCTTCCCCGGCGTCGCCGCCAACAACGCCGAGAACGTCAAGCAATACGCCGACGGACGGCGCTTCCCCGCCAATCCCGTCGGCATCGCAGATATGTCCTGAGGGAGGCACACATGGCAACCAAGCTTCCTCCCGTTGATATCGTCATCGTCGGCATGGGCTGGACCGGAGGCATCCTCGCGAAGGAACTGGGACCGACCGGCCTCAAGATCGCGGTGCTCGAACGCGGCGGGCAGCGCGAGCCGAAGAACGACTTCGCGGTGCCGCTGATCCGCGACGAGCTGCGCTTCTCGTCGCGCCACGACATGATGATGGACGTGTCGCAGGACACCTACTCGATCCGCAACAATCCGTCCGAGACCGCGTTGCCGATGCGGCGGCTCGGCTCGTTCCTGCCCGGCGAAGGCGTCGGCGGCGCCGGCGCGCACTGGAACGGCGTCACCTGGCGTTGGCCCGATCATGAGTTGCGCATCCGCACCAAATACGAGGAGCGCTACGGCAAGAACTACATCCCCGGCGACATGCCGCTGCAGGACTGGGGCGTGAGCGGCGCGGAGCTCGAGCCCTATTACGACAAGTTCGAATATGTGGCCGCTATCTCGGGCAAGGCCGGCAACATCAAGGGCGCGATCCAGAAAGAGGGCAACGCGTTCGAGGATCCCCGCTCGCGCGAGTATCCCCTGCCCCCGCTGTTGCAGAACCACGCGTCGCAGCTGTTCGCCAAGACCGCGAAGGAGCTCGGCTATCACCCGTTCGTACGACCGACCGCCAATGCGTCGCAACCCTACACCAATCCCGACGGGATGAAGATCGGGCAGTGCCAGTACTGCGGATTCTGCGAGCGCTTCGGCTGCGAGGCGAATGCGAAAGGCAGCCCGCTGATCACCGTGATCCCTGTCGCCATGCGCAATCCCAACGTGGAATTGCGCACCTACTCCTGGGTCACCAAGGTGCTCAAGGACTCGACCGGGAAGAAGGCCACCGGCGTGCAATACGTCAACGTACTCACCGGCGAAGAGATGGAGCAGCCGGCCGACCTCGTGATCCTGGCCGGCTACATCCTGTCCAACGTGCACCTGATGCTGCTGTCGGGCATCGGCAAGCCGTACGACCCACAGAGCGGGACCGGCGTGATCGGCAAGAACTACGCCTACCAGGCCGGTGCCGGCGTCACGCTGTTCTTCGAGGACAAGAGCTTCAATCCGTTCATCGCCACCGGCGGCTGGGGCACATCGATCGACGATTTCCACACCAACTGGAACTTCGATCGCACCAAGCATGGCGGCATCGGCGGCGCCTACATCACCGTCGGCGGCTCGCACGGGCGTCCCATCTCCTATCGCCCGTTGCCGCCCGGTACCCCGCAATGGGGCTCGGCGTGGAAGCGCGCCGTCGCGAAGTGGTACCAGGGATCGATCAACATCAGCGCCTCGGCATCCGTGATGCCGAACCGGATCAACTATCTGGACCTCGATCCAACCTATACCAACCGCTTCGGCCAGCCGCTGATGCGGATGACGTTCGAATTCCGGGAGAACGAGCACAAGCTCGTGCGTCACGCGGCGGAAGTCATCGGCGGCATCGGCAAGGCGATGAATCCGACGCTGATGAGCAAGCCGGCACCGCGCATGACCTGGAGCGTCGTGCCCTACCAGAGCACGCATAACACTGGTGGCGCCGTGATGGGCGCCGATCCGAATACCAGCGCGCTCAACCGGTACTGCCAGAGCTGGGACGTCTCCAACGTGTTCGTGACCGGCGCAGGCGCGTTCCCGCACAACTCCGGCTACAACCCGACCGGCCCGGTCGGCGCGCTGGCGTATTGGACGGCGGATGCGATCCGCGAAAAATATCTCAAGAAACCGGGGTCGCTGATCTGATGGTGCTTGGAATACGCGTACTGGCCGCCGCCGGCGTGACGACGATCGCGCTGGCGGCGGCCGCACAGGATGCGCAACGCGGCAAGGCGCTGTTCGATCAATGCGTCGCCTGTCACTCCTTCGACCCGGCGCGCAACGAAGCCGGGCCCCATCTCAAGGGTTTGTTCGGGCGCAAGGCGGCGGGTGTGGGCGATTTCATCTATTCGCCGCCGCTGCGTCGCGCCGATTTCGTCTGGACGCCGGAACTGCTCGACAAGTTCCTGGCCGACCCGCAGCAACCGCCGTTCCGCGGCAACCGCATGCCGTTCGCGGGCATCCCCGACGCGCAGGCACGCGCCGACCTGATCGCCTACCTCAAGCAGGCAAGCGAATGACACGGGCCTTTCCCCGCTGACCGCCCTGCCCTAGAAAGCGGGGATGGATGTGAGCTTGCTTGAAGCCCGCAAGGCCCGTGCGCGCGCCTGGTTCGAAAGCCTGCGCGACGAGATCTGCGCGGCGTTCGAGGCACTGGAAGATGCGCTGCCGGCGGGCGCGCCTTGCGCCGACCGACCGGCCGGCCGTTTCGTCCGCACGCCCTGGAGCCGAACCGATCACACCGGCCAACCGGGTGGCGGCGGCGTGATGTCGATGATGCACGGCCGCGTATTCGAGAAGGTCGGCGTGCATGGCTCGACCGTGCACGGCGAGTTCGCGCCGGAATTCCGCAAGGAGATTCCCGGTGCCGCTGAAGATCCCCGCTTCTGGGCTTCCGGCATTTCGCTGATCGCGCATCTGCGCAATCCGCACGTGCCGGCGGTGCACATGAACACGCGCTTCGTGGTGACCACGAAGGCGTGGTTCGGCGGCGGCGCCGACTTGACGCCGGTGCTCGGCCGCCGCCGCACCCAGGGCGATCCCGATACGGTCACGTTCCATGCCGCGATGAAAGCGGCCTGCGACGCGCATGCCGCGGTCGCGCCTTACGACAAATACAAACAATGGTGCGACGACTATTTCTATCTCAAGCACCGCAACGAGATGCGCGGCATCGGCGGCATTTTCTACGATTATCTCGAAGCCGACTGGGACGCGTGCTTCGCGTTCACTCAAGACGTCGGCCGCGCGTTCCTGAAAATCTATCCGGAGCTGGTGCGCAGAAATTTTGCGACGCCATGGAGCGAGGCCGAGCGCGAGGAACAACTCGTGCGCCGCGGCCGCTACGTCGAGTTCAATTTGCTCTACGACCGCGGCACCATCTTCGGGCTGCGCACCGGCGGCAATGTGGAGTCGATTCTTTCGTCCATGCCGCCAGTGGTGAAGTGGCCGTGAGTCCGGCATCATGTGGTGCAGCGCTGGGCGCGCGAGCACGGCCTGACCTGGGCGGCGCTGGAACGGTAAGGACTAACGCGCCAGAGCGCCCGCGATCATCACCGCGCCACCGATCAGCACCACGACGTCGAGGATCGCAGTGTGAAAATTGACCGACATGCGCGCGACCAGAGCCTTGGCCATGAACGCGGCCGGCAGGGCGACCACGCCGATCAGCAGCGCGAACGCGACGACCCGCGCGTCGATCGCGCCGGATATGCCGAACACCGCCATGCGCACGGCGGTGACAACCATGGAGATGACGGCGTCGGTGGCGACCACCGCCGCGCCCTGCAACCCCGCCGCCATCAACAGCGAGAGCAGGATCACGCCGGCTCCGACGGTGCCGCCGACGGCCCCGCCATAGATCACCGCGCCAAGCGCGAGGCCCTTGTGGTCAAGCGCCATCACGTAGCGCTTGAACAGGTAGCGCAGCGGCACCGTGAGCATCAGCATGGTGCCGATCACGATGCCGGCGCCCTTGCCGGTCAAGAGCGTATAGCCGTAGGCGCTGAGGATCGTGGTCGGCGTCGCCAGCGCCGCGACCAGCATGGCGCGGCGCCAGTCGATCAGGTTCTTGAAGGCGATGGCGCGCCAGGTGTTGTTGAACAGCGCTGAGATCGCGATGATCGGCACCACCGGCTCCGGCCCCAGCACCGGCACCAGGACGAGCGGCATCAGCGCGCCGGTGCCATAGCCGGCGATGCCGCCGACCATCGACGCCAGCACCGCCACCACGGCGATCAGCAGCAGTTCGAGTAGTGAGACGGCCGTTAGCGAGGCGAGGATGGACTCCAGCATGCCACCGTCATGCCCGGCCAAAAACGATTGTGCAAACCCCTTGCGCTACTTTCCTGCCTGCGCCGCCTTCAAATCCGCCGGCGAGATCAGCACGCTGAAACGCTCGCACCAGATGATGACGCTCGGATATTTCGCGAGATCGACGCCGTCGGGGATGGCATAGCGCTGGCTGCCCTTGAACGCCCGCAGCCGCCCGAGATCGACGAACATCACGTCCTTCATGTCGGCCGACGCGCGGATCGACGCTTTCGGCACCAGGTAGACATGGAATGCCGGGCCCGGCCCGACCTCGAAATCCGGCTCCAGGAAGACGGTGCGCTCATACACGCTGACCTTGCCCCTGCCGTAGTGCACCGGGTCGGAGGGGTTGGCGTGGATGAAGGTGCCGGTGGCGACCAGCCGCGAGCGGTCGGCCTCGGTCAGCGATTCCATCGCCGGCGGCGGCGGGAAGACATACGGGAAGAAGAAAAACCCGAGCGCGACCCCGAATGCGGTCCCCAGCAGGCCGCCGACAAAAAAGACGATCGCGTCGCGGAACAGCCTGGGCATGCTCGAACTCCGTCACGGAAGAATACGCACCGGCGGCGCCGGAGGTTGCGCAGGAAGTGCGGGTTGCGCCACGCAACGGAAAGCCGCCATCAACGACCGAAGCCTAATCCGCGCTTGGCAGACGCCGCATCGTGAATTCGATGCAATCGCCGGGAAGCACGCGCCAGCTCTCGATCTCGGTCTGATAGGCGGCCTTGGGGAAGCGCCTGAACAACTCCCGCGCCTTCTCGCGTGCCTGCGCCCGTGGCAGCGCGAACGTATCGCGCCGGAAAGCGTCGCGGGTGGTCTTGCGCCCGGCGAACCGCCGGGCGGTGTCGCGGGCGATATCGGCTGGCCGTCGGATCGCGTTCATATGGCCTTCTCGGGCTATGCCTCGCGCATAATCTAGTCCCTCCAGGCAGGCGATGCGAGTCGCCGCAAGACCGGCTATGCTGCGCCGTCGAGACGCCACGGAGGGCATTCCGATGCGCGCGTTTTCTGGCCGGGCCCGGTCTGCCTGGAAGTGGAGCACGGCCTGTCTTTCGGCGGTCCTGCTGGCCATGGCGCAGCGCGACGACGCCAACGCGCAACCCGCCGTAGATCTGCAACTGGTGCTGGCCGTCGATGTTTCCGGCAGCGTCAATGCCCAGCGCTTCGAACTACAGAAGATGGGCTATGTGGCCGCCTTCCAGAACCGTCGCGTGCTCAACACCATCCTCGCCGGCCGCAACCAGGCTATCGCCGTCACGATGATGCAGTGGTCGGGCCCGTTCCTACAGTCGCAGGTGATCCCCTGGACCATCCTCAAAGACGAAAGCACGGTGAAGGGCTTCGCCGGCGCCATCGAGTCGGCGCCACGCATGATGTATGGCGGCGGCACCTCGATATCCGGCGCGATCGACAGTGCCGTCACGCTGTTCCCCGGGGCCCCGCTGAAGACCGAACGGCGGGTGATCGACGTATCCGGCGACGGCTCCAACAATCGTGGGCGGTCAGTGACGCAGGCGCGCGACGAGGCAGTCGACGCCGGCATCGTCATCAACGGCCTGCCGATCCTCGCCTTCGAGCCGCAGCTCGACCAGTACTTCAAGGACTACGTGATCGGCGGCCCCGGCGCTTTCATGATCGCCGCAAAGAATTTCGAGACCTTCGCGGAAGCGATCCTGATGAAGCTGATCATCGAGATCGCCGACCTTGGCCCCCGCGAGCAACGCAAGCGGGCGACCACCGTTGGTTTCAGCGCCCGTACAAAGTAGCCCCAAGCAAAAGGCGGCCGGCAGGACCGGCCGCCTCGCGAACGAGTGTTGGATTTATCAGCCGCCCACCGCGTCGGTGACGCATTTCTTGGTGAAGCTGTTCTTGGCCGCACCGGCGAGTTTCTGCGCGCCCGCCTTGGTATCGCACGCTTCCTGCGCCTCACGCTCGCATTTGGTCATAAAACTCTTGAGCGCGGCGCCCGCCAGTTTTTGCTTCGCGGCGTTCTCCTTGCACGACTGGGCGAAAGAGGGCTCTACGGTGGCGATCGAGGCGATTGCGACCGTCGCAACGACGGCGGTGATGATGCGGATCATGGTTTTCCTCCTCAGCTAGCTTGGCGGCTCGATGTCCTTTTCACCGCCGGGCAGGGAAGCCTAACGAGCCTCGCCGGGCGGTGTCTACGGGATTGCAACGCTTTTACCGACTCTATTTCGATACCTCTTGGACGGGCGACCGGGGTCGCCGGCAATCACGCCGCGCGCCGATTGAGCGGCGCGGCCGGCACCAATACGCCGCGCCGATCGTCGGTCCAGGTCATGATCTCGAAGCGGCCGTCGTGGTGCTCGGCGATGGCGGTGCAGCTCTCGACCCAGTCGCCGCAGTTAAGATAGCGGACGCCGAAGTCCTCGTGAATGGCGGCGTGATGGATATGGCCGCAGATAACGCCCTGCACCTCGTGGCGCCCGGCTTCGGCAACCAGCGCCTTCTCGAAATCGCCGATATAGCTCACAGCGTTCTTGACCTTCAGCTTCATCCAGTGCGACAGCGACCAATAGGGGAAGCCGAGACGGCGCCGCAGCCCATTGAACAGCCGGTTGGCGATGATCGCCCAGTGGTAGGCTTTGCCGCCGAGCAGCGCGAGCCAGCGTGCCTGCGTCACCACCAGATCGAAATGATCGCCATGGATGACCAGATAGCGGCGGCCGTCGGCGCCCTCATGGATGGCGGTTTCCGACACTTCGATGCCGCCGAAATGGGTGCCGTAGTAGTCGCGCAGGAATTCATCGTGGTTACCGGGGACGTAGACCACCCGCACTCCCTTGCGCGCCTGCCGCAGCAGCTTCTGCACCACGTCGTTGTGGGATTGCGGCCAGAACCATCCCGAGCGCAGCGCCCAGCCGTCGACGATATCGCCAACAAGGTAAATGGTGTCGGCTTCGTGCAAGCGCAGGAAATCGAGGAGCTTTTCAGCCTGGCAGCCGCGGGCGCCAAGGTGCACGTCGGAAATAAAGAGCGAGCGGAAACGGCGGTTATCGGCTGTCGCCCTCACGGTCACTCACGTTCGTTGATTTCATCCCCACGGCGCGGTCATGCCAGCTTTGTCCTGCGGTTTTGTGACAAGCGATTCAACGGCTTGCGTCATAGCCCCGTCATCGACTCGCATTACCGCTTGGGCATGACAGTCGCAATCTGGGCCGCAGCCATCATCGGCGGACTGGCTATCTCCTTACAGCTTTGCAGCATCGCTATCGCCATTGTCCGCTGCCGATGGCCCACCCGTTACCTGCCGCCGCCCGCCGACGCACCGCCGATCACGATCATCCGTCCGGTCTGCGGCCTCGACAATTTCGTCGACGCGACACTGCGCTCGACCTTCACGCTCGACTATCCCCGCTACGAGGTCCTGTTCTGCGCCGTATCCACGCGTGATCCGGTGGTGGGATTGGTGCAAACCCTGATCGCCGAGCATCCGCACGTTTCCGCCGCGCTCCTGATCGGCGACGAGCGCATCAGCGCCAATCCGAAGCTCAACAATGTACTGAAGGGCTGGCGCGCCGCCGCCAACGAGCGGATCGTGATGGCCGACAGCAACCTGCTGCTGCCGCGCGACTACCTCCAACGGCTGCTGGCCGCCTTCAAGCCCGACACCGGCATGGTGTCGGCGCCGCCGATCGGCAGCCGTCCGCGCGGATTCTGGGCGGAGATGGAATGCGTCTTCCTCAACACCTACCAGGCGCGCTGGCAATATGCGGCGGACACGATCGGTCTCGGCTTCGCGCAAGGGAAAACGCTGTTCTATCGCCGCAGTGCTATCGAGGCCGCCGGCGGCTTGCGCGCGCTCGCCGCCGAGGCCGCGGAGGACGCGGCCTCGACCAAGATCATGCGTGCCAGCAAAAAGCGCGTGCGTCTGGTCGATGCCCCGTTTGACCAACCGCTGGGTGAGCGCGTGCGCGCCGACGTGTGGGACCGGCAGGTTCGCTGGGCGCGCCTGCGGCGCGACAGCTTCCGATCCTTCTACTGCCTCGAGATCGGCGCCGGCATCGTGCCCCCGCTGACGGCCGTGATCTTCCTCGCCCTGGCCAGCGGCCATTCCGTCATCACCGCAACCGCGCTGTTGCTTGCGCTCTGGTATGGCGCGGAGATGCTGCTGGCGGCGGCCGCCGGCTGGCACCTGCCCCCGCTCTACCCGCTGCAAGCAATGGCGCGCGACGTGATGTTGCCGGTGCTTTGGTTCGAGGGCTGGCGCGAAGCGGGATTCGTCTGGCGGGGCAACGCCATGAGCGTCGACGAAGAAGACCAGGCCAAGGCCGCCTGAGGCTCGTTTGGGGCTTTCGTATCGTCAGCCGGAAATCACTATTCCCAGGGCCGTGGCGGCCTTCACGCCGGAGGTCCGCTCCGCCTGGATCAGGGCCGATGGTATCGCGCGCTGCGTGTCGCCGGCGCCCCTGGTCTAAGCGCCGATTGCCACCGTTGTAATCTTCTCCAGGGAGCCGGAGTCCATCGGAAAATCCTGCGCGATCCATTCCTCCTCTGCCGCGCGCAGCGCCGCACCGAGCGCCGGTCCCTGCGGTACGCCGCGGGCGATGAAGTCCGCCGCCTTCAGCGGAAACACCGGGGCGCTCCAGCGGCCGGGCAGCAGCACGAGATCGTGCCAGCGATCGTCGGCGACGCCTTCGCTCCAGGCGCGCGACCACGCCAGCAGCGCGCGGTCGAGGAATCTCTCCGCGCCGAGCCGATAGATCAGCTCGCGCGCGGCACGCATGTCGGTCGCAGCGGAGACGTGCCACCATTGGTCCGCCATCGATGCAAGCCGGTCGTACTCCGCATTGGCGAGACGCAGCCGCTCGCGCAATCGTTTCGAATCCTCCGGGGTGCTGACGGCGAGCGCGCCCAACCGGCGGATCGGATCGTGGGTCAGCGACAACTCCCGTTCGAGCTTGGTCATGTTGGCGAAGCTCGCCAGCAGCGGGACGCCGCCGAGCACGGCGACCAACAGGCCGGCTTCGCTCATGCTCACGAGTCCGGGCACCGCGTGCGTCGCCACCAGGATCTTGAGCATTTCCGCGCGCACCCGCTCGCGCGACAGCGTCTCGAGCCCGTCACGCCCGGCGATGCAGGCGGACAGACCGGCGGCGTCAGGGTGACCACCGTCGCCGTAAGCGGCATGGAAGCGGAAAAAGCGCAGGATGCGCAGATAGTCCTCGGCAATCCGTTGCGCCGGATCGCCGATGAAGCGCACGCGCCGACCCTTGAGATCGTCGAGCCCGCCGACATAGTCATAGACGGTGCCGTCGCGCGCCGCATAGAGCGCATTCATCGTGAAGTCGCGCCGCTCGGCATCGCGCTGCCAGTCGCGCCCGAAAGCGACGCGCGCATGGCGCCCGAAGGTCTCGACGTCCTCGCGCAACGTCGTCACCTCGAATGGCGCGCCGTCGATCACCACCGTGACGGTGCCGTGATCGATGCCGGTCGGGACCGGCTTGAACCCCGCGGCCGCCACGCGCCGCACCACCTCGTCCGGCGCGGCGGTGGTGGCGACGTCGACGTCGCCGACCGGCTCCCCGAGCAGCGTATTGCGCACCGCGCCGCCGACCACGCGTGCTTCCTCGCCGTCGCGGTCGAGAACCTCGAGCAAATGCGGCAGCACCCCCTCGCGCAACCAGGGGGCCCGCTCAGGACCGATCTGGATGCGGCGCGGCGAGCTCATGCGGCGGCTCCGGACTTCACTACTTTGTCTGGCCCGGCACGAACTTGCCGTCTTCGATATGGGCCGGAATATAGGTTGAACGCGGCGGCGAGCCTCCCGGCTCCGCCAGAAAGAAGACGCCAACGATCACCGTCAGGAACGAAGCGGCCACAAGGGCAAGCACGCGGGCCAGCGACCAATTGGCGCGGTCGAGCACGCCGCTTCGCTGGGTCGACAGCAAAAACAACCCGTAGAGCGCGAACGGAATGAAAAACAGCAGCAACTCGATCAGGACGGTTCGTGCCATGGCAGTAATCTACACGGCTAATCTCGTCAGCGGCATGGGAAGGTCGTCGCAATCCTCATATATCTATCCTCCACAGTTGCGCACGGGCCTCGGAAAGCGCCGCGGTTGACCCGCACCCGGCGCGACTCTTATTTTCGTAGCAGCTCGGGGAGGACGCGGGTGCACATTGCCGGTTCGGGGCTGAGATGGGAGTCTCAACGGGCAAGCCGCATCCATCGGCGCTTGCTGCGCTTTGGCGGCGCGCTCGCCTTCGTCCTCTTATCATGCGGCTTATCATGCGGCGTCGCCGTCGCATCGACGGTCTGCATCGCGGAACGCGCCAAGCCGCTCAACACGACCGACCGGACGCAGTGCGCCGAGCTCGCGCAGTCCGTGCGGAACCCGCGTGCGCTACCGCTCGACGCCTATCAGGCCAAGCTCGCGCAGTTCCTGCGCAACTACTGCCATCGCGACGAGGTCTCGGGCTGGAAGCGCGACAAGCATGTGCGCGACACGGGCCCCTTCATCGGGACGCTTGAGAAGGGGAAATGGACCGGGACCTATTTCGGCACCCACGCACCGGTGGTCACGTGGTATTCGCCGGACATGGTCGAGTGGCTGAAATCAAATCGTGCCGAAGAGCACGCGGTTCCGCTCGCAGCCGCGCCGGTCCCCGACGGCGCGATCATGATCAAGGAGATGTTCCCGCCGCCGGCGGCCGCCTGCGCCGGCGTCGATCCGCTGCATCTGCTGCCGACATCGGGCGCCGCCGTGATGGTGCGCGACGCCGGCGGCTCCTACGACGGCTGGTTCTGGGGCTGGTTCGGCTGGACCGAGAAGAGTGAGTGGCGTCCGGACTGGCCGGCGCCCGCCAGCAACGACTATCAGTACATGGGCTTCGGCCTCTACTGCATGAACTGCCACGGCTCGGCGCGCGACAACGCGACTTTCGCTTCGCTGCGGAACATCAAGGGCGAGCGCGGCGACCCGCTGGTGTTCCTCAGCCGGACCTTCGTCCAGGAGCCGATGTTCGAGAGCTTCCACGAGGCGATCGCCAAGGCAAAGCCCGACACCAAGCCGCCGGCCGAGCCGGCCTACCCCTCGCTGTTCACGCGTGTCTTCCGGCTGCTGAGCAAATCGCAACCGAACAGCGCGAGCGTCGTCAAGATGCCGTCGGAAACCTACGACCATGTCTGGGCCGCGGCCGGCGCGCCGAACGCACGATCGCAAATGGTGACGTCGACACAGTGCATTGGCTGCCACAGTGCTGGCGGCACCGGCATACAATTCGACATGACCATGCCCGACCGCGACAACAAGATGGTCAACCTCTCGCCCTACGGGACCTGGCGCACGTCACCCAAGGGCCTCGCCGGACGCGACCCGATCTTCTTTGCGCAGCTCGCCAGCGAGACCGAGACATTCCATCCGGAAAATCCGCGGGCGATCGAGGATACCTGCCTCGGCTGCCACGCGGTGCAAGGGCAACGCCAGTTCACCACCGACCGCCATGCCGACACCGGCAGCTGCCAGCCATTCACGCGCGAGAGCCTGAATGCGACGCCGTTCCACGCCGACGGCGACGTGCGCGCGCTCGCTCATTATGCCGCGCTGGCGCGCGACGGCGTCTCCTGCACCACCTGCCACAGCATGGTGCTCGGGAAGGAAGCGACCGCCGCGGCCCAGTCGCAACCGCAGAATGCCTGCATCGACGCGCGGCAGGAGCGCACCAATCCCGGACTCACCGGCCTGGCGCGAACCTTCACCGGCAATTTCCTGCTGGGACCACCCGGCAAGCTCTACGGGCCGTTCCGCGATCCCAAGCAGAAGCCGATGGTTAACGCCACCGGCATGGTGCCGGAGCACAGCACCCACGTTAGGAGCGCCGAGCTTTGTGCGAGCTGTCACACCGTGCACCTGCCGGTGCTGCATCGCGGGCAGCCGGTCGCGCGCACCTATGAGCAGGCGACCTATCCGGAGTGGGCGTTCAGCGCCTATCGCACCGGCTCGACGCCGGATGGACCGCTGCCGCTGCGCTCCGGGGCCAAGGCGCAAACGTGCCAGGACTGCCACATGCCGAGCCGCGACGCGTTCGGCATCCCCTATCGCAGCAAGATCGCGACCATCCAGGAGTACTCGAACTTTCCGCAGGCCGAGCACACGCTGCCGGCGCAGGACCTCGACCTGCCGGTGCGCGATGGCTATGCCCGCCACACGCTGGTCGGGCTCAACGTCTTCCTGATCAAGATGGCGCAGCAATTCCCGCAACTGCTCGGTATCCGCACCGAAGATCCGATGCTGACGGCGAAGCGCGGCGTCGATCTCCTGACCACCACCGAGAACGCGATGCTCGACCAGGCGCGCAACCGCACCGCCGACGTCACCGTCAGCGAGATCCGGCGCGACCGCACAGCCCTGACCGCCAACGTCACGATCACCAACCGCACCGGGCACAAGTTCCCCTCCGGCGTCGCGTTCCGGCGCGCTTTCATCGAGTTCAGCGTGCTCGACGCTCAAGATCGCGTGCTGTGGTCGTCCGGCCGCACCAACGCCAACGGCGTGATCGTCGACCAGCGCGGCGCGCCGATCGCGGGCGAGCTGCGGTGGCGGGCGGATTGCTCCGCACGCATCGACCCGCTGGCGCGCGCGCACCAGCCGCACTTCCAGGTCATCACGCGTCAGGACCAGGCGCAGATCTATGAAGAGCAGATCGCGAAACCCGCCGACGTGCCGGCACCGGTCTGCGGCATCGGCGCCAAGCCCGCGGGCGAGCTGACCACGAGCTTCCTGTCGCTCTGCGCCAAGGTGAAGGACAACCGGCTGCTGCCGGCGGGCTTCCTGCCACTCGAGGACCGCGTCAGCATCGCCGATGCGCTCGGCGCCAACCACGAGTTGGCGGAAGAGGTCGCGCCGGTCGCGGTCGGAGACGATCCGGATTACCAGACCGGCGGCACCGACACCGTCACCTATCGCGTGCCGCTGGCACAGCTCGGCGGCCGGGCCATGGCCGTGCGTGCGATGCTCTACTACCAGGCGACGCCGCCCTATTATCTCCAGGATCGGTTCTGCACGTCGCGCAGCGCTGACACCGCCCGGCTCTATTACCTGACGGGGCGGCTCAACGTGACGGGAACGCCGATCAAGGACTGGAAACTGCAGGTCGGGCCGAGCGCGCAGGTTCGTATTCCATGAGCACGCCGACACCTGATACGCCCGCTTCGCTCGATACGCCTGTCGTGGTGGGAGCCCCGCCCGGCGCCTCCCCCGACCCGGCAACCGGCCCGCTCGACCTCCTGGCGATCACACTGACCGTAATTTTGTGCCTGAGCTGGGGCCTCAACCAAGTCGCGGTGAAGCTCGCGCTCCCTGACGTGCCGCCGGTGATGCAGGCGACGATCCGCGCCGCCGGCGCAACCATCCTGCTCACGACGTGGATGCTTGCGCGCGGCGTTAGGTTCGACTTTCGCGACGGAACGCTTAAGCCCGGTATCCTGATCGGCCTTTTGTTCACCGCCGAATACATTCTGATCTATCAGGGCCTGCTTTATACGTCGGCGAGCCGCTCGGTGGTCTATCTCTACACCGCGCCGATCTTCGTGGTCATCGCATCGCGCCGGTTCCTGCCCGGAGAGCGGTTCACGTCATTGCAGTGGATGGGAATCGTCCTGTCGTTTGCGGGCATTGTCATCGCCTTCGGCGAGGCATCGCCATTCGAGAAGCCGGAGCAGGCGCTCGGCAACGCCATGATGGTGCTTGCCGCGATTGGAGCCGCCGGGACGACGCTGGTGGCGAAGGCGAGTTCTCTGTGCCGCGCTCCCTATGAGAAGACATTGTTCTATCAGCTTGCGATGGCGGTACCGGTTTCGGCGGTCTGTATGCTTCTGCTCGGCGAGCGCATCACGGCCGTCCCGTCCAACCTTTCCATTGCATCGCTGATTTTCCAGGCCGCATGGGTCGCCTTCATCACCTTCCTGATCTGGTTCGGATTGGTACAGCGCTACTCGGCAAACCGGCTGGCGGCGCTGACATTCCTCACGCCGTTGTTTGGTGTCGCCGCCGGCTATCTCGTTCTCGATGAGCCGCTGACGACGCGGTTCCTGCTAGCCGTGGCGATGGTGACAGTCGGCACGCTGCTGCCGCGGCTTCCGGATGGCCGGGAAGCGCTGCACCGTGTGCGATCGCGGCGCGCATCACAACAGCGCTAGACTGGCTGGCGCCGCAGCTATCGCGAGTAGCGGCGTACACTGCGCGCATGTCGCGCAAAGACCTACCGCAAAATTCGTAGTCGCACCTGTGGGTTAGCGATCGGTTAACCGAAGACCTTAAGTGGATATTCTGGTCCTGAGCGTAAAGGTGAACCACAAAGCCGGCGCCAACTGCCGGGTTCGGTTCAAGGGTATGCTCGACCAGACCGCTGTCGACATCGAACGCGCGCAGCAAGCGCCGACAGAGACGCGACCGCCGAAGGCCCTCGCCTTGCGGCGCCTGTGGTGGGCGGCAATTGTATTGCTGGGACTCTCGGTCGGCGCGGTCAGCTTCACCATCTGGCAGCTCAGGAACGACGCCATCCAGGCCGCGATGTCGGACACCGGCAACATCGCCGCCGTCCTGGCCAGTCAAATGTCCCGATCGCTCACGTCGATCGAAGCGATGCTGATGGAAATCAAGAACATCAGTAAGGGCCACGACATCGAGACGCCCGACAAGCTGCGCTCGATCTATGGCAATAGGGAGATGCACAGCAGGCTGCGGGGCCTTCTTGCAACCGTGCCACACCTCTTCAATATCGTAGTCGCGGATGAACGCGGGCAGATCGTCGCCTCGACCGCCGCCTGGCCGACGCCCGACGTCAACGTCGCGGAGCGCGATTACTTCACAGCGGCGCGGTCGCGGCTCGACAAAAAACTCACCATATCGGTTCCGATCCGCAACAAGGTTGATGGCAGCCAGATAGTCGTTTTGGCCCAGCGCCTGGAAACCACCAGCGGCGCGTTCGCCGGCATCGTCCTCGCCAGCGTGAACTCAAGCTACTTCGAGGCTTTCTTCGAATCCACGCATTCCATTCAAGGCGCGATCTTCAACCTCGTGCGTGAAGATGCAACGATCCTGTTTCGCCATCCGGATCCGGTCGGGTTTGCAGGAAAGAAGCTGTCTCACCAAAATACCTGGTCCGGCGCGGTGACTGGCGCCAAGAGCAGCTACCGTATTCTCGCGAAGGTAGACAACAACTATCGTTATGTGTCGTCGCGACCCGTTCCGGAATATCCGCTGTTCGTCAATATCTCGGTTACCGAGAAGGTAGCGTTGGCGGGATGGCTCCGGCGCTCGGCGATGATCGGACTGGGCAGCGTCGCCCTGCTGCTGTGCTCGATCTACCTCCTGATCGCGATCACGCGACAATTCCGCCGTCTGAGCGAATCGGAATCATCCCTCCAGCGAACGTCGCAACAGCTCGACGCAGCGCTCAACAACATGGCGCACGGCATCAGCATGTTCGACCGCGAACAGCGCCTGGTCGTCGTCAACAAGCAATACGCGGCCATGTACAATCTCACGCTCGACCAGCTCAAGCCGGGCACGCTGGCGCAGACGATTCTGGATGCCCGTGTGGCGGCAGGCGCCTCGCCGGCGGCAAAGGACTACGCCGCCGAGCGGCTCATCAATATGTCCGTGGGCCATGACTATTCCATCATCGACCATCTGCGGGATGGACGTGTGATCGCCATCAACCACCAGCGTATGGAGAACGGCGGCTGGGTCGCGGTGCATCAGGACATCACTGCGCAGAAGCGCGTCGAGGCCGAGCTTGCCCATATGGCGCGCTATGATGCGCTGACCGGCCTCGCCAACCGCGCGCTGTTCCTGGAGAAAGTGGACGACGCCCTGGCGCGCATTACAAGCCACGGCGAGCCGTTCTCGCTGCTGATGCTCGACCTAGACCGCTTCAAGGCGGTGAACGACTCGTTCGGACACGCGATCGGCGACTCCCTCCTGAAGGCGGTTGGCGACCGGCTACGCCGGCTGGCGCGCGACCTCGACATCGTGGCGCGGCTGGGCGGCGACGAATTCGCCATCATCCAGATCTCCGACACCAATCAGCGTGATCAGGCGACCGTGCTGGCCAACCGTGTCCTGTCGACGATCACGGAACCCTACGACATCGATGGGCGCAAGATCGTTATCGGCACCTCTATCGGCATCACGCTGGCGCCGCAGGACGCCGACAACGCCGATGCGCTCGTGCGCCACGCCGACCTCGCGCTCTACAAGGCGAAGTACGAGGGCCGCAACCGCTATCGCTTCTTCGAGACCACCATGGAGGCGGACGCGCGCGACCGCCGCGAACTCGAGGACGACATGCGGCGCGCCCTGCTACGCGACGAATTCGAGCTGCACTATCAGACCGTCATCGACATCGGCCGGCGCGACTGCTGCGGCGCCGAGGCGCTCGTGCGCTGGCGCCATCCGGAGCGCGGTCTTCTGTTCCCGGACCAGTTCATCGCCCTGGCGGAGGAAAGCGGCCTCATCATGCCGCTCGGCGGCTGGATCCTGCGGCGCGCCTGCTCCGACGCGACGAAGTGGCCGCCGCATCTCAAGATCGCGGTCAATCTGTCGGCGGTTCAGCTCAAGCAGTCGAACCTGATGGAGGTGATCAAGTCGGCGCTCCGGGAGTCCGGCCTCGACCCGAGGCGGCTCGAGCTCGAGATCACCGAGACCGTGCTGGTAGAAAAGAACGAGGAAAATCTCGCGGTCCTGCACGAGATCAAGAACCTCGGCGTCTCGATCATCCTCGACGACTTCGGCATCGGTTACTCGTCGATGCGCTACCTTCAGATGTTCCCGTTCGACAAGATCAAGATCGACAAGTCGTTCATCCAGAGCATGACCACCCATTCCGACAGCGCGGCGATCGTATGCGCGATCACCGGGCTCGGGCGCGGCCTCGACCTCGAGACCACGGCGGAAGGCGTCGAGACGGCGGAGCAGCTGCATTTCCTGCGCACCGCCGGCTGCCAGCTCGGACAGGGCTATCTGTTCAGCCGGCCGGTGCCGCTGGCGCAATTGTCGTTCGAGCGCCCGGAGGCGCTGCGCAGCGAAGTGAGAGCCGCCTGACTTAGGGCCGCTCAACCCTCTTGCGGCCGGAAGGCCTTCGCCATCGCCCGGAACGTCACCAGCGCCTTGCAGCGATCATTGTTTTGGTTGATCTCGATTGCCGGCACCACCGGGCACGGTTCCCGTCAACGCCGGGTCGCCGAGCGCTTCCAGCCCACCGGCGTTCCAGGCCGCTTCCGCACCGGGCTCGATCAACGCGCGAAGATAGGCGGCCGCCGGCCCTGGCGAGGCGCCGCGCACATGCAGCGCGCCAGCAAAGACGAGGTAATTCTGGTGTTCGCCGGGTAGCGGCCCCACGAGGGTCACGCCTTTGATCGGCACGATTTCGCTGATGTTGAAAAGGCCGAGCTCGATCTCGCCTTTGGCGACGCTCTCGACCCCGCCCGTAAACGCGGAACCCAGCCTGACCTTCGGCCGCACGGCGTCCGCTATGCCGAGGCGCTCGAACATGCGGTCGATGTGAGCGCCGGTAAAGCCGCCGCCCTTCGGATCTGGATGCGCGATCGATTTGGCGTTCAGCAGCGTCGTGCGGAGCGCGTCCGCGGTCGAGATATCGGGCCGCGCCGAGCCTTCTTTCACCACGACGCCGATGCCGACGCGCGCAATGTCGACCATGCTGCCCGGCCGCAATGCGCCGCTCTTGCTGAACTTGGCCAGCGCCTGACGGGGGATGACCACGACGTCCGGGCCGGCATCGCCTTCCAAGCCGTTGTGACCTTCCAGACGCTTAAGAATCAGACCGATCGTCTCGGCCGTGATGACGACGTTATGGCCGGTCGCCTTGGTGAACGCCGGCGCCAGCCGCTTCTGAACCTCGGAAGGCGCTCCCGAGGTGAACACCTGGATATCGGCAGCAATGGACGGGGCCGCCGCCATCACGACTGTCGCCGAGGTCAGCCCGGCAACAGCCAGGCAAACAGACACGTGCCGTCCCATCAACGCTTTGCGACGGGCTCAGCCTGCGTCGCGCTCCCCACACCTTCCGGAAAAATCTTAGCATAGCGGCCGCTACGAGTCCGGCGCGGAACCGATGCGACAAGACCGCACGTTCAAACAGCGTAAATTCGCTCGTAGAGGTTCCGCAAAATGCCCGCAGTCGCGCCCCAGATGTAGCGCTCGCCGAACGGCATTTCATAAAAGTGGCGCGTCAGGCCGTTCCACTCGCGGCTCTTGCGCTGATGGTTCTCGGGCGACATCAGGAACGCGAGCGGCACTTCAAAGGCGTCGTCGACCTCGTCGCGGTTGAGCGTGAGAGCGAAATCGGGCGCGACACGTGCCACCAGCGGCACGATCCGGAAGCCGAAGGTCGTCAGGTAGAGATCAAGATAGCCGATGGGCTCGATGCGGTCGGCGACGAGCCCGATCTCCTCGTCGGCCTCGCGCAACGCCGCCGCCATCGGCGAGGCGTCGGCGGAGTCGATCTTGCCGCCGGGAAACGAAATCTGCCCGGCATGGTCCTTCAGGTGCGCGGTGCGTTGCGTGAGCAGCACCATCGGCTCCTTGCGCGCCACCACCGGCACCAGCACCGCCGCCGGGCGGATCGGCCGCACCGCCGCGATCGCCGCCGCCATCGGATCGAGATCGTGGTCGCCACGCGCCGGAACGATATTCTCGTCGGTGATGCCCGCCGGGACGTCGAGCGTGAGCCGGGCCCGGGCGCGGGAAAAGAAATCGTTGATCAAAGCAGGGGACGAAACCATGACCAACACTTATGCGGAATTGCCCGCGGCTGTCAGGTCCCTTTTGCCCCGGACGCCTTGATCACCGGCGACCACCGCGCCACCTCGGCCTTGAGATGCGACGCCAGCGCTTCCGGCGTCTGCTGTTGCTCCGGCACGGGGACCGCGCCGAGCGCGGTGAGCCGCTCCGACACTTTCGGGTCTTTCAATGCGGCCTGCAACGCGCCGGTCAGCCGCGCCGATACGTCAGCCGGCAGACCGCGCGGCGCCCACATCGCGTGCCAAGCCGTCACCTCGAATCCCTTGAGCCCGGCTTCGTCCAGGGTCGGGAGATCGGGCAGAACCGCAAGCCGCTTCAGCGTGGTCGCGGCATAGCCCCTGATCTTGCCTTCGCGGATCTGCGCCGTGGTCGTGGTGGTCTGGTCGCACATCCAGTCAAACTGACCGCCGAGCAGATCGGTCATCGCCGGCCCGGTGCCGCGATATGACACGCCCGTCATCTGCGCATTGAGCGAGCTCATGAACATCAGCGCGCACAGATGCGACGCCGAACCGACACCGGCATGGCCGTAGGTCGCGGACGCCTTCTTTTGCTTCGCCCATGCGATCATCTCGGAAGCGTTCTTCGGCTCGAGATTAGCCCTGCCGACGATCGTCATCGGTACGTCGGCGATGCGGCCGATCGAGTCGAAATCGTTGATCACGTTGTAGCGGAGGTTTTCGTATAGCGTCGGTGCCGTGGCCTGCGCGATGTGCCAGACCGACACGGTGTGGCCGTCGGCCGGGGCCTTGGCGACGCGCGCCATGCCGATGGTGCCGCCGGCGCCGCCGACATTCTCGACCACCACCTGCGTGCTCAGGGTGCGGCCCATCGATTCCGCGATCATGCGCGACACCGCGTCGGTCGGACCGCCGGCAGCGGCAGGGACCAAGAGCGTGATCGGCCGCGACGGAAAGCCTTGCGCCAGCGCCTGCGATCCGCCGACAGCCAGCGCCACCGCCAGCGACAATGGCCCGAAATATCTTGGCATGGTCGTTCTCCCTGGAGTTTTCTTGAGGGTGACGTCAGTACGTCCGATTGTCGCCGGCCAAGGCGTCGCACACCGCCTTGGTGACGTCGGCGGTCTTCGCCCTGCCGCCGAGATCCGGCGTATGCAGCGACTTGTCCGCCGTCACGCGCTCGATCGCATTCATCAGACGCGCCGCCGCACTCTTCTCGCCGAGATGGTCGAGCATCATCACGCCCGACCAGAACGTCCCGATCGGATTGGCGATGCCCTTGCCCATGATGTCGAAGGCCGAGCCGTGGATCGGCTCGAACATCGACGGGAATTTCCGCTCCGGGTTGAGATTCGCCGTCGGCGCGATGCCGAGCGAGCCGGCGAGCGCCGCCGCGAGGTCCGACAGGATGTCGGCGTGCAGATTGGTGGCCACGATGGTATCGAGCGTCTGCGGCTTCAGCGTCATGCGCATGGTCATGGCGTCGACCAGCATCTTGTCCCAGGTGACGTCGGCATACTTCGCCCCGATTTCCGCGGCGATCTCGTCCCACATCACCATGCCATGGCGCTGCGCATTCGACTTGGTGACGACGGTGAGAAGCTTGCGGGGGCGCGACCGGGCAAGCTCGAAGGCGAAGCGCATCACGCGCGTCACGCCCGCGCGCGTGAATATCGACACGTCGGTCGCGACCTCCTCCGGCAATCCCCTGTGCGCGCGGCCGCCGACGCCGGCATACTCACCTTCCGAATTCTCGCGCACGATGACCCAATCGAGCTCTGGTCCGGTGACGTTGCGCAAGGGGCTGGCGATGCCGGGGAGGATACGGGTCGGCCGCACATTGGCGTATTGATCGAACGGCTGGCAGATCGCCAGACGCAGCCCCCACAACGTCACGTGGTCCGGCACGTCAGGCGCGCCGGCGGAGCCGAACAGGATCGCGTCGTGGTTCTTGATCAGGTCGCGTCCGTTCTCCGGCATGAACCCGCCGGTCTTCTTGTAGCGATCCGTGCCCCAATCGAAATGCTCGAACGCGAAAGCGAAGTTGCCGTCGCGCCTGGCGCAGGCGGTGAGCGCCTCGACCCCGGCGGCGATCACCTCGGTGCCGATGCCGTCTCCGGGGATGGCGGCGATGCGATAGGTGCGTGTCATGCAAACTCCCTCAAACTGTCGGCCGGCGCCATCACGAAAAACTCCCCGCCCGACGCCACACCGAACATGCGCACACCATCGACATCGCGTTCCTCGCCGAGTTCGACCAAGTCGTAGAACAGCGCCCGTGTCACCTTCGCCCACAGGTCGCGGCGCACGTGCAGGTAGGGCTTGAGCCCCCCGGTAGCGGGCTCCGGCTCGAACCGCAGCACGTGCCCTGCCCCACACGTGACCCAGTCATCCACATTGGTCCGGAAGTGCAACCGCCGGGAGCCGTTTTGCTCCTCAACCTTTAGTTCAACGGCAAGGAACGGCGCATCGTCGACAGTGATGCCGACCTTTTCGACCGGCGTGACCAGGAAATACTTGTCGCCCTCGCGCTTGAGCACCGACGCGAACAGCTTGACCAGCGCCGGCCGGCCGATCGGGGTTTTCAAGTAATGCCATGTTCCATCAGTGGAAATCCGCATATCGAGGTCACCGCAGAAGGGCGGATCCCACAGATGCACCGGCGGCGGCCCCCTGCGGGCGGCCTCCCCGGCGGCCTGCTGGATGCTCTCAAATCCTTGAATTCTCTGCCCTTCCTTCGCCATTCTTTGCCTGGAACGTGGGCCGGTGATGGCCGTTCTCCCTGCGATCGTGGTCGCGCGCAAGCTTATCCACTGCCGACAAAATAGTGCGTTGGACGTGGAAACGCCGCAGGCGACAGTGGGGTGCGAGGCCGAGTCGGGGCGATCGTAACAGGACTGCAAGAAGGCAGGATCGCACCCGTTGAAAACTAGCGTAATCTCCAGGCAGTTGCGGGGATTCGTGGGCACGGGCGGCAGCGCCCGCGACACGCAGATGACGCCGGCCTGCGGCATTTGGCGCGAATGTTGCACGTTTTGTAACCAGGCCGGTGAGGCTCAGTGCGCGACACTACCCGACGCAAGCGTCAGGAACTTAAGGAGCAAATGACATGGCGGCAGCCGGAGACGGGCTGGAAAAACTCGAAGACATGATCGTGCGGGCCGCCGAGTCGACCGGCGCCCAAGTCGCCGCCGCCAAGGCCGCGATCGGCAAGGTCATTTTCGGCCAGGAACGGGTGGTCGAGCAGGCGCTGATCACCGTGCTCTCGGGCGGTCATGCGCTGCTGGTCGGCCTCCCCGGCCTCGCCAAGACCAAGCTGGTCGAGACCATGGGCACCGTGCTCGGGCTCGAAGCGCGCCGCATCCAGTTCACGCCCGACCTGATGCCGTCCGACATCGTCGGCTCCGAGGTGCTCGAAGAGGGCCCCGGCGGCAAGCGCAGCTTCCGCTTCATCGCGGGACCGATCTTCGGGCAGCTTTTGATGGCCGACGAGATCAACCGCGCCTCGCCGCGCACGCAATCGGCGCTGCTGCAGGCGATGCAGGAATTGCATGTAACCGTCGCAGGCAATCGCCACGACGTTCCCCGCCCCTTTCACGTGCTCGCGACCCAAAACCCGATCGAGCAGGAAGGCACCTATCCGCTGCCGGAAGCGCAGCTCGACCGCTTCCTGATGCAGATCGACGTCGACTATCCCGATCTCGAAAACGAGCGGAAGATCGTGTTCGACACGACCGGCATGGAAGAGAGCAAGCCGAAGGCGACGATGAGCGCCGAAGACCTCCTCGCCGCGCAGCGGCTGGTGCGCCGCCTGCCGGTCGGCGAGTCCGTCGTCGACGCGATCCTCACGCTGGTGCGCGCGGCGCGTCCGGGACCGGAGAGTGGCGAGCTCGGCAAGCTGATTTCCTGGGGCCCGAGCCCGCGTGCATCGCAAGCGCTGATGCTCGCGGCACGCGCCCGCGCGCTGATCGACGGGCGGCTGTCGCCGTCGATCGACGACGTGCTCGACATGGCCGAGCCGATTCTCAAGCACCGCATGGCGCTCACCTTCGCCGCCCGCGCCGACGGCGAGACCATGGAAGGCGTCATCGGCCGGCTCAAGCAACGCATTGGATAGGTGGAATGGCGCGGCGGGCCGATAAGCAAGAGGTCAAGGCTACGCAGCACGCAAGCGGCGAAGCACGCACGCTCGCGGAAACGTTGCCGCGCCTGATCCTCGAGGCCCGCAAGATCGCCGCCACCGTCATCCACGGCCTGCACGGCCGCCGCCGTGCCGGTCCAGGCGAGAATTTCTGGCAGTACCGCCGCTTCCTCTCCGGCGAGCCGGCGCGGCGCGTCGACTGGCGGCGCTCGGCGCGCGACGGCATCCTCTATGTGCGCGAGCAGGAGTGGGAGGCTGCGCACACCGTCTGGATCTGGCCAGATCGCTCGCCGTCGATGCATTTCACCTCGGCGCTGGCGACGGAGTCGAAGCTCAATCGCGCGCTGGTGATCGCGTTCTCGCTTGCCGAAGTGCTGGTGCACGCGGGCGAGCGCGTCGGCGTGCCGGGCCTGATGCGGCCGACCGGCAGCCGCAACGTGCTCGACAAGATGGGCAATGCCATCGTGCACGACGTGACCGAACGCTTGAGCCTGCCGCCGTCATTCGTGCCGTCGTCGCTGTCCGAAATCGTGCTCGTATCGGACTTCTGGTCGCCGATGGGCGAGATACGCCACACGCTTTCACGGCTTTCCGCCACCGGCGCGCACGGCCATACCGTGCAGGTGGTCGACCCCGCGGAAGAGACCTTCCCCTATGACGGCCGCGTCGAGTTCATCGAGCCCGAAGGCGGCGGCTCGATCACCGCCGGCCGCGCGGAGGCCTGGAAGGCCGACTACGACAAGCGCGTCGCGCGGCATCGCGCCGAGCTGCGCGCCGAAACCGACAAGCTTGGCTGGAGCTTTGCGGTGCATCGCACCGATCGTCCGGCAACCGAGCTGCTGCTGGCGCTGCATGCCCGCATGGCCGCGCCGCCGCCCGGCGCCGTGGTGGGCGGTCGCGTGCAATCCCGGAGGTCGGCATGATGCCGTGGCTGCCGCTGGGCTTCGCTTCGCCGCTGGTGCTGCTCGGCCTGTTGAGCCTGCCGGTGCTGTGGTGGCTGCTGCGGCTTATTCCGCCGCAACCCAAGCGCATCGACTTCCCACCCACGCGGCTCCTGTTCGACATCAAGCCGCAGGAGGAGACGCCGCGCCGCACGCCGTGGTGGCTCACGCTGCTTCGTCTGACACTGGCGACCCTGGTGATCCTCGCCGCGGCCGGCCCGCTGTGGAACCCCGCTGCCGACGTGGCGCGCTCAACCTCGCCGCTCGCGATCCTGGTCGACGATGGCTTCCCCGCCGCCGGCACCTGGGATGCGCGCATGCGCACCGCCGAGGACATCATCAACCGCGCCGAGACCGACGGCCGCGGCGTCGCGCTCATCCCGCTCTCGGAGACCGGCCGTGAGATCGGTTTGGAGACGCCAGGTGCGGCGCGCGTGCGACTCAAGCAGATGAAGCCGCGGCCGTATGCCGTGCAGCGCTCCGATGCCCTGCCCAGCGTCACACGTTTCTATGGCGCAAACGCAGACGTCGAGACCGTCTGGCTCGCCGACGGCGTCGATATGGGCGGCGGCTCCGACTTCGTCGCCGCGCTCGGTCGTATCGTCGGGACGCGCCCCATGAGCGTGATCGAAGGCGGCCTCGCGCCGTCGCTGGCGCTCGCCGGCGCCGAAAATACGGCTGGCGCATTGACAGTGAAGGTTCTGCGCTCCGCCAAGGGCGCCTCGCAATCCGGCACGATCCGCGGCCTCGACCTCAAGGGCCTGCCACTCGGCGAGGCGGCGTTCTCGTTCGGAGCCAACGATACCGAGACCGAGGCGGCGCTGATGCTGCCGGTCGAGATCCGCAACGACGTCGCGCGTATCGACGTCGCCGCCGAGCGCTCCGCGGGAGCCGTCCAGCTGTTGGATAAGCGCTGGCGCCGCCGCGCCGTCGGTGTCGTCACCGGCGCAACCGCCGACACCGCGCAGCCGCTGCTCGCCTCCACCTACTACCTGACCCGCGCCCTCAATCCGTTCGCCGATGTGCGACAGGCCGAACGCGGCTCGGCGGCGCAGGCGGTGAGCCAGTTCATGGATCAGCGGCTGCCGATGATGATCCTCGCCGATGTCGGCAATGTCGCGGAGGCGCGCGACCGTCTCTCGCAATGGATCGAAAGCGGCGGCGTGCTGGTACGCTTCGCCGGCCCGCGGCTCGCCGCCGGCGACGACGACCTCATCCCCGTGAAGCTGCGCCGTGGCGGACGCGCGCTCGGCGGCGCGCTGAGCTGGGACCAGCCGCAGCAGCTTGCGGCGTTCTCGCGCGAAAGCCCATTCGCCAACATGCCGGTGCCGAACGATGTCACCGTCAACCGTCAAGTGCTGGCCGAGCCCGACGCCACACTGACCGACCGCACGTGGGCGACGCTCGCCGACGGCACGCCCCTCGTCACCGCGCAGGCGCGCGGCAAGGGGCTGATCATCCTGTTCCATGTCAGCGCCGACACCCGCTGGTCGAACCTGCCGCTGTCGGGCGCCTTCGTGGACATGCTCAAGCGCATCGTCTCGCTCGCCGGATCGGCCGCGATGACCGATGGCGACGGCACGCGCGCCGGCGGACGCGAGGTGGTGCCGCCCAGCCGCATCCTCGATGGTTTCGGCGTGTTCGGGCCGCCGCCGCAAAGCGCGCGACCGGTTGCCGCCGGCTATTCCGGCCGCGCCACGGTTGAAAACCCGCCCGGCTTCTACGGCCCGCCGGAAGCACTTCTGGCGGTGAACACGCTCGCGCCCGACGACAAGCTCGCGCCGCTCGACCTCGCCGGCCTCAATGCGCGGCGCGACGTCTATCGCGTAAGTGATCCGCAGGACCTGCGAGGACCTGTTATGCTGGCGGCCATGGGTCTCCTGGCAATCGATGCTCTGGTGGTGTTCTTCCTGGCCGGCGGGCTGGCGCAGCTGTTCCGCCGCCGCGCGCGTCCGGCCGCGGCCGCCATCGCATTCTCGATCATCGCCGCCGCGTTCGCGTGGCCGCAGCCGGCACAGGCGCAGGACGACGCCGCGGCATTGCGCGCGACGCTGCAGACGCGGCTGGCCTATGTCATCACCGGCAACGACGAGATCGACCGCGTCAGCCGCGCCGGCCTCCAGGGCCTCACGCTGTTCCTGGCGCAGCGCACGGCGCTCGAAGCCGGCGACCCGGTCGGCATCGATCCAGGCAAGGACGAGCTTGCGTTCTATCCCCTGATCTATTGGCCGATGGTGCCAGGCGCGGCGCGGCCGTCGCGCGAAGCCCTGGAGCACATCGACGCCTATATGAAGAACGGCGGTACGGTGCTGTTCGACACCCGCGACGCAATCGAAGGCGGCGGCAGCGGCAACGTTTCGCCCAATACACAGGCGCTGCGCACGATCCTCTCTTCGCTCGACATCCCCGAACTCGAGGCGGTGCCGCGCGACCACGTGCTGACCAAGACATTCTATCTGCTGAAGGAGTTTCCGGGCCGATTTGCCGGCGGGCAGCTCTGGGTCGAGGCCTCCGCACCGGAGCGCGATGACGACACCCAAGAGCGTCCGGCGCGCACCGGCGACGGCGTCTCCTCGATCATCATCTCGTCGAACGATCTCGCCGGCGCCTGGGCGCTGCGCCCGGACGGGCAGGCGATGCTGCCGATGGTGGCGAGCGAGCCGCGGCAGCGCGAATTCGCATTCCGCGCCGGCGTCAACATCGTGATGTATACGCTCACCGGCAACTACAAGGCCGATCAGGTGCACGTGCCGGCGTTGCTTGAGCGGTTGGGGCAGTAGGAGCGTTCCCGTGAACTTCGGTATCTCATTCGCCCCGCTCGTTCCCGACTACATCGTGTGGCTGTCGCTGGCCATCGCGACTATCCTCGCGGTGCTGCTGTTCGCGTCACGCAGCCACGGCGCCATCGTGCGCACCGCCGCGATGGCGCTGTTCGTGCTGGCGCTCGCCAATCCGTCATTTACCCGCGAGGATCGCGATCCCCTCACCTCGGTCGCGATCGTCGTGGTCGACAAGAGCGCCAGCCAGGAATTCGGCGATCGCACCCAGCAGACCGAGGCCGTGCGTGCCGCTCTCTCCGAGCGGCTCGGACGCATCGCCAATCTCGAGGTGCGCTTCGTCGAGGCCGGCGAGTCCGGCGGCGAAGCCGACGGCACGCGCCTGTTCACGGCACTGCAGACCGCGCTGAGCGATATCCCCAGCGAGCGCGTGGCCGGCGTGTTCCTCATCACCGACGGCCGCGTCCACGATGTGCCCACGGACGCCGCTACGCTCGGCTTTGCCGCGCCGGTGCATGCGCTGGTAACCGGCCGCCCCAATGAGCGCGACCGGCGCGTGGTGCTGGTGACGACGCCGCGCTTCGGCATTGTCGGGCAGTCGCAGACCATCGTCTACCGGGTCGAGGACCAGGGCATGCCGGCCGGCAATACGCAGGTCGTCGTGCGTCGCGACGGCGAGGTGGTCGACAAGCGCAACGTGCGCGTCGGTCAGGAGGTCCGCGTCAATGTGCAGATCCCGCACGCCGGGCCGAACATCGTCGAGATCGAGGCGGCGCCGCTCGACAACGAGCTGACCACCGTCAACAACCGCGCCGTGGTGGCGATCGAAGGCGTGCGCGACAAGCTGCGGGTGCTGCTGGTCTCCGGCGAGCCGCATGCCGGGGAGCGCGCCTGGCGCAACCTGCTCAAGTCGGACGCCGCCGTCGATCTCGTACACTTCACGATCTTGCGCCCGCCGGAGAAGCAGGACGGCACGCCCATCCACGAGCTGTCGCTGATTGCGTTTCCGACCCGCGAGCTGTTCCAGCAGAAGATCCACGAATTCCAGCTCATCATTTTCGACCGTTATGCGCGGCAAGGCGTCCTGCCGATCCTCTACTTCGACAACATCGCCCGCTACGTGCGCGGCGGCGGCGCGGTGCTGATCGCCGCGGGCCCGGACTACGCCAGCCAGACCAGCCTTTGGCGCACGCCGCTGGAAGCGGTGCTGCCGGCGGAGCCGTCCGGCCGTACCACCGACATGGCCTATCGCGCGAAGCTCTCGAAACTCGGCCAGCGCCACCCCGTGACGCGCGGACTTGAAGGCTCGCAGAGCGATCCCCCGCAATGGAGCCGCTGGTTCCGCCTGGTCGATGCCCGTGCCAACAAGGGCATGACCGTCATGGAAGGCCCCGACAGCAAGCCGCTGCTCCAGCTCTCGCGCGAAGGCGAAGGCCGCATTGCGCTCCTGCTTTCTGATCACATCTGGCTTTGGGCGCGTGGCTACGAAGGTGGCGGCCCGCACACCGACCTGATGCGCCGGCTCTCGCACTGGCTGATGAAGCAGCCCGACCTCGAGGAGGAGGCGCTGCGCATCATGGTGCGCGGCCGCGACCTCACGGTGCAACGTCAGACCATGGAAGAGAGCGTCGAGGAGATCACGCTCACCGCGCCGTCGGGCAAGACGCGCACCCTGAGGCTCACCGAAGGCGATCCCGGTGTGTTCCGCGCCACCATCGAGGCCAACGAGTTCGGCCTCTGGCGCGCGACCGACGGCAAGCTCACCGCGCTCGCCAATGTCGGGCCGGCAAACCCGCGTGAATTCACCGAGGTGACATCGACGACGCAGGTGATGGCGCCGCTCGCCGACGCTACCGGCGGCGCGTCGATGCGGATCGCCGATGCCAGCGGCGGGCTCAACATGCCACGCGTGGTCTCTGTCCGATCGAGCGACACGTTCCGCGGCGACGACTGGGTCGGCTTGCGCATGCGCGAAGCGAGCGTCGTGCGCGGCATCGGCGTGCTGCCGATCTTCGCCGGCGCGATCGGGCTGTTGCTGCTGATCGGCGCGCTAGCGCTGACCTGGGCGCGCGAAGGGCGCTAGCGCTATTCCGCGATCGTCTCTTCCGCCGCGGTGATCAGGCCGACTTCCGGATTCTTGGCGCAATAGCCGCCGAGCTTGGTGGCGTCTTCCTTCATCTTGTCGAAGTCGACGATCGGCGGCGCGTCCTGGTCGGAGTAGTAGCCGGCCATCCACATCAGGATCAGGCTGATGCTTTCGCGGCTCATCTCCAGGAACTGCTTGCAGGTGATGGTCGAGAGGTCGACCTTCTGAGCCTGCGCGGGCGTCGCCGCCGCCAGCAATGCCGCGGTTACAATGGCGCTGAAGATTTTCACGGTGCTCACCTTGTCTGGAAGAAATCCGGCGCGACGCTACCCTCCGAGGGAGTCGGCGTCAAAAAAATTTCGCGTGGCAATGTTCGAAATAAATCGGCCGTAAACAACCAGCAGGTTAGCGAGTAACCCAATCCGGACGGACCGGCCCGGATACACCCTTGAATGCGCCGTCGACAAGCTCGCATACCAACAACCTTGCCGGATCGACCGGACCGGGCATCTTCGCCTGCCCCTTCGGAATCATCTTGAAGCCCATCCCGCCGTAGTAGGGCTCGTCGCCCACCAGCACGACCAAGCGATGGCCACGCGCCTTCGCCTCCGCCAGCGCGCGCTCGATCAGCGCCCTGCCGATGCCGTGCTGGCGGAACGGCGGCTCAACCGTCAGCGGGCCGAGCAGCAGCGCCGGCGTATCGCCGATGCGGATGGTCGATTGGCGCACCGAACCCACCAGCAGCGTACCGATGCGCGCAGTGAAGGAGAGGTCGGGGCTGTGGTCGTGACCCTCCCGCAGCCGGTAGGCGGACTTGGCGAGCCGCCCCGGTCCGAAGGTGCGCTCGTGCAGGCGATCGATCGCGATCGCATCGTCGGCGCTTTCCGGCAGGAGGGTTAGAGAGAGATCGCTCATGGGCCGGCGATGCGAATAGCATCCGGCCGGGTTCTGGTCCATTGGCCGGCCCGCCGAGGCCGCCTTGGGCTGCCCTCGCGACCGTGTAGAGTGCGGCTCGCAGCCTTGGTTAGCTGCCCATCAACGAGGGCCGAGAGCATGCTTGCGCTCTATCATTTCGACCGCTCCACCGCCGCCCAGAAGGTGCGGCTGTCGCTGGCCGAAAAGCGGCTCGCCTGGGAGAGCCGGTACGTCGACCCGAGCCTGAGCAAGCGCGATCAGCACGATCCTGAATATCTCAAGCTCAACCCGCGCGGCGTGGTACCGACCCTGATCCACGACGGCAAGGTCGTCCGGGAATCGCAGGTCATCCTCGAGTATCTCGAAGATGCGTTCCCTGCTCCGCCATTGCGGCCGGCGTCCCCGTATGAACGCGCGCAGATGCGGCTGTGGACCAAGCTGATCGACGAAAGCGTGCATGTCGACAGCCGCACGATCGGACAATGCGTCGCCATGCGCTTCGTGACGCTTGAAGCCGATCCCGCCACGCTCAAGAAACACTACGACGCGATGCCGGAAGAGACGCGGCGCGATAACGACCAGATCAACAACGAGATGGGCCTCGACTCGCCGCTGCTTCCCGGCGCGCTGCGCCGGTTCAAGCGGATATTCGAGGACATTGAACGAGCGCTCGGAAATTCGCCGTGGCTGGTCGGCGATAACTATTCGCTGGCCGACATCTCCATGGTCGTCTATGCCAACCGCCTCGAGACGTTCCAGCTGTCCGCGCTGCTGGACGATCTGCCGAAGCTCAAGGACTGGCTCGTGCGTATCAAGCAGCGCCCCTCCTTCGCCGAGGCCGTCGTGAAGTGGGGCGACACGTCCAGCCCGGCCCGCGTGCGGCACGGCAAGGAGGCGTTCCCCAAGGTCAAGGCGCTGTGGGACGCGGCTTGAAGCCCTATATCCAGCGCGACGCATAGCTGCCGCAGTTACCCAGGAAGGACCGGAATATGGGGTTTTTCGTCGAAGGCACGTGGCACGAGGACACCGAAGCCAACCGACACGAGCGCGGCCGCTTCGTGCGCAAGCCGTCGGTGTTCCGCAACTGGATCACCGAGGACGGCAGCGCCGGTCCGAGCGGCGAAGGCGGGTTTCCCGCCGCGTCCGGGCGTTATCACCTCTACGTCGCGCATGCCTGCCCGTGGGCCTACCGCGCCACCCTGTTCCGCAAGCTCAAGAAGCTCGAAGGCGCGATCTCGATCACGATCGCGGCGCCGCTGTATGGCGCGCGCACCTGGCGCTTCACCGACGAGCCCGGAAGCCTTCCCGACACCGTCAACGGCGTCAAGGAATTGTGGGAGGTCTACCTGCTCGCCAATCCGAAGTATTCCGGACGCGTGACGGTGCCGACGCTGTGGGACAAGGAACGCCGCACGATCGTCAACAACGAATCCTCCGAGATCATCCGGATGCTCAACTCGGCGTTCAATCGTTTCACCGACGATCGCACCGACTACTATCCGGCGGCGATGCGGGAAGAGATCGATCGCGTCAACGACCTCGTCTACACCACCGTCAACAACGGCGTGTACCGCACCGGCTTCGCGGTGACGCAAGACGCCTACGAGGAAGCCTGCCGCGCGCTGTTCGACACCCTCGATAAGCTCGACGTTCGGCTGTCGCGTCAGCGCTGGCTGGTTGGCAACCAGATCACCGAGGCTGACTGGCGATTGTTCTCGACGCTGATCCGCTTCGACGCGGTCTATCACTACCACTTCAAGTGCAACCTGAAGCGGATCAGCGACTACCCCAACCTGTCGAACTATGTGCGCGACCTTTATCAGCAGCCGGGCGTGGCCGAGACCGTCAACATGGACCACATCAAGCGCCACTATTATGGCAGCCAGAAGCGGGTGAACCCGACCGGCATCGTTCCGCTCGGGCCAACGGGGCTGGCGGTCGACTTCATGGCCCCGCACGACCGCGGGCGGTTCAATTAGCCCGGATTCAATTGGTTAAGAGGTTATTGAGAAAAACCATCGCATTGTAGCGGTTGGCCGCTTGCGACACGTTGCGGCCGGTTTTGGCGGAAACCGGAATGACCCAGCCCAGGCAGCAGTACCACAATACCATAGGGATCGCGGACGCCGCCCTGCGCAAGATCGGCGCATTCGGGCAACCGGCCGATCCCAAGAGCTACGCGCTCTGGTTCAAGTACGCCTCAGGCGACAGCGGCCTCCTCTCCGCCGCCATCAACACGCGTCTCACCCGCAACGGGACGCTGAACGCCGCCGATATCGAGGAATTGCACGACGCCCACATCGCGCCCGGCCAGGTCCAGGACAAGGGCACGCGTATCGGCGCGCGCCTGGCCGGCGAGGTCGATCAGATCGCGGCGACGCTCGAGGTGGCGGAAGACAACGTCAGCCGCTATTCGCGCGACCTGGTCACTGCTGCGCAGCGGCTGGCGAGCACCGTCAACCGCGCCGACGTGCGCGCGGTCATCGAAGCGCTGGCGCAGGCGACACGCAGCCTGACCGAGAAGAACGCGCGGCTGCAGACGCAGCTCGCGGCGATGTCGGAGGAGATCGCGCAGATCCGGCGCGAGATCGTCGACCTGCGCATGGAAAGCCAGACTGATCCCCTGACCGGGCTCGGCAACCGGCGCTTCTTCGTCACCGCGCTGGAGCGCGCCATCGTCGAGTGCCGTGGCACCAACGAGCCGCTGGCCCTGCTGATCGCCGACGTCGACGGCATCAAGGCGATAAACCAGAACTACGGCAACATCGTCGGTGACCGGGTGCTGCGCTTTATCGCCATGGTGGCCAAGGAAGCGATCACCGGGCGCGACGTCGCCGCGCGCTATTCCGATGACGCGTTCGCGATCATCCTGCCGAGGACCAGCCTGCCGCCGGCGGTCCGCGTCGCCGAGCAGCTCCGTCACGCGGTCATGAAATGCGAGCTGGTGCGGCGCACCACCGGTGAGAAGGCGCGGCTGACGCTCTCGGTCGGCGTCGCCTCGCTCGACGAGCGTCTGCCCGCGCAAGGCCTGATCGAAACCGCCGAGATGTGCCTCCACGCCGCCAAGCGTGCGGGCTCCAACTGCGTGGTGAGCGAGGCCGACGAGAAGCTGTTTGCGGCCCTTTCCGGCACGACGCTATCGGCGTCTGCGTTGCCGCACGTGAAGAAATAGCCATACGCCGCTTTTTCCGCAGCGTGTCTGAATATCCGTTCAGTCGTCATCGAAAATTTTGTGACCCGGATCACATCCGAGTCGGCGTCGGCGTGCGACTAACAGGGCAAGTGGAAGGCAAGATGGGCCTTCTGATCGACCCCGGAGAGGCGACCATGCGCACCGACGGCACCCACGTAGACCACAGGCACACCCCCAACCCAGGTCTCTGGTCAGCGCTGTCGGACATGGTCGCCGGCCTCCAACGCGACGTGTTCAATAAATACCGCCCTGAGCGCCACTATATGCGCGGCCCCAGCCCGGCATGGCGCGCCAAGCACCAAGCCATTTGATATGGCGTGCCAGCCTCAGGGTGTGAGACCCAGCTCCTTCAGGAGCTTTCCCTGGAACTGGTAGTCGCTCTTCAAGAGCTTGCCGAATTCCGCAGGGCTTGATCCGACGGCGTAGAAGCCGCCGGTGTCGATCACGCGCTTGAGCTCGGGCGAATCGAGCGCCGCCTTCGATTCCAGATAGATCAGGTCGACGCGCTCGCGCGGCGTCTTGGCGGGGAAAAGCAGCCCGAAATAGCCGGTGATGTCGAAGTCCTTGTAGCCGAGCTCCTGCATGGTCGGCACCTGCGCGAAGGACGGGAACCGCTTGGTTCCGGTCACCGCCAGGGCCTTGAGCTTGCCGGAGTTGACCAGCGGCACCGCGGTCGCGATCGAGATGAAGGTGAGGTCGACCGTCCCGCTCATGACGTCGGTCGTCAACGCCGGCGTGTTGTAGGGCACCGCAGTCATTTCCAAACCGGCGCGCTTTTCCAGCAAGAGGCCCGCAATGTGGGTGATATTGCCGGCGCCGTTCATCGCGTAGGTCAAACGACGCTTCTTGCCGAGCGCAACCAGCTCTTCAACCGACTTGACCGGCAGGTTCGTCAGCAGCGCGAGACCGTAGGACGCGGCGAGCTGCGTTACCGGCGCGAAGTCGGTGATCACGTCATACGACAGCTTCTGGCTCACATGCGCATTCGCAATATGCGTCCCGGTGGTAATGTGCAGGGTATAGCCGTCCGGCTCCGCCTTGGCGACCGCAGCCGCCGCGACGATACCGTTGGCGCCAGTGCGGTTCTCGACGATGACCGGCTGGCCGAATTTGTCGTTGAGCTTCTGCGCCAGCGCGCGGCCGAGCACATCGGTGGCAATACCCGGCGGATGCGGGCTGACGATCTTGATGACACGGGCGGGATAGTCCTGGCCCCAGGCCATCGACGCGAGGCCAGCGCCGAGGACAAGCGCGATCGAGCATACTCGAAATAAAATGCGCATCATGACGTCTCCAATACGGCTGAGGGGGTCGTCGGCTCCCTGGCATAGTTTTTCCACCACCATGCGCCGGCTTCGTCGTGGGTCGTGAACACGACGCCCTCATGCTGCTTCGCATAGGCGATGAAGTCGTCGAGGATCTTGCAGCGTGACGGACGGCCGACGATGAAATCATGCACCGTCAGCGGCATCAGTACCGGCTTGGTCGCGCCGCGCGCATAGAGCGCATCGAACTGCGCCTTCAGGGTGTTCCAGATGAAGCGCGGCGTGTTGGTCGACCAGGTGCAGAACGGGCTCGGCGGGAACGGCTTGGTGATCAGCACCGCAATGGCTGCATCACTATAAGAAGAGAAGGGAATCTCGAGGAGGCGCCGGCCGTGCCCTTCGATCACGTAAGGCAGGTCATCGTTCCACATGCTGGCGTCCCACTCGAAATCGAAATGTTCAAGCAGGATGTCGATGGTGTTATGGCTCGCGAAGCAGGTGCGCCAGCCGCGCAGGTGCTCGCCCAGCAGGTCCTCGAACACCGAGACGGTCTTGCGGATCAGCCGCAATTCCTCCTTGGCCGGATAATTGCACATCATCTCGTGTTCGTAGGTATGGCCAGCGAAGGAATGCCCGGCGGCTTTCGCCGCGCGCGAGATGGCGGGGTACTTCTCCAGCGTCGCACCACAGACGATCCAGGTGCCCCGCACATCGTGCTTGGTCATGATCTCGAGCAGCCGCCAGGCGCCGCGGCGCCCGCCATATTGTCGCTCGCCATAGTCGAAGGGGTCGACCTGTCCGTCCTCGAAGACATATGCCGCCTCCTCCGACTGGTGATGCACGCTGATGATGATCGGCAGCCGGACCCCATCCGGCCATTTTGCCTGCTGCTGCGGCTTGATCTCGGTCCACATGGCGCGCCTCAATTCTTCGCCGCGTCGTCGCACCAGGCGGCGATCTCGCTACAGCGCGCAAAGCGCACGTCGTTGTATTGTTTGAGCCGCTCGATGAACTGCTGGAGCGTGCGCAGCGGCGCCGGCCGGCCGGTCGCCCAGGTCTGGATGCTCAGGATCATGAAGCGGGCACCGCTCTCGCCTTCGCGATAGAGCGCTTCGAATTCGCAGTCCCAGACGTCGAGCAGCCCGTCCGGGCCGCCCTTCATGGGATAGGGATAGCCGATGAAGGTCTTGTCCGCAGTACTGGTGGTGAAGGGAATCTCGATCAGCTGGTCGCCGGCGCAGTCGAACAGACAGGCGAAATCGTCGTTGAGCATGCTCGAATCCAGAAGAACCCTTCCTGCGAAAGGATGTCGAGCGTCTGCGGGCTGACGCGATAGTCCGGGCAGCGCCAGCCCTTGATCTGCGCGCCGCAAGTATCCTGCAGGGTGCGCACGGTCTTGCGCACGATCGCCCGCTCGCGCGCCGTGCCAACCGTGCGTACGCGCTCGAAGCTGTAGCTCATGCCGGCGATCTCATGGCCGGCCTTGTGCGCCGCGCGCACCGCATCGGGATATTTTTCCGCCGTCGTGCCACAGATGAAGAACGTCGCGCTGACGCCGCAGGTGTCGAGGACCTCAAGCACGTTCCAGATGCCGATGCGCCCGCCATATTCGAGCGCGCCGCCCATCATGTAGTTCGGCCGGTCACCGGGCAGCGGCGGCGTACCCTCGCCGGACTGATGCTCGAACGTGAGCACCACCGGCAGGCGGACACCCTCCGGCCAACGCACATCCGAAATGGCTCTGACTTCCGTGGCCATTTGCCCTACCCCGCCCGCTTCACAGACGCTTCGCCGGCGCGATAGCCGAGCTTGCGCGAAATCTCCGCCGCCGCCGCACTGGTCCAGCCGGCGAGCTGCTTCGCCTTGTCGGCGGAGAACCGGCTGAGCGGCAGAATGATGCCGACCGACGCCACCACCAGCCCGTCGGCGTCGAACACCGGCGCGGCGACGCCGCCGATCTCGGTTTCCCATTCACCGCGATTGATCGCATGGCCACGCAGCCGGATGCGCGCGAGCTCCTTGGCGAAGGCGTCCTTGCCGACCACGGTTTGCGCGGTATAGCGGCGCATCGGTACGCCGGCATCGGCCAGCCGGTCGGGCGGCAGGAACGCGAGGATCGCCTTGCCGGTCGCCGACGAATGCGCCGGCGCACTGCCGCCGATCGGGACATAGGCGCGGATCGACTGCGAGCTCTCGATGCCGTCGATGTAGACGACGTCTCTCCCGGTCAGCACGGCGAGCTTCACCATCTCATTGGTGCGCTGCGCGAGCTCTTCGAGGTGCGGACGCGCAAGATCGCGCACGCTCAGCCGCCGGACCGACTGGCAGCCGAGCCGCCAGAGCTTGATGGCAAGGCGGTAGCCGATCTGCGAAGGATGCCGCTCCAGGAATCCTTCCGCCTCCAGCGTGTAGAGCAGCCGCTGCACGATGCTGCGCGGCAATCCCAGCACGGCGGCGAGGTCGCGCACCGGAACGCCCTCGCGCCCGTCGGCGATCACGTCGAGAAGCTTGAGGCCGCGCGCCAGTGTCTGGCTGCCGCCGGGAATCTTGGTTCGACCGTTGGTCCGATTATCGGTTTCCATTACCTATTATCGAACGCAATCCCGTCGAGGCTGTCAAGCGGAGCGGCCTGCGTCACCAGCGCTCGCTCACCGGCGCGCGCCCCATCACCTCGATGATGCGTGCGCGAGTGGCGGCGGTGGTGTCGTTCGGCAGCTCGTCGAGCTTGAAGAAGCCGTGGGCGATGATCTCGTGTGTCGCCACCGGCGCCGCGGTCTGGCGGAAGTCGCGCAGCACGAACACCACCACGTGGTCACGCCGCGAGACACGGCTGTTGTAGAAAACGCCGTGCAGCATCGGCGGCGCGGTCGGCTCGATATTGCCCTCTTCGGCGAGCTCGCGGATCAGCGCGTCGAGCACAGTCTCGCCCGGCTCGACGCCGCCGCCCGGCAAATGCCAGCCCGACACATAGCTGTGCTTCACCAGGAAGATGCGGCTGGCCTCGTCGAGGCAGAGGCCGCGCACGCCAAGCGTCAATCCGCGAGAAAAGCGCCAGTAGGTATGCATGATGGGCCGGATCGCCGGCTCAAAGACTTGCCGAACCCGTTCGAAGATGGTGGCGCGTTCAGTCACTTCTGGACCTCTGTTCATGGGCCCGTCATGCCCCCGTTCGCGCCGGTTGATCCAGCGAAAACAATTGATTAGAAGTATTCTAATCTAGCCGTCGACGCATTTTGAGGACTGCCCGTGAAACGTTTCGCCGACCTCTCCGAACAGGAAATCCTGGCGCTCTCGATCTCGAACGAGGACGAGGACAGTCGCATCTACCGCGGCTTCGCCGAGGGGCTGCGCAAGCAATACCCGGCATCCGCGCAGGTGTTCGACGAGATGGCGGACGAGGAAGTGCGCCACCGCACCATGCTGTTCGATCTCTACCGCTCGAAATTCGGCGAGTACCTGCCGCTGATCCGCCGCCAGGACGTCAAAGGCTTCATCACCAAGCAGCCGCTATGGCTGATGCCTCAGCTCAATCTCGACGAGGTCCGGAAATTCGCCGAGAACATGGAGTTCGAGGCCGAGCGCTTCTACCGGCGCGCCGCCGACAGTACGCGCGACGCCTCGACGCGGCAGCTCCTGCTGGAGCTCGCCGAGATCGAGAGCCAGCACGAGGACATTGCGCAGAAGCTTGGAGAGTCGATCCTGACGCCGTCGGCACGCGCAAAGGAAGATGAGACTGCGCGGCGCATGTTCCTCTTGCAGTATGTACAGCCAGGCCTCGCGGGATTGATGGACGGCTCGGTCTCGACGCTCGCGCCGCTGTTCGCCGCCGCGTTTGCGACCCACAGCACCTGGGAGACGTTCCTGGTCGGCATGGCAGCCTCCGTCGGCGCCGGCATCTCGATGGGATTTGCGGAGGCCGCCTCCGACGACGGCTCGCTCACTGGGCGGGGGGCGCCGTGGCTGCGCGGATCGGTGTGCGGCGTGATGACCACCATCGGCGGCGTTGGCCACACCCTGCCCTACCTGATTCCGAATTTCTGGACCGCTACCGTGCTCGCGATCATCGTGGTCGCATTGGAACTCGTCGCCATTTCTTATATCCGGTATCGCTACATGGACACGCCGTTCCTGTCGGCGGCATTCCAGGTGGTTCTGGGCGGAACGTTGGTGTTCCTCGCGGGCATACTCATCGGCAGTGCTTAGAATATCTGCATGACATTCCTGCTGGCGCATGTATCGGATCCGCATCTTGCGCCCCTGCCGCGACCGCGCCTGACCGAGCTCGCCGGCAAGCGCGCCACCGGCTACATCAACTGGCGGCGCAAGCGGCAGGCGATTCACCAGGCCGAAGTACTCGCGCGCATCGTCGGCGACGTGAAGGCACAAAAGCCCGATCACATCGCGGTCACCGGCGATCTCGTGAACCTGGCACTGCCGGCCGAATACCAGCCGGCGCGCGCCTGGCTCGAGGCACTCGGCTCGCCTGCCGACGTGACCTTGGTGCCGGGCAATCACGACGCCTATGTGCGCAGCGGCGTCGCTGCCTCGCATAGGCATTGGGGCGATTTCATGCGTGGGGATGCAGCCGCTGGCGTATCGGAATTTCCGTTCCTGCGGCGGCGCGGACCGCTGGCGCTTATCGGCGTATCGACGTCGGTGCCGAGCCTGCCATTCATGGCGATCGGCCGCGTCGGTCCCGCCCAACTCCATCGATTGGAGAAAATCCTCGACGCTTGCGGCCGTGACGGTCTCTACCGCGTTGTCCTCATCCACCATCCGCCGACGAGCAAACCGTCGCATTATCTCAAGCGCCTCACCGACGGAACACGTCTGCGTGACGTGCTGGCACGCCACGGCGCCGAGCTGGTGATCCACGGCCACAACCACCGCCGCCAGACCGTCTGGCTCGACGGTCCGAACGGGCATATCCCCGCGATCGGGGTGCCGTCGGCGTCGGAAGCGCCGCCCGGCGAGCACGATCCTGCCGGTTACAATCTCTATCGCATCGATGGGGTGCGCGGCGCCTGGCGCTGCGAGGTGATCACGCGCGGCATGACTGGGGATGGCGTCGTTGAGTTGGAAAGAACGCAGCTGAAGAGCAGCTAGCGCCCCGGGAACAGGACCGCCAGCACCACCAGCGCCGCGATGCCGGCGACCACGCCGAACACGAACGAGCGGAACGCGCGCCAGCGCCGGCGCCGCTGCCGCAGCGCCTCCGCGCGACGCACGTCTTCGATCGGCGCGTTGGTTTCCGCGACCGCGCGCTCGCGCTCGATCATGCGCTGAGCGATGTATTTGGTCACCGCCTCCGCGATCTCCGGGATGCTGACGTTCTCGGCCAGCACCTTGCGGCCGTAGCGGGTATCCTGCAGGAAGCGGTACACCCGCTTGTCGCGGCCCATCGCGACATGGGCGATGACGTCGATCCAGAGCCGCGGGTTTTCGCCGCGTGAAATGCCGCGGTCAAACAGGTCAACCTCGGCCGGTATTTCCGCGAAGATCGGATCGAGCGCCTCGTTGAGCAGTTCGAGGCGAGCGACCTCGGCGTCGTGCAGATCGACGACGACCCCGGTGCGTTCGGCGGCATCGATGCGCGCACGCCGCAACGCGTCCTTCAGGCGCTGCGGCTCTTCCGGCTTGGCCGGCTCGGCCGCCGCCTGATTCTTACGTCCCCACATGAGAATAGGTTATCAATGCCGGCGCTGATCGCAAAGGCCCGCGACCATTCGACTCGGGAGCCCCGGGGATCGCGGCGACAGCGTCAATGCCTTGTTTTTCGGGCGCTATTTCGGGACGACGCCATACGGCGCCGCCCAGCCGAGCCCGTCCTCGGTGCGTCCGCGCGGGCGGTATTCGGCTCCGACGAATCCCTGGTAGCCGCTGCGGTCGAGCATGGCGAACATCTCCGCGAGGTTCACCTCACCCTCGTCCGGCTCGTGGCGCGAGGGCACGGCGCCGACCTGCACATGGCCGATGACCGGGAAATACGCCTCGAAGCGGCGGGTGAGGTCGCCGCCGACGATCTGCACATGGTAGAAATCGAACTGGATGCGGATGTTCTTGCGCTCCGCCCTGGCGATGATGTCGGCGGCGTGCTCGACCCGGTTGAGGAAATAGCCCGGCCGGTCGCGCGCATTGATCGGCTCGATCAGCAGCGTGATGTTGTTCTCCGCCGCCAGATCGGCGGCCAGCATCAGATTGCGCACGAACACGGTGTCGCCGGCCGGGCGCTGCTCGGGCGGGAGCTTGCCCGCCAGCACATGGATCTGGCGGCCGCCGATCGCCAGCACATAGTCGAGCGCCTTGCGGAACAGCGCGGCGAATTCGGCCTCGCGCCCCGGCACGCAGGCGAGCCCGAACTCGCCGGCCTCCAGATTGCCCGGCGGCGTATTGAGCCCGAGCATGGTGAGCTTGTGCTTCTCGAGCTCGGCCTTCACCGCGCTCGGCGCATTGTCATAGGGAAACTGCAGCTCGACCGCCGTGAAACCCGCGGCCGCGGCGGCCGCGAAGCGTTCCATGAACGGGCGCTCGGTGAAGAGATAGGCGAGATTGGCGGCAAGGCGGGGCATGAGCGATCGTAGCTCCGGACAATTGACGCGGCTAATGCTGGAGGTCGGCGAGCAACGGCCGCCGCCGCCTTTCAGGGTCGAACCAGCCCCCGGAATGGGCTAGCATAATACCCCTGCACGAGAGGTGCGCCATGCTGTACGTGATCCACGCGCTCGACAAAAAAGGCGAGATGCCGACGCGCGCCAAGCATTACCGCGACCATCGCCTGCATCTCGACCGCGCGGAAGACTACAATGTCGACGTCATCACCGCCGGTACGCTCATCGCCGACGACGGCGAGACGCCCTGCGGCAGCGTCTTCGTGATCGACGCCGGCAGCCGCGATGCGCTCGACCGCTTCGTCAAGAGCGACCCGTATCATGCCCACGGCGTTTGGGAGCACGTCGACATCCACGGCTACAGCAAGAAGCGCGGTACGCCGATCGTCCCGCAGCGCTAGGCGATCTCAGCGCCCGACCGGAATCTCGATGTGCTCGCCATTGGCCTTGAGCTGCGTCCCGAAGGCCGCGCTGCCGTCGATGATTTCGGCCACCGCCTCGGCTTCCTTGCCGAGCGGCGTGATGAACGTCTCGTTCTTGTCGTTGTGGCGCATGAAGCGGAAGCTCGCGCCGGTGACCTTGCCTTTGTCCAGCGCCACCCGCACCAGCAGCCCGGTCCAATCGCCGTGCACGCCGCGATGGCCGGAATGGAACGACAGATTGCACAGGCTGTAGAAGATCGGCTTGCCCTTGTAGACCTCGATCGGCAGCACATAGTGAGGCCCGTGCCCGACCACGATGTCAGCGCCGGCATCGATCGCGCCATGCGCGATCTCGGTCATGTACTGCAAGACGTCGTGGCCGACGCCCCAGTGACATGACGCGACCAGCACGTCGACCTTTGGACGTAGCGCGGCGATGTCCTCCTTGAACTCCTTGAGATAGGCGGCGTCCGCCCAGGTGATGATCTCCGGCGGCAGGCCGGGACGGTTGGGCGGAAATGAATCGGGCTTCAGGCGCGACGTCGGGATCTGATAGGCCGTGTGGCCCTTGATCACGGCGATGCCGACGGCGTCCTTGCGCGCTTCATGGTTGGTCGGCCAATAGACCGAGCTGCGCTGGACGAAACCGAAGCACACGCCCGCGCGCTCGACGATGGCCGGCGCGCGCGCCGCCGCCAGATTGTTTCCGGCGCCGGTGTGCAGCACGCCGATACGATCGAGCTGCCTGATCGAGGCGTTGATCGGCTCGCCGTAGTGCACATTGTTCGCGATGCCGACCACGCCGATGCCGGCATCCGCGAGCACCTTGGCGCCGACCTCCGGATCGACAAAGAACCCTTCGTTGCTGTGGGAATGATCCGGCGGGGGCGCGCTGAGCAGGCATTCGAGATTACAGAACACCAGGTCGCCTTTGCGCAACTCGTCGTTGACGCGCGCCAGTGGAACCGCTGCATCGGTGACACCCTTCAGATTGACATCACCGGTCAAGATCAACGTCGCCATTCAATGGCCCCTATCTACCATTACCAACCGCTTTCCGTCGACCTTCAGCGTCAACGCACCGAGAGTAGGAGTTGCAACGTCCGGCAGGCAACCGAAAAAGGCGTGACGCACGTTGGATCGATGAATCGCGCCGGCCCTCTTCTCAGCGGTGGCAAGTCTGCGTATTCTGTCGACCAAACGATAAAGACACTTCATCGATCATGGGAGGATCATGATTATGAGCCGCACGATGTTCAGAGTACTGACGGCCGCTTCGGTCGCGACGGCGCTTGCTTTCGCAGCCAATGCACAACAGGTGGGCTTCAGCCCCCTCGACCGCACCGACCAGAAGAAGAGCAAGCAGGACCTCAACCTGAAGGGCCATCCGACGCCCTCGACCATGACCCCGGTCGACAAACTCCCCCTTGATAAGCTCAGCCTGCCGGCGGGCTTCAAGGCGGAGGTCTGGTCGCACGGTCATCCGGGCGCCCGCACGATGGTGATGGGTTCGAAAGGCACCATTTTCATGGGCACGCGCGTCCTCGGCCGCGTGTATGCGATCACCGATCGCGGCGGCAAGCGCGAGGCCAAGGTCCTGCTGCAAGGCCTGACCCAGCCCAACGGCCTCGCCTTCCGCGACGGCTCGCTTTACGTGTTCGCCATCCATCAGGTGTTCCGCTTCGACAACATCGAAGACAAGCTCGACAATCCGGGCGAGCCGGTCGACCTGACCAAGGCCTTTAATCTGCCCGACACCGTCCATCACAACTGGAAATACGTCGCGTTCGGACCGGACGGGAAGCTCTACGTCCAGGTCGGCGCCAACTGCAATGTCTGCGAAATCAACAACGCGACCCACGGCCAGATCCGCCGCTACAACGCCGACGGCACCGGCATGGAGATCATCGCGCGCGGCGTGCGCAACACGGTCGGCTTCGACTGGCATCCGCAGACCGGCGAACTGTGGTTCACTGACCACGGCCGCGATTGGGCCGGCAACGACGGGCCGGAGGACGAACTGAACGTCATCGCAAAGGGCAACGAAGGCGCGTTCTTCGGCTTCCCGTATTGCCATGCCAACGGCGTGCCCGATCCCGACATCCGCATTCCGAACGCCTGTGCCGGCGTGACGCTACCGGCGGCGACCACCGGTCCCCATGCCGCCGGGCTGGGCATCAAATTCTACACCGGCAGCATGTTCCCGAAAGAGTATCAGAACGTCGCCTTCATCGCGCGGCGCGGTTCATGGAACCGGGAACAAAAATTCGGCTATGACGTCATCACTGCGCGTACCGATGGCGCAAAGGCGACGCTCGCGCCGTTCATGACCGGTTTGCTGGACGAGAAGGCAAATGCGTTCCACGGCCGGCCGACTTATCTCTTCCAGATGGCCGACGGATCGCTTCTGGTCTCGGACGAGCAGAACGGTGCGATCTATCGCATCTCGTATTCAACGCCCGGGGCAACCAAGAAGTAAGTCAATTGGAACTGAAACAGGTCTTGCAAAGCTGGTGGCGGCCGCTGGTCCTCGGACTGGCGGCTGCCGTGCTTTTGGAAGGCGCCACGTTCGCGCAAACCATGCCGATCGCGGAACGCGCCAAGCTTTGCGGCGCATGCCATGGCGAGGACGGCAATTCGCGCATGCCGAATATTCCATCTATCGCCGGACAGCCGGAATTCTTCCTGGTGCACCAGCTGATCCTGTTCCGCGAAGGCGTGCGCAAAGTGCCCGGAATGAACGAGTTACTGAACGGCCTGAAGGACGACGACCTGATCGCCCTGGCCAAACACTTCACCGTGCTTGCCCCCAAGTCGAGCGAGGAAAAACTCGATTTGGCGCTGGTCAAGCGCGGCGAGGCGCTTGTCGAGCCGATGCGCTGCGCGTCATGCCATCTACCGGGCCTTGAGGGCCAGGAGCAGATGCCACGTCTCGCCAAACAACGGATCGACTACCTGATCCATTCCCTCAAGCAATTCCGCGACAACCGGCGCTCCGGCGCCGACACGCTCATGAGCGCGGTCGTGATCGGTGTCTCGGACGACGATATCGCTGCGCTCGCGCACTACGCCGCTTCTCGGTAGGCCGCACGAAGACCCGCTAGAAGGCGCTCGCAGACCCACCAATGCGCTGCTAGTCTCCCTAAAAAAGCTGTGTTCAGGGAGGGCACCATGACATTGCGGCGCAGACAATTTCTGCATCTTGCGGCGGGCGCCGCTGCGTTCTCGGCGGTATCGCAGCGCGCGCAGGCGCAAGCCTATCCGTCGCGTCCCGTCACGATGATCGTGCCGTTCCCGGCGGCGGGACCGGCCGACGTGCTGGCGCGGATCCTGAGCGAACCGATGCGGCTCTCGCTCGGCCAGCCGGTCATCATTGAAAACGTATCCGGCGCAGCCGGCAGCATCGCCGTCGGCCGCGCCGCGCGCTCGGCGCCCGACGGCTACACGCTGATCATGGGCAACCTCGGCACGCACGTGGTCAACGGTGCGATCTATTCGCTGCAATACGACCTGGTGAAGGATTTCGAGCCGATCTGCCTGTTGCCGACGAATTTCCAGTTGCTGCTCGCGAAGAGCGGCCTGCCAGCGAACGATTTCAAGGAGCTGATCCCGTGGCTGAAAGCGAACGCCGGCAAGGTCACGATCGGCACCGCCGGCCCGGGCGCGCCATCGCATCTCACCGCGGTCTATTTCCAGAACGCGCTTGGCGTGCAGTTCCAGCTCATCCCCTATCGCGGTACGCCGCAGGTGCTGGCCGACCTGATCGCAGGGCAGATCGACCTGGTGTTCGATCAGGCCTCGAGCGCGTTGCCCTTGGTGCGCGGCGGCAAGGTTAAAACCTATGGCGTCACGTCGCTCAAGCGGCTGCCCTCGGCGTCGGACCTGCCGACCCTGCATGAGGGCGGACTGACGGACTTCCAAGCGTCGTACTGGTTCGGGCTGTGGGCGCCCAAGGGCACGCCCGCGAACGCGATCGAGAAGCTCAACACGGCTGTCGTCGCTGCCTTGACCGATGCGGCCGTGAGCAAGCGGCTGACCGATCTCGGCGCGGTGATGCCGGCGCCCGAGCAGTTGAAGCCGGAAGCGCTCGGCGCGCTGCAGCGCTCCGAGATCGAACGCTGGTGGCCAATCATCCGCGCCGCCAACATCAAAGGTGAATAAGGGAAGCAGTCAGTCATGAACGTCGTGCAGCAAGTCGAGAGTCTCCCGCCCTACGGTAACGGCACGCTGCCCGCGGGCATTCGCTCCCGCTTGGTCGACAACAACAACGGTTTGACGGTGCACATGCTGGAGGCGGGCTTCGAGACGCCCGGCCGGCCCTGCCTCCTGTTGCTGCACGGCTTTCCCGAGCTCGCCTATAGCTGGCGCAAGGTGATGCTGCCACTCGCCGCGGCCGGCTATCACGTGGTCGCACCCGATCAGCGCGGCTATGGCCGCACCACCGGCTGGGACGGCTCCTACAACGCCGACGGCGATCCGTTCCGCATCCTCAACATGGTGCGCGACGCCACCGGGCTCGTCTACGCGCTCGGCTACAAGTCGGTGGCGGGCATCGCCGGACACGACGCCGGCTCGCCGGTCGCTTCATGGGCGGCGCTGATCCGCGGCGACATCTTCCCGAAGGTCGCGATCCTGAGCTCGCCGTTCCCGGGGCCACCGAAAATCCCGTTCAACACCGCCAACGGTGGCGAGCTGCCGAAGCGGGGGCCAACCGACGACGAGCTTGATGCCGAACTCGCAAAACTGCCGCGGCCGCGCAAATATTATCACAACCACCAGCGCCGGCGCGAAGCCAATGACGACATGCTGCACGCGCCGCAGGGGCTGCATGCGTTCTTCCGCGCCTACTACCACTACAAGAGCGCCGACTGGAAAGAGAACAAGCCGCATCCACTCAAAGCGCGCACCGCCGAGGAGATGGCGAAGGTCCCAACGTATTACGTGATGGATCGCGACAAGAGCATTGCGGAGACGGTGGCGCCGTTCATGCCGTCGCCGGCGGAGATCGCCGCCTGCAAGTGGCTCACCGAAGCCGAGCTTGGCGTCTACGTCACCGAATATGCGCGCACCGGTTTCACCGGCGCGCTGCAGGGCTACCGCGTGCGGCGCGGCAACGACCCGCGCACGCTCGCGGAGCTGCGCACCTTCGCCGGCCGCACCGTCGACGTGCCGATCTGCTTCATCGCCGGCAAGAGCGACTGGGGCTCCTACAAGACGCCGGGCGAGCTCGAGGCGATGCAGGGTCCGGTCTCGACCAAATGGCGCGGCACGCATTTCGTCGACGGTGCCGGGCACTGGGTGCAGCAGGAGCAGCCGGAAGCGACGGCGAAGCTCCTCATCGACTTCTTCGGCGGCCCGCCATGACGATCCGGCGCGCAGTTCTCCTCCTCATCGCAAGCACGGCCGCGCTTCTTGCCCTTCCCTTAGTGCCCCGCGCGCAGGACTATCCTGCCAAACCGATCACGATGATCGTGCCATTCCCGCCGGGCGGACCCAACGATACGCTCGGCCGCATCATGGCCGAGCGCATGCGCACGACGCTTGGACAGCCGGTGATCGTCGAGAACGTGTCAGGCGCCAACGGCACCATCGGCGTCGGCCGCGTTGCGCGCGCGGCACCCGACGGCTACACCATCGGTATCGGCACCTGGGCGACGCACGTCGTCAACCCGGCGATCTATTCGCTCTCCTACGACACGGTGAAGGATTTCGAGCCGCTGGTGCTGCTTGCCGCCAGCGCGCCGATCCTGGTCGGCCGCGTCGGCCTGCCCGCCAACAATCTCAAGGAGCTGATCGCCTGGCTCAAGGCCAATCCGGACAAGGCGACCATGGGCACGGTTGGCCCCGGCAGCCCGCCGCATATTGCGGGAATCGCCTTCCAGGCCAGGACCGAAACCCGCTTCCGCTTCGTGCCTTATCGCGGCACCGCGCCGGCGATGCAGGACATGCTGGCCGGGCAGATCGACCTCCTGATCGATTCGCCGATCCAGTCGCTGCCGCAGGTGCGCGCCGGCAGAATCAAAGCCTATGCCCTGTTCGACAAGGAGCGCTATCCGTCAGCGCCCGACATCCCGACCACCGACGACGCGGGCCTGCCGGGCTTCCACATGACGGTCTGGAACGCGCTGTGGGCGGTGAAGGGCACGCCGCGCGACGTCCTTGCCAGGCTCAACGCGGCTGCGGTCGAAGCCTTAGCCGATCCGGCGGTGCAGAAGCGTTTTGCCGAACTGGGGCAAACGCCGCCGCCGCGCGAACGTCAGACTCCGGAAGCGCTCGGCGCGCTGCAACGCACCGATATCGAGAAATGGTGGCCGGTGGTGAAAGCCGCGAACATCAAGGTTGAATAGGCGCGCAGTTTCTTTTTGGGGAGGATGCTGTGACGTCGTCTCGCCGATCGGTCCTTGAGCTTGCGGCGGGTGCCGCCGCGCTGCCGTTCCTGTCGCAACATGTCACCGCGCAGGCCTATCCGTCGCGGCCGGTGCGCATCATCGTCGGCTTCCCGCCGGGCAGCGGCGTCGACGTCGTCTCGCGGCTGATCGCTCCCTCGCTGTCGGAGCGGCTCGGCCAGCCGTTCGTGGTCGAGAACCGGCCGGGCGCCGGCTCGAACATCGCGACCGAGGCCGTGGTGCGCGCACCGCCCGACGGCTACACGCTGCTCTGGGTCGGCCCGCCGGTCGCGATCAACGCGACGCTCTACGACAAGCTCAATTTCAGTTTCCTGCGTGACATCGCGGCGGTCGCCAGCATCAACCGTGAGCCGAACGTGATGCTGGTGAACCCGGCATTCGAGGCGAAGAGCGTCGCCGCGTTCATCGCCTATGCCAAAGCGAACCCGGGCAGGATCAGTATGGCGTCGGTCGGCAACGGCAGCGTCAGCCACGTCTCGGGCGAGCTGTTCAAGATGCTGGCCGGCGTCGACATGGTGCACGTGCCTTATCGCGGCAGCGGCCCCGCGATCACCGACCTGATCGGTGGCCGGGTGCAGGTACTATTCACCACCACGTCGGCCTCGATGCCGTTCATCAAATCCGGGCAGGTGCGCGCTCTCGCCGTCGGCACCGCGGCGCGGGCGGAGGCGCTGCCCGACCTTCCGCTGGTAAGCGAGGTCGTGCCGGGTTTCGAGGCCAGCAATTTTTACGGGGTGGGTGCGCCGCGCGCGACACCCGCCGACATCATCGAGCGCCTCAACAGGGAGATCGGCCTGGTCCTCGCCGATCCCAAGATGAAGGCGCGGCTCGCCGAGCTCGGCGCGACCGCCATGCCAATGTCTCCCGAGGATTTCCGCAAGCTCGTAGCCGACGAGACCGAGAAGTGGGCGAAGGTGGTGAAGTTCTCCGGCGCGCGGCCGGATTAGGAACGGCTCTCGCCTCCGCTCATTCCCGCGCAAGCGGGAATCCAGGCATCTTTGATGCACTGGGTTCCCTGCGATGCACTGGGTCCCCGCTTTCGCGGGGACGATCGCGGGAGAGACCGCGGTGCTCAGCTCGGCTTGCGGTCTTCGCGCCAGATGCCGAGCGCTTCTTGCGCCGGACGGTCGGAGATCGAGAACAAGACCGACTCCTTGTTCACCTGGTGCGAATAGGCCTTCCACGGCGGCACGACGAACACGTCGTTGACGCCCCATTCTAGCACTTTGTCGCCCACTGTGGTGGTGCCGCCGCCTTCGGTGCACACGAAGATGGTGCCGTCGGTCGCGCGGTACTTCTCGCCCTTGAAGCCCTTCGGGAATAGCGCAAGGCTTGCGCCCATGGTCGGCAGCACCGGGCCGCCATTGACCGGATTGACGTAGTGCACGCGGGCGCCGTGGCTCTTGTCGATCTCGCCGGCCTTCTTCAGGCGATCGAGGATCGGGCGCGTGCGCGCATAGGTGTAGTTGATGACAGGGCTGCGATTGAGCCTGGTCGGAGCGCCGTCCGGCAGCACGCCCGACGCATAGAACGCCTCGGAATCGCCGTCGCCGCGCGTCGTCTTCTGCATCTTTGCGTCTTCGTCGTAAGACGTGTCCGCGAACGACGTTTCGAAGAAATTCACCGCCGGGAAGTCCAGAACGTCCAGCCACAGCATCGGCTTCTTCGAAGGATTGCCGTGGTCGTGTGGCGCCCAGTTGGCGGTGATGACGAAATCGCCGGGCGACATGAACGCCTTCTCGCCTTCGACCGCGGTATAGGCGCCCTCGCCATCGAGCACGAAGCGGATGGCCGACGAGACGTGGCGATGCGCCGGCGCGACCTCGCCCGGCAGGATCATCTGCACGCCGGCGAACAGCGTGTTGGTCGCCTTCGACTCGCCGCGCATCGCGGGATTCTCGAGGATCAGCACGCGGCGCTTGGCTTCTTCGGCGGTGATCAGACCGCCCGATTCCATCACCAGCGATTTCACATCGCTGTAGCGCCAGACATGCGGCACCACGCGCGTCACCGGCTCCTTGGTGACGACGGAGCTCATCACTTTCCAGAGGGGCGCCAGGTCGCGCTGGGAGATGCGTTCGTAGAATTCCTCGCGCACCGCGTCGATGTTGTGCTTGGGCCCCGGCTTGCCGTTGGTCTTCGACCTTGTGGCTGACGCAGTCGGCATGAGCGGCCTCCTTGGATCCGGCTTCTCAGATTAGAATAACCTGAAACTGGGAAATAGTACAATATGAAACTATCTCCCTCGCGACAGGTTGCAAGGCTGCCCTCGAAGTTCGCATGGCCGCTCCGCAACCGGCTCGAGACGGGCCCGTCCTGCGTTGGCGGCCTTGGCAGCGGCCGGGTGCGTGATAGCGTCAGCGACCAAAAAAATCGGCAGCACATCGATGCCGCAAAGGGAGGTTGGCATGAAACGCAAGGGCAAAGCCGGGTCGCCGCCGGGCGAGCCGGCCGCCGGCAACGGCATTCTCAGCCGCCGGATCTTCCTCGAAGGCGCGCTCGCCGCAGGGGCCGCAACCGCCGGCGCATCGTCAGCCGCGGCACAGCCGCTGGCGATCGAGCCGTGGATGAAAACCCCCGGCGTGGGATTTGACGCCTACGGCCAGCCGTCGAGGTTCGAGAGCAAGGTCGTACGGGCGATCACATCGCCGCCCAATCCCGCCACGCAAGGCGTGGGTACCGCGCGCACGCCGCTGGAATTGCTCGACGGCATCATCACGCCGTCGGGATTGCATTTCGAGCGCAGCCACTCCGGCATTCCGAACATCGACCCCGACCGCCACCGCGTCGTGATCCACGGCCTGGTGAAGCGGCCGCTGGTGTTCACGCTCGAAGCGCTGGCGCGCTATCCGATGGAGTCGCGCATCGCCTTCGTCGAATGCGCCGGCAACTCCGGCGCGCTCAACGCGCCGAAGGCGGCGCCGCTTGGTATGGCGGCGATCCACGGACTGCTGGGTTGCCAGGAATGGACCGGCGTGAAGCTCTCGACGCTGCTTGACGAAGCCGGCGTCGATCCGACGGCGCGCTGGGTGATCGCCGAGGGCGCCGACTCCGCCGCCATGAGCCGCAGCATTCCACTCGCGAAGGCGATGAGCGACACGCTCCTCTGCCTGTACCAGAACGGCGAGCGGGTGCGGCCGTCCAACGGCTATCCGGTGCGGCTGCTGGTGCCCGGCTTCGAAGGCAACATGAACGTCAAATGGCTGCGCCGGCTCAAGCTCACCACTGGCCCGGCCATGGCCAGGGACGAGACATCGAAATACACGATCGTGCTCAAGGACGAGAAATCCTGGCAGTTCGTGTTCCCCATGGAGGTCAAGTCGGTGATCACGCGGCCGGCGCCGGGCATCGCGCTGAGAGGTCCCGGCTTCTACGAGATCTCCGGTCTGGCGTGGTCGGGTAACGGCCGCATCAAGCAGGTCGACGTCTCCGCCGACGGCGGCAAGAGCTGGGCGCCGGCGGCGCTGCACGGCCCCATCCTCCCGGCGGCGCCGGTGCGCTTCCGCGCGGCGTGGCAATGGAACGGCGGCCCCGCCGTGCTGCAAAGCCGCGCCACCGACGACACCGGCATGGTGCAGCCGACGCGCGCGCAGTTCGCCGAGGAACGCGGGCTGCGCGGCGTCTATCACTACAACGCCATCGCCAGCTGGGCGATCGACGCCAAGGGGGAGGCCAGCAATGCATATGCTTAGACCTCTCGCAGTCGGCATCGCGGTTGCTGCCGCCGCGCCGGCGTTCGCGCAGGCGCCGCAATTCGGGCAGCCGATCGCACCCGCCGACATCGCGCCGTGGGACATCAGCATCGGTCCCGATGGCGTCGGCCTTCCACCCGGTAGCGGTACGGCCACCCAAGGCGAAGCGATCTATGCGGCCAAGTGCCAGGCCTGTCACGGCGAGAAAGGCAGCGGCAAACCGAACGACCCGCTGGTCGGCGGCATGGGCACGCTCGCGCCCGACAAAATGCCGACCAAGACGGTCGGTAGCTTCTGGCCCTACGCCACGACGCTGTTCGACTACGTCCGTCGGGCGATGCCGTTCCAGGAGTCGCAATCGCTCACCAGCGACGAGCTCTATGCGGTATCCGCCTACATTCTGCATCTCAACGGCATCGTCGGCGCCACTGACGTGCTCGATGCGCAGTCCCTGCCCAAGGTGCGGATGCCGAACCGGGACGGGTTCATTCCCTTCCCGCGCAATCCGAAATAGCGATACGATCCGGCCCAACAAGGAACCGAGATGGCCGATCACACGACCACGACGATTGCGGTCCGGGACTGCACCATCAAGATGATGCGCGGCGGCTCCGGGCCGCCGCTGCTGTTTCTCCATGGCGCAAGTGGCGCCAATGCTTGGCTGCCGTTCATGCAGTCGCTCGGCGCGCGCTTCGACGTGATTGTGCCGCAGCATCCGGGCTTCAACGACAGCGACACGCCGGACTGGCTCGACAACATTCACGACCTCGCCTACTTCTATCTCGACTTCATGGAGCAGCTCGATCTCGACCGCGTGCACCTCGTCGGCGCGTCGCTGGGCGGCTGGATCGCCGCCGAGATCGCGGTGCGCAACACCTATCGGCTCGCGTCGCTGACGCTGGTCGGCGCCGCGGGCATCCATGTGCCGGGTGCGAAGCAGGTCGACCTGTTCCTGGGCAGCGACGAGCAGCGCATCCGCGATTTCTTCTACGATCCGGCCTGCGCTAACGAGATGATCGCGCGCGTTCTGCGACCGGAATTCGAAGATGCCAACATGAAGAACCGCATCGCCACCGCGAAGCTCGCGTGGCAGCCGCGCGCCCACGATCCGCATTTGCGCAAATGGCTGCACCGCATCGACGTGCCGACGCTGATCGTATGGGGCGCCAACGACCGCGTGTTCCCGATGGAATACGCCTACGCCTACCAGCAGCAGATCCCCAGCTCGAAGGCGGTGATCATTCCAGAATGCGGGCACATCCCGCAGGTCGAGAAACGCGACGTCTTCGTTTCCGAGCTGATCGGCTTCATCGACAGCATGAGGAAAGCGGCATGAAATTCTTCAACTTCCACCTCATGCCCTATCGCCATGCCGATCTCGACGCGATCGACCAGAACGGCTCGGCCTGGGTGACCTATTCCAACAAGCACTACGATCCGGCCAAGGGTGCGGAACTCTATCACGAATATCTCGACCAGATGGAATTTGCCGACACGCTCGGCTTCGACGGCGTCTGCCTCAACGAGCACCACCAGACGGCCTACGGCATGATGCCGATCCCGGGCGTGCTCGCCGGCGCGCTCGCCCGCAGCGTCAAGCGCGCCAAGCTCGCGATCCTCGGCCGCGCGCTGCCGCTCCTCAACAATCCGCTGATGGTGGCGGAAGAATACGCCATGCTCGACAACCTCACGCGCGGCCGCTTTATCGCCGGCTTCGTGCGCGGCATCGGCGCCGAATACCACGCCATGGGCATCAACCCGGTGATCTCGCAGGAGCGCTACGCCGAGGCGCATGATCTGATCGTGCGCGCGTGGACCGAGCGCGGGCCGTTCGCCTACGAAGGCAAGCACTATCACTTCAACTACGTGAACCCGTGGCCGCGGCCCTACCAGACGCCGCATCCGCCGATCTGGATTCCGTCGCAGGGCTCGGCGAGCACAATCAAGTGGGCGGCCGAAAAGCGCTACACCTATGCGCAGACGCTAAGCCCGATCGCTGTGGTGGCGCGTTTCTTCCAGATGTACCGCGACGAGGCCGAGAAGGCGGGCTACACGCCCTCCCCCAACCAGCTCGCCTGGTCGAACACGATCTACGTCGCCGAGACCGACGAGAAGGCGATGCGCGAGGCGAAGCCCCATCTCGAAGCACTGGTCAACCGCTTCCTCAAGATGCCGGTCGAGATGCTGTTGCCGCCGGGCTATTCCAATCCCGAGTCGATGAAGCGCGTGCGCGCCGCCAAGGTCACCGGCAAGATCATGTCGATCGACGACCTCAATAAGACCGGCGTGGTCATCGTGGGCTCGCCCAACACGGTGCGCGAGAAGCTCGCCGAGTATCAGGACCTCGCCGGCTTTAACACGTCGCTCACCAAGACGCAGTTCGGCACGCTGCCAGACGAGATGACTCGCGCCAACATGACCGCGATCGCCGAAGAGATTCTGCCGCATTTCCGCAACCGCCTGCCGCAAGGCAAGCGGGAGGTGCAGGCAGCGGAGTAAGGGCGGGAGCGATCGGGCGCGCTATCCATTGTCCTACGAAGCTGGCACACTGCTACTCGACATAAGACTTGCTGAGCTAAGATTGGGGAGATCTCGTCATGGCAGCCCGCATCCGCCACATCGCGCTGTGCGTCAAGGACATCAAGGCTACCGCCGAGTTCTACGAGAAGGCCTTCGGTCTTAAGCGCACGCCGATCCGGGAAGGCGCGACCGCCTGGAACTGCTACATGAGTGACGGCGAGATCAATCTCGCGCTGTTGCAGTACAAGAGCGAGACCGGCGCGGGCGTGCCCGAAGGGTGGGTCGGCATCCACCATTTCGGCTTTCAGTGCGACGACCTGCCGGCGCAGCAGAAGAAGGTCGAAGCGGCCGGCGGCGAATTCTTCTACGATCTCGGCGAGCCCGAGGACGAAGGCTTCGAGCGCAAGTTCAAGGATCCCAACGGCATCATCTTCGACATCAACTGGAAGGGCTGGCAGCTGACCCGCGGCAAGATCAAGAACGCCGTCGGCGGTCTGCGCCCAGCAAGGGCCGCGGCCGCGAGGAAGAAGGTCGGCAGGAAGACCTCGAAGCCGGGCAAGAAGGCCCGCAGGGCGCGGGCCCCGAGATAAAGCCGCGCGTGCACGTTCCCCGCGCGGCTCTGCGTTTGCGTACGCCAAGCGAGCGAGGAGGAGTCCTATGCGATGGAAAGGAAGACTTCTGGCGCTTATCGGCTTCATCGCGATCGTCGGTTCGATCGTTGGAGCCGGCTATTTCCTGTTTGGTTTCTACAACGTCGCCGCCAGCCAGGCTGAGCCGGACGTGGTGGCCTGGGCGCTCGCCCGCACCCGGGCGGCCTCGGTCGACCGGCATGCGACGCAGCGGCCGCCGGGCTCGCTCGACGATCCTGCAATCGTGCGCGCGGGGGCACGCGCCTATACCGAGCGCGGCTGCGTCAATTGCCACGGCGCGCCGGGCGTCGGATGGGGCAAGTGGTCGGAGGGTTTGCGCCCCTATCCGCCCGACCTCAAGAACATCGTGAAGGATCGCGAACCCCGCCAGCTGTTCTGGGTGGTGAAGCACGGCATCGGGATGACCGGGATGCCCGCCTTCGGCTATGTCGACGACAAGGAGATTTGGACGATCGTCGCCTTTGTCAGCAAGATCGCCGCGGTTACGCCCGAGGAATTCAAGGCCTGGAGCGCGCCGACACCTGGCGCGACGCCCAGCGAGGCGCGTTAGGCGCATAGGGACCGTAGATGAAATCGCCGAGGCGGAAATTTCTTGCGCTCGCGGCGACCGCCGCCGCCCTCCCCGCGCTGCCGCGCGTCACCGCCGCACAAACCTATCCGACGCGGCCGGTGCGCTGGATCGTGCCCTATCCCGCCGGCGGCGCGACCGACCTGATTTCGCGGCTGATCGGGCAATGGCTCACCGAGCGGCTCGGGCAGCCGGTCATCATCGACAACCGGCCCGGCGGCGGCACCAATATCGGCACGCAGGCGGTGGTCTCGTCGCCGCCCGACGGCTACACGCTTCTGTTCACCGCCTCGACCCACACCATCAACGTGTCGCTGCAGCCATTGCCGTTCAACTTCCTGCGCGACATCACGCTGGTCTCGGGCCTGGCCGAGCTGCCGCTGGTGATAGACGTCAGCCAGAAGCTGCCCGTGAAGGACCTCAAGGAGTTCGTCGCCTACGCCAAGGCCAATCCGGGCAAGGTGAATGTCGCGTCGTTCGGCGCGGCGACCATCAGCCACCTTGCGATCGAATTCTTCAAGGCCACGACCGGCGTCGACGTCGTGCACGTGCCCTATCGCGGCGGCGCGCAGATCATGGCCGATCTCATTTCCGGGCAGATCCAGGCCGCGGTCGACTCGCTGCCGTCGTCGCTGCCGCACATCAAGAGCGGCGCCATCCGCGCGCTCGCGCTCCTTTCGGCCGAGCGCTCCTCGGTGCTGCCCGAGCTGCCGGCGGCGAACGAGATCATCCCGGGGCTCGAGGTGCGCACCTTCTCCGGCGTCGGCGTTCCGAGCGGCACGCCGCCGGAAATCGTCGAACGTCTGAACCGGGAAATCAACGCAGGGCTCGCCAACCCCGCGATCAAAACGCGTTTCGCCGATGTCGGCGCGTCGCCCGTGATCATGACCTCGGCGGAAGCAAATGCCTTCGTCAAAGCCCAAACCGAGAAGTGGGCAAAGGTGATCAAGGAAGCCGGCATCAAGGCGGAATGACTTTCGCCGCGCCCGCCGCGGCGCATCGCTATGCGCGGAACCGATCAGTTGTTGACCGCGCCGCCGTCAACCGCGATCACCTGTCCGGTGACGAAGTCGCTGTCCGACGACGCGAGGAACACCAGGGTGCCCAGGATGTCCTGCGGATAGGCGTCGCGCTTGATGGCACGGCGCTGGACCGCGTTGTCGCGCGACGACTGCACGTGGATCGGATTGTTCTCCACCACGCTGTCGGAGAGCGTGAAGCCCGGCGCGAGCGTGTTCACGCAAATACCCGAGCCGCCGACGGCGCGCGACAGCGAGCGCGTGAACGCAATGATCGCGCCCTTCGACGTGGTGTAGTGCAGCATCTGAGGCAACCCGCGGAAAGTCGAGCCGGAGCCGATATTGATGATCTTGCCGTAACCCTTGGCGCGCATGTGCGGCACAACATGCTTGGCCATCAGGAACGGCCCGCGCACGTTCACCGCCATCACCTTGTCCCACAGCGCGACGTCGATATCGGTGAACTCGGTCTCTTCGAGCTGCGAATAGAGCGCGGCGTTGTTGACCAGGATGTCGATCTTGCCGAAGCGCTCGACGGTCTTGGCCACCAGCGCCTTGACCTGCGCCTCATCACTGACGTCGCAGACCGCGCTGGCGGTGGCGTTGCGGCCGTGCTTGCCGGCGAGTTGCTCCGCCAGGTCGCTGCCATCGGCGATGTCGGCGATCATGACGGCGGCGCCCTCGGCCGCGAGCGCCGTCGCATAGTGGCGTCCGATACCGCGGGCGCCACCGGTGACGATGGCGCTGCGCCCGGCGAGCCGGCCCATGATCAGTGCTTGCCCGTGTGCTTGCGCACGAACTTCTCGAACGCTTCGAGCTGCAGCTTGACCATGTCCTTGGTGGCCTGGTCCGTCAGCTCAAGCGAGCCCTCGGCGAACTTCTTGGCGGCGAAATTCACGAACACTTCCGGCCGGATCAGCACCACCGCCTCGACGGAGGTCAGGCACTGCCGCAGGTGATACTGGATGCGCGCACCGCCCAGCATACCGCCAGCGCAGGACTGGATGGCCACCGGCTTCTCCTTGAACGGATCCTCCTTCATGCGCGAGGTCCAGTCGATCGCGTTCTTGAGGCCGCCCGGAATGGTCCAGTTGTATTCCGGCGACACGATAATGACGCCGTCGGCCTTACGGATCGCATCCGCCCAGGTCGTCACCGACTGCGGAAAGCCCGCGTTCTGGACGTCGAAATTGTAGATCGGTATGTCGGCCCAGGCCGGCGCCGCCGTGATCTTCATGCCCGCCGGCGCCAGCGAGGGCAGCGCGCGCTGGAGTGCGGCGTTGAACGACGCCTTGCGCAATGAACCGCAGATAGAAACGATATTCAGGTCAGCCATAAGGGGGTCCTCGTGTTGCTATTGCTGCTCGATGTTAGCCTTCTCGCGAACGGCCTTCCAACGATCGATCTCGGAAATGATGTGTTTGCGCAGTTCCTCCGGCGTCGATGACTGCGGTAGCGCGCCGACCTTGGTGATCTGCGCCCGCACCGCGTCGGTCGCCAAGAGCTCGCGCATCGCCTTGTTGGTCTTGTCAACGATCCCCGCCGGCGTGCCGGCGGGGAACGCAAGGCCGTACCAACTCGTCACGTCGTAGCCGGCGAGCCCGGTCTCGGCGAGCGTCGGGATGTCAGGCACGGTCGGGAAGCGCTGCGGCGAGGTCACGCCGATGGCACGCATTTTTCCTGCTTGCACCTGCCCCTGCACGGTCTGGATCAGTTCGATCACCATCTGCGTCTCGCCAGCAATCAGGCCGGTGAGCGTCGCCGGGGTCGACTTGTACGGCACATGCTGGATATCGAGCCCGGCCATCTGCTTCAGGAATTCGGATGCGAAGTGCTGCGTGGTGCCGACACCCGGGCTGCCGAAATTGAGCTTGCCCGGGTTCTTCTTCGCGTGGGCGATCAGCCCCTTTACGTCTTGCGCGGGGAAATCCGGCGCCGTCACCAGCATCAACCCGGCGGTGCCGACCATCGACACCATCTGGAAGTCGTTCACCGCGTCATAGCGCAGCGACTTGTACATCGCGGGCGCGATGACATGCGCGTTGCTCATCATCAGCGCGGTATAGACGTCCTTTGGCCCGCGCGCGACCTGCTCGGCGGCGGCGGTGCCGCCGGCGCCGACTCGGTTCTCGACCACCACCGGCTGGCCCAGCGATTTCGACAAATGCTCCGCGATGATGCGAGCGGCGATATCGGTGCCGCCGCCGGCACCGAAGCCGACGATGATGCGGACCGGCCGGTTCGGCCAGTCCTGGGCGTGCGAAGAAGCAGCAAAAACGGCAGAGGCCGCGAGCGCAGCCGCGAAACCAAACCACCTTGCCATGCCATGCCCTCCCCTACGCATTACTCGGCTCTCTCCGACGTCATGCCCGGCCTTGTGCCGGGCATCCACGTCTATCGAGCAGAAGAGCAAGACGTGGATGGCCGGGCACAGCCCGGCCATGATTGTTGAGAGGTCTTATTTCTCGTCCACGATCGGGTTGACCAGGACGCCGACGCCTTCGACGTGGACCTCGCAGGTGTCGCCGCCCTTCATGAATACCGGAGGCTTGCGCGCGAAGCCGACGCCCGACGGCGTGCCGGTGATGATGATGTCGCCCGGCTCGAGCGTGATGCCCTGCGTGACGTAGACCAGCGTCTCGGCCACCGGGAACATCATGTTGTCGGTGTTGTCGTTCTGCATGATATTGCCGTTGAGTTTGGTCTGGATCTTGAGACCCTTGCCGCCGGGCGGCACTTCGTCGGCGGTGACCATCCACGGGCCGAACCCGCCGGTCTTGTCGAAGTTCTTGCCCATGTCCCACTGCGTGGTCTTGCGCTGAAACTCGCGCACCGAGCCCTCGTTGAAGACCGAGTAGCCGGCGATGCAGGAATAGGCATTGTCCATGGTGAGGTGGCGGGCCTTCTTGCCGATCACGACCACCATCTCGGCTTCGTAGTCGAGCGTGTCCGACACCTTCGGTCGCACGATCGCCTGCTGGTGCGGCACCAGCGAGGTGTGGCAGCGAAAGAAGATGGTCGGAAACTTCGGAACGTTGTCGCGGTTCATCCCCTCCTTGACGTGCTCCATGTAGTTGAGGCCAAGGCAGATGTTCTTCGGCGGCCGCGCGACCGGCAGGCCGAACTTCAGGCCCTGCATCGGCTTGCGGGCGCTAGCGGGAGCTCTCTTGGCGAGGTCACCGAGGGCCTTGAGGTCGCCGTTGCTCTGGGCCAGCACGTCCGCAAGATTCGTCGGCACCTTCGCGTCGACCGCCTGCAGGTCGATCACGTTGTCGCCTTCGACCACGCCCAGGCGCAATCCCTCACTCGTCTCAAATCCTACGATCTTCATGACTCCAGAAGCTCCCTCGTGTGCTGAGGGGCGGGACTATAAAAAGCGGGCGATACCCCGTCTATACGCCCAGGGGCCTAATCGGGGTCGATTTTCGGCCCCGGCGTGCGGCCGAAACGTCGCAGAAATCGGGTCGCGACCGACCCGGACCATTGCGCACATATCTATGAGAGATCGGCAGGCATGACATGACCACCGCCCTGAAACGCAAGCCGGACAAGGCCGGAGACAACCGCATCGGGGCCCGCATCGCGGCCATCGACTGGGCGCGCGTCGCGGACGATCTCGATGCCAGCGGCGTGGCGCGGATCGAAGGGCTGCTAACCGCCGATGAATGCAAAACGCTGGCCGCTCTCTACGACAACGAACGCGGCTTCCGCAGCACCATTGTGATGGCGCGGCACGGCTTCGGCCGCGGCGAATACAAATACTTCGCCTATCCGCTACCGGACATCGTCGCGGAGCTGCGCCCTGCCCTTTATGCGCCGCTAGTGCCGATCGCCAATCGCTGGAACGAGGCGATGGCCATCGACGTGCGCTACCCCCAAGCGCATACCGCCTTCATCAGGCGCTGCCACGCCGCCGGCCAGACCCGTCCGACGCCGCTGCTGCTCAAGTATCGCGCCGGCGACTACAACTGCCTGCACCAGGACCTCTACGGCGAGCATGTCTTCCCGCTGCAGGTGGTGATCCTGCTGTCGGAGCCGGGCAAGGATTTCACGGGCGGCGAATTCGTCCTCACCGAGCAGCGGCCGCGCATGCAGTCGCGTGCCGAAGTGGTGGCGCTGAGAAGCGGCGATGCCGCCGTGTTCGCAGTTCATCAACGGCCGGTCAAAGGTACGCGCGGCTTCTATCGTGTCACCATGCGCCACGGCGTCAGCGCGCTGCGCTCCGGCCATCGCCAGACTGCTGGAGTTATTTTTCACGACGCGAAATAGCGAGCGGGATACTCACAATTGCGCCCAACATCGCGTGCCATCATCTGAGCACTGCGGGACTTGCCGAACAAAGTTCTTAAGCAGGAGGCCACAGATGATGAGGGCACTGACTGCACTAGCAATACTCTTCCTCGCCTTGATCACCGCGACATCCGTTGCAGCAGCCGTGGAGATCAAAATCTTCACGTCACGGGCGATTGCCACGGTGTTGGAAAAAATCGGCCCTGAATTCGAGCGATCAACCGGCAGCAAGCTCAACGTCATCATGGGTTTCAGCCCCGTTTTCGTAAAGCAGATCGATGCCGGCGAACCGTTCGATGTCATCGCCAGCCCGCCCGGCACCATCAATGGATTGGTCAAGAACGGCAAAGTCATTGCGGATACCCGCACCAAGCTGGTCCGTTCCGGATACGGCGTCGCGGTTCGCGCCGGTGCTCCGAAGCCCGACGTCAGCACGACCGAGGCTTTCAAACGAACCCTGCTCAATGCGAAATCGATCGGCTATTTGCCGACGCCCGGCCTGCCAGAACTGCTTGAGCGTCTGGGAATTGCCGAGGCCATCAAGTCGAAGTTGACGATACCAAAAGAGGATATCGTGAACGCGCTGCTCGCCAAGGGCGACCTTGAAGTTGCGGTCATTGTGATCACGCAGGTTCTTACCACACCTGGCATCGAGCTGGCCGGACCGCTGCCACCCGACATTCAGATCTACACGTCGTTCGAGGGCGCCGTGAGCGCGAGCTCGAAAGCGCCCGATGCGGCGCGCGCTTTGCTCCGGTTTCTCACCGGCCCAACGGCCATTCCCATCATCAAGGCGCAAGGCATGGAACCGCTCTAGTCTGGAGCGGGATGCCAGTACCGCGAGGGCGTCGACCAACGCTTCAGGAGGCCGTCACGGTAAGTGCCTGCACCGCGAAATAGCCGTTCGGATCGGTCCACGAAGCGACCGGCGTCCAGCCCGAGCCGCGCGCGATCGCATCGAAGGATTCCGGCGTGTACTTGTAGCTGTTCTCGGTGTGGATGGTTTCGCCGCCGCGGAATTCGAAGGTGCGGCCGGCCACCCTCACCCGCTGACGGTCGCGGCTCGCGAGATGCATTTCAATGCGCCGCCGCTCGGTGTTGTAGAACGCCTGATGGCAGAACATGTCGAGATTGAAGTTGCCGCCAAGCTCGCGGTTGATCCGGGTCAGGAGGTTGAGGTTGAAGCGCGCCGTCACGCCGGCGGCATCGTTGTAGGCCGCGTGGAGGACCTTCACGTCCTTCACCAGGTCGAAGCCGATGATCAGGGTCGCGCCGGCGCCGAGCCGCTCGGCGGCATGGCTCAGGAACGCCGCCGCCATATGCGGCTCGAAATTGCCGATGGTCGACCCAGGGAAGAAGCCGACGCGCGGACGCGATGCTATGCCACGCGGAAGCTGGAACGGCTTGGTGAAGTCGGCCTCGACCGGCAGCACGGTCAGGCGCGGATAGTCGCGCTGGAGCTCGGCCGCCTCCTGCAAGAGCATCTCAGACGAGATATCGACCGGGACATAGGCGCCGATCGCGGACGCGGCATTGAGCAGCAAGCGCGCCTTGCGGGTCGAGCCGGAGCCGAACTCGATCAGCGCCGCATCGGCCGGGACCAGCTTCGCCATCTCTCCCGCGTGGTGCTCGAGGATCGTAAGCTCGGTGCGGGTTGGATAGTACTCGGGCAACCGCGTGATCTCTTCGAACAATTGCGCGCCAAGCTCGTCGTAGAAGTACTTTGGCGAGAGCTGCTTCGGACGCGCCGACAGTCCGGCAATGACATCGCGCGCAAATTCCGACCTGACGACCTCGGGCACGTGCCGAAGCGCAGTCTGGACCGATACAACCATGATCGCCTCCTAATCAACTTCCGTAATCGACGAGCCGCAGGCCGCTGAACTGCCAGCGAGCCGGCGGATAGAAGAAGTTGCGATAACTCGCGCGCGAATGGCCTGCCGGCGTCGCATGCGACGAACCGCGCAGGACCATCTGGTTGATCATGAACTTGCCGTTGTATTCGCCGAGCGCGCCGGAGGCGGCGCGATAGCCCGGGTACGGCGAATAGGCGCTGCGCGTCCATTGCCACACAATCCCGAAGGCGTCGTCGATCAAACCGGCATTCGCCGCGACCTCCCATTCCTGTTCGGTCGGAAGGTCCTTGCCCATCCAGCGCGCGAACGCGTCGGCCTCGTAGTAGCTCACATGGCAGACCGGCGCGGCGGGATCGACCGGCCGCAGGCCCGCAAGCGTCAGCGTATGCGATACGCCGTCAACCTTGCGCCAATAGCCGGGCGCCTCCCAGCCTTCGGCCTGCACCGCCGCCCAGCCGTCCGAAAGCCAGAGCGAGGGCGTGGCATAGCCGCCGTCCTTGATGAAATCGAGCCACTGCGCGTTGGTGACCAGCGAGCGCGCGATGCGCACCGGCCGCACATAGACCTGATGTGCCGGACCTTCGTTGTCGAAACAATAGCCCTCGGCTGCAAAGCCGATGGTATGCAGTCCCTCCGGGATCGCGACGAAGCCGGACGCCGACTTCTTCGCCCCCGGCGGGATGCGCTTGGCGTCGTAGGTCGGAGCCACCGGGTTGAGCGAAAACGCATGCAGGATGTCCGTGAGCAACAGTTCCTGATGCTGCTGTTCATGGTTGAGCCCGATCTCAAGGATGCGCAGGACCTCGGCGATCTGCGCCGCGTCGGCTTCTTCGATCAGCCGCACCACTGCGGCATCGACATGGGCGCGATAGGCGGCGACTTCGCTGTTTGCGGGCCGCGTCACCAGTCCGCGCTGCGGCCGGGCGTGCCGCGGACCGGCCGCGACGTAATACGAGTTGAATAGATAGGCGAACTGCTTGTCGAAGACGCGGTAGCCGGCGAGATGCGGCATCAGCAGGAACTGCTCGAAGAACCAGGTCGTATGGGCGCGATGCCATTTGGTCGGGCTCGCGTCCGGCATCGACTGGATCACCTGATCCTCGTCGGAGAGCGGCGCCGCGCGGCGCTCGGTCTCGCCGCGTACCTCGCGGAATGCTTCCGCCCGGCTGGCGCGCAGATTGCGGGCGCGCGCCGCCGCGGTGCCGGGCATCGCCGTGACGTTGCTTTGGCCGTGAAAGCGAGGGATGGCTGAAGTCGCCATGCTGAGAGCCCCCCTTTGGGCTGATTGATCAAGCGCCCCGTTGGCGATGAAACGGCCCACGCGGACCGTCGGTTCCGTACGCAAGAGTACGGCGCATTATGACGGACAAATGGGGTGTCTGTTGCGAGGAGCCAACGAGCCGCCGATCGCCGCACCGGGAAAAACCATGAAATCCAACGTGTTAGTCGCCCAAAGCGTTTGATTTAAGTTTCAGTCACATGAATGTGTAGCTACTTCACGGCATTGACGCCGGCGGTCGCGGCGACGCCGTTCTGCGCGCCGGTGCCGCCGCTGACGCCGATCGCGCCGATGATCTTACCGTCGATGATGATCGGCAGGCCCCCTTCCGATGCGGTCGGCCGCGCCTCGTCCGGGAATGTCATGAAGGCGACATTGCCGGCGGCGAACTGATCGACGAATACCTTGGTCGAGCGGCGGAACATCGCGGAGGTGCGGGCTTTCGCAGTGGCCAGCAGGAATGAGGCGTTCTGGGTGCCGTCCATCTTCTCGAAATAGATGACGCTGCCTTCGGGGCCGACGATCGACACGGCCATACGCCAATTGTTCTTGCGGGCCTCCGCGAGCGCCGCGGCGGCCGCGGCCTTGGCCTGCTCGGTGTTGAGCGGCAGACCATATTCAGGCGCCGGCGGCGATGACGGGGCCGCCTGTTCCGCGCTCACCGGGGCGGACGTCAGAATCGCCGCACCAACCGACAACGCCATCAATATGCGCATTGGCATCTCAAGCCTCCCAAGCCCCAAACCATCAAAGCCGCAACGCCGCCGCACGCGCGAAGTGACCGAAACCGGCCGGTCCCGGCACAACGCGCGGACATACTGCCGCGCTTTCGCCAAGTCCAGCGACCAAGTCCAGCGAATATGGCGCTAAGATAGGCGAGTTGGCGCGAGACCAGCAAGTTTGCTGCGACGCCCGGTCAATGCCGCCCACACGACTAGGGCACCTGGAAGCTTGCGGCGGCGGCCATTCCGGGGGAACAATGGCCCCCTTCAGCAATAACGGACGGGACGATGCGACGCACACGGACGTGCTTGGCTTGGCTCAGGAGCCTGGCCCTCCCCCTTATGACCCTGATCGCAGCCGGGGTCCCGGCCTTGGCCCAGTCCACGTGCCGTAACACCGCGAACTTCGACCAGTGGCTGGCCGAGTTCAAACGCGAAGCGGCCGCTCAGAAAATCTCGGCCTCGGCCATCGCTGCCGCCTCGCCGTACCTCAAGTTCGACCAGCGCATTATCAACATCGACCGTGGCCAGCGCTTCTTCGCGCAGAATTTCCTCGACTTCTCCAAGAAAGTGATCCCGGCCTACCGGCTGCAACGGGGCGCCCAGCTGATCAAGAAGCAGGACGAACTCTTCCGGCGCATCGAGAAAGACTATGGCGTGCCCGCGCCTGTCATCGTCGCGTTCTGGGGTCTGGAGAGCGACTTCGGCGCCAGCGCCGGCAAGGAGCCGGTGCTGCCGGCGCTTACAACGCTCGCCTATGACTGCCGCCGACCGGAGCTGTTCCGGCCGCGCCTGTTCGATGCGCTGCGCATGATCGAGCGCGGCGATCTGCGCCCGGAGGAGATGATCGGCTCCTGGGCGGGCGAGCTCGGCCAGACCCAGATGATGACGTCGGAATATTACCGCAGCGCCGTCGACTATGACGGCGACGGCCGCCGCGACCTGATCAGGAGCGTTCCCGATGTGCTGGCGTCGACCGCCAACTATCTCCAGCATCTGGGCTGGAAACGCGGCCAGCCCTGGATCCAGGAGGTGCGCGTCCCGCAGAACCTGTCATGGGAACAGGCCGATCTTGCGATCCAGCATCCGCGTTCGCAGTGGGCGAAGTGGGGCGTCACGCGCGCCGACGGCAAGCCGCTCGAAACCGACACGCTGCCGGCATCGCTCGTCCTGCCGATGGGCCGTCTCGGACCGGCGTTTCTCGCCTTCGACAACTTCAGGGTCTACACCGAATGGAACAACTCGCTGATCTATTCGCTCAGCGCCGCCTACTACGCGAGCCGGCTCGCCGGCGCGCCGGCCTACAATCCCGGCATGGGCGAAAAGATCCCCGGGCTGAGTCAGGACGAAGTGCGTGAGCTGCAGACGCTGCTCGCCAAACGCGGATTTGATGTCGGCCGCATCGACGGCATACTGGGGCTCAAGAGCCGGCAGGCGGTGCGGACGATCCAGATCAAGCTCAAGCTGCCGGCCGACTCCTGGCCCACCGCGGAGCTGCTCGGCCGTCTGCGCAGCACCAATTAAAGCAGCACCAACTAAAGGAGCCGGAGGAAACCATGATCGTCATCCGCGCGCTTGCAATCGCCCTCGCCTGCATCGTCGCGAGCAGTCAGGCGTTCGCGCAGGGCGCGTCCGAGATCGCGAGCTATCCGAACCGGATCGTGCGGCTGATCGTACCGTTCCCGCCCGGCGGTCCCGCCGACGTGATCGCGCGCTTTGTCGGCCAGAAGCTGAGCGAAGACTGGGGCCAGACCGTCGTGGTCGAGAACCGTCCCGGCGGCAATACCGCAATCGCCGCGCAGCAGGTCGCGCGTTCGGCGCCCGACGGCTACACGCTGTTGATCCCCATGGACACCACCATGGTGCTCAATCCGCTGACCTTGCAGAACCTGCCCTACGAGCCGCTGAAGGATTTCGTCCCGATCAGCATGCTGACCAAGAACATGTCGCTGGTGGTGACGCGCATGGCCGGACCGAAATCGATCAAGGAGCTGATCGAGCAGGCCAAGGCGCGGCCCGGCAAGATGAACATGGGCGCCGGCACCATCACCTCGCGGCTCGGCGCCGTGCTTTTCGCCAAGACCGCGGGCATCGACGTGCAGCTGATCCCGTTCAAGGGCAGCGCCGAGATCGGCCAGGCGGTGCTCGCCGGTACCGTCGACTTCGCGCTCGACTCGACCGGCACCGCGCTGCCGTTGGTGCAGGGCGGGCAATATCGCGCGCTCGCGAAATATACGAACCGGCCGCTGCCGCAGTTTCCCGGCGTGCCGAGTCTCAGCGAAGCCGCCGGCCTGCCGTCGATCGACGAAAGCTCGACCTGGATCGCGATCGCCGCGCCGGCTGGCACGCCGAAACCGATCGTCGACAAGATCCAGAACGCGATCGCCAAGATCTATGGCGACAAAGCGACCCGCGAGCGGCTCGAGAAGGTCGGCATCAACGCCATCAACTCGACCTCGGACGAACTGACCGCATTTATCAAGAGCGAGAGCGTGCGCTGGGCGCAGGTTCTTAAAGAGAATGCCCATCTGCTGAAGCTGGAACAATAACAACGCTCACTCAAGGAGTACGCCATGGATACCGGCGCCAATGTCGCAAGCTACTCGGCCGCGAATTACTTCATCGAAGGACTGAACGAAGTCGGCATCGACTACTTGTTCTCAAACATGGGCACCGACCACGCTCCGATCATCGAGGCGCTTGCCGGCCGCAGGCGGCGCGGCCAGAAAGTGCCGACCATCCTCGTGGCTCCGCATGAGAACACCGCCGCGCACATGGCCGGCGGCTACGCGCTGGTGACGGGGCGGGGCCAGGGCGTGCTGGTGCATGTCGACGTCGGCACCGCCAACACCGCGAACGCCATGCATAATCTCTACCGCAGCCGCCTGCCGGTGCTGCTGATGGCCGGCAAGGCGCCGTTCACGACCCACGGCGAATTGACCGGCACCCGCGACAACTACGTGCACTTCGTGCAGGAGCCGTTCGACCAGGGCAGCCTGGTGCGCCCCTACACCAAGTGGGAATGGACGCTCCCTTCCGGGATCGTCGCAAAGGAGGTGATCCGCCGCGCGCACACCGTGATGCAGAGCGACCCGAAAGGGCCGGTCTACCTGATGCTGCCGCGCGAGATCCTCACCGAGGTGTGGGCCGACGACGACGTCCGCTCCTATCCCGGCGAGCGCTACGGCTCAACCGAGCCGGCCGGCGCCGATCCGCGCCTCGTCGACAAGCTCGCCGACGCGCTCCTCGCCTCGAGCTATCCGATCCTGCTCGCGTCCTACGCGGGCCGCACGCTCGGCGCGTCGGAGGCGATCGTGCGGCTCGCCGAGTTCGCCGGCATCCGCCTGTTCGAGGCCAACATGGTCAACAATTTCAGCCATGAGGGTCCCTGCTTCGGCGGCTTTGGCGGCGGGCCGCACATCGGCAAGGCCGATTTCGGCCTGCTTGTCGACGTCGACGTGCCGTTCTTCCCCCGCGAGACCAAGGTCAACGACAAGACCTTCTGGGGCCAGATCGACGTCGACGTGCTGAAAGGCGGCTCGCCGATGTGGAGTTTCCCAGCGAACCTGCGCCTGCAAGGTAACAGCGCGCGCATCGTCGAGCAGCTCTACGAGGCGGTGAGGCAGAAGGCGTCGCCGGCGTTCATCGACGCCGCCAGGGCGCGCGTCGCCGAGATGGCGGAGCAGCAGGCCAAGCGCAAGCAGGCCGCTGCCGAGCTTGCCGCCAACCAGGGCAAAGCCGGTGCGATCAACGCGCATTATCTCTGCGCCGAGCTCGCGAAGCGCATCGCCGACAAGGACATCGTGTTCGCGGAAGCGGCGCGCAACTCGCCGGCGATCCAGCAGCAGATCCCGCGGCCGCTCCCTGGCACCGTCACCCGCGTCGGCGGCGGCGGGCTCGGCTCGTCGGGCGGCATGGCGCTGGGCGCAAAGCTCGCGGCGCCCGACCGCATGATGATCCAGATCGTCGGCGACGGCAGCTTCTATTTCAACGTGCCGAGCTCGGTCTACGGCGCATCGAAGCAGTACAAGCTCCCGATCCTCTCGATCGTGCTCGACAATGGCGGCTGGTCGGCGGTGAAGGAATCGACTCTGCGCGTCTATCCCGACGGCGACGCCAAGGTGGAGGACGAGTTCGCGGCGAACCTGCCGAGCGACGTCGACTTCTCCAAGGTCGGCGAAGCGTTCGGCGCCTATGGCGAGAAGGTCACCGACCCGGCAGCGGTGCCGGCGGCGCTCGACCGCGCCATCAAGGAAGTGAAAGGCGGCCGCACCGCCGTGCTGCACGTGACGGTGACGCGGCTGTAGCCGCGCCGCGTATACCGCAGACGTTAATGTGCCCTCTCCCGTTGCGGGAGAGGGCTGCTCAAGTGTGTCAGCGCACTCCAGTCGGGTGAGGGGTATCTTCTCAAGGACACCCCTCACCCGATTTGCGCTTGCGGATTCTTTCTTGAGCCCTCTCCCGCAAGGGGAGAGGGCGCAATAACAACGGTCGGCGCGCACGTCACTACTTCTTCGCCATCGCCCGAACGACCGGCGTCCAGCGGGCGACCTCGGTCTGCACCAGGCTGGTCAGCTCCGCCGGCGAGAGGAGCCGCGGCTCCTCGCCCTCGTTCTCGGAATGCTTCTTCAATTCGGGCTTCACCGCGATCGCGCGCACTTCGCGATTGACCGCGTCGACGATGTTCTTCGGCACGCCCGGTGGGCCGCTGATCATGGTCCAGGTCGTGGTCTGGATCTCGGGATAGCCGAGCTCGGCGAGCGTCGGCAGGTCGGGCAGCTGCGGCAGGCGCTTGGCGGACGACACCGCGATCGGCACCAGCGTGCCCGCCTGCACGTGCTGGCGCGCGGTCGCCCAGTTGAGCGCGCCGACGTTGACGCGGCCGGCCAGGAGATCGACCACCGCCGCGCTGCCGGCGCGATACGGAACATGCACGGCGTTGAGCTTCTCCTTCACCACCACGTATTCGAACACGATGTGGCCGACAGTGCCGGTGCCCGACGACACGTATGGCATTTCGTTCGCCAGCCCGCGGGCATGCGCGAGCATCTCCTTCATCGTCTTCACGCCGATCGCGGGGTGCGCGACGATGAGGCTCGGCGCGCCGCCGAGATAGGCGATGTGGGTGAAATCCTTGACCGGATCGAAGCCGGGATTCTCGCTCAGCGCCGCACCCAGAACATGCACCGACATGCCGCCCGAGCCAAGCGTGTAGCCGTCGGGATCGGAGCGCATGAGCGCCTGCGCCCCGATCAGCCCGCCACCGCCGGTGCGGTTCTCGACCACGAATTGCTGGCCGAATGTTTGTCCAAGATGCTCGGCGAAAAGCCGCGCGGTGACGTCGGCGGCGCCGCCAGCGCCGAACGGCACGATCAGCCTGATCGGCTTTGCCGGCCATTCCGGGCGCTGCGCATAGGCGGCGCCCGCCACGCCGCAGCCGATGGAAAGCAACAGAATCAGTTTCTTCATCTTGCTCTCTCGCTTACATCGCGCGCGTCCGCGTCCGCGAGCGCACACCAAGGCGCTGCAGGCGCGGCAGCACCTCGTCACGGAAGAAGGGCAGCTCCTGCAGATAATTCACGCCCGACACCGCGATGCCGGTGAGCCCCGCCGACGACAGGTCGGCGAGCTGTTTCGCGACCTGGTCGGGGTCGCCCACGATCGAAAGCCCGCCCATGCCTTCGGTGTATTGCCGGCGGCGGAGATTGAACTCCTCCATCGGCACGGTCTCAGGCGTGATGTTCTTGATCGCAAGGATTGAGTCGACCGCGGTCCAGTCCGCAACCTCGACGCTCCAATGCTGGTAGTAGTCCTTCGCAGCCTTCTCGGTCGGCTTGCAGGTGATGACGCCAACGGTATAGACGCCGATCTCGCGGCCGAGGTCCCACGCCGCCTTTTTCACCGCCGTGATCCGCTGCGCGGTCTCGTCGAGCGACACGCGCGACGGCCGCACGAAAAAGGCGTCGCAGTTGCGGATCGCGAAGGCCTGTCCGGTCGCCGATGCGCCCGCGTTCATGATCACCGGGCGCGTGCCGCCGTAAGGCTTCGGCTTGGCGCGGATGCCCTTGAGCTTGAGGAATTTACCCTCGAAGTTGAAGTCCTCGCGGTCCGACCACGCGAGCTTGATGGCGTCGATCCATTCCTGTGCGAAGTCGTAGCGCGCTTCGTGCTCGCGCTGCTCGATGCCGAACATCTCGAACTCGCCTTCGTTCCATCCGACCACGATGTTGAGGCCGAAGCGCCCGGATCCGATGTGATCGGCAGTGACCATCTTCTTCGCCGCGATGATCGGATTGAACAGCGGCGCATGTACGGTACCGAACACCGTGATGCGCTGCGTCGACGCCAGCAGGCCCGAGGCCCAGTTGATGGTCTCGAGCGTCTCGCCCTGGTAGTCGGTGTTGCCGCCGTAGCCCTTCCAGCGGCCGATCGGCAGCAGGAAATCGATCCCGGCCTCGTCGGCCATGCGCGCGAGCGCGAGATTCTCCGCCCAGCTTCCGGTCCAGCGCTCCGGCACCGTGGTGACGGCGCGCCCCGACGAGCAGTTCGGGCCGAACAGCCCGATCTGCAGCGCGTTGTCGGAATACATCGCCCGGCGTTCACGCAACAAGGCGTTGTCGGCGTCGACTGGAATCACCGACATGACGAGCTACTTCGCTGCTGGCGCATCGAGCGCGGCCTTCACGCGCGCGACGATATCGGGCGGGGTGGCGGCAAGCTCGCCGACGAGCTTCTGCAAGGATTCGCCGGTCATCGGCAGGATCTCGATCTGGAGTTTCTCGGCCTCGGCCAGGAACGCCGGGTCCTTCATGGTGGCGTCGAAGGCGCGCCGCAGCGCCTGCACCCGCTCGACCGGCACGTCCGGCGGCAGGAAATACGGCCGCGCGAATTCGGTGCGCGCGAACAAGAGCCGCATCGCCTGGCGCTGCGGCTCGGTCTTGGCCTGCTCCATCACCGACGGCACGCCCGGAAGCTCGGGTGAAGGCTGCGCATTGAACTGTCCGATGAACTTGATCTTCTTCTCGTCGATCCATTTCTGCGACAGCGTCTTGACCGACGCGAGCCCGACGCCGGCATTGCCCTGGATCTCGCCGCGCTCGATCGCGATGTTGATTTCGGGCGTGCCCTTGTAGCCGCGCACCAGCTTGAACCTGTAGCCGAGCAGGTCGTTCAAGAGCAGCGGGAAGTCGTTCATGGTGGTGCCGACAGTGGTCGACCCGACGAGCACCTCGGTCTTCGCCATGTCGGCGATGTGCGACACCGGCGCGGTGTGCCAGAGGAACGCGACATAGGCCTCGCGGTTGAGGCTGCCCAGCCAGTTGAGCTTGGTGGCGTCGAACTGCGCACCGTTCATCAGCATCGGCGCCGTCGGGATGCTGTTGAGCGGGGCCGAGAACACGGTCCCGTCCCTGGGACCCTGGTTGTACAGCTGGTTGGTCAGGATCATGCCGCCGGCGGCCGGCTGGTTCTGCACGATGATGGTCGGCTGGCCGGGGATATGATTGACCATGTGGCGCGCCAGCGCACGCGCGTAGAGGTCGTAGCCGCCGCCGACCGCCGAGCCCACGATCAGCCGCATCTGCTTGCCCTTGAAAAAGGCGGCGACAGCGTCCTGCGCGGATACCGGAACGGCGGAAGCAGAGACGAGCAGAGCGGATGCCAGCGCGGCGAGACAGGCCCTCATTGTTTCCACTCCCCCAAGCACATCGCTATGCACGTTGCGCCGCCGACGCCGGCTCGGCAATGGCGGCGGCTGCGAATAATCGTCCCGGGCAACCGCGGCGATCCTGCCAGCCAAGCCGCGCCAGCGCATCCCAGATCACCGTCTGGTTGCTGGTGATGACCGGCTTGCCGAGGCGCGCTTCCACGTCCTCGATGATCCCGAATACCGAGATGTTGGCGCAGCTCAGGAAATAGACATCGGCGTCCGGACGCGCGGCGGCCAGCGCGCGCTCGCGCCAGACGTCCGGGGGGGTGGCGCAATAGGCGTCGCTGCCGGCGAGGTCGTAGCCCTCGGCGTGGATCACCTCGTAGCCGGCGGCGTTGAGGAATTCGGCCTCGTGGTCGGTCACGGCCTGGCTATAGGGCGTGACCAGAACGATCTTGCTCGCGCCGAGCGCATCGAGTGCGCGGCGGATCGCGGTCGCGGTGGTGGTGGCATGGCGCGCACCCGACCCTTTGACCGCGGCGAGGATGCGGGCTTCGCCCCCCTGCCCTTCCTCCATCGAATTCGCGGTGCAGTGGAACGCCACCACGTCGCATTTGGCATCGGCGAGCGAGCGCGTCGCCTCTTCGACGCGCGGAATGAGCGCGTCGTGGCCCATGCCGTTCGGCCCGGTCATGCGCAACCGCGTGACGTGCGGCGTCACGCCTTGCGGAAAGGCGCGCACCATCTCCTGCTCGACCATGCGGTTTGACGACGGGATGATCAGTCCGACGCGCGCGCTCATTAACCGTTTCCTCGTTGTTCTCGCTGGAATACGCGCGGAACCAGACGTCAGCCCAAGGCGTTATCTAAATTGTTCGCGTTTCCCCACCAGTACCGCCTGACCGTTCGAAGTGCAGATTCTAGAGCAGCAGCGGCGCCGTGTCACAGCGCTCGCCCCGTCCGTCGCGCCGGCAACCGTCGACACTGAACGGTTGTTAATCGCCCTTGACTCGGGCACAAAAACCAAATCCGGCCGCAATATGCCGCTATCCGTGAGATGATCTCGACTAGCCGTTTGAGCTTCAAGAGGAGGGTGAATTGCCTGAACTACCTATGAGGTCTGTAAGCAAAGCCGAGCGCTACCGGCATATGCTGCTTGCGACCACCGTCGTTTCCGCAATCGCATTGCCGCAGATCGTGAGCGCGTTCGACGGAACGTCGGCGGGCGACGGCCGCATCATCGTTGCGCAGAAGGAAGACCCGAAGAAGAAGAAGGAGGCAGCGCCGCCACCGAAGGCACCGCCACCGCCGCCGCAAAAGCAAGTGCAGCCGCCGAAGGCACCACCACCGCCGCCGCAAAAGCAGGTGCAACCGCCGCCGCAGCAGCAGCAGCAGCAAAAGTTTCAGCAGCAGAAGCAGGTGCAGCCGCCGCCCGGTCAGCAGCAGAAATTTCAGCAGCAGCAGCAGAAGCAGGTGCAGCCCCCGCCCGGCCAGCAGAAGTTTCAGCAGCAGCAGAAGCAGGTGCAGCCGCCACCCGGCCAGCAGCAGAAGTTTCAGCAGCAGCAGAAGCAGGTGCAGCCGCCACCCGGCCAGCAGCAGAAGCTCCAGCCGGAGCAGAAGCAGGTGCAGCCGCCGCCCGGCCAGCAGCAGAAGCTCCAGCCGGAGCAGAAACAGGTGCAGCCGCCGCCCGGCCAGCAGCAGAAGCTCCAGCCGGAGCAGAAGCAGGTGCAACCGCCGCCCGGCCAGCAGCAGAAGCTCCAGCCGGAGCAGAAGCAGGTGCAACCCCCGCCCGGCCAGCAGCAGAAGCTCCAGCCGGAACAGAAGCAGGTGCAACCGCCGCCCGGCCAGCAGCCGCAATTCCAGCCCAAGCAGGTGCAGCCGCAACAAGGCCAGCAGCCCCAACTTCAGCCGAAGCAGGTGCAGCAGCCGCCCGTCCAGATCCAGAAGTTCGGCGCACCGAAGGCCCCGCCGCCTCAGGTCGGCAATGTCAACGAGCTCAAGGGCAAGCGGCGTGAAGAGCGCGTCGGCAACACGGTGGTCATCGTGGAGCCCGGCAACCGCCGCATCTTCCGCGACGGCAACCGCGTCTTCATCCGCCATGACGAAGGCGAGCGGATGCGCCGCTGGGGTAACGCACGTTTCGAGACGCGCGGCAACGAGCGCTACACCATCGTCAACCGCGGCGGTTACGACGTTGTGACCATCACGGACGGCCGCGGTCATCTGTTGCGGCGCTACCGTCGTTTCCCGGACGGCCGCGAGTATGCGCTGATCGACAACCGCCGCCGCTGGGGTACGGCGGCCGTGGTCGGTGGTGTCGTGGTCGGTGGCGCAGTGATCGCAGGACTTATGATGCCGAGGATCGCGATCCCACGAGAGCAATACATCGTCGAAATGGATACCGCGCCGCCGGCGTATCTCTATGAAGCGCTCGAAGCACCGCCCCTGGTGGCGATGGAGCGTCCCTACACCCTCGATGAGGTGCGCGACAATTACGAACTGCGCGCGCGCGTGCGCAGTGTCGACGTCAACACCATCAACTTCGCGACAGGCTCGTGGGAGGTTTCGCCCGACCAGATTCCGCGGCTGCAAGGGCTCGCGGAAGCGATGCTGAAGGTGATCGGCGAGAACCCGGCGACGGTGTTCCTGATCGAAGGTCACACCGATGCCGTCGGCGCGGCCGAAGACAACATGTCGTTGTCGGACCGCCGGGCGGAAGCGGTCGCCGAAGTCCTCACCACGCACTTCAACATCCCACCGGAAAACCTGGTGACCCAAGGCTACGGCGAACAGCACTTGCGGGTGCAGACCGATGGACCGAGCCGCGAAAACCGCCGGGTCGAGGTGCGCAACGTCACGGGACTCATGGCCGCCGGACAGGGCGATCAGGACGGACCGCCGGGCGGTCCGCCGCCGCAAGGCCAACCGCCGGGCTGACGCCGAGGCTCACACCACTGAGATGACCATGCCCGGCCCCGCGCCGGGCATGGTTTTCTTGAGGTTTGTTGGAAGCTGGTAGCCCGGATTGAGCGGGAGCGAAATCCGGGAAAGTCCCCACCCAGGTCACAGACCGCCCCGGATGTCGCTTTCGCTCCAATCGGGCTACGAAGACGCGCCCGTCCGTCACCCCCACAACTGCTTGCTGGCGATCGCCGCGCCTTCGCTCAGCGATTTGAACTTCGCCCAGACAATGCTCGGGTGGATTTCCTTCGAGCCCGCGAAGGTCGCGAAGCCGCAGTCGGAGCCTGCGATCACGTTCTCGCGCCCGACCATCTTGGCGTAGCGCATGATCCGCTCCGCGACCAGTTCCGGGTGCTCGACCAGGATGGTCGAATGCGAGATCACGCCGGGGATGAGGATCGCGTCCTTCGGCAGCTTCGCGCTCTCCCACACCTTCCACTCGTGCTCGTGGCGCGGGTTGGCGGCCTCGAACGAATAGGCGCCGGCGCGGATGCCGAGGATCATGTCGATGCAGTCCTTGAGCTGCATGTCATGGATCCGCGGCCCCATGTTGATGCTGTAGCAGGTGTGGAAGCGGATCTTCTCGGTCGGGATGTCACGCAGCGCGTGATTGACTGCGGCGATGCGCGGGCCCGCCCATTTCCGGCAATCCGCGACGCTGACGCCGGGCTTCAGCGCGTAGTAGGAGACGAGCCGCGGATCGTCGACCTGGATCAGGAAGCCCGCGGCGACGATCGCCTTGTATTCCTCCGCCAGCGCATCGGCGATGGCGAACAGGAATTCCTCATCGGACTTGTAATAGGCGTTCTTGTGCCGGTCCTCGACGTTCGACGGCGAGATCGCCGGCATGAACGCCTCCTCAGGCTTCACGTGGCGAAGCGCGGCCTTGAAGTTTTCGATGTCGCGCTTGACGAGATCGTGGCCCTTGTAGGTGATCGGTCCGGTGGCGACCATGTTGGGCGGACGCGGCGGGCCGGCATTGGCGGGCGAATTGTAGTATTCGGGAAACGCTAGCGCCTCGCGCGACGTCGCCCACTGGTTGGTGGGGCCGCCGCTCTTGTCGGTCTCGAAGCCGCCCAACCGCTGATTGATGTAGGTCACGAAGCTCGGCTTCGAATATTCGCCGTCGTCGACCACGTCGATGCCGAGCTCTACCTGCTTGTTGACGATCTCTGCAACCGCCGCGCGCAGGCGCTGCTCGTAGGCGTTCGGATCGCCGCCCCCGCCCTTCTCGCGCGCGTGCATCATGTCGAGCAGGTCGGCCGGCCGCGGCAGACTGCCGACATGGGTGGTGAGAATGCGGTTGCTGCTTCTTTTCATTGAGATCGCCTCCCTCATTCACGCTACGATAGCGGAGCACGTCGTAGCTACAAGAGTGCTCACCTGAACGCAGCATGGGACGTACTCCAATCGGATGTGCGGTTGGCCTAACATGGCAACAAACGTGGGAGGAGCGTCATGACGACACCACGATGGATGGCCGCTGCGCTGATGCTCGCCGGCGGCTGCCAGGCCGCCCTCGGGCAGAGCTGGCCGTCGAAGCAGATCGAGCTGATCATCGCGTTTCCCGCCGGCAGCGGGGTTGACGTGATCGGCCGCGCGGTCGGCGCGGCGATTGCGCAACAGGTGGGACAGAGCGTCGTCGTGCTCAACCGCGATGGCGCCGCCGGCACGCTCGGCTTCGGCGCGCTCGCCGCCGCGGCGCCCGACGGCCATACCATCGCATTCGGCCCCACCACGCCGATCGCCAATGCGCCTTATCTCGTGAAGGGCGTGCGCTACACCGTCGGGTCCTTCTCCTATATCTGCCAGGTGTTCGAGAACGTGTTCGCCGTCGCGGTGGGCCCGCAGTCCAAGGTCAAATCGGTGCAGGAGCTGCTCGCTGCGGCGAAAGACGCCCCCGGCAAGCTCACCTACGGCCATGCGGGGATCGGCACCATCCCGCACCTCTCGATGGAAAACATGGGCGACGCGCTGAACCACCGCTTCACGGCGGTGCCGTTCCGCGGCGACGCGCCGCTGGTGCCGGCGCTGTTGCGCGGCGAGGTCGATTTCGCCGCCGTCGGCGTATCGACCATCCGGCCGCAGCCGGCGATCCGCGCGCTCGCGATCTTCGCCGACAAGCGCCACCCGGCCTATCCGGACGTCCCGACCGTGAAGGAGCTGGGCGTCAAGACCAGCGTGCCGCCCGGGCACAACGGCCTGTTTGCGCCGGCCGGGATTTCCACTGACGTGCGCAAAGCGCTAGAAGCCGCCTGCCGCACGGCGCTCAGGCAGGAGTCGATCGCCAAGGTGATGGCCAACACCGGCCAGTCGATCGAATATCTTTCCGGCACGGATTTCCACGCGCAGACCGTCGCCGACTACAAGGCGAAAGGCGAGCTGATCAAGCGGCTGGGATTGGGCGCGCAGTAGCGTTGATGCAGCGAGTGCGATGCTCGTTGATGCGCCCTCTCCCCTTGCGGGAGAGGGCTGCGCCGTCAGTTCGGCAAATTCCGATTGGGTGAGGGGTAACTGGAGCAACGATACCCCTCACCCATTCGAATGCGCTGACATTTCGGAGCTGCCCTCTCCCGCAAGGGGAGAGGGCACATCAACAGCGACCCAAGCCGCTTCGCGAAGGGCGCTACATCACGTCGCCCATCACCGTTTCGCCTTCCGCCGGCGGGCGCTCGTAGAATTCCGGATTCATCCGGCTCTTGACGCCCTCGCGCGCGAGCCGCTCCTCGAACTGCTTGCGGATCGCCGGGTCTTCCTGGTGATACGGAATCGCGCTGCCGCCTTTGTTGAGATCGATCGCGCCGTAGTCGGCGAGCTGCTCGCCCGGCACGCCGGCGCGACGCGCGCGCTGGTTGTTCGGGCCATGCCAGGCGCTGATGCGCAGCGCGTCCTTGCTGGTGCCGAAATGCTGGTGGAACCAGTCGCCCGCCATCGGCGCCGCCGACACCAGCCCGACCGGCTCATATTCCTGGCACAGCACCTTGTCGGCCTTGCCGGCCTGCCACGGCTGCGTCCCAAGCGCTTCCGGCCACGTGTAGGTGTAGCCCTTGCCCTTCACGCAGACGAGCACGGCGGCGGACTGGTGCTTGTGCGCCTTCGAATAGCGGCCGGTTTCGTGCTCGCCGATCCAGACATAGAAGCGGTTGCCCGCCATCGACGGCTCGACGCGTCGATAACCGGGAGAACGGCGGTTGTCGAGCGGCAGTTCGGTGCCGACGATATCAGGGATGAAATTCGTGCGCCGCATCGCCAGCCCGCGGATCGGATCCGGCTCGACGTCGTCATTCGGCTTGAAGAAGTCGTCGGCACCCGAGAAGCGCTCGCTGAAGCTATGCGGGCAGTTGAAGATGAAGTTCGGATTGTCGATCAGGTTCATCACGTTCGGCGCCGAGGTGCCGCATAGGATCAGCGCCGGCGAACTCGAGGCGTTGACGATGCGGTGGTAGGCGTTGAGCGGGATCGCAAACAGCGAGCCCTTCTGCCATTCGAACACGTGCTTCTTGGTCTGGCCTTCCTGCCAGACTTCGGTGGAGCCGCGGCCCTCGACCACGAGGCAGATCTTCTCATATAGATGGCGCTCGACATTAAGCGCGCCGGCGCCCGGCACCTCGACCACATACTGGCCCCACAGCCCTTCGGTGCCGAACAACTGGATGTAGCTGCCGCGGCCGCCAAGCCGCTTCCACGGCTGCATCGGCAGGTCCTGCACGCGCCGCACCCCGATCCCGCGATAGACCGGCACGCCTTCCGACTCCATGAAGACGTCGTAGGGCATGGGCTTGCGCAGAAACTTGCCGAAGCCCGCGTTCTCGCCCGCCTTGGGCTCGTGCCAATGGGTACCGGTGATGTCGTGCATGGGGCGGTCTCTTCTTGGTGACGTGCGGGGCGAGTATACAGCAATTGCCGCAAACTCCACACGCGTCGCGGCCCGCCGATGCAACGTTGTCGCCTTGGCGGATTCCCCGCATTTGACAGCGCCGGGCGTGGGGGACAAGCTCCCTCGCCGAAATCCGCCCCTTCCCGCCTGCGTGAGGAGTCCCCGACATGTCCCTGAACATCCGGCGCGTCGTCACCGGCCACGACGCCAGCGGCAAGGCCGTGGTGGTGGTCGACGAAATCTCCAAGAACGTGATCTCGCGGCGGCCTAATCACGAGAGCTGCGTGATCTGGACCACCGGCGAGTTTCCCGCGAACAACGACGACGACACCGACGACGGCCTGCGCAAGGTCGGCACTGTCGATCCCGCCGGCACCGTGTTCCGCCTGGTCGAATACGGCCCCGGCGTCACGCCGCGCAACCACCGCACCGAGTCAGTCGACTATGCAGTCGTGCTCTCGGGCGAGATCGACATGGAGATGGACGGCACCGTGGTGCATCTCAGGCAGGGCGACGTGCTGGTGCAGCGCGGCACCATCCACAACTGGATCAACAACGGCAAGGAGCCGTGCGTGGTGGCGTTCGTGCTGGTTGCGGCCAAGCCGGTCGAGCGCAACGGCAAGCTTCTGACGGCGACGAACTAGAAGGGAAGCGCCATGATCGATCTCTATGCGTGGGGTACGACCAACGGGCGCCGCGCCTTGATCATGATCGAGGAGACGGGCCTGCCCTACACCTTGCATCAGATCGACATCCAGAAAGGCGACCAGAAAACCGCCGCCTACGAAAGGATCAACCCGCACCGCAAGATTCCCGCCCTGGTCGATAGCGAAGGACCCGGCGGCAAGCCGGCAACCTTGTTCGAATCGGCTGCGATCTGCTTCTACCTTGCCGAGAAGGCCGGCAGGTTTCTCGGCAAGCCTGAAGACCGTCCGAACGTCCTCAAGTGGTCGATCTATCACGTCGCCACCATGATGCCGACGATCATGCTGCTCAGGGGCGCCACCGATCCTGCGATCGAGGCGCGCTGCCGGGAAACGCTCGATGCCATGAACCGGCATCTCGCGGGGCGCGACTGGTTTGCCGGGGCGTATTCGATCGCCGACATCATCCCCTTCACGCGCATCCAGCAGATCAGCCATGAACGCGTAAAGGTATCGGACTATCCGAATCTGGCGGCGTGGCTCGACCGTGTTGCCGCGCGGCCTGCGGTCAAAAAGGCGATGGGCCGGAAGTTCGGCTGAGGTTGCAGAGGGTCAAAGGAGGCGTCCATGCTTCGCATTGTTCTGTCGGTTGCGATCGGCGCCGTCGTCCTGAGTGCTGAGGCGCAGGCGCAGGCCAACGCGCAATCCTGGCCGCAGCGCCCGGTGCGCATCGTCGTCCCCTCGCCGCCCGCCGGCGGCACCGACATTGTCGCGCGCGTGATGGCGGAGCATTTCTCCAAGGCGTTCAAGCAGCAGTTCTTCGTCGAGAACCGCCCCGGCGCCGGCAACATGATCGGCATCGAGAGCGTCGCCCGCGCGGCGAACGACGGCTACACCTTCCTGATGACGGCGAGCACGCTGGCGCTGAATTCGGTGCTCTACAAGAAGGTCTCCTATGATCCGATCAAGGATTTCGCGCCGATCACGCTCGCCGCCAAGGCGCCGAACGTGCTGATCGTCAATCCCTCGGTGCCGGCGAAGACGCTGCCCGAGTTCATCGCGCTCGCAAAGGCGCAGCCCGGCAAGCTCACCTACGGCACGCCGGGCATCGGCACCTCGCCGCACATGTGCATGGAGCTGTTCAAGAGCATGGCGGGCGTCGACCTCCAGCACATCCCGTATCGCGGCACGGTGCCGGCGCTCACCGACGTGATGAGCGGGCAGATCAGCGGCATGTTCTCGACCGCGCTCTCGGCCAAGCCGCAGATCGAGGCCGGCAAGGTGCGCGCCTTCGGCGTGTCGACCGCGGCGCGCAGCGCGTCGATGCCGGACATCCCCTCGATTGCCGAGGCCGGCGTGCCCGGCTACGAGGCCGTGCAGTGGTACGGCTTCCTGGCGCCGGCCGGCACGCCGGCGGCGATCATCGCGCAGATCCACGCCGAATCGATGAAGGCGCTCAACGCGGCGGAGATGAAGGAGAAGCTCGCGCTCGACGGCGCCGAGCCGGCGCCGACCTCGCCGGAGGAGTTCGGCGCGCATATCCGCAACGAGATCGAGAAGTGGCGCAAGGTCGCGAAGGCGGCTGGCATCGAGCCGCAGTGACGGCCTCGTGTCCCGGGCGCCATAAGCGCGTTCGCGCGCGTCTTCGACGCGCTGTGGCAGCACGAAGTGATGCGTTGCAGACCCGGGACCCCGGTTTTTCTGCATCAACCGAAGTAACCGGGGTCCCGGATCAGCGGTGCACCGCCGCGCGCTGCACCGCGTCCGGGACACGAGATCAGAGCGCTAATGCCCTCCGCTCGCCGGCGCGCCCGGCTGCTTGAGCGGATGGGCGCGTGCGAACGCGTCGATCTCGAGGCACGCATCGACGATCCGCGACACCGTTGGATAAGGCTTGAGATCGACCTCGAACAGTCTTGCGCCGACCGCGTGCGTCACCAGGCAGATATCGGCCATTGTGACCTGGTCGCCGTGACAATAGCGTCCGGTCTGCTTGTCGCGGGCAAGATGCGTCTCGAGCGCGGTGAGCGCCTCGTTACTCCAGTTGTGAATCCATTTCAGCCGGGTCGGCTCGTCGAGCTTCAATTCGTGTTCGAGATAATTGCGGATACGCGGCACCACCAGCGGATGGGCGTCCGCCGCGACGATCAGCGCGAGGCCGCGCACCCGCGCCCGGTCGAACGGATCCTTCGGCAGGAGCGGCGGACTGGGATGGGTCTCGTCGAGGTATTCGAGGATCGCGATTGACTGGAACAGCATGCGCCCATCGTCCTCGATCAGCGCCGGGATCAGCATCTGCGGATTGACCGCACGGAACTCGGGACTGCGCTGCCGGCCCTTCAGGAGATCGACATTCACGACCTCGGGCGAAAGCCCCTTCATATTAAGCGCGATCCGAACGCGGAACGTCGCCAGCGAACGCCAGAACGAAAACAGTTTCATCGCGACGGCCTCCCCACGCGAACAATTGTTATGACGCATTAATCTGCGCCGGTATCTGCATCTCGGCAACGCCGTTTCAGCTTCGTCCGACCGCGCGGCAACACCCTAGCGGACCGCGCAAAACCTTGTCATGCTTGCCCCCATAACAAAGGGACCATTCAGGGAGGATACGATATGGCCGTCCACCGTCGACGTGTCTTGAAAGGTCTGGCCGCGTCGGGCGCCGCGATCGCGACCATGCGCGCGCCCTATGTACAGGCGCAAGCCCCCTTCAAGCTCGGCCTGCTCACGGTCAAAACCGGCCCGCTCGCGCAGGGCGGTATCCAGATGGAACAGGGCATCCTCACGTTCCTGAAGGAGAAGAACAACACGCTCGCCGGCCGCAAGATCGAATTCATCTCCGCCGACTCGGGCGGAAATCCGGCCGGGGCGCGCACCAAGGCGCAGGAACTGATCGAGCGCGACAAGGTCAATGTCATCCTCGGGCCGCTCGCCGCGTTCGAATTGCTCGCGATAACCAACTATGTGCGCGACAACGCGACGCCGCTGATCAGCCTCGCCGCCGCCGAAGACGTGACCCAGCGCGCAGCCAATCCGTTCGTGATCCGCCCGTCGGCGACGTCGGCGCAGTGCTGCCACGTGATGGGCGACTACGCGACGAAGGAGTTGAAATTCCGCCGCGCCGCACTGATCTCGGAAGACTTCGCGTTCGGCTACGAGCAGATGGCGGGCTTCCAGCGCGTGTTCGAGGATAACGGTGGGCGCGTTGTGAAGAAGCTCTGGCCGCCGCTGGTGACTCCCGACTACACGCCCTACGTCGCGCAGATCGGCAAGGTCGACTGCGTGTTCAACGGCTTCGCCGGATCGAACCCGGTGCGCTTCATGCGCACCTATGCCGACCTCGGCCTACAGGGAAAGATCCCGCTGCTCGCCGGCTGGACTGCGATGGACGACGCCCTGTTGCGCAGCCTCGGCGACGAGGCGGTCGGCGTGATCTCCGCGGCCTATTATTCGGCGGACCTCGACACGCCGTCGAACAAGCGGCTCGTCGCCGACATGCAGCGCGACTACAAGGTGTTGCCCGGCGGCTACTCCGCCGGCATGTATATCGCCGGCCAGTGCGTCGAGGCCGCGATCCAGAAGCTCGACGGCAAGGCCGACGATCGCAAGGCCTTGGCCGAGGCCTTACGCCAGGTTTCGCTGACCGACACCCCGCGCGGGCCGATCCAGTTCGACAAATACGGCAACGTCATCGGCGACGTCTTCATCCGCCGCTGCGAGCGCAAGGGCAAGCAGCTGGTCAACACGGTGATCAAGACCTATCCGAAGGTCAGCCAGTTCTGGACCTACAACGAGGCCGACTTCCTCAAGAACCCGGTCTACGCGCGCGACTATCCGCCGGCGAAGTATTTGGAATAGCTGAGCCGCGCCGCGGGGGCGACCGGCGTCGTTGTGCCCTCTCCCCTTGAGGAAGAGGGCGTGAGGGTGGATCAGCACATTCGATTGGGTGAGGGGTGGCTTCGCACAGCATTTTACGAAGAGACCCCCTCACCCCTGTGTGCTTCGCGGGCTCTTTCTTGAGCCCTCTCCCTCGAGGGGAGAGGGCACGAGAGGCGAGCACTGGACTCGTGGCACTGCATCTACACCGTGAGCCCTCCCCATGATGCAGCAGATCACGTCGGCGCAGGCCGTCATCCTCGCGATCAACAGCTTCGCGCTCGGCGGCTTGCTGTTCCTGCTCTCGGCCGGCTTCTCGCTGATCTTCGGCTTGATGCGCATCCCGAACCTGATGCACGGCGCCTTCTTCATGCTCGGCGCCTATTTCGGCGTGTCGCTGCTCGACTGGGGCGTGAACTTCTGGGTCACGGCACTGCTGAGCGGGCTCGCCATGGCCGTCATCGGCGGCATCATCGAGCGCTTCCTGCTGCGCCGCCTCGAGGGCCAGGTGCTGCCGCAGGTGCTGCTGACGCTCGGCTTCGCCTTCATCATCGCCGACGTCTGCCTGATGATCTGGACCGGCGATCCCTGGCAGCCCTCGCCGCCGCAGAACCTGCGCGGCGCAGTACAGGCGATGGGAATGTTCTTCCCGCTCTACCGCCTGGTCGTGCTCGCGGTCGCGGTGGCGGTCGCGATCGCGCTCTGGATCCTGGTCGACTGGACGCGGCTCGGCGCCATGATCCGCGCCGGCGTTGACGATCCCGCGATCGCGCGCGTATGCGGCATCAAGGTCTCGCAGTTGTTCACGATCGTGTTCTGCCTGGGCGCCGCGCTTGCCGCCTTCGCCGGCGTGATGGGCGCGCCATTCCTGTCGGTCTATCCCGGGCTCGATTTCGAGATGCTGCCGCTCGCGCTGATCGTCGTCATCCTCGGCGGCACCGGCAGCCTGCTCGGCGCGCTGGTCGGCAGCTTCATCCTCGGCTTCCTCTATAATTTCGGCCAGGCGATGTTCCCCGACCTCGCCTACGTCATCCTGTTCCTGCCGATGCTGCTGATCCTGGTGCTGCGCCCGCAGGGCCTGTTCGGGCGAGTTGTGCCATGAGTAGCGAAACAGTGAGCGGATGGAGACGATCCGCGGCGATCGCCGTCGCGCTGGTGCTGCTCGGCACGCTGCCGCTGTGGGTCGGCAACACCTACTACATCAACATCGCGAGCCAGATCCTGTTGTTCGCGGTGTTCGCGCTCGCGCTCAATGTGCTGGTCGGCTACGCCGGGCTGGTCTCCCTGGGACACGCCGGCCTGTTCGCCATCGCCGGCTACACCGCGGCGCTGCTGTTGCAGATGGGCTACGGCCACCTCGCCGCCAACAGCGCCGCCGTGGTGGTGACGCTCGCGGCTTCCGCGATCTTCGCGGTGCTGGCGCTGCGCTCCACCGGCATCGGTTTCCTGATGATCACTCTGGCGCTCGGCCAGATCGTCTGGGGCATCGCCTATCGCTGGGCGAGTCTCACCGGCGGCGACAACGGCATCAACGTCACGACGCGGCCAGCGCCGTTCGGGCTCTCGCTCGCGAGCGCACCGTCGTTCTATTTCGCCTGCCTGGTCGTGTTCCTGCTCGCGCTCGGCAGCATGATCCTGTTCGTGCGCTCGCCGTTCGGAGCGAGCCTGCGCGGCACCCGCGACCAGGCGCGACGCATGACCGCGCTCGGCTACGACGTGTGGCTGATCCGCTTCGCGGCGATCATCTTCTCGGGCTTCTGGACCGGCATCTCCGGGCTCCTGTTCATCTACTACAACCAGTTCATCTCGCCGCAGGTGGCGGCGCTCACCGCATCCGCCGAAGTGCTCTTGATGGTGATCTCCGGCGGCACCGCCACGCTGCTCGGGCCGATCGCCGGCGCCGTGATCGTCGTCGTCATGAAGAACGTGGTGAGCGCTTACATCGAGCGCTGGAACCTTGTGCTCGGCGTGATCTTCATCGTGATCATCACCTTCATGCCGGAGGGGCTGATCCCCGGCACCGTGCGGCTGTGGCGCTGGAGCTGGAGCACGCTCAACTCCCGATGGAACGGGACGCCGGAAAAACCCGCCCAGGAAGACGCATCAAAGGAGCCCATGCCGAAGGTACCGACATGACCGCGCTCGCCGTCAATCACCTGCGGAAATCGTTCGGCGGCTTGCGCGTCACCGCCGACGTCAACCTTCACGTCGCGCCCGGCGAGCGCCGCCTTATCATCGGGCCGAACGGCGCCGGCAAGACCACGCTGTTCAACCTGATCACCGGCGAGCTCACGCCCGACCAGGGCTCGATCCTGCTGTTCGACCGCGACATCACCCGCATGCCGAGCCATCGGCGGCCGCATCTCGGCATGGCGCGCACCTACCAGATCATCACCCTGTTCGACCAAGACACGATCCTGCGCAACGTCACCCTCGCTTTGCTCGGCCTGTCGCCGAAGCGCTGGTCGACGTTCACCGACCTCGACCATCAGCATGACTTGATCGAACGCGCGCGCGAGGCGCTCGGCCGCGTCGGCCTCGCGCATCTAGCGGAACGCCCGCTCTCGCAGACCTCCTACGGCGAGCGCCGCCGGGTCGAGATCGCGATGGCGCTGGCGCAGAGCCCGAAGGTGCTGCTGCTCGACGAGCCGTTCGCCGGTCTCTCGATCGACGAGCGGCGCGATGTGCGCGCGCTCCTCAACGCGATCCCGCGCGAGGTCACGATCGTGATGATCGAGCACAACATGGACGTCGCGCTCGACTGGGCCGAGCGCATCACGCTCCTGCATTTCGGCGAGGTCATCCTCGAAGGCACGCGCGCCGAAGTGGTGGCCGACCCGCGCACCCGGGAGGTATACCTTGGGCACTAGCTCTCGCGAAATATGCTCGGCTGAGCCGCGTACTCGGTGCGCCCCCTCTCCCCGGAGGGGAGAGGGTTGGGGTGAGGGGGTTCGAACCTATCGACACCTAGCGGCCCCCACCCCACCCCACAACCCCAATCGGGGGGGGCGCGCGCCCCGGGGGCCCGGGCCACCGGGGCCACCAAGGT
>JAIESR010000003.1 GCA_019745775.1 Xanthobacteraceae bacterium | reverse complement strand
GATTCACAATCAAAATCAGCCGGGAATCCCCAGCCCGATCACAATCGATTCATCGCAACCGGGGAATGCTCTAGAGCATTCCCCGGTTACGTTGACTCGCTCTCTCCCGCTCGTCCCCGCGAAAGCGGGGACCCAGGCTAGCTCAAGACTGGATTCCCGCTTGCGCGGGAATGAGCGGGGAAAGACCCGTTTCAGGTGGGAACCGCGCTGGATCCCGACACCGCGATCAGCGGTATTCCGGCAGGACCGACCGCTCGAGCTTCTTCTGCGGCTTGGGCTGGGCCTGCGCCTTCGGCGCTTTCTTCTTGGCTTGCGGCTGCTGCCGGTCGCCGGCTTCGTCGAAGCCGACATAGACCACGTATTTCGCCAGATCGTTGGGCGGCGGCATCGGGAAGTTCAAGTCTTCCTCGATATCCGTGAACGTCGAGCCGTTGACCGGATCAAGCGTCACCGGAACGCGACGGAAGCGGGTCACGATGGTCTTGGGGTGCACGCCTTCCTGCACGACCGCATAGCGGATCGGCGCGTTGACCTGCGCCGGCGCGCCGGCCGGACCGACGATCGCGCGTCCCTGGACGCCGACCCGCATCCGCACGGTGCCGCCATCGGCGAAGCATTGCCGCGCCAGCTCCAGGAAGGTCAGTTGATACCGCAGATCGTTCGCGCTGGAATCCTGCTGCTGCTTGGCGCCGACCGCGAGCGTGCCGGCGCCGGTCTTGATGTCGACCGAGGGGCAATCGTTTTCCATCACCCGGCCGGCGGGAACCGCCGCCTGGGCCTCCGTGCCTGGCCCGCCCGGACTGCTTGTCCGCGAAAACCAGCTTGGCATGCTGCCGCCAAACGACGGAAGACCGGTGCTCGAGCAGCCCGCCACGACCGCCACGGCGCCGAGCAAGGCTGCAAGGCGGACTGCACCGCGCAATTGATCGTTCGGGCCCGCGATCCGCATGACGACAATCAGCTTGTACAATGGTCCCCTCGGCCAGCCTTATAGCAAACCAACCGTGGCGGCCCCAAGGCCTACAACCGGATTGGTTAAGGCGACGGATCGTCTCGCAGGCGGGCGAACAAGAGGTGATCCTGCCAGACCCCGTTGATGCAGAGATATTGCCGGGCGAAGCCCTCGCGCTGAAAGCCGGTGTGCTCCAGGAGCCGGATCGACGCATCGTTACCGGGGATGCAGGCCGCCTCCACCCGGTGCAGCCGCAGCGTGCCGAACGCGAAGGGCAATACCGTGGTGACCGCGGCCGTCATATAGCCCTGCCCGGCATAAGGCGCGCCCATCCAATAGCCGAGGCTCGCGGCCTGGGCACAGCCGCGCCGGATATTGGCCAGCGTCAGCCCACCGACCAGGACGCCGTCGCTCTTGCGGAAGATGAAGAACGGATAAGCGAGATCACCGCGCTGATCCTCGGCATAGCGGCGGATGCGCCGACGGAAGGCCGCGCGGGTCAAATCGTCGGCCGGCCAGGTCGGCTCCCAGGGCGTGAGGAAGTCGCGGCTTGCCGCCCGCAATGCCGACCACTCCGCATGATCCGCCATCTGCGGCGCGCGCAGCATCACCGTCTCGCCGGCGATAGCAGGCAATTGCTCGGAAAAGCCGACGCTGCGGAAGAACGCCATGGATCTAACCGACATCTGACCGGCCCCGGACGGAAAACGGAACTCGCGTTTTCTGTCGCGCGTCGCCCGTCATCGGCCGTCCGTTCTTATGCCGCCCGCCGGACCAGACTTTCAACGATCGACGCCGCGCTTTCAAGTCCGGTACCCGGGCCCAGCGCGGCGATCGCCGGCCGGCCGCGCGCGATCAGAGCCCGCCCGGCGGCACGGGCGCTTTCGACCGTCACGGCCTCGATCTTCGCCACCAGTTCGGACAGCGGCATCGGACGCCCCCATGCCATCATCTGGCGTGCGAGCTGCTCGGCGCGCGCGCCGGAGCTTTCCAGTGCCATCAGCAAGCCCGCCTTCATCTGCGCCTTGGCGCGCGCGATCTCGACTTCGGTAATGGTTTCGGATGCGTTGGCGATCTCCGCGACCACCACGCGCATCAGCTCAGGCAGGTCGGACGCATCGGTGCCGGCATAGAGACCGAACATGCCGGTGTCCGAATAGGGTGCATGGAATGCATAGATCGAATAGCACAGCCCCCGGATCTCGCGGACTTCCTGGAACAGACGGGACGACATCCCGCCGCCGAGCACGCTGGTGAACACCTGCATGCTGAAGAGGTTGGGATCGCGCTGCGGCAGACCATGCATCGCCAGCGCCACATGCACCTGCTCGAGGTCGCGCTTCTCGATATAGGTGCCGCCGACGAAGTGCGCGGGTTCCGGCACCGGCGCCGCCGCGCCGGCAAAGCTGGCGAACTGCTTCTCGACCTGCTCGACCAAGGCGCGGTGATCGACCGCGCCGGCAGCCGCCACCACCATGTCGGGGGCGCGATAGTTGCGCGCGAGATAGGCCGCGAGGCGCTTACGGTCGAAGGACTTCACGGATTCGCGCGTGCCCAGGATGGAGCGCCCGACCGGCTGGCCGGGGAACGCCTGCTCCTGAAGCTTATCGAAGACGATATCGTCGGGTGAGTCCTCGGCGGCGCCGATCTCCTGCACGATGACGCCCTGCTCGCGCTGCAATTCCTCAGGGTCGAAGGCCGGATTCGACAGGATGTCGGACAGCACGTCGATCGCGAGCGGCACATCGGCACGCAGCACGCGCGAGTAGTACGACGTCGACTCGACGCTGGTGGCAGCGTTGAGGTCGCCGCCGACCGCTTCGATCTCCTCGGCGATCTGCCGGGCATTACGCCGCTTCGTGCCCTTGAACGCCATGTGCTCGAGCAGGTGCGAGATGCCGTGCTCGTCCGACCGCTCGTCACGGCTGCCGGCGCCAACCCACACACCCAAGGAGGCAGACTCCAGGTGGGGCATGGCGTCGGTCACCACGGTCAGGCCCGTAGGTAGGCGCGTGATCTCGACGCTCATGCGGCGGCTCCTTCGCGTGCGGCGCGGCTGGAGGACAAAATGTGGCGTTCGACGGCCGCCTGATCGACGGGCAAGGTCGTTACGCGTTCGGGACGGGCATATAGGTCGCCGATCCAATCCGGCAATGGCGGGCGCTGGCCACAGGCGGCCTCGACCGCATCGGGGAATTTCGCGGCATGGGCGGTCGAGAGCACCACCATCGGCATCGCCGGGTCGTGAATCTCTTTCTCGGCGACGGCGACGCCGACGGCGGTGTGCGGATCGATGAACCGGCCGGTCTCGCGCAACAGGGTGCGGATCGCGGCGGCGGTCTCCACTTCGTCGGCGCGGTTGGCGGCGAACAGGCCACGCAGCGCGGAGAGCGCCTCGCCCGGCAGCGCAAAGCGGCGCGACTGCGCGAGTGAGCCCATCATCGCCCGGATCGACTTGTCGTCGCGTCCATTGGCCTCGAACAGGATGCGCTCGAAATTCGAGGCGACCTGGATGTCCATCGACGGCGAGGTGGTCGCGACCACCTCACGCGTTTCATACGAGCCGGTCGCGAGCGTGCGCGCCAGGATGTCGTTGACGTTGGTGGCGATCACCAGCCGATCGATCGGCAGGCCCATGCGCATGGCAACGTAGCCGGCATAGACGTCGCCGAAATTTCCGGTCGGCACCGTGAACGCGACCTTGCGGTTCGGCGCGCCGAGTGCCACCGCAGCGGTGAAGTAGTAGACCGCCTGCGCGACGATGCGCGCCCAGTTGATCGAATTGACGCCGGAGAGCGAGACCCGGTCACGGAAGGCGTGGTGGTTGAACAGCCCCTTCACGATCGCCTGGCAGTCGTCGAACGTGCCTTCGATCGCCAGCGCATGGACGTTGCCATCCTCGGCCGTGGTCATCATGCGCCGCTGCACGTCGGAAATGCGCCCATGCGGGAACAGCACGAAGACATCGGCGCGGCTGCGCCCTCGGAAGGCTTCGACCGCGGCGCCGCCGGTATCGCCGGAGGTCGCCACCACCACCGTGGTGCGCTCGCCGAGCGCGGTCAGCGCATGGTCCATCAGCCGGCCCAGGAGTTGCATCGCCAGGTCCTTGAAGGCGAGCGTCGGGCCGTGGAAGAGCTCGAGCATGAAGTCGTTGACGCCGTATTGCGTCAGCGGCGCCACCGCCGGATGACGGAAACTGCCGTAGGCCTCGCGCGCCATGCGTGCGAGGTCGTGCTCGGCAATCGCTTCGCCGACGAACGGCCGGATCACCTCGACCGCCACCTCCGCGTAGGGCCGCCCGGCGAACTTGGCGATCGCGGCGGCATCCAGCCGCGGCCAGGATTCCGGCACATAAAGACCGCCGTCGCGAGCGAGACCCGCGAGCATCACGTCGACAAATCCGAGCGGCGAAGCTTCGCCGCGGGTGGACACATAGCGCACGATCGACCTACCGGGCTGAACCCTAGCCACGACCCTCAAAGCCCTTGCGCCGGCCCCTGGCTGACGGCCATGAACCGGCACAAGCTATTGATTTTGCTTGTCTTCCCGCCCCTAATCGGCCGGGGACGGATAACGGCAACGCGCGAATCTTAGAGGCTGCAAAGTCACGGCACAAGCAAGCAAACACCCCCTCGCTGGCCTTGGTTACGGCGCACTTCATAGGAATTTGATCTTGAGAGCCCGCCGATGCCGCATGGGCGCCCCGTCCGTTCGTGACTATGCTTGTGCAACGGGCATCAGGGAGAGAAACCAATGCGGACCCCGAAGACGCGCCGTCGCGACCTATTGAAGGGCATCCTCGCCGCGGCCGCCGCGCCGCCGATGCTGAACGCAATGCCGGCCGCGCTGGCGCAAGGCGCCTATCCCAACCGGCCGATCAAGCTGGTGGTCGGCTTCGCGCCCGGCGGGCCGACCGACATCCTGGCGCGCGTGATCGGCAAGGGCATGAGCGACGTTCTCGGCGAGCAGGTGGTGATCGAAAACCGCACCGGCGCCGGCGGTAATATCGGGACCGACGCGGTCGCGCGCTCCGCGCCCGACGGCTACACGCTGCTGCTCACGCTCCTGACCGGCGCGGTCAACGAGAGCCTGTTCAAGAACTTCAAGGTTCGGTTCGCCGAGCACTTCGACTCGGTCGGCGGCATTGCACAGACCGGCCTGGTGCTGGTCGTGCATCCATCGCTCCCGGTGAAGAGCGTGTCGGACTTCATCAACTACGGGAAATCGGCGAAGCCCGGCGAGCTCTTCTACGCGACCGCCGGCGCGGGAACGTCGACACATCTCGCCGCCGAACTTTTCAACTCGGTCGCGGGCATCAAGATGACGCCGGTGCACTATCGCGGCGGCGGCGACACCATCAAGGATCTGATTTCCGGGCGGATGCCGGTCATGTTCTCAACCATCCCGCCGGTGCTCGGCTTCGTGCGGGACGGACAGCTGCGCGGCATCGCCACCACCGGAAGCAAGCGGGACTTCGCCCTGCCCGAGCTGCCGACATTCGTGGAATCCGGCCTGCCTGATTTCGACGTGCCGCTCTGGTTCGGACTGATCGCGCCCAAGGGCACCCCGCCGTCGGTCGTCCAAACGCTCAACAAGGCGCTGGCGCGGACGATGGCCACGGCGGAGACCAAGAAGGTGTTCGAGGCCCAGGGCTTCATGCCCATGCCGATGGGGCCGGAGCAATTCGCCAAGTTCTACGTCGCGGAGGCGGAACGCTGGGGCAAGGTGGTCCATGCGCTCGGGCTCAGCCAGTAGGCGTCCCCGCGAGCTCTACTGCGTTCCGGTCAGGTTCATCGCCTCGTTCGCGGCCTTGATGATCTCGGGCGGCATCCCGTAAGCGCGGCGGATCACCTCCGTGACGCGCTCGCCGGAGATTTCCTTGATCTCGATGTTCTGCCTTTTCGCTTCGGCGATGAAGCCCGGGTCGCGCATGGCTGCGCTGAACGCCCTGCGCAGCGCCGCAACCCGTTCCGGCACGGTCCCGGGTGGCGCCAGGATCGGCCGATCCATTTCGAATGGCGACATCATCAACTCAAGGATCTGCCGCGTGCGCTCGTCCTTGACGAACTCGAACAGCGCCGGACTGTCGGGAAATTCAGGATCGCGCTGCGGCGCAATCTGAATTGGCACCACCACCTTCTTCTCCGGGAACCAGTCGGGCCTGGTCGCCTTGATCGAGGAGACCAGCCCGCCGCAGCGGCCGTGCACCTCGCCGCGCTCCATGGCGATGTAGACGTCGTTGCCGCCCTTGTAGCCCGAGATCACCTTGACCTTGGCGCCGAACAATTGCTTGAGCATTGTCGGCATGGTTTCCATCTGCGAGCCGGCGCCGGTGCCGCCGACGATGAACTCGCGCTCGAACATGTGCTCCCATTTGGTGATCCCGGACTTCGCCCAGGATACGCAGATGCCATAGGCCGAGGTGATGCTGCCGATCCAATGCATCTCGCGTGGATCGAAGTTGGCGCCGCGCGTGCTGTAGAGCGGCGCAAACGGCACGCTCGAATGCACCATGCCGATCGTGGTGCCGTCCTTGGGCGCCACCGAATTGAGGTAGAGCATCGCCCTGATCCCGCCGGCGCCGGGCATATTCTGCACAACGATGTGCGGCTTGCCGGGAATGTGCGCGCTCAGGAACGGCGCAAAGGCATGGGCATAGGTGGCGTAGCCGCCGCCGGAGCCCGCGCTCAGGATCCAGTTGAGGTTCTTGCCCTTGTAGAACTCGGCGATCGGATCGGCAGACGCGGCGCTCGACATCATCGCGATCGTCGCGAGAGCAGCCGCAATCCTTAACGCATGAGTCGACCTGTCGCGGCGGACTCGGTCGGCTCCCTCCCCCCATTGGGAGGAGGGGTGGGGTGAGGGGGCATAAGTCTCTCGATAGGTTCGAACCCCCTCACCCCCACCCTCGCCCCTCCGGGGAGAGTGTGCCGCCGGAGCTCGTCGTATCTTCAGAGTGTCAATTCGACGGTGTGTCATTCTTAGTACACCACGATTCGGGATTCATCAGTCCTGCATCACGTCGATCAGGATGCCGTCCGGGTCCGCAAGCCGGTGCTGGCCCATCGCGCAGCTCCTGGCGAACAGCTTGTCGAGCGCCGCGCCCTCCGAGCCGGTATGCACCGGCGCCGGTGCCAGACGCGGATTGTCGCCGGCAATGCGCTCGACGTCGGCCTTGAACGCATCCACGCTTTCGACCTTGAAGCCGATGTGATCCATCCCGGCGGTGATGATGCCGGTGCCGTCATAGTCTGTGATGTCCCACGGCATGATGACCAGCGTCATGTGCCCGTCGGTCAAATAGTGGTTCGGATCGTCGGCGCGCTTCTTGACATTCGACGGCGCGAGCTCGAACACGTCGCGATAGAATTCCGCCATGTCGTCCGGATTCATGGTGCGGAACGCCACGTGATTGATGTGGCGCGGATTGGCCTTGCCGTCGTTCTCGACATAGACCGAGGTGCGGTTGGCCATGTCCTTCTGCGAGATGTCGAACATGTTGCCGTCGGGATCATGCGTCGAGATGCCGGCGAACGGCCGCGTCGACGGACGTTTCAGCCATTTCACGGTCGGATACTTCTTTCGCATGCGCTCGAAGCAGGTTTCGGTGTCCTCGACCTGGATGCCGAAGTGATCGAGCCCCGCGGAACGCCCGGCCCGGCGCGGGTTGATGTTGAGGCCGACATAGCCGTCGCGCACGGTCACCGCCCTGCCCGGCCGGGTCTTGTCGGAGGTCTTCATGCCGAACGCGGCGATGTAGAACTGCGCAAGCTGCGCGTAGTCCTGGCTGACGATGGCGACGTGATTGATTTTCGAGAGCATTTTTCGTTTCTCCCTGCCCGGGCGGCCGGTTTCGTTGCTGGCTGACGGGCATTGTGCCTGAATTTCGTTTCTTGTGAAACTCGTTACTCCGCGGGTTCGGGCGCACGTTGCCGCATCTCGAAAGCCAGCAGGCCGAAAGCGACCACGAGCATCGCGGCTGCGCTCAGCGCCAGCGACCAGTGCACGCCGACGATCGCGCCGGCCATGCCGACGGTAACGCCGGAGAACGCGCGCATGCCGTGGAAGCACATGTTGTAGAGGCCGAGCACGCGGCCGCGGATATCGACGGGCGCATGCAATTGCACCAGCGTCTGCGCCATCGCGCTGAACGCCAGATTGAGGAAGCCGGCGGCCACCAGCAACGCCAGCGACAGCGCGTAGATGTCAGACACCGCGAAGGCCCCGATGCAGATCGCCCACAGCATCACCAGCACCACCGCCGCCTTCGGCCGCGCCTGGAGCAATCCGTAGGTCTCAAGGATCAGGCCCGCCGCCAGCGCGCCGGCGGCATTGGCGGCGAGCAACATGCTGTAGTGGAAGTCGGCGTGGTCGTGGCCGAGGTCGGCGGCGAATTCCGGCATCTGCGCCTGATAGGCGTTGCCGATGATGAACGATGTCGCGGCCGCGAGCAGCGTCATCGACACGACGATGCGATTGCCTGCAATCGCGCGCGCGGTCGCGAACACGTCGGCGAAGCCACCTTCGGTCCTCGCGGCCACCCTCGGCACCTTGGCGAAGGCCGGACCGAACGGCGCCTTCCACAGCCACCAGGTCAGCGGCACATAAATCAACACATTGATGAGCATGCCGAGCGGCGGGCCAAAGGCGAGCAGCATCGCTCCGCCGACGGCAGGGCCGCCGAGCAGGCCGAGCGTGCGCGCCATCGCCATCAGCCGAACCGCGCTGTGCAGGTTGTCGCGCCCGGCAATATCATGGACGAGAAGCTGCGACGCCGGGGCCCAGAACACGCCGGCCATGCCGTGAACGGTGAGCAGCACCACGGCATGCCAGACCTGCAGCGTGTCGGTGATGAACAGCACGCCCCAGCCGAGCGAGCAGAGCATGAACAGCAGCATGCCGAACTGGATGATGCGGCGCGGATCGTAGCGATCCGCGAGCGCGCCCGACCAGATCGAGAACAAGAGGAACGGCAGCCAATGCGAGATCACGGCATAGCCGCCGAGCGCGGGCGAGCGGAATTTCTCGTAGATCATCCAGTAGCTGATGACGTGTTCGATCGAGTCCGCCATCATCGCGAGCATGGTGCCGCCAAGATAGGCAGAGTAGCCGGGCTGCCGGAGTGCGGCGAAGGCACGGTGGCCGGGCTGGGATTGAACGGCTTCGGTCAAATTGGACTCCTTGCGCGTCTTAGCCTTCGCCCGGAACCCGCGCAACGGAGGGGCCCTGCCGGCATTGCATCGCGGCGATGCGTCACTGTTTGCCGAGGCGGCCGTCCCTTGACCACCCGAAATGCCCCCGATAGCAGACGATGAAGGGAGAAATGCCAATGCCGCGCGTGCGAGTGGTTGCTGTAATGCTGGCGATCGGGTTCTGCCTGTCGCCGGCGATGGTCCGCCCGGGCACGGCCGAGACCGCCGAGCAATTCTACAAGGGCAAGACCATCAACTTCCTGGTCGCGAGCGTCCCCGGCGGGGTCAACGACCTCACCGCGCGCCTGATCTCGCGTCATCTCGGCAGGCATCTGCCGGGCAGTCCCACGATCGTCGTGCAGAACCTGCAATCGTCCGGGCTCGCGCTTGCCAACCGCATCTACAACATGCCCGGCGCCGACGGCCTGACCGTCGCCATCGTCGAGCGGGGTGTGCCGCAGGTCGCGATCATGGGCGACGTCAACGCGCGCTTCGACCCGCTCAAGATCACATGGCTCGGCAGCGTGTCGTCCTATGCCAACGACGCCTATACCCTCTCGGTCAATTCGACGTTTCACGCCAAGACCGTCGAGGACCTGCGCAAGAGCGACCGGCCGTCCGCCAAGATCGGCTCGACCGGCGCCGGCGCCACCAACGGCATCTTCACCAACATCGCCAAGGACGTGCTCGGGCTCAACATCCAGCACGTGCGCGGCTACCGCGGCGCCGCCGACGTATTCCTCGCCCAGCAGCGCAACGAGCTCGACGGCCAGGTCGTCGGTCTCGCATCGATCAAGGTCGGACAGCCGGCACTGTGGCAGGCCGGCGCATTCCGGCCGCTGATCATGTTCGGGCGCACGACGCGCTTTGGCGAATTTCCGGACGTGCCGACCGGACGCGAGCTGACCAAGGATCCGAAGGTGCTGCGGCTCCTGGATTTCGCGGAAGCGCCGTTCTTCATGGCGTTGCCGCTGATCGCGCCACCGGGATTACCCGCCGACCGCGCGGCGGCGTTGCAGACGGCCTTCATGGCGATGGTCAAGGACCCCGCGTTTGTCACGGAGGCGCAGAAGATGAATCTCGAGCTCTCGCCGATCGACGGCGAGGCGGTGCGCAAGGTGATCGCCCAGATGCAAGCGACGCCGCCGGAGGTGATCGAGCAGTTCAAGACGATCGCGGGCGCAAAGCACTAGACGCCTCTTGCTTCGTGCCGGCGGCGCACCGCCCAGAATCCGAACACACCCACCAGCACGGCCGCCAGGCCGAACCAGGTCAGCGCATAGCCGAAGTGATCGTTGCGGAGCTTGACCGTCAGCGTGCCCGGCCGCGGTACGCCGCCCACCGGCGCCGGGCTTGCCATCTCGATGTAGAACGGCGCGACGTCGCCCCAGCCGTTGCGCCGCGCCATCGCGCGGTGATCGCGCACGAACCAGAGATCCTGCCGTTCCGAATAAGGCGTGACGAACCAGCCGGGCGCCTCCGGCCAACGCAGCGCGCCAACCACATCGACGGCGCCTTCCGGCACCGCGATCGGCTTGAGCGGGGCATCGGGATTGGGATTATCGACATGGCCGCGGTTGATGACGACGGTCGACCCGTCGGCCAGCCGCGCGGGCGCAAAGGCGAAATAGCCGGGCGCCTTCACATCGTCGCGCAAGCCCGCCCCGCCGCTATAGACGCGCGCCTCGCGCTTGGGATCGAACTGCACGCGCATGCGCACGCGGCGGAATTCGTCGGCCGCAGGAACAAGCTCCTGCCATTCGTCGCGCAGCGAGATCGGCGACGGCGATGCCGACATCCGCGCCGCCAGCGTGGCGATGAGATTTTCCTTCCAGGCCTTGCGCTCGACCTGCCAGACGCCGAGAGCCACCAGCACCGCAAATGCCGCAGTCGCGGCAATACCGGGCACCAGCAGACTTGACCGGTGCAGACTTGGCCGGCCGGTCACGGGCGATCGCCACCGGCGAGCCGACCTTCCGCGGCCCTGTGATGGAATTGCAGCGCGATCAACAGACCCTTCACCGGGCGCAGCGGCAAGAGCGTCAGCGCGAGGATCAGCGGCACCCACAGCAGCGCATGCACCCAATAAGGCGGCTGGTAGACCACCTCGACCACGAGCGCGGCCAGCACCACCACGAAGCCCGCGAACGACATCACGAAGAACGCCGGACCGTCGGCGGAATCGGCGGCTGCGAAATCCTGCCCGCATTGCGCGCAGCGCGGCGCCACCTTGAGGAAGCCTTCAAACAGTGCGCCCTGCCCGCAACGCGGACAGCGGCCGGCAAGGCCGCGCCGGGCCGATTCACTGAGCGAAGGCGCGTCATCCGTCATGCGGCTCAATCTATGCCTCTCGTCGGCAAACAAAAGGGGCGGCCTTTCGGACCGCCCCCTCGCAATCGCAGTCTCCCTTCCGCTCGTCCCCGCGAAAGCGGCGACCCACTCTAGCTCAAGACTGGATTCCCGCTTGCGCGGGAATGAGCGGAGGGTGGAGCAGCTAATGCGCCGCTCCGGCGTGTGCGCCCGCGCCCCAGACGTAGATGCAGGCGAACAGGAAGATCCACACCACGTCGACGAAGTGCCAGTACCAGGCGGCGAATTCGAAGCCGAGATGCTGCTTGGGCGTGAAGTGGCCGAGATAGGTGCGTATGAGGCACACGACCAGGAAGGTCGTGCCGATCAGCACGTGCGCGCCGTGGAAGCCGGTCGCCATGAAGAAGGTGGCGCCGTAGATATTGCCGCTGAACTTGAACGCGGCATGGCTGTACTCGTAGGCCTGTACCGCGGTGAACGCGGCGCCGAGCGCGATGGTGAGGATCAGGCCCCACTTCAGGCCGTCGCGATCGTTCTCCAGGAGTGCATGGTGCGCCCAGGTGACGGTCGTGCCCGAGGTGAGCAGGATCAGCGTGTTGAGCAGCGGCAGGTGCCAGGGATCGAACGTCTCGATGCCCTTCGGGGGCCACACGCCGCCGAGCAGATCGGTGCGCGTCAGCTGCTGGAGGTCATTCGGGAATAGCGCGACGTTGAAGTAGGCCCAGAACCAGGCGACGAAGAACATCACCTCCGACGCGATGAACAGGATCATCCCGTAGCGGTGGGAGATCTGCACCACGCGGCTGTGATAGCCGCCGTGGGTCGCCTCGCGCGCAACGTCCATCCACCAACCGATCATGGTGTAGGCGACGCCGATCACGCCGAGCCCGAAGATGTACGGCGCGGCAGCGAAGCTGTTGTGCATCCAGAAGATGGCGCCGACCGCCATCAGGAATGCGGACACCGAGCCGACGATCGGCCATGCGCTCGGGTCGACCAGATGGTAGTCGTGGTGCTTGGCGTGGGCGTCGGCCATCTCTCGCTCTCTCCGTCAGTTCGTCGTGCTCGGGGCTTTGCCTGTGCTGCCGACGGTTTGCGGCTCACTCTGGCGCACCCGATACATGGTGTAAGACAGGGTAATGGTGTTGAGGTTGTCGTGCTCGGAATCCTGCACGAGCTTCGGATCGACGAAGAACACCACCGGCATTTCGCGCTTCTCACCGGGCTTGAGACGCTGCTCGGTGAAGCAGAAGCAGTTGATTTTGGAGAAGTACGCGCCGACGGTCGGCGGGGAGACGTTGTAGGTCGCGTTGCCCACGATCTCCCGATCGGAATCGTTGATGGCGATGTAGTTCACGGTCAGCACGTCGCCGACCCTGACCTCGACAAAGCTCTGCTCCGGCATCAACCGCCAGGGCAAGCCGCCCGCAACGTTGGCGTCAAACCGCACGATGACCTTGCGGTCCAGCGCGTGCGCGGGGGCGGACGAGGCCAGCATCGGCGTCCCGCCGAAGCCGGTGGTGCGGCAGAACCAGTCGTAGAGCGGCACTGCCGCGAAGGCCATGCCGACCATTCCCGCCGCGAACACGCCGCAGGCGGCGGCGACCAGGAGGTCGCGCCGGCGGGAGTGGTGTGCGATGGGCTGAGCGGTCATCGCGGGCTCACATCGGCCGATTCAGCACCGCCGGTCCCTTGACCAGCGTGACGAAGTAGAACAGCACGACCACGGCGCCGAGAATGAGCGCGAGCGCAATCGAGCGCGAACGCCGGCTGCGCTTCTGCTCTTCGGTCAGTTCGACCCGTTCGGGCTTGTTGTTCATGCGTCCTCATCCGGCCAAGGATACGCCAACAAGGCGCCCCGCAACGCGCTCGATCAGGAGCACCGCGAACAGGGCAAAGAGATAGAGGATCGAATAAGCGAACATCCGCCGCGCCGCCGAAGTCGCCCGCGGGCCGTCGGTGGCGGTCCAAACCCGCCAGGCCAACGCGACCATCAGGACGCCGGCGGCAAGCGAGCTCAGGCCATACGCCAGGCCGGCATAACCCATAAGCCAGGGCAACGCGCCGACCGGCAGCAGCAGCAGCGAGTAGACGAGGATCTGCCGCCGCGTCGCGGCGGCGCCCGCGACCACCGGCAGCATCGGCACCCCGGCGCGCGCATAGTCGTCGACGCGCAGCAGCGCCAGCACCCAGAAGTGCGGCGGGGTCCAGAAGAACACGATCAGGAACAACAGCACCGGCTCGAGCGAAACCGACCCGGTCGCCGCGGCCCAGCCGATCACCGGCGGGAACGCCCCGGCGGCGCCGCCGATCACGATGTTCTGCGGGGTCCAGCGCTTGAGCCACATCGTATAGACGACGACATAGAAGAAAATCGTGAACGCCAGCAGCGCGGCCGCCAGCCAGCTCACCATCAAGCCCAGCACCACCACCGAGAAGCCCGTGAGCGTCAGGCCGAAGCCGAGCGCCTCGCCCGGAGCAATCCGGCGGCGGGGGACCGGCCGCGCCGACGTGCGCGACATCAGCGCATCGATGTCGGCGTCGTACCACATGTTGAGCGCGCCCGAGGCACCGGCGCCGACCGCGATGCAGAGCAGCGCCGTGAACGCGAGCACGGGGTGGATCGTGCCGGGTGCCGCCACGAGCCCGACCAGCGCCGTGAACACGACGAGCGACATGACCCGCGGCTTCATCAGCGCCGCATAGTCTCCGGCGGTCGCAACGCTCGCCTGCGGGCGTGCAGGCGCGGCGTCCGCAGCGGACGCCGGCAGCTTCGCGATGTCGCCGATCATGGTCATCGATCAATCGCTCACTTGATGAGCGGAAGCTTTTCGAACTGGTGGAACGGCGGCGGCGACGGCAACGTCCATTCGAGCGTCGTTGCGCCGGCGCCCCAAGGATTATCGGCTGCCTTCTCCTTGCGCATGAACGCCTGCGCCACACCGAAGAAGAACACCAGCGCACCGATGCCGGACAGGTACGATCCGTACGAGGAGATCCGGTTCCAATCGACGAACGCATCCGGGTAGTCGGCGATGCGCCGCGGCATGCCCGCAAGACCGAGGAAGTGCTGCGGGAAGAACAGGATGTTGACGCCGATGAAGGTCAGCCAGAAGTGCAGCTTGCCGATGAACTCCGAGTACATGTAGCCGGAGATCTTCGGGAACCAGTAGTACCAGCCGGCGAAGATCGTGAACACCGCGCCAAGCGACAGCACGTAGTGGAAGTGCGCGACGACGTAGTAGGTGTCCTGCAGCGAGCGATCGACGCCCGCGTTCGCCAGCACCACGCCGGTGACGCCGCCGACCGTGAACAGGAAGATGAAGCCGACCGCCCACAGCATCGGCACCCTGAACTCGATCGAGCCGCCCCACATCGTGGCGATCCAGGAGAATATCTTCACGCCGGTCGGCACCGCGATCACCATCGTCGCGGCGACGAAATAGGCCTGCGCCGCGGTCGACATGCCGACCGTGTACATGTGGTGCGCCCACACGACGAAGCCGATGCCGCCGATCGCGACCATCGCATAGGCCATGCCGAGATAGCCGAACACCGGCTTCCTGGAAAAAGTCGCGATGATCTGGCTGACGATGCCGAAACCCGGCAGGATCAGGATGTAGACCTCGGGGTGGCCGAAGAACCAGAACAGGTGCTGGAACAGCACCGGGTCGCCGCCGCCGTCGGCCGAGAAGAACGTCGTCCCGAAATTGCGGTCGGTGAGCAGCATGGTGATCGCGCCGGCGAGCACCGGCAGCGACAGCAGCAGCAGGAACACGGTGACGAGCTGCGACCACACGAACAGTGGCATCTTATGCAGCGTCATGCCGGGTGCGCGCATGTTGAAGATCGTGGTGATGAAGTTGATCGCGCCGAGGATCGACGAGGCGCCCGCGATGTGCAGCGCCAGGATCGCGAAGTCGACCGCCGGACCCGGGTGACCCGAGGTCGACAGCGGCGCATAGATCGTCCAGCCGGCGCCGACGCCGTTTGCGTTCGGCTCGCCTTCCACGAACATCGAGATCAACAGCAGCGCGAACGCGAACGGCAGCAGCCAGAACGAGATGTTGTTCATGCGCGGGAACGCCATGTCCGGCGCGCCGATCATCAGCGGCACGAACCAGTTGCCGAACCCGCCGATCATCGCGGGCATGACCATGAAGAAGATCATGATCAGGCCATGCGCGGTCGTGAACACGTTGTACATGTGCGCGTCGCGGAAGATCTGCAGCCCCGGCTCCTGCAGCTCCAGCCGCATGCCGATCGACAAGAGGCCGCCAACCAGACCGCCGAACAGCGCGAATATCAGGTACATCGTCCCGATATCCTTGTGGTTGGTCGAATAGACCCAGCGCCGCCAGCCGGTAGGGTTGGCATGAGCGTGGTCGTCGTGCGCGTGGCCGTGCGCCCCGTGACCGTCGTGTACGCCGTGGGTGTGTGCGGTCGTAGCCATTGTCAGTTCCTTCGACTTCTAGTCGTTACCCGCGCAGTTGTTACCCGCGCAGTCGTTAGTCGTGCCGTGCCCCGTCCGTTAACCTCCCCCGCAAGCGGCGGAGGGATGGGTGGCGGTCAGCGCCCGGCGGATTGCTCCGCCGTTGCCACGGTGGTGGCCGGCACGGCGTCGTCGCGCGCGAACTTCTTGCGCGCCCCCTCAACCCAGGTCTTGAACTCGTCTTCGGGCACCACCCGGACCGCGATCGGCATATAGGCGTGGTCCTTGCCGCACAGTTCCGAGCATTGCCCGTAATAGATGCCGACGCGCGTCGCCCGGAACCACGTTTCGTTGATGCGGCCGGGGATCGAATCGATCTTGATGCCGAACGCCGGCACCGCGAACGCATGGATCACCTCGCCGCCGGTGGTGATGACGCGCACGTTCTTGTTCACCGGCACGACCACTTCGTTGTCGACCGCCAGCAGGCGCGGCGCCTTGCATTCCTTGCGCGCTGCGTCGCAAGCCAAGCGCGACTCGAATTCGAAGTTGCCGTGGTCGGGATAGCTGTAGACCCAGTACCATTGCCGGCCGACCGCCTTGATCGTGACGTCGCCCTGCTCGGCGCTCATCGCCGGAATCGTCAGCTGATAGAACAGCAGCCGGAACGACGGGATCGCGATGGCGACCAGGATGATCACCGGGACCAAGGTCCAGACCACCTCGATGAAGGTATTGTGCGTGGTGCGCGACGGTGTCGGATTGGCGCGCGCATTGAAGCGCACCATCACGTAGATCAGCAGCGCCAGCACGAACGCGCTGATCAGGACGATCGTGATCAGCAGACCATTATGGAACCAGTTGATCCATTCCATCACCGGCGTCGCTGCGGGCTGCAAGCCCAGTTGCCAGGGGACCGGCTGTCCAAGCCCGGGCGGCTGCGCGGACTGAGCCAGAGCCACCCCCGCGCCCACGAAGAGCGTGCCCATCACCACCGCCAAGGCGGCCAGCCGCTTGAAACCGAGCATCGTCGTCATCGCTCCTTCGATGAAGCCGTCATGCCCGCCGGGCCTCATTATGCAGGTTGCTGAGGCTTGGTGCCTTCGGGTGCGTCGCCCGATCAAGGGCGGCTCCTCGGCAGGTGCGGGCGGGAACCTTTGGGGATTCCCAGTCATTCAAAACCACACTTTAGAGCCTGTCGCAATGCACCTTGGTGTTGGGTCCCATGCGATATTTGGCGTCCGCTGGCGACCCGCGGATGACACGGCCGCGCCGGCCATTCCGGGGTTCCAAACTCGGCCACAATGGGCTGTTTTACCGGTCCTTGACGGGTCAGCCTGACCATGCGGGGCTCCACAGGTCGGGCACGCGTGATTCGGTCCGGATACCTGGGGAGGTACCGGCAATTCGAGGCAACCATGGCTTCTCTTTCGCCCGGAAGGCTTACAGGCAGGTTCGCTGCCGCGCTCACCTGCGCACTCGGCATTCTGGCCGCCACAACCGCCCCTTCGGAGGCTCAGGGCGTCGTCCGCTCGGTCCATGCCGACTGGCAGATCCGCTGCGACACGCCACCCGGCGCGCAGGGCGAACAATGCGCCCTGATCCAAAGCGTGACGGCGGAAGACCGCGCCAATGTCGGGCTCACGGTGATTGTGCTGAAGACCGCCGACAACAAGTCGCGGCTGATGCGGATCGTCGCCCCGATGGGGGTGCTGCTCCCCTCCGGCCTCGGCCTCAAGATCGACAATGAGGACGTCGGCCGCGCCGGCTTCGTGCGCTGCCTGCCGAACGGCTGCGTCGCCGAGGTGGTCATGGACGGCAACCTGATCAAGCAGATGCGCACCGGCCAGACCGCGACCTTCATCATCTTCCAGACGCCGGAAGAAGGCATCGGCTTTCCGATGAGCCTCAAGGGCTTCGGCGAAGGCTTCGACAAGCTGCCGTAACGATCGGGCGACAGCCGGGCCTGCATGGTTCGAGGCGGTCGGCCTTTGGCCTCCCTCCTCACCATGAGGATGCAGGGCGCCCGCTCCGCCCTCACGCTGAGGAGCCCGCCGCAGGCGGGCGTCTCGAAGCGCGAGGGCGGCCCGCCCCCTCGCAAGATCGGGCGCAAGCCACTACTTTTGATAGGACGAATCCCAGCAAGGTGGTTCCCCGCATGACCTCCACCCTTTCGCTCCTCGATCGCGCCGGCCTCGACCGGACCGCGGCCCGCCGTCATCTCGCTCGCGGGCTGGAAGGCGCCGACGACGGCGAACTGTTCCTCGAATATCGCCAGTCCGAGATGATGACGTTCGACAATGGCCGTCTCAAACAGGCGACCTACGACACCGCCCAGGGCTTCGGCTTGCGCGCCGTCAAGGACGAGGCGGTCGGCTATGCCCACGCCTCCGATCTCTCCGACGCCGCGGTGGCGCGCGCAGCGGACGCGGTGCGCGCGGTCAAGGGCGGCTATTCCGGTCAGTATGCGGCGGCGCCGGCGCGCACCAACGTGCAACTCTACGGCGACGAGAACCCGCTCGGTGCCCCGACTTTCGAAACCAAGGTCAAGCTGCTCGAGACGATCGATGCCTATGCGCGCGCCAAGGATCCGCGCGTGCGGCAGGTGACGGTCTCGTTCGGCGCCTCCTGGCAGGTGGTGGAAATCCTGCGCGCCGATGGCGACGCCTATCGGGACGTGCGTCCGCTGGTGCGCGTCAACGTCTCGGTGGTGGCGGGTGACGGCAATCGCCAGGAGGTCGGCAGCTACGGCTATGGCGGCCGCGAAGGCTTCGACCCGTTCCTCGACGAGACAAAATGGCAGCACGCCGTCGAAGAGGCGGTGCGGCAGGCGCTGGTCAACCTCGAAGCGGTGCCGGCGCCGGCGGGCGAAATGGACGTCGTGCTCGGCCCCGGCTGGCCGGGCGTGATGCTGCACGAAGCCGTTGGCCACGGCCTCGAGGGCGACTTCAACCGCAAGAAGACCTCGGCGTTCGCCGGGCTGATGGGTCAGCGCGTGGCGTCGAAGGGCGTCACCGTGGTCGACGACGGCACGCTGTCGAAGCGCCGCGGCTCGCTGTCGATCGACGACGAGGGCACCCCGACCGGCCGCACGGTGCTGATCGAGGACGGCATCCTCACCGGCTACATGCAGGACCGCCAGAACGCGCGGCTGATGGGCATGGCGCCGACCGGCAACGGCCGGCGCGAGAGCTACGCCCATGTGATCATGCCGCGCATGACCAACACCTACATGATCGCCGGCCAGCACGAGCCCGGCGAGATCATCGCATCGGTCAAGAACGGCATCTACGCGGTCAATTTCGGCGGCGGCCAGGTCGACATCACCTCGGGCAAGTACGTGTTCAACGTCACCGAGGCCTATCGCATCGAGAACGGCAAGCTCGGCGCGCCGCTCAAGGGTGCGATGCTGATCGGCAACGGCCCGACCGACCTCAACCGCGTGAGCATGATCGGCAACGACCTCAAGCTCGACACCGGCGTCGGCACCTGCGGCAAGGACGGCCAGGGTGTGCCGGTGGGCGTCGGTCAGCCGACGCTGCTGATGGAGCGGATCACGGTGGGTGGCACGGGGTGAGATTTGCCGGATGAAGTCGCGTGAATTGGTCTACTATTGTTCAACATCGCGCCAAAGGGACGAACCATGGGAGAACATGTCACGGTAGAACTTGACGCCGAATCGATTGCCGCAGCTAAAGAAGCTGGCATCGACCTATCCCAGCTTTTGGTGGAAGCCTTGCGGCGACGGCTCCCAAAGCTCCACGCCGCCGAAAGGGAGGCGATGGCGCGTGAGTGGTATGAAGAAAACAAGGAAGCCATCGATTCCTACAACAAGTTCGTTGAAACCCACGGACATTTTTCCGATGGGCTAAGAAAATTCTGATTGCCACAGCAATTCGACACTGTTGAGAATCTTCACCCAGTTGGACGGGTTCAATATCCTTTATTGCTTGTACTTCAGCACGACAGGATTTCCTCTACTTCAGGCGTCGTTGTGGCGCCCTTGATTCGAGTCGGTCCGGTGTCTTCGCGCACTCGGCTGCATCTCGCCATCGAGGTAGCGGGGCGAGCGCATTTGGTGCTTATTGAAGAAATGGCGACCGCATCCCGTCGCCTACTTGGCCGTGTCGTAGGAACAGCCGAAGGTCGACGTTATGAAATCGTCGGCGCCATTGACTTGCTCTTCACTGGAATCTGATGGCGACGATTAGCGTGCCGCCGCTACCGCACCACGCCCGAGATGCAGCACGGCTTTCGTACCGGCCGCGTGATGCGGTTCTTCAGGTAGCAGACGGCCGACGTGTTGGCCGTGTAGCCCGGCCGCACATAGGTCCAGGCGCGGCACCCCTCCTCCGCCTCGCACGCGAGCTGGCAGGCCTTGCCGGTATGGTCGGCGGGCAATTCGAAATGCCGGTAGTCGCCGCCGGTGCGGTCGATGGCGAACTCGATCGGGCCGCTCTGCGGCTCGATCACGCCGGCACCGCGCACGCCCGAGACACAGCAGGGCGCCGCAATGCGTGCGGTCACGCGCGACTTCAGCCAGCACTGCGCGTTGGGACTTTCGGTCGCCGGATAGGAGAACGCCCAGGCCCGGCAGCGCGAGTCGCGCTCGCAAGCGGCGGCGCATTGCGCGGGATCGCCGGAACGCATGGAGAAGCTCCGGTAGTCGCCCCCCCAGCGGTCGTAGCCGACCTGTGCGAAAGCCGGCGTCGCCAACACCAGTGCGGCAATCAGGCCAAGCCAAGCTAAGCTGCGAGCCATCGCGATCCCAATTGGCGATCTCACGGGGCGCCCTAGTAAGCGTACTCCTTGTACACCGGATCGACGCTGCCGCCCCAAGGCCCGTGGAATTTTTCAAGGAGCTCTTCAGCGGGCGTCAGGCCGCGTGCGACGAATTCCTGGATCGGGCGCAGATACCAGGTTTCGTCGTGCCCCCAGTCGTTGACACGACGCCGGCGCGCGAGCCCGCGCTCGGACATCGTCAGCGTTTCCTTGGCGAGGTTGAGCACGCTGCGGCCGCCGATCTCCGCCTTGAAGCCGAGCCTCGGCACATCGTCACGCAGCTTCTGGCGCTCCTCGGCACTCCAGCCCTTGACCAGGTCCCAGGCCGCAGCAAGCGAGTCATCGTCGTAGAAAATGCCGGCCCAGAACGCGGCAAAGGCCGGAAGCCGCCGCCAGGGACCGGAATCGGCGCCGCGCATTTCGAGGTAACGCTTGAGCCGCACCTCCGGGAAGATCGTCGAGACGTGGTTCGCCCAGTCGGAGAGGGTGGCGTGCTCGCCCGGCAGTACGTCGAGCTTGCCGGCGAGCAGATCGCGAAATGACTTTCCGGCGACATCGATGTACTTGTCGCCGCGCTTGACGAAATACATCGGCACGTCGAGCGCATAGTCCACCCACCGCTCGAAACCCATGCCCGGCTCGAACGCCCATGGCAGCATGCCGGCGCGCGCGTTGTCGGTGTCGCGCCAGATTTCGGAGCGGAACGAGAGAAAGCCGTTCGGCTTGCCTTCGGTGAACGGCGAATTGGCGAAGATCGCGGTCGCGACCGGCTGCAACGCGAGCGAGACGCGCAGCTTCCGCACCATGTCCGCTTCGGACGAGAAATCGAGATTGGTCTGCACCGTGCAAGTCCGGTACATCATGTCGAGGCCGTACTTGCCGACCTTCGGCATGTAGGCCGTCATGATGCGGTAGCGCCCTTTCGGCATGATCGGAATTTCCGCACGCGTCCAGTCCGGCGTCATGCCCAGCCCGAGGAAACCGATGCCAAGCGGCCGCGCGACCTCCCGCAGCTGTGCAAGGTGCGACATCAGCTCCGAGCAGGTGTGGTGTACGGTCTCGACCGGCGCGCCGGAGAGCTCGAACTGCCCGCCCGGCTCGAGCGAGATCGCGCCGCCGCCCGTGACGTCGAACATGCCGATGATGTTGCCGTCCTCGATGATCGGCTCCCAGCCGAGCAGATGCTGCATGCCGTCGAGCAGTGACCGGATGCTGCGCCGGCCCTCATACGGAATCGGGCGATGGCCCTCGACGGTGAAAGGAAATTTCTCGTGCTCGGTGCCGATGCGGAATTCCGTCTTCGGCTTTACACCTTCGGCAAACCACGCGACCAGGGCGTCGCGCGATTCGATCGGCGTCATGTCGATTTGATCACGAGCCATTCATCAGAACCGATTGAGGGCGCCGGCACCCGCGGGGACAAAGGGTCGCGACCATACACGGGCGCCATCAGGCAGGGCAATCACGGTCCCGGCAACCTGGACGTGGTGCCACCCGGCCCGAAATCGATGCCGGAGGGCACAAATAGGGGGCTCGCGCGTTATTGAGGACCATTGCTTCATAATCCAACCCTGTAATGACCCAAGCGTCGCTAGCCAGGATATCCGAATCGGTGATCAGGCCGGGGCACAATGCCTGGCGCCGCGAGCGCGCCGCCCGGGCCGCTGTGCTGATTGACGCCGGCCAGTATTTTGGCGCGGTACGCGAGGCGCTCAAGAACGCACGATCGACCGTCTTCATCATCGGCTGGGACCTCGACAGCCGTACCCGCCTGGTCGGCGAGGACTGCCGGGCCGATGATGGACTGCCCGAGGGGCTGGTCGACTTCCTCACCGCGATCGTCAAACGCCGGCCCGAACTCCTGATTCACGTTCTGGTCTGGGACTACTCGATCCTCTATGCGAGCGAACGCGAGCTGTTTCCCACCGCGTCGGTGCATTGGAGCACGCCAAAGCAAATTCGCTTCTGCCTCGACGACGACTTGCCGTTCGGCGCCTCGCAACACCAGAAGATCGTCGTGGTGGACGACGCGCTCGCGTTCTCGGGCGGGCTCGATCTCACCACCCGGCGCTGGGACACGCGCGAGCATCGTCTCGACGATCCGCGCCGCGTCGATCTCGCCGGCGCGCCCTATCCGCCGTTCCATGACGTACAGACGATGGTCGACGGCAAGGCCGCCGTCGCGCTGGCCGAGCTCGCCCGGGTGCGCTGGACGCACGGCGCCTGCGAGCGGCCACCGCCGGTCCGCCCCAGCGGCGATCCATGGCCGCGAAGCATCACGCCCGATCTGACGGACATCGACGTCGGCATCGCTCGTACCAGCCCCGCTCTCGACAACGAAAGCGAGATCCGCGAGGTCGAAGCGCTATTCTTCGACATGATCGATCGCGCCGAGCGATGCATCTACCTCGAGAACCAGTATCTTACCTCGACGCGTTTCGCCGAGCATCTTGCACAGCGGATGATCGAGCGGCCGGAGCTCGAGGCCGTGCTGGTCACGCCCAAGAACGCGCACTCGTGGCTGGAAGAGCAGACCATGCAGGCCGGTCTCGGCCGGTTCATGCAGGTATTCACCGACAAGGGCGTCGGCGAGCGCGTGCGCTTCCTCTATCCGAAGGTCGTCGAGAACGGACGCAGCATCGACACCATGGTGCACTCCAAGGTGATGATCGTCGACGATCGGCTGCTGCGGATCGGATCGGCCAACCTCAACAACCGCTCGTTCGGCGTCGACACCGAATGCGACCTCACGTTCGAAGCCGCGAATGCGACACATCGCAAGCAGATTCTCAGCTTGCGCGACCGCCTCGTCGCCCATTTCTGCGGCGTCAGCGAGAGCGAGGTCGCTTCGACGACCGCGCAAGGCGCCTCGCTCATCAAGGCGGTGGAAGCGCTCTCGCACAACGGCCACAGCCTGGCGCTGATCGAGGTCGACCACGCGGCGCCCGAGCAAGCCACCGCGTTGGAGGAATTCGCCGATCCCGAGCGCCCGATCGCGGCGCCGGAATTCGCCAAGTCCTTTGTCGGCGAGCGCCCGCCGGCGCGACGGTTGCGCCGCTTCGCCAAGATTATCTCGATCGGACTGTTCGTCGTGCTGCTGATCCTCGCGTGGCGGCTGACCCCGCTCTCGGCCCTGACCAATCCGCACACCATCAAGGAATGGTTTACCGACATCGCCGCCATGTCGGCCGCGCCGGCGATCGTGCTCGCGGCGTTTGTGATTGGAGGTCTGCTGGTCTTCCCCGTCACGCTTCTGATCGCGGCGACCGCGGCGACGTTCGGGCCGTGGCTCGGCTTTACCTATGCCGCCGCCGGCGCCGCCGCCAGCGCGATCGTCACTTATGGCGTCGGCGTGCTGATCGGGCGAGAGGCGCTCGAAAACGTGCTCGGGCCGCGGCTCAACCGCATCCGCCGGGCCATCGCGCGGCACGGCGTGCTCGCGATCGCCACCGTGCGCATGGTGCCGGTGGCGCCGTTCACGGTCGTCAATCTCGCGGCCGGCGCCAGCCGGATTCCGGTCATCGACTACATGCTCGGCACCATCCTCGGAATGCTGCCGGGCCTCGTGCTGATGTCGGCGCTCGGTTATCAGATCTTCAACGTCTTGACCGCGCCGACGCCGCTCAACGTGACGCTGTTCGTGCTGGCGGTCGCCGCCTGGATCGGCGCGTCGCTCGGCATTCAGGCGCTGGTGACGCGCAGCCGCCGCAGGAAAGCCACGTGACCGCGCAATCCGTCAGCACGCTGCGCGTCATGACCTGGAACATTCACGGCGGCATCGGTCCTGACCGGCGGTTCTCGCTCGAACGCATCACCGAAACGATCAACAGGCACAATCCGGACGTGGTGGCGCTCCAGGAAGTCGACTCTCGCCGCAGCGCCGCAGACGCGCGCTCGCCGTTCGAATTGCTGCGCGAAGCGGTCGGCGAGCACGGCATCGAGGCAAAATCGATCACCACCGCCGACGGCGACTATGGCCAGATGCTGGCGAGCCGCTGTCCCTTCAACGGGACGCACGTCCACGACATCACCCATGCCGACCGCGAGCCGCGCCGCGCCATCGAAGCCGAAGTGCAATGCGGCCATGGCAAAATCCGCGTGGTCGCCACCCATTTCGGACTGAGCCTCGCCGAACGCCGTACCCAGGCCAGGCGGCTGGTCGCGATCGCGCGTGCTCACGATCTGCCGACGGTGATGCTCGGCGACTTCAACGACTGGTTCTGGCCAGGGTCGCTGCGCCACGCACTCAAGCACGAGCTGCCGGGCCGCACGCGGCAGGCGTCGTTTCCGTCGTGGTGCCCGATCCTGCGCCTCGACCGCATCTTCTGCTGGCCGCCGCATATCCTGAAGCACAGCTTCGTCGACCGCCGCGCCTGGCGCGCCTCCGACCACCTGCCCGTGATCGCGGACATCGTGGTGGAGTAGGACGCTACCGCCGGTAGAACGGGCTGCTCTGCTGCTGCTCGTATCCGCGCGGGCGTGTATCGAACCTGGGTTGGCCGAACAGGCCGCCGAAGAAGCCGCCGCGGTCGTCGTAGCGCGCAATGCGGTCCTCGGGCGGCGTGCGGGGGCGGGTGATGAGGCCCCCCTGCGGCTGGTTATTCAGTGCGACGACGAACTCCGTGCGATAGTTGGTCTCGCGGTGCGGCGGTTCATCGGAGATGACGATCGACGATCGTGGCAATGCCGTCGGCCCGAAGCGATCGATTACTTCCTGCGGGATGGTGATGCGGTCGAGCGCGCTCTTGGCATCGCCCGCGCCGTCGATGGTGACCGCGGTCCAGCGCAGGCCGGCGTCGGTGCTCGCCACCGCCGTGATCACATGCGTGCCGACCGGCTGGCCGGGATTGCGGATGGTGACTGGAAGCTCGATCGCATCGAACAATTCGCCTGCGTCCGGCAGCCGTTCTTGCGTATTGCGTCGAACGTAAATCTTCTGCGTCGCGCGGCTGACGAACACCGAGACGGGAACGAGCGCGAGCCTGGCCTCGCGCTCTGCTTTGGCGGCGTCGAGCGACTTACGTACCTCTTCGGCCCTTGCGGCTGCCTTCTGCTGCTGGTCCTCGGCCTTGGCCTTGGCTTGATCTGTCTTGGCCGCGGCGAGCCTTCGCTCTGCGGCCTTCAGATCAGCCCGGGCCTTGGTGTTGAGCTGTTCCAGCTTGCGCAGCGCCTCCGTTTCGCCCTTCGCGCCAGCCTTCTTCTTCGGTTGTTTGGCCATCTTGGCGGCCTCGTCCGCCTCGCGGGCGAGCGTTTCGGCACGCGCACGCGCCGCCGCGAGCGCCGCCGGATTCGGCACGAACAGAGACGGATGGGAAAACGCCACCGGCTCGGCGTCGTTCGGCGAGATGATGATACGGGTGTTCATGCGTATCCTGTCGAACAGCTTTTCGGCGAAACCGAAGGGCAGCCGCACGCAGCCCTTCGAGGCCGGATGTCCCGGCAGCGGGCCACCGTGCAGCGCGATGCCGTTCCAGGTGATGCGCAGCATGTTCGGCATCCAGGCGTCGTCGTACATATTCGAGCGGTGGTCCTTGTTTTTCTCCACCACGGCGAAGACGCCAGCGGGCGTTTCGTGTCCCTTCATCCCGGTCGACACCGGCGCGCTGAAAATCCAGCCGTCGGCGTCGTAGATGGTCACCTTCTGGCTCTTGATCGACACGATCGCCATGATCGCCTCGCCCGCCTGGCGCGGCGCCGCCGCCTCGGTCGGTTGCGCCGGACGCGCCTTTTGGGCGGCGGCACCGATAGCCGGCCCCGCGGCCAGCGCCCCCAGCCCGGCCACGGCCGCGAGCTTGGCAATGGCGGAAGGCCACCACGGCCGAATTGCCCCCGTGGCGTCTGCGGTCGTGAATCGATCGGTCATGCTATTCCCGTTCCTGAAACGCCTTCCCCGCTATCGCCAAGGGAGATTGCGGCGCAATAACACCGAATGGGCAAATAATTTCCATTTTGTGGCAGCCGTCAACAAATCCGTTCGCAAGTTGTTGTGAGCCACCGTCCTGCGCTACGCCGCCTGCGCGGTGCCCGGCGCGAAGCGGCCGTAGAAGGTATCGCCCTTCTGCGCCATCTCGACGAGCAGCTTTGGCGGCTTGAAACGCTCGCCGTATTTCTTCTCGAGCTTCTTGCAGATATCGACGAAGCGCCTGGTTCCCATCATGTCGATGTAGGACAGCGTGCCGCCGGTGAACGGCGCGAAGCCAAAGCCGAGGATCGAGCCGACGTCGGCCTCGCGCACATCGGTGATGACGCCCTCCTCCACGCAGCGCGCGGCTTCCAGCGACTGCACCATCAGCAAGCGGTATTTGAGCTCCTGGACATCGATCTTGTCGGGATCGAGCTTCTTGTTCTGCAACTCGGCCAGCCCCGGCCACAGCCGCTTCGGGCTGCCGGGCGCATAGTCGTAGAAGCCCTTGGCGTTCTTGCGGCCGAGCCGGCCGCGCTTCTCGACCAGCTCCTGCAGCAGCCATTTCTGGTCGGCGTTCACGGCCTTCGGGCCGAGATCGGCTTCGGTCGCCTTGAGGATCTTCCAGCCGAGGTCGAGCGCCACCTCGTCGTTGAGCGAGAGCGGGCCGACCGGCATCCCGGCCATGCGGCCGACATTCTCAATCATCGCTGCCGGAACGCCTTCCATGAACATCAGGTGGCCTTCCTGGATGTAGTTGAGGACGCAGCGATTGGCGAAGAAGCCGCGCGAGTCGTTGACCACGATCGGCGTCTTGCGGATCGCCCGCACGAAATCCATCGCGGTCGCGAGCGCGACGTCGCCGGTCTCCTTGCCGAGGATGATCTCGACCAGCAGCATGCGCTCGACCGGCGAGAAGAAATGGATGCCGATGAAGCGCGCCGGATCCTTGAACTCGCCGGCGAGCGAGGTGATCGGCAGGGTCGACGTGTTGGACGCGAAGATCGTCTTGTTGCCGATCACGTCCTGCGCCTTCTTGATGGTCTCGGCCTTGACCTTGCGGTCCTCGAACACCGCCTCGATCACGAGATCGCAGTCCGACAACGCGCCGTAGTCGGCAGTGGCGGTGATGCGCGCGAGCAGCGCGTCGCGCTCGGCCGAGGTGGCGCGCCCGCGGTTCACCTGCTCGGTCATCAGCTTGTGGGAATGCTGCTTGCCCTTGTCGGCGGATTCCAGGTCGCGGTCGATCAGCACCACCTCGATGCCGGCCAGTGCCGTCACATAGCCGATGCTGGCGCCCATGAAACCGGCGCCGATGATGCCGATCTTGTTGAATTCCCGGGGTGGCACATCCTTCGGGCGGCGCGCGCCCTTGTTGAGCTCCTGCATGGACACGAACAGCGAGCGGATCATCGCCGCCGCCTCCGGCGTGCGCAGGATCTTCGCGAACCAGCGCGACTCGACCCGCAGCGCCTGATCGATCGGAAGCTGAAGGCCTTCGTAGACCGTCTGCATGATCGCGCGCGCGGCCGGATAGTTGTCGTAGGTCTCGCGGCGGTAGATCGCGTTCGCCGGCGGGAACGTCATCATGCCGGCCTTGGAGTAGACGAGCCCCCCTGGCAGGCGGAAGCCTTCGACGTCCCAGGGATTTGTCGGCTTGCCGCCGTCCCTGATCCACTTCTTGGCGGCGTCGACCAGGTCGCCCGCGGGCACCACCGCGTCGATGATCTTCATGCCCTTGGCCTGCGGAATCCTGATCTGGTCGCCTTTGAGCAGGAATTGCAGGGCGTCGCCCGGCATCATCATGCGTGCGATGCGCTGCGTGCCGCCGGCACCCGGGAACAGCCCGATCTTGATCTCGGGCAGGCCGACGCGCGATTTTGGATTGTCGGAAGCGACGCGATGGTGGCAGGCGAGGCACAATTCGAAGCCGCCGCCGAGCGCCATGCCGTTGATCGCGGCGACCCACGGCTTGCCGCAGGTCTCGAGCCGCCGATAGAGCTGCGACAGCCTGCGGCCCTCCTCAAAGAGCCGGTGCACGCCCATCTCTTCGCCCTGCTCGCGCATGACGTCGGTGAATTCCCGGCTCAGCATGTCGAGCATGGTGAGGTCGGCGCCGGCGCAGAAGCTGTCCTTGCCGGAGGTGATGACCGCGCCCTTGATCGCGGCATCGCCCGCGACCTTGTCGATCACGTTTGCGAGCTCCTCCATCACCTTGAGGTCTATGACGTTCATCGAGCGGCCGGGCGAATCCCAGGTGACGAGCGCGATGCCGTCGGCGTCGACGTCGAGCTTGAAATGGACCATGTGCATGGCTCAGCGCTCCTTCGGATAGGGCTCGCCGGATTTGTGCAGATATTGGACGCCGCTCTCGTCTTTGCGAAATTTCATGTCGATATCGGGATAGTCCCCACTGTCGCGCTTCATCCGCGATCCGATTTCGAGAAACACTGCGTCGCGATTGGAGCGATTGACGAGGCAGTGACCATTCTGCACGCCCGCCTTCCAACCTGCCGCGTCGCCGGGCTTGAGCACGGTTTCGCCGTCATCCTCGCAAAGGACAAGCTCGCCTTCGAGCATATAGATGAATTCGTCCTCGCTCTCGTGCCAATGGCGCTGCGAGGATTGCGAACCGGCCTTTAGCCGCGTGAGATTGACACCGAACTGATCGAGCCCAACCACATTGCCGAGGCGCTGCCGCGAGCGTCCCGCCACCGCCTGCCGGTATGGCGCCGGATACCCGGTCGAGGATTCGACCTTCACGCCCGCGATGTCGATCTTCGGCATGTCACACCCGCTCGATGATGGTCGCGGTGCCCATGCCGGCGCCGATGCAGAGCGTCACCAGCGCGGTCTCGAGATCGCGGCGCTCGAGTTCGTCGATGACGATACCGAGGATCATCGCGCCGGTCGCGCCGAGCGGATGGCCCATGGCGATCGCGCCGCCGTTCACGTTGACCCTGTCCGGACCGACCTTGAACGCCTGCAGGAAGCGCAAGACGACCGCGGCGAACGCTTCGTTCACCTCGATCAGGTCGATATCCTTGAGCTTCATCTTGGCGCGCTTGAGCACCTTTTCGGTGACGTCGATCGGGCCGGTCAGCATCAGTGCCGGATCGGAGCCGATATTGGCGAAGGCTTTGATTTTTGCCCGCGGCTTGAGCTTGGCGGCCCGGCCGGCGTCGCGGCTGCCGATCAGCACAGCGGCGGCGCCATCGACGATGCCCGAGGAATTGCCGGCGTGATGAACGTGCTCGACATACTCGACCTCGGGATGCGCCTGCACCGCGACCGCGTCGAAGCCGCCGAGTTCGCCCATCTGCACGAATGACGGCTTGAGCTGCGCGAGCGACTGCATGTTGGTATCCGGCCGCGGATGCTCGTCGCGCGCCAGGATGGTCAGGCCGTTCGGATCCCGCACCGGCACCACCGATTTACCGAAGTAGCCCTCCTGCCACGCCACCGCCGTGCGCTTCTGGCTCTCGACCGCGTATTCGTCGCATTGCGCGCGCGTGAAACCGTATTTGGTGGCGATCAGATCGGCGGAGATGCCCTGCGGCATGAAATACGATTTCAGCGCGATCGAAGGGTCGACCGGCCAGGCGCCGCCCGAGGCGCCGATGCCGACGCGGCTCATGGACTCGACGCCGCCGCCTATCGCCATGTCGTGCTGTCCCGACATCACCTGCGCGGCGGCGAAATTGACCGCATCAAGACCCGAGGCGCAGAACCGGTTGATCTGGATGCCCGGCACCTGGTTGCCGTAGTCGGCGACGATCGCCGCGGCGCGCGCGATGTCGCCGCCCGCCTCGCCCACCGGGTCGACGCAGCCGAGTACAACGTCGTCAACCAGCGCGGTGTCGAGGTCGTTGCGCTGCTTGATCGCCACAAGCGTCTGCGCCGCAAGATTGAGCGCGGTCACTTCGTGCAGCGCGCCATCGGCCTTGCCGCGCCCACGCGGCGTGCGAACGTGATCGTAGATGAAGGCGTCCGGCATCGAGTTCTCCTGACGATCCTTGCGACGGCATCAACTTCGCAAATCTAGGAACTTCAATGTGGCGGCACCAGCGGCCTCACAGGGCGAAAACTACGTGTGGCTACGCATGCGAATCGAGCCGTCGCCAGCTTATCGCCCGGCCGCTTCGGATGCGACTGGCGTGGCGAGATCGGTAGTTCCGCAACCGTGGAGCTGGCCATTGACATCGATCGGCTGCTTATTGCAAATCCGCGCCGCCGAGGGAGGGCGCGGGGATGGAGTTCATGCAATCCGGACCGGACATCGTCCGGTCGGACCATCAGCGCTGGCTGCTCGATTATTGGGCGTCGCAACGCGTGGCCGGGTCGCCCCCGATCTGGCGCGGCTTGAACAGCGGCGACTTGGCTGTTCCTTTTGACCACCTGGCCTGGATGGAAGTCGTCGGGGAGGACGGCGCCGCTCGCTTTCTGATGCGTTTCCATGGACCACGCCTTGCGATCATGCTGGGGTCGATCGAGGGCGAGGGCAAATTCATCGACGACTTCCTGCCGCCGTCGTATCTCGGCTCCGCAGTCGCGACCTACCGGGAAGTGGTACGCACCCGGGGACCGGTCTACACCGTTGCCGACATGCGCGATCCGACGGGCCGGATCGTCCACCATGAGCGTCTGCTGTTGCCATTCAGCACCGACGGTGCTCGGGCTGACCGCATCCTTGTTTCGATCGAACCGCGGAGCCCCGAGGGCCCGCTTGAGCTGCGGGATCTGATGAAATCGCCCTCCCGCGGGCCAGTAATTGCACTCTGCGCGACGATCCAATATTAGAATGACGTTCCCCGATCGATTGGCCTCGTAGGCCAATCTTCTGTTCCACCGTCTGACCGGTCGTCAGTTGTTGACGGCGGCGCACCGGACATCCGGTGCATGCTGCCGCTGCCGGCCCCGTCATCCCGATGAGCGCGCGGCGCGGTTGAGGATAATGCAGGCGACCCGCAACGTTTTGCCCGGGCTGGCGCTGTCCGCGCTGGTCGCGATCGTAGCAGTCGCGATCGCACCGCTCGTTGCGCGCGCCGTTCCCATCCCCGCGATGGTGATAGCGCTGTTCGTCGGCATCGCGCTCAATCCCGTTGCGCGACGTCCGCTGTTTCAGCCCGGAATCGTGTTCTGCCTGAAGACGCTGCTGCGCTGGGCGGTGGCGTTGCTCGGCTTGCGCGTCGCGCTGCATGAGATCGCCGCGCTCGGCTTCGCCACCGCCACCCTCGTCGTCGTCGCGATGGTGCTCACCCTTGTTGCCGGCTTCCTGTTCGCACGCTGGTTCAACCAGGAGACCGGCTACGGCGCGCTCGCCGGCGCCGGCACCGCCGTGTGCGGCGCCTCGGCGACGCTCGCCACCTCGATCGTGGTGCCGGACTACAAGGGCAAGGAAGCCGACGTCGCCTTCGTCGTCGTGGCGGTCAATGCCTTGTCGACGGTCGCGATGGTGCTCTATCCGCTGATCTGCACCGCGTTCGGCTTCGACGATCGGGCCACCGGCATCATGCTCGGCGCCACCATTCATGACGTCGCCCAGGTGGTGGGCGCCGGCTACGCGGTGTCGGAGCCGGTCGGCAACACCGCGGTGATCGTCAAGCTCTTCCGCGTGTTCCTGCTGCTGCCGGTGGTGCTCGCGATCGGATGGTTCTTTGCGCGCCGCGCGGTCGCCGCCGACGCCGCGAAGATCCCGTTCCCGATGTTCGCGGTGGTGTTCGTGCTGCTGTGCATCGTCAACAGCGCCGCGCTGGCGATCCCGGCGATCACGCCGTCGTTCGCGCTGCTCAAGGCGCCGCTGGTCGAGGCCTCGACCTGGGGACTCCTGATCGCGATCGGCGCGCTCGGGCTCGGCACCTCGCTCCCCGCCATCGCGGCGCTCGGCTGGCGCCATGTCGCAACCGTGACAGGCACGACGGCCGTGATCCTCGCGGTGGCGACCGGCGGATTGCTGCTGCTGCGGTGATTCCTTGTCAGCCAGTCTAGTCTAGAAATGGCGTTCGAAATCCATGCTCTGGTGGAGAATTCTAACGACGTCAATTCCGTCGGAGATCACACGAAAAAACAACATGTGCGAGCCCGCCGGGTACTTGCGGTAGCCTGAACGGATATGGTCGCAGGCACGCCCTCGGCGAGGATCGCGTACCACCGCCTCGATCGCGGCCCGTATGACAAGAACGTACCGATCGGCTTGATCTTCGTCCCAACGCTCAGCGGTATAGTTCCAAATCTGGTCCAGGTCCGCTTGCGCACGCGGCGAGAGAACGTAACCGCTCATTTAGATGTCGCGCGCTCGCGCCGTTTCCGCTCAAGAAATCCGTCGAAATTAAATTCTGTCGATGGACCGCTTTTCTCGCCCTCAATCAGGGCGGCTCGCAGCGCCTCTAGTCGAGCTTCTTGCTCTTCAAGCAGGCGCAATCCCGCTTGCACAACGTCACTGGCAGAGTTGTAGCGCCCCCCCCTTACCTGGCGGTCGATAAAATCGGCAAAATAGTCGTCGACGGCAAGATCGGTTTTCCTGGTCATAGGCTTACTCCTAGCCAGGAATTAGTAACAGATTTCAGAGCAACAAGCAGCACCTCCGTCACGGTTACGTCTCGCTGTCGGGATGCTGGTAGTTCGCGAAGCGCGCCACAAGCTCTGGGCCGAAATCGTCTTCGGTGCGCACGCGCGGCAGATCACCGAGCGTCGCGCACCAGGCAATCGCACTCTCGACGCCGTATTGCACTGTCGGCGGCGCCGCCATCGGATCGTCCAGGCTCCCGGCGGTGACAGCAATCTCCTCGCCCTCGAACTTGAACGTCAGCGGCGTGCCGCAGTCCTTGCAGAAGCCGCGTTGCGCGAGATTGGAGCTGCGGAAGACGCCCGGCATGCCGCGCGTCCAGTTCAGGTCATGCTGCTTTACTGTCGCGAACGCCATGAACGGCTGGCCGGAGGCCTTCTGGCACATCCGGCAATGACAGACGCAGGCCCGCACCGGGGGCTGCGCAAGCTCGTAACGCACCGCGCCGCATTGGCAGCCGCCGGTGAGGCGTGTTTGCGACGAGGAATTCATCGCGTGGTCCCGAATGCAGTCTTCCGGTGGGATAACGCCGAACACGGTCAAATGATCCAGCGCGGCGGCTTGAAGCACTCACTCAGACCAGCGCCTCGCGGCCCGGCGATGTCCAAATGCATTGACGGGTCACTGGTCAGTCACCGGATCCGCTTCCCCTCATCCTCAAGCAATTTCGCAAGGATTGCTGCTGCCGCGGTGAGCTGAGAATCACGCTTGGTGAATAGATAAACCTCCGATGCGGCCGACTTCTTCTCCCTCAGCCTGACGATTTCAAGCAGCCCGCCGGCAATGCCGAGCTCGATCAACGGCTTTGGAATGGTTGCAATCATGTCCGTGCGTGCGGCAACCGCGATGAGAGCGGAAATCGATTCACAGCGGATACGCCACCGCGGCGGCCGGAGATTTGCGATACGGAACATCTCATCGACGATCACGCGTTCACTGCTGAGGCCCGCCGTCATCCAGGCATAGTCGGCAAGCGCGGTGACCGAACGGGCCTTCGCCTGCGGATGGCCGCGGCGCACGACGATGGCCATCTCAATCCGAAAGAGGCCGGCCGCCGCAACGTCCGCGGCAATTGGTTCAACAGGCATCGGGCCTATAGCGAAGTCAAAGGTGCCATCTCGTACGCGAGGCAAGCTCGCATGCGGCATCCCTTCTACTATGCGCAGTTCGACGTCCGGCGAGTGTCTATACAGCCGTGCGATTGCGCCTGGCAACAATACTGCCGCGGCGCCGGGTGCAGCACCAATAGCGATCTGCCCCGCCTTGCCATTCATCTCTTGGGCCAGCTCGTTTCGCGAGCGCTCGAGCTCGCGGCACACATTGCGGGCGCGCATGAGAAACAGATCGCCGAATGCCGTAAGCTCGACTCCGCGCGCGGTGCGCCGCACAAGCGGCGCGCCAAGCTCGCGTTCGAGCGCGCGAAGGTTTTTCGTAACCGCAGGCTGAGACAACCCGCGCAAACGCGCCGCCGCTCGGATGCTGCCGGCGTCGGCGATCGAAACGAACTCTTCCAGCTGGGTCAGTTTCACGGTGATAACGAAATAGCATAGCCGAAAAGGACGCGCCATCTATGCGGGCATACTGCACCTCGGTTTAATCGAACCAGCACCGAGCTGTCACCGCAACATCAACCATGCCACTGAAATTCAGACTAGAGAGGATTGCATCCATGATAAGGCATGCGCGACTTGTCTGCTTCTTTTTTTCAGGGGCCGTCTTCGCTTTTGTCGCCGTCTTCATCGCGTCGACAGAGACACGCGCACAGCCGTCAAACGAAGCGATTTGGAAACAGTTTCTCGACTGGCTGCCTAAGGCTCCTCCGGGCCAGGTCCCTAATATCCTGTTCGATAACTACCGCGCACTGCTGATCAAGAACGGCGCTTCACCCGAGGAAGCCGACCGGCAGCTGGACATCGTCCGACGCAGCCATCGCGAACGGCCGGACGGCTGGCGGATCATGTCCAACAGTATCTACAAGAGCGACAAGCCCGGTTATGCGACGCAGCCCAATGCATTGCTGGTGTCAGCGGTCGAGGGCCGCAAACCCGGGCGCGCGTTGGACATCGGCATGGGACAGGGGCGCAACTCCGTCTTCCTCGGGTTGAAGGGGTGGGACGTCACCGGCTTCGACATGTCCGATGAAGGCATCTCGACTGCACGGCGGAACGCCGAACGCGCGGGCGTCAAGATCAACGCTCTTCTTCACACCGAAGATGCGTTCAACTACGGCACCAACCAATGGGACCTGATCGTCTTCATGTACGAGCCATTCCCGATTACATCCGCAGCCTACGTCGATCGCTTGCAGAAATCGATGAAACCGGGCGGCATCATCGTGATCGAAAGCTTCGGCCAGGAGGAGTCGATCAAGAACCGCGCGGCCACGGCTATCGACCCGGGCCGACTTCTGGCCGCGTTCAGGGATTTCCGCTTGCTGCACTATCAAGATATCGTTGCAACGCCCGATTGGGGCGGCCCAAAGCCGCGACGCCTCGTGCGCATGATCGCTGAGCGAGGGCCCTGATCCGGTTCGATTGAATCGATCGTGCGCTAAACTAAAACGCGTCCGCCGGCAGCTCCATCATGCTTCCGGCGCCGGACTGGATGCGCGCGAGATGCGTCGCCGTTTCCGGCAGCATGCGCTCGACGAAGAAGCGCCCGGTGACGAGCTTCGCCGACATGCGCGCGTCGGCACCGGCGGCAAGCTTGGCCTGCGCGGCCTTTGCGATGCGGCACCACATGTAACCGATCGCGACGCGGCCGAAGAGATGCATATAGTCGGTGGCGGCGGCGCCGGCATTGTCGGGCTTCGCCATCGCATTCTGCATCAGCCACATGGTCGCCTGCTGCAGGTGGCCGAGCGCGACGCCGAGCGGCGCGACGAAGGGCTTCACGGCATCATCGCCGTTCTCCTTGATGAAGCCCTGCACCTCGGCGAAGAACGCCTGCAACGCGCGGCCGCCGTCGCGCGGAAGCTTGCGGCCGACGAGGTCCATGGCCTGCACGCCGTTGGCGCCTTCGTAGATCATCGCGATGCGCGCATCGCGCACGAACTGCTCCATCCCGTACTCGCGGATGTAGCCGTGGCCGCCGTAGACCTGCTGCGCCATCACCGCGTTGGCGAATCCCTGGTCGGTGAGGACGCCTTTGATCACCGGCGTGAGCAGGCCCATGTGGTCGGCCGCCGCCTGCCGCGCCTTTTCGTCGGGCGAGCGATGCTCGACATCGCCCTGCAGCGCGGTCCAGATCACGAGCGCGCGGGCGCCTTCGTTGAAGGCACGCATCGCCATCAGCATGCGGCGCACGTCGGGATGCACGATGATCGGGTCCGCGGGCTTATCGGGATATTTCGGACCCGTGAGCGCACGGCCTTGCAGGCGCTCGCGCGCATAGGCGGCGGCGTTCTGATAGGCGACCTCCGACTGGGCGAGCCCCTGCGCGCCGACCGCGAGCCGCGCCTCGTTCATCATCACGAACATGGCGTTGATGCCGCGGTTCTCCTCGCCGATCAGGAAGCCGGTCGCGCCGTCATAGTTCATGACACAGGTGGCGTTGCCGTGGATGCCCATCTTGTCTTCGATCGAGCCGCAGCTGACGGCGTTGCGTGCGCCCAGCGTGCCGTCGGGGTTCACCATGACCTTCGGCACGATGAACAGTGTTGTGCCGCGGATGCCGGCGGGCGCGCCCTCGATGCGCGCAAGCACGAGATGTACGATGTTCTCGGTGAGGTCGTGCTCGCCTGCCGAAATGAATATCTTGGTGCCGCTGATCTTGTAGGAGCCGTCGCTCTGCTTCACCGCTTTGGTACGCAGGAGCCCGAGATCGGTGCCGCAATGCGGCTCCGTCAGGTTCATGGTGCCGGTCCATTTGCCTTCGATCATCTTGGGCAAATAGGCCGCCTTCTGCTCCGGCGTGCCGTGGGTGAGGATCGCCGCGATCGCACCTTGCGTGAGCCCCGGATACATGGTGAGCGCCATGTTCGCAGCCGCCATGATCTCGTTGACGACGGTCGTCATCGTCTCGGGCAGGCCCTGACCGCCGAATTCCGCCGGCGCCGAAATGCCCATCCAGCCGCCCTCGGCGTATTGCTGGTAGGCCTCCTTGAACCCCTTCGGCGTGGTGACGCTGCCGTCGTCGTGGCGTATGCAGCCTTCTTCGTCGCCGGATTGATTGACCGGCTGCATCACCTCTTCGGCGAGTTTTGCCGCCTCGCCCAGCACCGCCTCGATCAGGTCGGGGGTCGCGTCCGCGAAGCCCGGCAGGTTGTTGTAGCGGCTGATCTGGAAGACGTCGTTGAGCAGGAATATCGCGTCTTCGACGGGGGCCTTGTAGATCGGCACGTTAGTTTCTCCTTGAGCCAACGGCGCGGCGGTGCGCACCGCTTCAACGCGCTACGCTCAACACATCACTCGTTTGGCGATCTTTGGACGGAATACCCGGCGGCGACTGGCGCCCACGGGAATCGGGCCTCGTATCCATGGATACCACCAATGCCCGTCATGTCGCACCCGGAATTGCGGCTGACCCGCGCTCGCCGTGGGCCTGTGACGGCGACGCTACGCGCCAAAATGATCTGTCTGATCAAGCCCTTCAGCGTCGATTCTTAACCGTTCATTTACCGTAGTCCGCAGAAACTGCGTGTCAGGGGTACAGGGCCGCGCAGTTCGTCCACCACCTGTTAAAGAGCCGCGGTTCGGCAAGGGCCGCACCGGGGCTCCCGCGCCTTGTCGAATAGTGGATGCGGGCATGACTTCTGGCGTTCCGTGGCACATGCGAGGCGTACGGCCGGAGGTACTCGACTCCGCACGCGAGGCCGCGCGCCGATCCGGAATGTCGGTGGAGGAGTGGCTGGATACCGTCATCGCCGAATCGGCCCGGCACGCAGGGATCGACCCGGCCGCACACCGCCTTTCGGACTTCGATGACCGCCCGGGATCACGTGGAACGAGCTTTGCGGATGTCAGCGCCCGGCTCGACGAACTCTCCCGGCAAGTCGATCACCTGAACCATGCCAGCGCGGCGCGCGCTCCGGCCCGTTATCCGGCCATGGGCGACGACACGCGCTCGATCGCCGACGTCCTCGCGCGGCCCGGCCAGAAGGTCGAGCGGCTTGGCGCCGAGCGCCTGGGCACGATGGGCGGCACGGCGTCACCCTCCTACCATGAGCGGCCGGCCGCCCCCTCGATTGCCCCCGACAGCGCGGTCGACCAGGCACTGGCCGAAATCGAAGCCCGTCAGCGCATGCTGGATGGCGGTGCCCCCGTTGCCGCGCCGATGGATCTGCCGCGCGCGCCAACCCAGCGCATGCCCGACCTCGAGCAGCAGCTGCGCGAGATCAACGCCCGCATCGACAACATGCGTCCCTGCGGCATCGATGCCGCGGTCGAGACCTTGCGCGACGATCTCGCCGAGATCGGCATGATGCTCAAGGAGGCCATGCCGCGGCAGGCGATCGAGGCGCTCGAATCCGAAATCCGTTCGCTGTCGTCGCGCATCGACAACGAGCGCCATGCCGGCGCCGACGGCGCGATGATGGCAGGCGTCGAACGCGCGCTCGGCGAAGTCCGCGACGCGCTGCGCGCCCTCACCCCGGCCGAAAACCTGGTCGGGTTCGACCAGGCCCTGCAAGGCCTCTCGCAGAAGATCGACCGCATCGCCAGCGTCGGTCAGGATCCGGAAGCGCTCAAGCAGCTCGAGGGCGCGATCGTAGCGCTGCGCGGCGTAGTCTCCCACGTCGCGTCGAACGACACATTGGCGCAACTGTCCGAAGAAGTGCGGACGCTCTCCTCACGGGTCGATCAGGTCGCCTCATCCGACGCGTTCTCGATGATGGAGCAGCGCATCGCGGCGATTGCCGACGCGTTGCAGCAATCGCGCGGCGCCCCAGCCGGCGATACGGCCCGCCTCCAAACAATGGTGCACAGTCTCGCGGAAAAAATCGATCAGCTGCACACCAGCCGCGCCGATCAGACTGCGGTCAAATATCTCGAAGATCGGATCGTGCGGCTGGTGGAGAAGCTCGACGCTTCCGATGCGCGGTTCGACCATCTCGGCGCGATCGAGCGCGGACTTGCCGACCTGCTCATCCAGATGGAAGGGCAGCGGATGGCGGCGCCACGCGTCGGCATGGAAAGCCCCGATGCCGATACGATCAAGCGCGACGTTCAACGGACCCAGAACTCGCTTGAAGCAGTGCACGGCACCCTCGGCCACGTCGTCGACCGGCTGGCGCTGATCGAAGCCGGCATCCGCACCAATCCTCAGTCGCGCGCGGCGGCCATGCCCGAGCGCGCGGAAGCGCACGCGCCGCTGATACCGTCTCCCACCGAGCCGACCCTGCCGCTTCCTGACATGCTGACGACACCGCCGGCCGCGCCGACGCAATCGGCCATGTTCCGGGAGGCTCCGGTTGGGGAGGCGCCGGCCGCGCCACGCGCCAATCCGGCACCGCAGCTGGAACGCCGCCCGATCGACCCGGACCTTCCGCCCGACCATCCGCTCGAGCCCGGGGCCGGCCGTTCCCGCGGCGGCTCGCCAGCGGAGCGGATCGCGGCGTCCGAGGCGGCGCTCGAAAGCGTGCGCCCGCCGGTCATCCCGGATCCTGCCGGCAAACCGAATTTCATCGCCGCTGCCCGGCGAGCCGCACAGGCCGCGATTGTCGAAGCACCGCCCGCGAAGGATAAGCGCGAGGCCGCCGGCGACGAACCGCACACGTCAGCGACCGGCAAGCTCGCGGGCTCGATCCGCAAGCTCATGGTCGGGATCGGCGTGGTGGCCTTCCTGCTTGGTGCGGCGCACTTTGTGACCACGCGGTTCTGGTCCGGCGCAACGCCGACCGCCGAGCAGGCCACCACGCAGGCGGCGCGCGAGGAGAACGTCCCCACGAACGTCCCCTTGAACGTCCCCTTGGCCGAACCGCCACGGGTCGCCACCCCCACCCCGTCGGAGCGACAATCGACCGCGCTGCCACCGGGCATTTCGAATTCGCCGAACGCCTTCGGCGTCAGCACGCCACCTGCAACGCCTCCCGCGGCCAACACCGCCGGCGAGACCACGGGCTCGATCCGGCAGCCTGCGATCCAGGCCGCCATCACACCGCGCGCCCCAGTACCCCAGGCGGCCCTGCCCTCGTCCAATACCCCTGCCGACCGGCTGCCCGCCGGCATCGGCAACGGCCTGCGCGCCGCCGCCGCGAACGGCGACCCCGCCGCCGAGTTCGAGGTCGCCACCCGGCTCGCCGACGGCCGCGGCATCCCGCAGAACCTTGCCGAAGCCGCCGCGTGGTTCGAGCGCGCCGCCAGCAAGGGCTTGGCGCCCGCGCAATTCCGGCTGGGCGGGCTCTACGAGAAGGGCATGGGAGTCCAAAAAAACCTCGAGACCGCGCGCCGCCTGTACGTGTCGGCCGCGGAAGCGGGCCACGGCAAAGCGATGCACAATCTCGCGGTGCTCTATGCCGAGGGCATCGAAGGCAAGCCCAACTACCAGACCGCCGCTCGCTGGTTCCGCAAGGCCGCCGACCACGGCGTCATCGACAGCCAGTACAATCTGGCGATCCTCTACACCCGCGGCATCGGCGTTGAGGCCAATCTGGCGGAGGCCTTCAAGTGGTTCGCGCTGGCGAGCCGCGAAGGCGATCGCGACGCCGCCAAGAAGCGCGACGACATCGCCACCCGCCTCGACAAGCAGTCGCTGACAGCGGCGATGGCGGCCGCGCAGTCCTGGCAGGCGCAGCCACAGCCCGACGCGGCGATCCAGGTGCGGACCCCGGCGGGTGGCTGGGACAGCGTCCCGGCGCCATCCGCCCCCAAACGCACCGTCGGCCCGCAGACCGAGAAGCAGTCGAAGCGTTCTTCGCAATAATCCTGCACAATAAAAACCGTCCGGGACGTGCCTCGTGCGCGGAACGCCGCTACAATAACACCTGCCTGCCTGCCGAGTTTTCGAATCCGCGACCCTGCTGCGCTTGAAAAACGCCGCGACTCCGGCCGAGGGTCGATGATCCATTTCTCGTTTCGCGGGTCCTCACCGGTGCGCCGCCGCCACCGACAGGCTCGAACCGACGGACTTAGCCCGTGCAGATCTATCTCCCGATCGCGGACCTGCCGGTCAACATTTTCGTCATTCTGGCGATCGGGTTGGCGATCGGATTCATCTCCGGGATGTTCGGCGTCGGCGGCGGCTTCCTGACCACGCCGCTCTTGATCTTCGTCGGGATCCCGCCGGCGGTGGCGGCCGCGACCGTCACCTGCCACATCGCCGGCACCACGTTCTCGGCCGCGTTCTCCTATTGGCGGCGGCGCGCGCTCGATCCCGCGCTGGCGGTGTTGTTGTTATGCGGCGGCCTCGTCGGCGCCGCGTGCGGCGTGTGGATGTTTAATCGGCTGCGCGCCATCGGCCAGCTCGACATCACCATTGGTATCGCCTACGTCGTACTGCTCGGCGTCGTCGGCACGCTGATGATCGTGGAAAGCGCGCGCGCCATCGACCGCGCGCGCCGTGGCCGCCCGACCGAACTGCGCCGCCCTGGCAGCCATGCCTGGTTTCACGGCCTGCCGCTGAAATTCCGCTTCAAGCGCTCGAAGATCTACGGCTCGATCATTCCGGTGGTGGCGATCGGATTTCTGGTCGAATTCATCTCGACCTTCATCGGCATCGGCGGCGGCTTCCTGGTGGTGCCGGCGCTGATCTACATCATGCGGGTACCGACCTCGGTGGTGATCGGGACCTCGCTGATCCTCACGCTCGTCACCATGGTCTTTGCCATCGTCATGCATGCAGCCACCAACCATCAGGTCGACGCGGTGCTGGCGCTGATCCTGATCGTCGGCGGCGTGATCGGCGCACAGTTCGGCGCTCGGACCGGGCAGCGCACCCGCGGGGAACATTTGCGGCTGTTGCTCGGCCTGCTGGTGGTTGCGGTCGGCATCCGCTTCGCATTCAATCTTGTCTTGCAGCCCGACGACCTCTATGTCGTACGGACCCTGGATACGAACCGATGACACGATCCCTTGCTGTCATCCTGCTTGCGATATCCGCGCTGTGCGCCGCCACGCCGGCCGCTGCGCAGCGGCTGATCGCGTCGCTCTCGAACCACCGGGTGATGGTGACCTCGAGCTTCACCGGCGCCGAACTCGTCTTGTTCGGATTCATCGAGACCGCCACCCCGCGCCGCGGCGGCTACGACATCGTCGCGACCATCAGCGGGCCACGCCAGGACGCGGTGACCTTCCGCAAGGCGCGCCGGGTCGGCATCTGGCTCAATGTCGACTCCCGCGAGTTCGACAATGTCCCGTCCTATCTCGCGGTGCTGGCGAACCGCGACCTCGATGCCATCGCCAATGCCGACACGCGGCGGCGGCTGCAGATCGGGCTCGCGAACATTCCGTTGACGCAGCGTGCCGCCGTCACCATCGCCGATGCGGCCGCCGACGACCCGTTTCGCCAGGCCTTCGTGCGCATCAACATGCAGCGCGGCCTCTATCGCGAAGCCAGCAACGGCATCACGTTCCTGGCGCCGCTCCTGTTCCGCGCCGACATCCCGCTGCCCGCCGGCGTATCGACCGGCAACTACGAGGTGGACGTGCGGCTGTTCGCCGACGGCGCCATGGTCGCGCGCGCACCGTCGGCGTTCGAGGTCTACAAGGCCGGCTTCGAGCAGTTCATCACCACGACCGCTCGCACGCACGGCCTGCTGTTCGGGCTGGTCACTGCGATGATGACGCTGGCCACCGGCTGGCTCGGCTCGGTGATCTTCCGGCGGGATTGAGGACGGCGTCTAGTCGCCGAGGCAGCGTTGCGCCGAGATCGCGTAGATGCGCGCGTCGCCCAGCATGTGCGCCATGAATTTGAACGTGCCGAACACGTCGGCGAAGGCGGCGTGGCGGATGTTGAGCCCGCCGGTATAGGCGCCGAACGCCGGCATCACCATGCGCTTGCCGTCGGTCGCGAAGCAGCGGCGCGACACCGTCCGGCCGCGGCCGTTCAGCCGCGCCACCGGATGCAGGTGGCCGGCGATCTCGCCGTCGGCTTCCTCGCGCTCCGGCGCATGACGGAACACCAGCGGCCCGATCGCAAACATCGCGGCCGACACCCCGCCGAGATCGCGCACCGGCTCAGGGTCATGATTGCCGGCGATCCAGATCCAGTCGCGGCCGCGTTGCAGCGCGCCGAGCATGGCGCGATCGTCCTCCGACACGCGCTGCGGCCCGTCACCGTCATGGAAACTGTCGCCAAGCGCGACCACGTATCTCGGGGCATAGCGCGCAATGAGGGCGCCAAGCCTGGCCAGCGTCGCCGCGGTATCATAGGGCGGCAGCAGCACGCCGCGCGTTGCGAAGCTCGAGCCCTTTTCGAGATGCAGGTCGGCGACGGCCAGCAGACCTTCGTCAGGCCAGTAGAGTGCGCCGGCGCAGTCGGCGACCAGCGCGACGCCCGCCACCGTCACATCGCCCCCGATCGCAGCCGACTGCCGCGCCCCATCCGCTTTCACTGCATCGCCTCCTTCACGAGTTCCGCTTCGGCTTCCTTCAGCAGCTCGTCGGACGCTTCGCCGTAAACCATCTCGCGGCCGATCTCCAGCATCACGGGAACCGCGAGTGGCGAGACATGGTCGAGAGACTTATGGATGATTCGACCCCGGATGCGCGAGAGCATTTCGCCAAGACGACGGATATCCAGCAGCCCGCTACCGGCATCGGCGCGCGCCGCGCGCAATAGCACATGGTCGGCCTGGTGTTTGCGCAGCACATCGTAGACGAGATCGGTGGATATCGTCACCTCGCGGCGCGATTTCTCCTGGCCCGGGAATCGCCGCTCGATCAGACCGGCGATGATCGCACAGTTGCGAAACGTGCGCTTCATCAGCGCGGACTCCGCGAGCCAGGCTTCGAGATCGTCGCCCAGCATGTCCTCGTCGAACAGATCCGCAAGTGAGAGCTCACCACGCGAAAGACGCAACGCAACGTCGCCCAGCCCCCAGATCGCCAGCGCGTATTCGTTGGCGACGAAACCCATCGGTCGCAGTCGCGCGCGTTCGAGGCGCCGCGTCAGCAACATGCCGAGCGTCTGGTGCGCAAGGCGCCCCTCGAACGGATAACAAACGAGATAGTACTTGTTCGCGCGCGGGAAGGTCTCGACCAGCAGATCGCGTCGGCCCGGCAGGATCGAGCGCCAGCGCTGGATGTCGAGCCATTCGCGCACCTGCGGCGGCAGCTCGCCCCAAAGCCTGCCATCGGAGACGATCTCCCGCACGCGATCGGCGAGATAGGTCGAGAGCGGAAATTTGCCGCCTTCGTAGGACGGCACCTTCGGATCTTCGGACGCCGCGCGCGAGACATAGACCTCGTCCTCGACGATCGCCTCGTAACGCAAGACCTCGCCGGCGAACACGAAGGTGTCGCCAGGCGTGAGCATCTCGATGAAATATTCTTCGACCTCGCCAAGCAGCCGCCCGCCGCGCGGGATCAGCCTCGAGGCGCGCGAGCGCACCAGCCGCACCTTCAGCATATCGGCTTCGACAATGGTGCCGACATTCATCCGGTAGCGTTGCGCGATCATCGGATGCGCGACGCGCCAGCGGCCATCCTTGCCCTGCCTGATCTTGGCGAAGCGCTCATAGGCCTTGAGCGCGTAGCCGCCGGTGGCGACGAAATCGACCACGGCGTCGAAATCCGATCGTTCGAGTTCGCTGTAGGGCGCGGCACTCTTCACCTCGGCGTAGAGCTCATCGGCAAGGAACGGCTCGCCGCAGGCGCGGCCAAGCACATGCTGCGCAAGGACGTCGAGCGCGCCGACGCGGGCCGGCGGCGTGTCCTGCGCCTTGGCGGCGATCGCGCCGAGCGCGGCGGTGCATTCCAGCACCTCGAAGCGGTTGGCGGGGATCAGCACGCCGCGCGACGGCTCGTCCATGCGGTGGTTGGCGCGGCCGATGCGTTGCAGGAGCCGCGACGCCCCCTTCGGCGCGCCGACATTGATCACCAGGTCGACGTCGCCCCAATCGACGCCGAGATCGAGCGACGAGGTGCAGACCACGGCGCGCAGCCGGCCGACCGTCATCGCCTGCTCGACCTTGCGGCGCTGCGCGACGTCGAGCGAGCCGTGGTGCAGGGCGATCGCGAGATTGTCGTCGTTGATGCCCCAGAGCTGCTGGAAGATCGCCTCGGCCTGGCTGCGGGTGTTGACGAACACCAGCGTGGTCTTGTGCTGCCTGATCAGCCCGTAAACTTCGCCGATGGCGTGCCGCGCCGAGTGTCCGGCCCACGGCAGGCGCTCGGCGGTGTCGAGCATGGTGACGTGCGGGGGCGCGCCTTCGTCGGCGATGACGAGGTCGGCGAGCAGCGGCGCGCTTTGCGGCTGCGGCATCAGGTAACGGCGCAGGTCGTCAGGCTCGGCGACGGTCGCCGAGAGACCGACCGAGGTGAGGCCAGGCGCCAGCGCGAACAGGCGCGCCAAGCCAAGCGAAAGCAGATCGCCCCGCTTCGACGTCACCAGCGCGTGCAACTCGTCGAGCACGATACGGCGCAACGAGCCGAACAGGAACGGCGCATCGGGCGAGGCCAGGATCAGCGCGAGCTGCTCGGGTGTCGTGAGCAGAATGTGCGGCGGATCGCGGCGCTGGCGTTGCCGCTTCGAGGCCGGCGTGTCGCCGGTGCGGGTCTCGATCCGGATCGGCAGCTTCATCTCGGCGACCGGCGTTTCGAGGTTGCGCGCGATGTCGACCGCGAGCGCCTTCAGCGGCGAGATATAGAGCGTGTGCAGCCCGCCCTCGCGCCGCACGTCGCGGCCGGTGGAGATGAGCTTGCGTGATGCGTTTGATCGCGAGGCTGGCTCGGTGCGCCCCCCTCCTCCCATTCGCGCAGCGAATGGTGGGGAGGGGTCGGGGGTGGGGGGTGGCGCGATCGAGAGCAGGTCGCCCCCCACCCCTAACCCCTCCCCGCCGCTTCGCGGGGGGAGGGGCACAGACCGAGTCTGCCGCACGGACGTGCTCCCATCGGAAAGCGCGCCGCTCAGTTCCACCAGGCTCGGCAGAAATCCCGCCAGCGTCTTGCCGGCGCCGGTCGGCGCGATCAGCAGCACCGAGCGGCCGGCGCGCGCCTTCGCCAGCAATGCGAGCTGGTGCGCGCGCGGTTGCCAGCCGCGCTGGGCAAACCAGCGTGTGAATGGCTCGGGCAGCGTGATGGCGTCGGGACGTTCGAGAACGGTCACGCGTTAGAAGTAGTGTCCGAAACGGGCCTGGTCGAGGCCGGTTTCGCCGCCACCACGACCAGCCCCGGCACCGGGACGCTCTTCTCCCGGCGCGAGGAAGCCGCCGCGAGGCTGACGCAGGCGAGCCCGGCACTCCCCAGCGCGGCCCGGACGTGATCCTCGCCGTGCGCGTAGCGCAGCGTTTCCCTTAGCAACACGCCATTGCCCTCGTGCGTTTCGGTCGTGAAGGCGAAGAGTGCGCCCGCATCGAGCACGCGCGCGACCTCACGCACCAGCGGCGCAAGATCGGAGCAATAGGGCAGCACATCGGCGGCGACGACGAGACTGGCGCTGCGCGCGCTTTCGCGCGCCAGGAAGTCGGGCACGTCGGCGACGTGGAGCTCCTCGTAGCGGCCGGTGCGGCGCGCCTGCTCGATCATGGCGGCGGAGAGATCGACGCCAACGAGCGAATCGACCCGCGCGGCGAACGCGGCGCCAGCCAATCCCGTGCCGCAGCCAATATCGAGGGCGCGACCGAACCACGGAACACGCCCGAGTGCGCTGCACGCCGTGATGACCGCATCGAACAGAAGCTGCGGTCCGCGATAGTCGAGCCCTTCCAGCAATGAAAGGTCGTAGTGCTTGGCATACTGGTCGAACAGTGCGCGCACATAGCCGGCCGGCATCGGCGCCGCCGCGCCGGTCAGCCGCGCGAGCTGCACGGTCGCACCGTGGCGGTCCTCCGGCTCGGCCGCGAGCGCGCGGCGGAACGCGTCGGCCGCGGCGCCGGTCTCGCCGAGCCGCACCCGCACTTCCCCCAGCGCGAACCAGGCCGATGCGAAGTCGGGCGCCACCTCGACGGCCTGCGCGTAGAGATCGGCGGCGCCGGCGAGGTCGCCGCGCTTTTCGAGGTCCTTGCCGAACTCAAAACGCCGGTCGGCGGTCAGGTCGCCGGAGGAAACGAAGTATTGCATCGGGGTACCTAAGCGCGCACGCCGACCTTATGTAAACGGTTCATGCCTGCGAACATCCGCCCCGAAGACATCCTGATGCCGACGCCCGCGGGCGTGTGCTGCAAGCCCGGCGGTTTCTACATCGACCCGACGCGGCCGGTGGAGAAAGCGCTGATCACCCATGGCCATTCCGACCATGCACGGGCGGGCCATGGCGCGGTCATGGCCACGCAGGAGACCCTCGACCTGATGCGGCTGCGCTACGGCGAGAATTTCGCCGGTACGACCCAGGCCGTCAGCTATGGCGAGACCGTCACGCTCGGCGGGGCACGCGTGACCTTCCATCCGGCCGGGCACGTGCTTGGTTCCGCCCAGATCGCAGTCGAGTGCAACGGCCTGCGGATCGTCGCCGCCGGCGACTACAAGGACGTTGGCGACCCGACCTGCGCGCCGTTCGAGCTGGTGCAGTGCGACGTGTTCATCACCGAGGCGACCTTCGGCCTGCCGGTGTTCCGCCATGGCGATCCCGACGGCGAGATCGGCAAGCTGCTGCACTCGGCCGCGCTGTTTCCCGACCGCGCCCACCTCATCGGGGCCTATTCGCTCGGCAAGGCGCAGCGCGTCATCGCCCTGATCCGCAAGGCCGGGTACGACCAGCCGATCTATCTGCATGGCGCGATGGAGACGATCACGCGCTACTACGAGCGCCGCGGCATCGCGCTCGGTGAATTGCGCGCCGTGCGCGACGCCAAGAAGGACGAGCTGGCGGGCGCGATCGCGATCTGCCCGCCGTCGGCGCTGCAAGAAGTGTGGTCGCGCCGCTTCCCCGATCCGGTGTCGTCGTTCGCGTCGGGCTGGATGCGGGTGCGCGCCCGGGCGCGCCAGCGCGGCGTCGAACTTCCGCTGGTCATCTCCGACCATTCCGACTGGGACGGCCTGACCGCCACCATCGCGGCGACCGGCGCACCGGAAATCTGGGTCACGCACGGCCAGGAAGACGCGCTGGTGCATTGGTGCCGGCAGCGCGGCCTGAAGGCACGCCCGCTCGACATCGTCGGCTATGGCGACGAGGACGAGAGCGACGGCGTCACCGACGGCAAAGTGGACGGCAAGAGCGCCGGCGACACGCCATGAAGCGCTTCGCCGAGCTGCTCGATCGCCTGTCCTACGAGCCCGGCCGCAACAACAAACTGCGGCTGATGACGGACTATTTCCGGCATACGCCCGATCCCGACCGCGGCTATGCGCTCGCCGCGCTCACCGGGGCGCTGTCGTTTCAATTCGCCAAGCCGAACGTGTTGCGCACGCTGATCACCGAGCGCACCGATCCGGTGCTGTTCGGCCTGTCGCGCGATTATGTCGGCGATACGTCGGAAACGATTGCCCTGATGTGGCCGGCGCCGCTGCCGCGCACTCGGTCTGCTGCCCTCACCCCGCGTAGCGGTGGGGAGGGGTCGGGGGTGGGGGGTGAGCCCGTACTGTTCGAAACGCCCCCCACCCCCAACCCCTCCCCGCCATTCGCTCCGCGAATGGGTGGAGGGGAGCGCACCGAGCGCTCGGCAAATGCAAAGCTCGACACAAGCGTACCGAGCCTTGCTGACGTGGTCGCCACCATCTCCACGCTCGGCAAAGCGCAGCTTCCGGCACAGCTCGCGCGCTGGCTCGACGCGCTCGACGAGACCGGCCGCTGGGCGCTGCTCAAGCTCGTCACCGGCGCGCTGCGCGTCGGCGTGTCGGCGCGGCTCGCCAAGACCGCGGCCGCCGCGCTCGGCGACAAGGATGTGCAGGAAATCGAGCTGCTCTGGCCCGGCCTCGCGCCACCTTACACGGAGCTGTTCGCCTGGCTCGAAGGCCGTAGCGAGAAGCCATCGAGCAGCGACCCGGCGCCGTTCCGCCCGGCGATGCTGGCGCACGCCGTTGAGGAGACGGATTTCTCCGCGCTCGATCCCGCCGATTATCTGGCGGAATGGAAATGGGATGGCATCCGCGTCCAGGCTTCGGCGGGAACCCATGGCGGCAGGCGCCAATGCCGGCTCTATTCGCGCACCGGCGAGGACATTTCCAGAAGCTTCCCCGATCTCCTGGATTCGTTGCGCTTCGAAGGCTCGATCGACGGCGAGTTGCTGGTGGTACGCGAGGGCCGCGTGCAGAGCTTCAACGTCCTGCAACAGCGGCTCAACCGCAAAACAGTGACGCCCAAGCTCACCGCCGAATTTCCCGCGCATCTGCGTGTCTACGATCTGCTGGTCGACGGCACGGAGGACTTGCGCGAGCGTCCGTTCGCGGAGCGCCGCGCCCGGCTCGAGGCCTTCATCGAGCGGCGGAACGATCCGCGCATCGACATCTCACCCCTGATCCCGTTCGCGACCTGGGATGAGCTCGCCGCCGCGCGCGCCGACCCTGCTGCGGCCGGCGCGCGTGAAGATGCGGACGCGGTCGAAGGCCTCATGCTCAAGCGCCGCGACGCGCCCTACGTTCCGGGACGCCCGAAAGGCCCGTGGTGGAAGTGGAAACGCGACCCCTTCACCGTCGACGCCGTGCTGATGTACGCCCAACGCGGCAGCGGCAAGCGCTCGTCGTTCTATTCCGACTACACCTTCGGCGTCTGGACCGTGAACGACGGTGAAGAGGTGCTGGTGCCGGTCGGCAAGGCCTATTTCGGCTTCACCGACGAGGAGCTTCTCGAGATCGACCGCTTCGTCCGCTGCAATACCGTGGAGCGGTTCGGGCCGGTGCGGGAGGTCGTGCACGAGCGCAATCGGGGTCTTGTGCTCGAAGTCGCCTTCGAAGGCCTGCAGCGTTCCAGCCGTCACAAATCCGGCCTTGCGATGCGCTTCCCGCGCATCAGCCGGCTGCGCTGGGACAAGCCGCCGGGTGAAGCCGACCGGCTCGAGACGCTGGAGGCGCTGCTCGACACCCGCGCGGCATCGGCCGTGCCGAATCGGTGATAGACTGGGTTCAAGAGGTACCCCATGATCCAGCCGACGGAGAGACCGCCCATGGCCGGCAATGCTGCGACCCGGTTCTTCGGCGGACCGCCGCTGATGGTGATCCTGCGCCTGGTGCTGCTGTGCATCCTGGTCGGCGTGGTCCTGCGCGTGCTCGGGCTCGATCCGTTCAACATCCTGCGCAGCATCGAGGACATCATCCGCTACATCTGGAACATGGGCTTCGAGGCCATCGAATGGCTGTGGCGCTATTTCCTGCTCGGGGCCGTGATCGTGATCCCGATCTGGCTGATCGTGCGGCTCCTGCGCGCGCCGCAAGGGCGGTGAGGCGCGCCTGCTCTCTTCGTATTGTTGCGTTTCGTGCGTGACGTCCCCGCGCGCATCGATTCGTCGAGGAACACTTCATGCTGGATATCAAGACCCTGAGGCAGGAGTGGAAAGAGCTCACCTCCTACCAGCAGTTCGAGCAGGTCGTCTCCCGCATCGTCATGGCGTTCATCGCCGTAGTCATCGTCTACTCGGTCGTGCTGGTGGCCATCGAGCTGGTCATCGATTTCCGCCTCGGCGTGGCCTTCCTCGAACAGGAGCTTCTGCAGGACGTATTCGGCTCGATCCTGACGATCCTCATCCTGCTCGAGTTCAATCACTCGATCGCGGTCTCGTTGAAGCAGAAGACCGGAATCATCCAGGCCCGCATCGTGGTGCTGATCGCGATCCTGGTGATCGCACGAAAGATCATCCTGCTCGATTTCAAGACCGCCAGCGTCGAGTCGCTCGCGGCACACGCCGGCGTGGCGCTGGCGCTCGGCGCGCTCTACTGGCTGATGTCCGTGGCGAACCGCCATCCAGCAGGAGCGCAAGAGGCCGCGCGCCACTGACCTACCCGGGCCACGGCTCCGCGGTCATGGCCGCGGCATCGGCGCCGACGAGCACATCGAGGCCCTTGTACTCGCCGCGGCGCAGCTCCTCGGCAAGATGGTTCTTGATCGCCGCGACCAACGAAAGCCCGCGAAACACCAGCGACGAATAGACCTGCACCAGGCAGGCCCCGGCCCTGATCTTGGCAAGCGCGGTCTCGCCGGAATCGATGCCGCCGGTGCCGATCAGCGGGAAAGCGCCCTCGCCCCGCACATAGGTTTCCGCCAGCATGCGGGTCGCGAGCGCAAACAGCGGCCGCCCGGAGAGCCCGCCTGCCTCGTTCGCGGTCTCCCGATCCTTGAGCCAAGTCGGGCGCAGCACCGTGGTGTTGCCGACGATCATGCCGTCGACCTTGCGGCGGCGCGCGATCGCGACCACCTCGTCGAGCTGGGAGAGCGTCAGGTCGGGGGCGATCTTGATCAGCACCGGCGTGGCGCCGGCCTTGACGCTGACGCGCTCGCGCGCCTCGACCACGCGCGCAGTCAGCTCGTCGAACACGCTGCCCTGCTGGAGGTCGCGCAAGCCCGGCGTGTTCGGAGACGAGATGTTACAGGTGAAGTAGCTCGCGACCGGCGCAAACATCTCGATCTGGCGCACATAATCGTCGATGCGGTCGGCGGAGTCCTTGTTGGCGCCGACATTGACGCCGACGATGCCGCCGCGGTCGGCGCGCGCGGCAAGCCGGCGCAGCACCGCCTCGGCGCCCTCGCTGTTGAAGCCGAGCCGGTTGATCACGCCCTCGTCGGCCGGCAGGCGGAACAGCCGCGGCCGCGGATTGCCGGGCTGCGGCAGCGGCGTCACCGTGCCGACCTCGACGAAGCCGAAGCCGAGGCGTAGCAGCGCGTCCGGCACCTCGCCGTGCTTGTCGAAACCCGCCGCCATGCCGACCGGATTCGGGAAGTTGAGCCCAAAGACTCGCACCGCGAGGCTCGCGTCGTCGCGCGCGCGCGGGAAGATCGGCGCGAAGCGCAGCCCCAGGATGGCGAGGCCGTGCGCATCCTCGGCGTCGAGCCGGCGCAGCAGCGGCCGCGAGATCGCCTCGAACAATCCGATCACGGCCCGAGTTCCGGAAACACGTGGCGGCCATCGCCTCCGAGCGGCAGCGGTTTCACCCACAGCACGGCGTCCAGCGCCAGCACACCATAGAGATGCGGGAACAGCGCGCCACCGCGCGACGGTTCCCATTTCAGCGCCGGCCCGAGCGCGGCGGTGGCGACCGCGACCAGCACGAGATCGCCGATACCGGCAAAATGCCGCGCCGCAGTTTCCGTCGCCTGCGCGCCGGTGGAGAAATGGATGTAGCCGTCGGCAAGATCGATGGCAGCGCCGCGGAACGCGCCCGACCGCTCCGCCTCGCGCCACTGATCGGCGCGACAAATCTTGTAGATAACCTGCGTCACCCGCCCCCCAACTCCAGGCGCCCGTCGCGGCGCCCGATCAGTTAACCCCGACGGCCGCGTGAGTCTCAAGCCGGGGACTAAGGCAGATTATGGTTGCCGGGCCGCCGTCCGCACCTATAAGTTGCCGGGCGGATTGTACTCTCGGTTACAATTCCTATAATCCTGACCAAATCCCTCGCTCTGCGACGGATGATTGGAGAACATTCGCAATGCTGACCCATGCCCAAATCTGGGGCGCCCTCGACCGTCTGGCAGCCCGCGCGGGCCTGTCGGCATCCGGCCTCGCCAAGAAAGCCGGACTTGACCCGACCACCTTCAACAAGTCGAAGCGCATCACCCCGGACGGGCGGCCGCGCTGGCCCTCCACCGAGTCGGTCTCGAAATCCCTTGCCGCCACCGGCTGCAGCGTCGAAGCCTTCGTCCAGCTGATCGACGAGAAGGCGCGACCGCCAGCCAAAGCGGTGCCGCTGATCGGCTTCGCGGAAGCCGGCCGCGGCGGCTACTTCGATGATGCGGGTTTCCCGGTCGGCAAAGGCTGGGACGAAATCCCGTTCCCGGCGATCAACGACGAGCATGCCTATGCGCTCGAGATCTCCGGCGATTCGATGGAGCCGGCCTATCGCGACGGCACCATCATCCTGGTCTCGCCCGCCGCCTCGATCCGCCGCAGCGACCGCGTGGTGGTCAAGACCCGGGATGGCGAAGTGATGGTGAAGGAACTCAAGCGCCGCACCGCCAAGACCGTGGAGCTTCGTTCGGTCAATGCCGAGCACGGCGATCGCAGCCTGCCGGTGCGCGACGTCGAGTGGATCGCGCGCGTGATGTGGGCGAGTCAGTAGCCGCCGCTCGGCGTCAGGCTCGCACGTCCGCGCACCGCCGGGGTTCGATTTGGCCGATCTCTCAACTCTTCGGATCGTCGCTATCAATACGCCGCACATGGCGGCCGCGTTCCCCGACCAGACGCAAACGTTCTTGCCCATGCCGCTCAAGCCGGACGCGGGCTGGACCAAGCTGTCGGTACCGAATTTCGGGACGCTTTACGGCGCGTTGCGCGATCCCGGCCTGTCGCTGATCGTCACGTCACCGAGCCAGCTTGCGCCGTGGCATATGCTGATGCGCACCTTGTTCGACCGCCGCTCCTGGTCCGGACAATCGCGTTTTGGGCCGGGGCTCGGCCCGCACCTGCTGCGCCTGCCGGTGCGGGCGCCCATCGCCGTGATCGACACCGGCGACTTCCCATACATCAATCGCGCCGACCTGTTCCTGCTGAAGCGCTGCAGGTTCTATTTCAAGCGCGAGCTGCCGCCGGATCATTGGCGGCTATTCACCAAGACCGTTCATCGCGAGCATCCGACCCGGCGCTTCCGGCAAGGTAATTTGCGCCCGCACATCGACAAGCTGCGTCCGATCTCGCTCGGCCTTCCCCCTGACGCCATCGATCCGCCGGACAACATCGAGAAGACGAGCGACATCTTCTATGCCGGCGCGGTCGAAGGAAGCTCGACCGTCCGACGGAGCGGCCTGCGCGAGATCGTCGCCCTGCGAGACCGCGGGCTGCGCGTCGACATCCCCGAGGGACGGCTGCCGCGGCAGGAATTCTACCTGCGTTGCGCACAGGCGTGGCTCGTATGGTCGCCGGAGGGTCTGGGCTGGGACTGCTTCCGCCACTACGAGGCGCTGGCTTGCGGCGCGGTGCCGCTGATCAACCAGCCGACCATCGAACGCTATCGGCCGCTCGTCCAAGGCGTGCACGCGCTCTACTACGATCCGGAGCCCGGTTTTCTCACCCAGGCGGTCGAAGCGGCGCTCGCCGACAAGGACCGGCTGCGGTCGATCGCCCGCGAGGGCAAGGCCCATGTGATGGCGCACCATACGATGACGGCGATCGCGAACTATGTGCTGCAAACCACGCTCGGCGCGTCCGCGGATCGAACCTAACCGGCCGCGAACGCCTGCCAATAGAGCCACGCCGCTCGCATCAGATAGATCGTGCAGATCGTGTAGATCACGAAGCGCGTCCATTGCCGGAAGCCGTCGTCGGTCATGCGCTCGATGAAATAGGGCGCGAGCATCGTCCCAGCGATCGCCAGCGCAATCGCGGCGATCGCTGGCACGGTTTCGACGCCGGCGATCCCCGTCAGCGACAAGAAATAGACGAGCCGCAGCACGTGGCTGGCCGATTGCGCGATCGCCTTGGTGGCGAGCGTGGTCTTGCGGTCGAGGATGCTCCTCTGGAAGAAGATATCCAGGAACAGCCCGCCGATGCCGGATATGAACTGGATGATGGTGGTGAAGACACCGGTGAAGAACGGCACGCCGCGCCACTCGATGTTCGGCCGCCAGGACTTCGGCAAGAGATCGACCGCGAACGGCGTCAGGCCGAGCAACAGATAGACCAGCGCCTTGTCGGGGATGAACTCGATGAAGCGCAGGATCGCGAACGCGACCGCGCCGCCGACGCAATAGCGCCAGATGATGTCCCACCGCACAAAGCGCCACCACTGGAACGCGCGCCAGCCATTGGCGGTGAGCTGGATGATCGAGAACAGGATCATCGCGGTAGCGACGTCGAAATAGATCAGCAGCACACCGATCACCACCATCCCGCCGGCCATGCCGAACACGCCGGAAAGGAAGGAGCCCGCGACGATGGAGACGCCGATGATGATCCAGGCCGTGAGAGTCATGGCGCGCTATCGGTAACAGACGCGAGCGACCGGCGCACCAGACGCCGAACGAGGGCTCTGACCTCATCCTGAGGAACGCCTGCAAAGCGCGTCTCGAAGAAATGGCCCCGAGCTCGTAGTATGCGGCCATCCTTCGAGCCGCCGCGCTTCGCGCGGCCCTCAGGATGAGGTCGGAGAATAGGCGCTCACGCCGTCATGGTCGCGCGATAGAGGATGCGCCGGCCTGAGCCGTAATCCTTGATGCCCTTGTGCTGCACGACGCGATTGTCCCAGATCGCGAGCGCCCCGCGGGTCCAGGCGAAGCGCGCGGTGGCCTCCGGCGACTTGATCATGTCGAACAGGATGCCGAGGATGTTCTGGCTCATCACCCGGCTGACGCCCTTGATGTAGGCCACGTATGATTCGTTCACCGCGATCCACTTGCGGCCGGTTGCCGGATGCACGCGCACCAGCGGCATCTCGAAGGGAGGCATGCGCACGCGCGCCTTGGTCGCCTCCTCGGGGTCGAGATAGCGGTCGGTGATGTGGCCGGTCGCATCGGCCGACTGGATGACGGTGAGCGATTCAAGATAGGCCGCGAACAGCGGATCGAGGTTCTCGTACACCCAGGCGGCGTTGGCGAAGATCGTGTCGCCTCCCGACTCCGGCAGCTGATGGGCAAACAGCGCGGTGAACGCCGGCGCATCCGGACGGAAGCCGCCGTCGGCGTGCCAGATGTGATTGCGCAGGTTCTTGTCCTTGAGCGAGTCGATCATGGTCGCGTCGGGATTCTCCGGCGCGCGCGGCGTATGCGGGCCCGCATAGTTGAAGAACTCGCCGAGGAAGCCCGCGAACTTCGTGAAATTCTCGGCTGTCACCGTGCCGGGCTCGAAGATGACGAGGCCGCGGTTGTGCAGCAGGTCGCGCAGTGCGGAACGGAACTCCTCGCTCAGCGGCTTGCCGTCGAAACGGAAGCCGGAAACGACTGAGCCGAGCGCCGGCTGCAATTGAGAGACACGCACACCGGCCGGCATCGCCGAGTCCGAAACCACTCTCACAGTGTTGGTTGAAGTGGCCATGTGCCGGCTCCTTTTCTTGTTCAGCGTTTCCTTGTCCTCGTAACGGGCTGATCTTGCGCGATTTTCCAAGGCCCCGCAAGGATCACCGCGCCCTCGCGAGGATATCCTGCACGAGCTTCCTTTGCTCGGGCGTAACCGTCGTCACGATGCTGGTCGCGTTCTTGCGGGTGCCGGCGCCGTCGACATAGTCGGTGTAGAGCTGCCGCTTGTCGCCTTCGGCGAGGAAACCGGGATCGCTCAGGGCTTTCTTGACCGCCGCTTCGAGGAACGCCGTCCGGCTCTCGCTCATCCCCGGCGGCGTCACGAGAATGCGGCCGAGGCTTTGGGCAAGGTGGCGGAAGTTGAAGATCCATTCCTGGTCGGGATCGAGCTTCGCCGCCTCGAAGATGGTCGGCAGCTCGGGAAAGAAGCGCGAGCGCTTCTGCCCGATCGTCACGAGCGGCACGAGCCCGTTCGACTGAACGTAGGTGTTGGCCGACGTGTCGGTGACGTAGAGCGCGTCCATTTCGCCGCGCGCGACGCCGAGCGCGGCGTCGTTGCTGCCTTTGTAGCCGAGCACGATCTGGCAATCGAGCTTGAGCCCCGCGCAGGTGAAGGCCGCCCCGTCGGACAGGCTGTCGACCGGCCCGCTGGCGGCCCACCGCCATTTCCGCGTCGTCGCGAGGGCCTGCGCGATCGTCCTGGTCTTGTCGTGCGGACTGACCGTCCACAGCGACGGCGGCGCACTCAGGGTCGCGAGGTAGCCGATCTTGCCGAGATCGTAACGCGCGCCTTGCAGATCGGTCAGTTGCGAGTACACCGCCGCGGTGCCGTTGACGATCATGATCGTCAGCCCGTCGGGTGGCGCTATATAGACGCCGTTGAGCGCGAGCAGCCCGCCCGCGCCGGGGCGGTTCTCGACGATCACCGACGCGCCGAGGGTCTTGGAGAGATACGGCGCCAGCATGCGGGCATAGGCGTCGTAGCCGCCGCCGGCCCCGAAGCCCACGACAAACCGGACGGTCTTGCCGGAGAAGAAAGCCTGTTCGGAGTCTTGAGCCGAAGCAGACGGCGCCGACGTGGCCAGCGAAAGGAGAAGGCCCATGGCAACGCGGCTGATTTTCAACGCTTGAACGCCCGCCATCGGATACTCCCGGCAATCGTGCGGGAGTATCGTCTACGGTTTAAGCAAGCGCTGCAAGTCGGTGCGTTGCCGCGGCGGCTTCATGCGCGTGTTACGCCGAACGCGCCAGCGCGCCGTCGATCATCTCGACGGTGCTCTGCACGCCATAGACCGCCACGAACGAGCCAAACCGCGGTCCCTTCTCCTGCCCGAGGAGCACCTGGTAGAGCATGTTGAACCAGTCGAGCGACACGCCGGGCTTGCCGTCCTTGGCGACCTTTTTGTCGAGGAACGGCTCGCGGCGCCCGATCTCGTAGACGACATTCTGGATCTGCTCGGCGGTCGCATCGGCCGGAAGCTGCGAGAGCGCGTCGCGCAGATCGAGCAAAGCCGCGCGCTCGGCTTCGGTCGGCTGCCGGAACTTCTTCTCCGGCAATACGAAGTCGCGGAAATAGTGGATGGCGTAGCCGACCATCGCGTCGAGCTTCGGATGCGTCTGCGGCGTCACGCCCGGGCGATAGCGGCCGATGAAGCCCCACAGCGTCTCGGCGTTCTCCGCGTTCGACGAAGACACGAGCGTCAGCAGCATCGTGAACGTGATCGGCATGTCGGGCTTGGGCGGATTGCCGGCATGGATGTGCCACACCGGATTCGACAGCCGCTGCTTGTCGTCCTGGCGCTGATAGCCGTCGAGGAACTGCTGATACTCGTCGACATGGCGCGGGATCACGTCGAAGTAGAGCCGCTTTGCCGCCTTCGGTTCGCGGTACATGAACAGCGACAGGCTTTCGGGCGACGCGTAGCGCAGCCACTCGTCGATGGTGAGGCCGTTGCCCTTCGACTTGGAAATCTTCTGGCCCTTCTCGTCGAGGAAGAGCTCGTAGTTGAAGCCTTCCGGCGGCGGGCCACCGAGCGCGCGGCAGATCTCGGCCGAAAGCTTCACCGAGTCGATCAGATCCTTGCCGGCCATCTCGTAGTCGATGCCGAGCGCGTACCAGCGCATCGCCCAGTCCGGCTTCCATTGCAGCTTGCAGCGGCCGCCGGTGACCAGGGTGACCATCCGCTCGCCGGTGTCGGGGTCGTCGTAGCTGATGGTCCCGGCCTTGGCGTCGTGCGCGACGACCGGCACCTGGAGCACGACCCCGGTACGCGGACAGATCGGCAGGAACGGCGAATAGGTCTGCGCCCGCTCCTCGCGCAGCGACGGCAGCATGATCTTCATCACGGCTTCGAATCGCTCGAGCACGGTCAGCAGCGCCTGGTCGAAACGACCGGACTTGTAGCAATCCGTCGAGGACAGGAATTCGTACTCGAAGCCGAACGCGTCCAGGAAGGCCCGCAGACGGGCGTTGTTGTGCTGGCCGAAGCTCGGATGGGTGCCGAACGGGTCGGGCACCTGGGTCAGCGGCTTGCCGAGATGCTTTTGCAACAATTCCTGATTTGGCACGTTGTCGGGGACTTTACGCAGCCCGTCCATGTCGTCGGAGAAGGCGATCAGCCGCGTCTTGATCTTGTCGTCGGTGAGCACGCGGAAGGCGTGGCGCACCATGGTGGTGCGCGCGACCTCGCCGAATGTGCCGATATGCGGCAGCCCGGAGGGGCCGTAGCCGGTCTCGAAGATCACCTCGTCTTTCGGCCGCTTCTTGAGGCGCGCGACGATCTTCTTCGCCTCCTCGAACGGCCACGCGTTCGAGGCGGCGGCAAGGTCGCGCAGCGTGGCAGGCGCTTGGTGATCAGTCACAGACATAGGGACACTCCGGCGCGCGGACAGTAGGAACCGCACGTCATGCCGTCAATCGCGCATCAACGCCGGCCGCTGAGGCGAGGAAGCCTTCGTCGGCCGTGCCATACACGAAGTATATCGACGCGGTCGATATCACGATTGAATCTATAGAAAATCAGATAGCTTCCTTCGACAAGAGACCGAACGCCCGGGCCGACATCTGGTCGCTCTCGTCCCATTTGAGGAGTCCTCGCAAGCAGCGAACAATGATGTTCAAGCCGCCTCGCAATGCCCGGGCAACTGCTGGATCGTCACGCGCAATGTATTCAACGACGCGAAGCACATCACGCCGCGCCGTCGGTGAATAAACGATACGCGTCATCCGCGGCGATCTGTAATCGCCTTGATCCGTGTGCGAAGCTCGACATGCACTTGGTCGGCATCGATGACATGACCGGCATCTGTCTCAGCGATGCCCTTCGCTACAAACGCTCGGAGCGTCACGATATCGCGCTCCGCAACCTCATCCGGACCATACCAACTTCGCAATAGAACTTCGATCGCCTCGCTTTCCGACGAAAACGCGCCAGCCTTGACAGACTCCCGTAAGCCTTCCACCAAATCTGAGGGCAAATCCACGACCAGCCGTTCGGTTGTTCCCATGGCAAATCTCCTTGGTGTCAAAATAGCGCCTCCCGCACCGTCTTGCACCCCTAGAACGGGCTGATTGGGAAATACCGCAGCCAGAGGTCGGTGAAACGCCCCTGCTCCCAGATCCGGAACAGCGCCCAGTTCAGCGCCAGCCGCATCGGGTCATTGCCCTTGCGCACCGCGATGCCGATCCCCTCGCCGAAGAAGCGGCTGTCGAGATAGGGCCCACCGCGGAACACGCAGCAATTCTCCGAAGAGGTGCCGTTGAGCCAGAACGCCAGCGCGATGGCGTCGCCGAACAGGAGATCGACGTCGCCGCGCCGCAGCGCCAGGCGCGCCAGGTCGGAATTCGGATAGGGGCGCAGCTCGGCTTCCGGAAACAGCGCCTTGAGATAGGCCTCGTGCGCGGTGCCGGCGACGACCGCAACCTTGCGGCCTTCGAGCTTCTCAGGCGCCACGTCCTCGATCGTGGAATCGCGCCGCGCCGCGAAGCGCGCCGGGCTGCGATAGTAGGGATCGGTGAAATCGGCCTTGGCGCGTAGCTCGGCCGACGGCGCGATCGAGGCGATGACGGCGTCGCCGCGATCCTCATTCAGCGCCTGGAGCAGCGTTTCGAACCGGCGCATCTGCACGGTGCAGCCCGCTTTCAGCTCCTCGCACATCAGCCGGGCGAGATCGACGTTGAAGCCCTGCGGGCTACCGTCCGGCGCCGAGAAATTGAACGGCGGATAATCGGTCTCGGTCAGGAAGCGGATGACCTTGATTCGGGAGAGGTCCGGCCGCTCCGGACGCCGGCGCGGATCCCAGAACCCCGGCACATTGACCGGCGGCTGCGCGGCCGCTTGCTCCGCCGCGGCGGGGGCAACCAGGCAACCCGCCACCGCGAGCCCGACCACGAGCGCGATGCCCGGTAGGAAAGCACCGAAAACCAGCGGCCACAGGATTCGTGGAGAAAGATGGGACACGATCATTCCCGGCGGTGGTGCGGCGGGTTCGCCCGGCCCGCTTGTCGTTGCACGCTTATAGACGACTCGGCCCATGGGGCCAGCGGCTTATGAACAGCCCAAACCTTCTCAGAGATATTTGCGCAGCTCCGCCGCCGAGGCGTCGATCGGGCGGTCGAGCTTGAATCGCGATACGAAGCGCCCGTCCTTGTCCATCAGATAGACCAGGACCAGGTGGTCCATGGTGTAGCCGCCGTCCTTGAGCGGCACCTTGCGATAATAGGCCCGGTAGGCCTTGGCCACCGCCGCGATCGCCTCGGGCTCGCCGGTCAGCGCGATGATGCGGGGGTCGAAACTCGACACGTAGTCCTTGAGCGCCGCCGGGGTGTCGCGCTCGGGATCGACGGTGATGAACAGCGCGCGGGTGCGGTCGGCCGCCGGCCCGAGCTTCTTCAGCACCTCCGAGATCTCGAACATCGTCGTCGGGCAGAAATCGGGGCAGTTGGTGTAGCCGAAAAACACCAGGAACGGCTTGCCCTTCAGGTCCTGCTCCGTGACGGTGCGGCCGTTCTGGTCGGTCAGGCTGAACGGCCCGCCGATCGCAGCGACCTGGGGCAGGGTGGGCACGCCGTCGCGTCCGGTCACCAGGAGGATGACCGCGGTGCAAAGCACCAGTCCGGCCACGAAGGCACCGGCAGCAACCAGGATGCGGGCGGTGCGGAGGGTCATTGCGTCAGAAGCACATTGCTATGCCGGCGGCGATGATCTCATAGAACACCGCGGTACCGTAGTAGGCCCAGAGCGCCACCGTCCCGCCGATCAGCACGCCGACGACACCGGCGATCGCGGCGAGCGGTCGCCAGCCTCGAGGGGGTGGAACGGTTGCGGCTTCGGTCATCGGCGCACCTTACCCCCATCAGATAAGCCCGATTCCGGGCATCGACAATACGGGGGTATGCGCCCGGGGGTACTGCCTCCTGAGATACGGGACCCCTCAGGAAATAGGGCCTAGCGCGCCGGGAAATACTTGGCGAGCCAGTCGCGCATCACGCCCCAGACGCGCGCGTTGTCCTCCGCGAACAGGAAGTGATCGACATTGCTGAACAGGTGCAGCTCGGCCGGCTGGCCGGCGCGCTTGAACAGCTCGACGGATTGCTCGGTCGGCGTGACGGAATCGTTCGAGGCGTGGATCAACAGCAGCGGCCGCGGTGCGATCTTGCCCACCACCTCGTCGGCGCGGAAGTCGAACATGCTCTGCGCGGTCTCGGCCGGGAATTCGTGGATCGAATTCTGCGCAAGGTTGTTCCGCAGGTGCGGCGGGATCGGCACGATGTCGTAGCGCGGCACCATCAGCGACTTGCCGGTCTTGGCGCGATGGTCGCGGCCGTCGTTGAGCATCTTGGTGAAGCGCGCCCACTCCTCCGGCGACTTGTGCTGGCCGCGGAATTTGCGCTCGCCATCGCCCCAGCCGCCGTTGGAGATGACAGCCGCGACACGCTCGTCGACACCGCCGGTATAGACGGCAACGGCGCCGCCGAAGCTCGAGCCGACCACCGCGATGCGGTCGGGGTGCACGGCGGGGTGCTTCTGCAGGAAGGTAAGCGCGCTGCGGGTGTCTTCGACCTGCTCCAGGCAGATCACGCGGCCGAACTCACCCTCGCTCTTGCCGCAGCCGCGCATGTCGAAACCGAGCGTGACGTAGCCAAGCTCGCCCAGCACCTTGCTCGGCGCGTTGACGTTGCCGGAATCCTTGTTGCTGCCGAAGCCGTGCAGCACCAGGAACGCCGCGCGCTTCTCGCCCGCTTTGACGTCATCGGGGACGCGCACCGTGCCGGAGAGCTTCAGCCCCGCCGACGGAAAAGTGACGGATTCCTGCTGCACTTTTGGCTTCCTCCCTATCTCCGCCTCGTCTTGAGGAGGGTGCGTAGCACCCGTCTCGAAGGATGGGGCGGCCCCGTATGTCCACGGTTCGAGACGCGGCCTTCGGCCGCTCCTCACCATGAGGTCGGAGATTTGTTCAACTCCGCTTCAGCTTGTCCAACCCCAATTCCTTCCAGCGCGCCCGCGCGGCGTTTTCGTCTTCCTGGCTCGGCCACACCGTCGGCGGATAACGCGAGCCGCCGAATTCCGGATCGGGGTCGTAGTCGAGATTGATCGTCGCGTCGATCAGCACGCGGTTCCACTTGCCGGTGCCGAACAGCGTCGGATCGCGGTCGCGCTTGCGGGTCGAGGGATCCAGCCCGAGCCCGAAGGTCGCCGGCATGATCACGATGTCGTTCTCGCCGGCGTTCACCCGGTAGGCGACCGCCCAGTCGACCGCGGCGTAGTCGTGGATGTCGATGTCGTCGTCGACCACGGTCACGTGCTTGTAACGCACATGCGCGGCCGAGGAGCCCCACAGCGCATTGACCACCTGCTTTGCCTGCCCGCGATAGCTCTGCTTGATCGCCACCACCAGGTTGATGCCGGCCTGCACTGGCGGGCCCCAGACGTCGACGACGCCCGGCACACCGGCGCGGTCGAGCACGTTCCAGGCGGTCGAGGAACGGAAGATCGATGAGATCACCGCGTTCTCGGAATAGCTGCCGGGCATGCAGCCCTCGATGGTGCCGCGCATGATCGGGTCGTTGCGGTGGGTGATGGCGGTGACGCGGATGGTCGGCTTGGGCGAGCGGTCGCCGGCGAAATAGCCGGTGAACTCCGCATAGGGCCCTTCCATCTGATAGGTCGATTCGTCGAGACCGAGCATGCCTTCGATCACGATCTCGGCGGAGGCCGGAACGTAGAGGTCCGAGGTCTCGCATTTGACGAGATCGACCGGCTCGCCGCGGATCGCGCCCATCACGTCGTATTCGCAGATGCCCTTGGGCACCGGTGAACCGGCGCAGAAGCCCATCGACGGCTCCCAGCCGATCGCCACCGCGATCGGCATCTCCTTGGCGCCCTTGGCGCGCCATTCGGTGACGTGGTGGCCGATATGCTGGGCGCGCCACATCAGGATCGGGATGGTGTCGCGGCCGGTGACCATGCCGCGATAGATGCCGACGTTCATCACGTTGGTGTTCGGGTCTTTCGTCACCACGCCGGCATAGGTGATCAGGTAACGCCCGCCGTCGAGGCGGTTCCAGTGCGGCGCCGGCAGCTCGGAGAGATCGACGTCCTTGCCAGTGACGACGTTCTCCTTGCACGGGCCGGTCTTGACGATACGCGGCGCGATCGCGTCCTGGAGGATGGTCCGGCCGAGCTTCACCAGATCGCGCGCATGCGTCTCCGGCGGCAGGCCGAGCATCATCGCGATGCGGCGGTTGTTGTTGAGCGCCGAGCCGAACAGGCGCCGGCAGCGGCTGGTCGGCTTGTTGTAGCCCTTGAGATTGTTGAACAGCATCGCCGGCCCGGTGCCCGGACCCTGCGCCAGCCGCATGATGGTGCCGATCTCGAAGTCGGTGTCGACCTCGGCATCGACCTCGTGCAGCTCGCCAGCCTTGCGCAGCGCGTCGATCCAGCCGCGCAGATCGCCGTAGGCAACCGTATTCCGTCGTGCCGTCATGTCCGTCCTGCCCGCAGCCGGCCCGCCGCAAGCTTCACGGCGGCTATGATCTCGGGATACGCCGCGCAGCGGCAGAGATTGCCGGAAAGATAGTGCCTGATCTCGTCGTCGTCCGGATCGGGATGTGCTTCGAGAAGCTGCCCCGCCATCAGCACGAAGCCGGGCGTACAGAAGCCGCATTGTGCCGCGCCGGCTTCGAGGAAGGCTTCCTGGATCGGCGTGAGCTTGCCGTTCTGGGCGAGCCCCTCGATCGTCGTCACCTTCTTGCCGTCGGCGAAGGCCGCGAGATAGAGACAACCCGATACGGCGGTGCCGTCGACCAGCACGGTGCAGCAGCCGCACAGGCCCTGCGCGCAGCTTTCGCGCGCGCCGAACAGGTCGAAGCGGTCGCGCAGAACTTCGACGATCGACTGGTGCTCGGCGACATGCGCCGAGACCTGCTCGCCGTTGAGGGTGAAATTGATGGTGCGCATCACGATGCCATCGCCGTGAGAGACACGACCGCGCCGCAGGCTCGGTCGGCTCCCTCTCCCCGCAGGGGAGAGCGGTGGATTGAGGGGCTTACTAGCCTATCAACAGAGCTAGCCCCCCTCACCCCCACCCTCTCCCCGCTGGGGAGAGGGGGCGAGCAGTGCACGCCGCTCCTTTGAAGGTCCAATCTCACAATCAATCCTCCAGCGGCTTGCCTTGCGCGGTGCGGAGCGCCCGGTAGATCTTCTCGGCGGTCAGCGGCAGCTCGGTCAGCCGCACACCGCAGGCGTCCTCGATCGCGTTGGCAATGGCGGGCGACACGCCGAAGGTGCCGCTCTCGCCCACGCCCTTGGCGCCGAACGGGCCGGTGCCCTGCTCCGACTCCACCGCTTCGTTCTGCATGGTGCGCGGGATGTCGACGATGCTCGGGATCTTGTAGTCGGCGAACGAGGCGTTGGTGATCTGCCCGCCGTCGAACTCGATCTTCTCCTGCATGGTGAAGCCGAACTGCATCGTCGCCGCGCCGGAGAGCTGCGTCTCCACGATGCGCGGGTTGACCGGCCGGCCGACGTCGGCGACGTTGATCATCTTCGTCACCTTGACGTGCCCGGTCTCGGTATCGACTTCGACCTCGACGCCGGTGCCGCCGACCATCCAGAACGGCGTCGCGTCAGGGGTGAGCCCGTTGGCGTCCGGCGGCACGTAGTTCGGGATGTAGCTGCCGGTGCCGATGATGTTGCCGGCCTGCATCTTGTATTTCTTCTGGAACAGCTCCGCGACCGGCACGTTCGAGCCTTCCGGCACGCCGACCTCGCGCGCGAGCGCCGCAAGCTTCGCCTTGGCGTCCTCGGCGGCGAGCCGCACCGCGTTGCCCATGTGATAGAGCGAGCGCGAGCCGAGCGTCGCCATGTCGTAGGGCGTCACGTCGGTGTCGGGATGCACGACCTTCACCGACTCGGCCGGCACGTTGAGGATCTCCGCCACGAACTGCGCATTGGCGGTGTCGGAGCCCTGCCCCATGTCGACGGTGCTGCAATAGAGCGTGACGCTGCCGTCGGCGGCGATATTGACGATCGCGATCGAGGTGGTCGGCGAGATCGACGCCTTGAAGCCGACCGCGATGCCGCGGCCCTTCTTCAACGTGCCGGTGCCGCGGTCAAACGGCGCCTTCATGTTCATGCGCAGCGCCAGCCGGTCGAGCACCGCCTCGATGGCGGCGTCCTTCATCGCGGTGCCGGTCGCCTGCGCCCTGCCGTCCCGCAGGATGTTGTTGCGGCGGAAGTCGACCGGGTCGAGCTTGAGCGAGCGCGCCATCATGTCGGTGTGGCTCTCGTAGGCCCACACCAGCTGCGGGATGCCGAAGCCGCGCAGCGCGCCGGCCGGCGTCAAGTTGGTGTAGAGCGAATAGGAGTCGATCGAGACGTTCTCGATGTCGTAGGGCCCGGGCGCGGTGAAGCCCGACTTCTGGGTGATGCGCGGGCCGATGTCGGCATAGGCGCCGCCGTTCCACCAGACCTCGCAGTCGCGGCCCGTGACCTTGCCGTTCTTGACCGCGCTCTTGATGCGGAACGTCGCCGCATGCTTGGTCAGCGTGTAGAACTGCTCTTCCATGGTCAGCGAGATCTTCACGGGACGCTGCACGAGCAGCGCCAGCGCCGCCACCAGCGCTTCGAGCTTGATGTAGAGTTTTGCGCCGAAGCCGCCGCCGAGATACGGCACCTTCACGCGCACCTTGTTCTCCGGCCAGCCGAGCAGCCGCGCGATCTCGATGCGCACGAACGACGGCGACTGCGACGCGGTGTGGATGGTGAGCCCGGTCTCGGTCAACTCGGCGACGGATACGAACGGCTCCAACGGGACATGCAGCACCTGCTGGCTGCGGAAGGTGTGCTCGAACACATGCTCGGCCTCGGCAAAAGCCTTCTTGGTATCGCCGCGCCGCAGATGGAAGTCGAGCGCGATATTGGTGTCCTTCTTGCCCTTGAGGTGCTTGAGGTCGGGGAACGTGCCTGCCGGCTTGAGTTCGTCGTGCACGACCGCCTTCGAGGTCATCGCCTCGATCTCGTCGAACACCGCCGGCAATTCGTCATAGTCGGCCTCGATGAGCGACGCCGCCTCCTCCGCGATGTGCGGATCGGTCGCCAGCACCACCGCCACCGGCTCGCCGACATAGTGCACCTTGCCGTCGGCTAGGATCGGCTGGTCGTGGAACGCCGGGCCGTAGAACGGATGCGGGATGACGGCCTTGATGTCGTCGATCGTGACGACGCGATAGACGCCGGGCAGCGCCTTCGCCGCCGAGACGTCGATCGATTTGATGCGGCCGTGCGCCACGGTCGAACGGAAGATCTTGCCGATCAGCATCTTGGGCAGGCGCAGATTGTGCACGTAGTCGGCGCGTCCCGTGACCTTGGCCGCGCCTTCGAGGCGCGGCACCGAGCGCCCGACCTGCCCGCTTCCGATCGTCCGCGTCGCCATCACTGAAATCCCATCATGGCCACGCGCAGGGCGCATGTTGCTGCGCCCTCTCCCCTTGCGGGAGAGGGCTCAAGAAAGAATCCGCGGGCGATTTTGGGTGAGGGGTACCCTTCGCAAGAACCATTTTGCGGAGAGACCCCCTCACCCATTCGAATTCGCTGAAACGTCAGCGCTGCCCTCTCCCTCAAGGGGAGAGGGCGCACCAATGCGCATCCGATCTGCTGCAGCGTCGCCATCACTCCGCTCCCAGCGCCGCACGCAGCGCACGCGCCACATGGACGCGCACGAGCTGTTTCTTGTAGGCGGCCGAGCCTTGCGCGTCGGTGATCAGCTCCGCCTCTTCCGCCGCGGCCTCGCCGGCCCGGCGCCATCCTGCTTCATCGCTCGCGCCTTGCGCCGCCTTTTCGGCGCCGGCGAGCCGTCGTGGCGTCTCAGTGGCGGCGCTGACTACGATCGAGACATCCTTGATGCCGTTGCCTTCGGTCGCGAGCGACACCGCGACGCCGAGCGCCGGCCAGTCGTGCACCGCGCGCGTCGTGCACTTGAGATAGGCCGCGCGCCGGCCGTTCTGCGCCGGCACGATCAGCGACGCGATCAGTTCGTCCTTCGCCAGCACGGTCTCGTAATAGCCGGCGAACAGATCGGCGATCGGGATGGTACGCTCACCCTTCTTACCCTGCACGACGACGCGCGCACCGAGCGCGATCAGCACCGGCGGTAGGTCCATGTGCGGGTCGGCATGCGCCAGCGCGCCGCCGACGGTCGCAACATTGCGCACGCGGATGTTCGAGAGCGTCCGCAGCGTCCTGGTGATCACCGGCGCGTGGTTGCGGACCTCGTCGGAATGCTCGAGGACGGCGAGCGGCGTGGTCGCGCCGACCTTGAGCTCGCCGTTCGCGATCGCAATCGAGCGCAGTTCCTTGATTCCGCCGAGGCTCACGAGCTTCGACGGCCGGAACACGCCCGCCTTCATCATCAGCATCAGCGCGGTGCCACCGGCGATCGGGCGGATGGTCGGATCGTCGGCGTCGAGCAGCCCGACGGCCTCCTTGAGCGACTTCGGCTCGGCCAGCTCGAACGGCGTCATGACGAAGCCCCGCTCGGCGCGAACGCGGCAGCAAGGCGTGCGGCGAACTGCTTTTCCATCTCCCGCGCCTTCGATCGCAGCACCGGCTGACCCAGGCTGCCGAGCTTGCCGGTCAACGTAGCGTCGACCGCGTACGCGACCTTGGTCTCGTCGCCGGCCTCGGTCAGCGTGGTCACCGACGTCGCCGTCATCCGCCCGACGATGCCGAGCGGCGTGCCTTCGACCGACGCCTGGATCTCGCGCGGCGGCTCGGCGCGTGTCACCGCGACCGTCACCTTGAACGCGAATTTCATGTAAGCGACCTTGGTCTCGAACACGGCCGAATACCGATCCGGGCCGATCTCCGTGAGATCCTTCACGCCATCGACGCACGACGCGAAGAATCGCGCATCGCGCACCTTCTCGTAGACGGCCGCACGCGGCGCCTTCACGGACAGCTCGCCGGTGAATTTCATGGTGCGGCCCGCTTGAGCAGACGGTCGAGCTCGGCCGTGATGACGTCGGGTACTTCGAGCGGCGTGAGATGCCGCGCCTTCGGCAGTACGGTGAACGTCGAGTTCGCGATGCCGTCGTGCAGCGCCTGCGCCATCGCGACCGGCGCGGCGTAGTCCTCCTCGCCGACCAGGACCGCGGTCGGCATCTTCAGCGCCGGCAACGCGGCGCGCAGATCGGCGCGGCCGAGCATGTGGCAGGCCTCGACATAGGCCGGCACGTCGTTCTTGAGAAAGATGTCGATGCATTTCTGCACCACGTCCGGGTTGTTGGCGCGGAAGTAGTCGCCGAACCAGCGCGTGGTCTGGAACGCGATCAGCGAGGCAAGCCCCTTCTCCATCGCCTGGTTGGCGCGCGCCGCCCAGTTCTTCGGCGCCTCGGGGCCGTACCACGCCGTGGTGTCGATCAGCCCCAGCGCGGATGTGCGCGAGGGATGCCGCGCGGCAAACGCGAGCGCCACCATGCCGCCCATCGAGGCGCCGGCGATCAGCGTCTTGTCCCAGCCGAGCTGGGTGAGCATGTCGGCAATATCGTCGGCGAACTGCTCGACCGTATAGGGCCCCGGCGGCTTGTCGGAGGCGCCGTGACCGCGGCAGTCGAAGGTGACGACGGCCGTGTCCTTCGCCAGCCGCTCCGCCACCGGCTGCCAGAACGCCCGGTCCATCGCCACCGAATGCACTAGCGCGGCCCGGCGCGGCGAGGCGGCGTCGCCATGGAGCGTGTAGGAAATGCGGACGCCGTCGCGGGTACGGACGCTGCCGTCGGAACGGGTGGCGCGGCGAAGATCGGCGTTCAACGGATACCTCTCTTGGATGCGGGCGGATACTCGCCCATCCGGCAACTGCGGTCAAAAGATTTGGAGCCTTGCAGGGTGCGTCAGCTTCGCGCCGCAGTCTCGTCGAGCATGGCGGCCACGCGCTCGCCGAATGCCTTGGTGCCGAGCGGCCCGCCGAGGTCGCGGGTGCGTCCCTGCGGGTCGGCAATGGCGCGGTCGAGCGCACCTTCGATGGCGGCCGCCGCGGCATGCAGGCGGTTGTCCTTGCGCTGGTCGCCGAGCCAGGCGAGCAGCATCGCCGCCGAGCCGATCAGCGAGGTCGGGTTGGCCCGGTCCTGTCCGGCGATATCAGGCGCGGAACCGTGCTGCGCCTGCGCCACGCCATGCCTGGTGCCGTGGTTGATCGACGCGGCGAGCCCGAGACTGCCGGAAATCTCCGAGGCCTGGTCGGAGAGGATATCGCCGAACATATTGGTGGTGACGATCACGTCGTAGCGGCTGGCGTCGCGCACCAGCAGCGCGGCCATCGCATCGACGATCACCTCTTCGATCGCCACCGTGGGATAGCGCTTGCCGACTTCACGTACGCAATCGAGGAAGAAGTTTTCCGACACCCGCAGCACATTGGCCTTGTGCACCGCCGTCACCTTCTTGCGCCGGCGCATCGCCAGCTCGAACGCGGCCTCCGCGATCCTGATGCTGCCTTGCCGCGTGATCTTGCGCACCGACAGCGCCACGTCCGGCGTCGGCATGAATTCGCCGGAACCTAAGAACATGTTGCGGTCGGCGTAGAAGCCTTCGGTGTTCTCGCGCACGATCACGAGATCGACCGGCACGCCGCATTTCGGCGGTATGCCGGCGCGGGTCTTGGCCGGCCGGATATTGGCATAGAGATCGAGGCGCTTGCGCAGCGCCCCCGACGGATTGATGCCGCCCTGCTCCACCGGCGGATATTCGTGATGCGACACCGGCCCGAGGATGACGCCGTCGGCGTCGCGCGCCGCCTCGAACGCCATTTCGGTCAGCGTCGTGCCGTTGGTGCGCAGCGACGCCTGTCCGATCGTCACCGGTGTGAATTGGAGCCCGAGGCCGAACGCCTTGTCGGCGACTTTCAGCACGCCGAGCGTTGCGGCCGTAATTTCCGGCCCGATGCCGTCCCCTTCCATCACGACGAGGTGGGTCATTGCCCGAGCCCCTTCCGGATTTCCGCCGTTCGCTGGCTTGCGGCCGCCATCAGGAAGCCGATGTCGGTCTGGGTCGTCACGAAGCGCACGCCGCTCTTGATGAAGGCGAGCTGGCGCTCCATGTCGCGTTCGCCGCCAAGGCCGGCGAACTTGCCGTGCGTCTTCGCCGCCGCGATCACCCGCTCGATCGCCGCGATTATCTCCGGGCAGCCGAACTTGCCCGGCAGGCCCATGGCAGTGAGGAGATCGTTGCAGCCGACATGCAGCACGTCGACGCCCTCGACCGCGGCGATGGCGTCGACATTGGCGAGCCCCTCGACGGTCTCGATCATGCAGACGACCAGCGTCGAGTCGTTCAGCGCCGGCACCGCCTGCGTCAGCGGGACCGGACGGAAATCGAAATTCGGATACCCGCCGGACACCGATCGCTTGCCGACCGGCGGAAACTTGCAGGCCTCGACGGCGCGGCGCGCGTCGGCGTCCGAATTCACGTCGGGGAAGATGATGCCGGTGGCGCCGTTGTCGAGGATGACGGAGATCGACGGATCGCCGCAGCTTCGCACCCGCACCAGCGGCGCGACGCCGATTGCGAGCGCGGTCTGCGCGATGTGACCGACGGTCTCAAGCGAGAACAGCGAATGCTGGCCGTCGATGAAGACGAAGTCGTGCCCGGTCGCCTTGGCGATGCGCGCAATGTCGGCGGAGCGCGCAAGCCGCACGATCATGCCGAGCGATACGTCGCCAGAACGCATGCGTTCCTTGGATGGATTGGTGAGGGCGCCTTCTTGCGACATCGCGGTCTCCTCCATCCGTCATCCTGAGAGCGAAGCGAGCCTCGAAGGATGCACGGCCAGCGCAGGATGACGGATTGTGTTAGTGCCAATACGGCGGATAACCCGACGTCTTCTGCCGCGCGTCGAGCAGCCGCAGCATCGCCGGCCATTCCAGAACGCCGTAAGGACGCCGCGTGCCGGGCTGGTAGAGATGCGCGGTGTGGGCGAGCACGTTCTCGCCCGGCATGGTCAATTCGGTGCGCGCCGCCATCGAGTCGACCTGCGAGCGGCACGACATCTCGAGCTGGTACATGGTGTTGAACGCCTGCTGCACGGTTTCGCCACAGGTCAGCAGGCCGTGATTGCGCATGATCAGCGCATCGTGCGGGCCGAGGTCGCTGACGATGCGCTCGCGCTCTTCGAGATCGACCGCCGGCCCTTCGTAGTCGTGATAGCCGATATGGCCGACGAAACGGATCGAGGTCTGCGACAGCGGCAGCAAGCCGCATTTCATCGCCGCCACCGCCATGCCGGCACGCGTATGCGTATGCAGCACGCATTTGACTTCCGGGCGCGCCTTGTGAATCGCGCCGTGGATCACGTAGCCCGATTTGTTGATGCCGTAATCGGTATCGGGCTTCCAGACGATGTTGCCCTCGACGTCGATCTTCACCAGGCTCGACGCCGTGATCTCCTTATAAAGGAGACCGTAGAGATTGATCAGCAGATGGTCGTCGGAGCCCGGGATGCGTGCCGTGATGTGGTTGTAGATCAGATCGGTCATCTCATAGGCGTCGACCAGCCGATAGCAGGCGGCGAGATCGACGCGCGCCTGCCATTCCTCCGGCGAGACCTGGTCCTTGATCGATGGAAAATCGGTCGAATAGTTCATGGATGCCTTCGCCGGTTCCAGGTATGAAAGACTTCGTGACGAGGATCATACGCAATGGCTGCAGCGAATTGAAGCCGTGAGCGAAAGAAGAAGGATCAGTCCGCCGATGCCGCGTTTCGTTTTGCTGCCGCTCAAGGCCGCAGCTGTCCTGGTCGCGCTGAGCACCGTCGCCGCGGCGCAGGACTATCCTGTCAAGCCGATCCGTATGATCATTCCGTTCCCGCCGGGCGGCGGCAGCGACGTGACCGGACGCGCGGTCGCGACCGCGCTGAGCGATCGCCTCGGCAAGCAAGTCATCGTCGACAACCGCGCCGGCGCCGGCGGCGTGATCGGCTCGGAGCTTGCCGCCAACGCACCGAAGGACGGCTACACGCTGCTGATGGTGTCGCTCGCGCACACCGTCAATCCCTGGCTCTACGATCTCAAGGGCCGCTACGATCCGATCAGATCGTTCACGCCGGTAGCGATGATCGCCGCGAGCCCGGTGGTGCTGGTGGTCAATCCCAACGTGCCGGTGAATTCGGTCGCCGACCTCGTCGCGCTCGCCCGAAAGCAGCCCGGCAAGCTGCAATATGCCTCCGCCGGCGTCGGCAGCGTCACGCATCTCGCCGGCGAGCTGTTCAAATACACGGCCAAGGTCGACATGCTGCACGTGCCGTTCAAGGGCGCCGGCCCCGCCACGATCGATGTCGTCGCCGGCCATACCAGCCTGATGTTCGGCGGGCTCCTTGCAACGACGCCGCAGGTGCGTTCGGGCAAGTTGCGCGCCATCGGAATGGGCTCGCTCAAGCGCAACCCGATCTTCCCGGACGTCCCGTCGATCGCGGAAGCGGGCGTGCCGGGCTATGAGACCGTCAACTGGTTCGGCCTCGTCGCGCCCGCCGGCACGCCGGCTGCGATCGTCGAGCGGCTGCACCGGGAGATCACATTGGTGCAAGACTTGCCTGAGGTACAGAAGCAGTTCGACGCCGACGGTGCCACCATCATCCGCATGACGCCCGCCGCGTTCGGCGATTACATGGTCGCGGACATGAAGAAATGGGAGCGGGTGGTGAAGGAAGGCGGCATCAAGGCCCAGTGAGATAGAGCCTCAAAAGCTGGTAGGCTCAAGGGCAACGAGGCTCGCAAAGGGGCCCGCAAGAATCCACGGAGAGGAAATGTTCAGGAGGAAGCGACCATGCCGAACCTCGCCTCGCTGTTACCGACGACATCACTCAAGGCCACGGTTATCCTGCTCGCGCTGACGACGCTTACCGCCGCACAGGACTATCCGACCAAACCGGTGCGCGTGATCATCCCGTTCCCGCCGGGCGCCATCAACGACACCGTCGGCCGCCTGATCGCGACCGAGCTCACCAACCGGATGGGCAAGCAGTTCATCGTCGACAACCGCGCCGGCGCCGGCGGCGTGGTCGGCACCGAGCTCGCCGCCAACGCACCGAAGGACGGTTACACGCTGCTGGTCGTGTCGCTGGTAAACACGGTCAATCCCTGGCTCTACAGGCTCAATTACGAGCCGATCAAATCCTTTGCGCCGATCGCGTTCGTGGCCTCCTCGCCCAATATCCTGGTCGTCAACCCGCAGGTGCCGGCGAAGACGCTCGGCGAATTCATTGCACTCGCCAAGAAGCAGCCGGGCAAGGTGCAATACGCCTCGGGCGGCGTCGGCAGCTTCATGCATCTTGGCGGCGAGCTGTTCAAACTCTCGGCCGGCGTCGATCTCTTGCATGTGCCGTTCCGTGGCGGCGGACCGGCGATGACCGACGTGATGGGCGGCCACACCAATGCGGCATTCGCCACCATCCCCACGGCAACGCCGCAAGTGAATGCCGGCAGGGTTCGCGCGCTGGCGGTCGGTGCTTCCAAGCGCCAGGCCGCGCTGCCCGATGTCCCAACCGCCGACGAGGCCGGCCTGCCGGGATACCACGTCTCCAACTGGGTCGGCCTCGTGGCGCCGGCCGGCGCGCCGCCCGCCATCGTTGACAAGCTGAACAAGGAGATCGCGGCAATCATGCAAACGCCGGACATGCAGAAGCAGCTCGCGAACCAGGGCCTGGAATTCGTATCCATGACCCCGGCCGAGTTCGGCACGTTCATGGAGAAGGAATTGGCGAAGTGGGGCCGCGTCGTGAAGGAGGGCGGCATTACGGCGCAATGACCTCGACGCGCGCTCGATTGTGACGCAAAGTCCGCGCCAATGAGAAGTGGAGGAAGCGTTCCCATGCGGACGATGTTGCTGTTCAAGGTGGCCGGCGTCCTGTTGGCGCTGACGGCGGTCGCCACCGCGCAGGAGTATCCGACCAAGCCGGTCCGCATCATCGTCCCGTTTCCGCCGGGCGCCATCAACGACACCGTCGGGCGCATGGTCGCCACGCATCTCAGCAATCGACTGGGCAAGCAGTTCTTGGTCGAAAACCGGGCCGGCGCCGGCGGCGTGGTTGGCGCCGAGCTAGTGGCGAATGCACCGAAGGATGGCCACACGTTGCTGATCGTGTCGCTCGCGATCACCGTCAATCCCTGGCTCTACGCCCTGCCCTACGACCATGCGAAGGCATGGGCGCCGGTCGCGCCCGTGGCCACCGCACCGAACGTGATCGCGATCCATCCGGACCTTCCGTTCAAGTCGGTGAAGGATCTGATCGAGGCGGCAAAGAAGCAGCCCGGCAAGCTGCAATACGGCTCGTCCGGCGTCGGCACTTTCCTGCATCTCGGCCCGGAGCTGTTCAAGCTGATGGCCGGCGTCGACATCCTGCATATCCCCTACAAAGGCGCGGCGCCGGCGATGATCGACGTGATCGGCGGCCGCACCCAAATGGCGTTCGGCTCGATCCCTTCGAGCATCACGCATCTGCGCTCCGGCAAGTTGCGCGCGCTCGGCGTCGGCGCGGCGACGCGCAGCACGACGCTGCCGGACGTGCCGACGGTTTCGGAATCCGGGCTTCCCGGCTACGAGGCCGCCAATTGGATCGGCGTCGTCGCGCCGGCCGGAACGCCGCCGGCGATCATCGAAAAACTCCAGAAAGAGATTGCGCTGATGCAGGACACGCCCGAGGCGCAGAAGCAGTTCGCGAACGAAGGTGCCGAGGCGTTGCGGATGAGCTCCGCCGATTTCGGCAAGTTCATCGCGTCCGAGACAGTCAAATGGGGGCGCGTCGTGAAGGAAGCCGGCATCAAAGCGCAGTGACGCCGTCGGCACGCGACAATTTGGACCGTCCGGTTCCGTGGCTCTGGCAACAAACCCCTCGCCGGGGCATGGTATACCGCTTATCCGAAGCCGCCGCCTCCCAGGCCGGTGGTAACCACGCGGAGTCCCGGGAGACGCACGATGACATTCCGCTCGCTGCTCGTAAAAACCGCAGCCGCGCTGCTGGCGCTGACCACGGCCGCCGCCGCGCAGCAATATCCGACCAAGCCGATCCGCCTGATCATTCCGTTCCCGCCCGGCGGCTCGAACGACGTGGTCGGACGCCTCATTGCACAGCAGCTCACTGAAAGGCTCGGGCGGCAGATCATCGTCGACAACCGCGCCGGCGCCGGCGGTGTCATCGGCACCGAGCTTGCTTCGCAGGCACCGAAGGACGGCTACACCCTGGCGATCATTTCGATCGCGCATGCGGTCAACCCGTGGCTCTACGACCTCAAGGGCCGCTATGACCCGATCAAGTCGTTCACGCCGATCGCGGCGCTCGCCTCCGGGCCGAATGTGCTGGTGGTCAATCCGAGCTATCAGGCCAAGAACGTCAAAGAGCTGATCGAGCTTGCCAAGAAATCCCCGGGCAAGGTCGGCTGGGCCTCCGCCGGCGTCGGCAGCTTCCAGCATCTCGGCGGCGCGCTGTTCGAAGTTCAGACCGGCGTGAAGTTCCTGCACGTGCCGTTCAAGGGCGGCGGCCCGGCCATGATCGACGTGGTCGCCGGCCATAACCCCGTGATGTTCTCCTCGCTGGTGCAGACCACGCCGCAGATCCAGTCGGGCAAGCTCCGCCCGCTCGGCGTCGGCGGCACCAAGCCGAGCCCGATCCTGCCGGGCGTTCCGACCATCGCGGAAGCCGGCGTCCCGGGCTACGAGGCCACCAATTGGTGGGGCATCGTAGCGCCGGCTGGCGTGCCGCAGGCGGTCGTCGACCGGTTGCGCAAGGAAATCGCGGCGGTGCAGACCGCGAAGCCGGTGCTGGAAGCGTTCGCCAAGGAAGGCGCGGACGTGCTCCAGATGAGCCAGGCCGAGTTCGCCGCCTTCATGGCGTCGGAAATGGCCAAATGGGAGAAGGTCGTCAAGGCCAGCGGCATGAAGGCCGAGTAAAGCAAGACGACGGCGGCGAGCGTCCCGACGCCGCTGCCGGTTCGGGGAGGGCAACAGATGCCGGCCATTCGCGCGCTGCCGCTCGCCACCCTGTTGCTCGCCGCGTCGCTCACCCCGGCTGCCGCCCAGCAATACCCGGCCAAGCCGATCCGGCTGATCATTCCGTCGGCCCCCGGCGGCAGCAATGACGTCGTGGGCCGCCCGATCGCAACCTTCCTAGGCGAGCGGCTGGGGCGGCAGATCATCGTCGACAACCGTGCCGGCGCCGGCACCATGATCGGCACCGAGCTCGCGTCCAAGGCTCCCAACGACGGCTACACGCTGCTGGTCGTCTCGATCGCGTTCGCGGTCAATCCCTGGCTCTACGATCTCAGGGGTCGCTACGACCCGATCAAGTCGTTCACCCCGGTCGCAATGCTGGCGGCGGGACCGAACGTGCTGGCAGTCAATCCGTCGCTGCCGGTCAACAACGTCAAGGAGCTGATCGCACTCGCAAAGGAGAAGCCCGGCAAGATCGGCTGGGCGTCCGCCGGCGTCGGCAGCTTCCAGCATCTCGGCGGTTCGCTGTTCGAGTTGCAGGCCGGCGTAAAGTTCCTCGGCGTGCGGTTCAAGGGCGGCGGGCCCGCCATGATCGACGTGGTGGCGGGCCACAACCAGGTGGCATTCTCGTCGCTGGTGCAGACAACCGGGCAGATCCAGTCCGGCAAGCTCAAGGCGCTCGGCGTCGGCAGCAAGAAGCGCGTGCCGATCCTGCCGGACGTCCCGACCATCGATGAAGCCGGCGTGCCAGGCTACGAGGCGAGCAATTGGTGGGGTATCGTCGCGCCGGCGGGCGTGCCGCAGGCGGCCGTCGACCGGATCCGCAAGGAGCTCGCCGTGGTGCTGACCGCGCAACCGGTCATCGACCAGTTCGCCAACGAGGGCGCGGAAGTCGTGCAGATGAGCCAGGGCGAGTTCGCGGACTTCATTGCGGCGGAGCTGAAGAAATGGCAGCAGGTCGTCAAAGACAGCGGGATGAAGGCCGAATAGAGTGAAGCGCGCCATGGCGGCTTCCTCGCCTGTCGGGAGGGGTTGGAGAGGCAAGCCGCAGACCGGACGACAAGCGCCGGTGTATCGAGCCGCCCCTTCCGTTATGTTGTGACCTGCACACAGGGGCGGACATGAATCGCGAATTCCTGGAACGCAAGGACTTCTGGTCCGGGGTGATGCTGATCGTCGTCGGCGGCGGCGCCCTGTTCATCGCGCGCAACTACCAGTTCGGCACGTCGCTGCGCATGGGCCCGGGCTATTTCCCGGTCATGCTGAGCGCGGCGCTTGTGCTCTTCGGCGTCTATTTCGTCCTCCAGGGCCTGCGCGCCGGCGCCGAGAAGCTCGAGGGCTCGTGGTCGCTGCGCGCGCTCATCGTCGTCCCGCTTTCGCTGGTGGTGTTCGGCCTCTTGATCGACCGTGCCGGCTTCATCCCGGCGATGCTCGGCTTGATCATCATCTCGGCCATGGCGAGCAAGGATTTCAGACTCGTCGAAGTTCTCCTGTTCTCGGTGTTCCTGACCGCGATGTGCGTGGTCGTGTTCATATGGGCGCTTGGCCTGCCCTATGAATTGATCGCCGGCATCTGGTGAGCCGCCATGGATTTGTTCAACAACCTGATTTTCGGCTTCGGTGTCGCGCTCTCGCTGCAGAACCTGTTCTACTGCTTCGTCGGCGTCCTGGTCGGCACGCTGATCGGGGTGCTGCCCGGGATCGGCCCGCTCGGCACCATCGCGATCCTGTTGCCGATCACCTACTCGGTGTCGCCGGTCGCGGCGATGATCATGCTCGCCGGCATCTATTACGGCGCGCAATACGGCGGCTCGACCACGGCGATCCTGGTCAACCTGCCCGGCGAGACCTCGTCGGTCGTCACCTGCATCGACGGCTACCAGATGGCGCAGCAGGGCCGCGCCGGCCCCGCGCTGGCGATCGCCGCCATCGGCTCGTTCTTTGCCGGCACCGTCGGCACGCTGCTGATCGCGCTGTTCGGGCCGCCGCTCGCCGACGTCGCGCTGAAATTCGGAGCGCCGGAATATTTCTCGCTCATGCTGATGGGCCTCGTCGCCGCCGCCGTATTGGCGCAGGGCGACATGGTGAAGTCGATCGCGATGGTCGTGCTCGGCCTGCTCCTGGGCATCATAGGCACCGACGTCAACAGCGGAGTCCAGCGCTTCAGCTTCGGCATCTTCGAATTGACCGACGGCATCGGCTTCATCGTGGTGGCGGTCGGCGTGTTCGCGGTCGGCGAGATCGTCAACAATCTCGGCGAGAGGCAGGAGCGCCGCGTGCTCTCCGCCAAGGTATCGAACCTGTTCCCGACCTGGCAGGACCTGAAAGCGTCGGCCGGGCCGATCGTGCGCGGCACCGGGCTCGGCTGCTTCTTTGGCGTGCTGCCCGGCACCGGTCCGGCGATCGCGTCGTTCTCCTCCTACATGCTGGAGAAGAAGCTCGCCAAGGACCCCGACCGCTTCGGCAAGGGCGCGATCGAAGGCGTCGCCGGCCCCGAGGCCGCCAACAACGCCGACGCGCAGTGCAAGTTCATCCCGATGCTCACGCTCGGCCTGCCGGCGTCGGGCGTGATGGCGCTGATGCTCGGCGCGCTCACCATCCAGGGCATCCAGCCCGGCCCACAGGTCATGACGCAGCGGCCGGAATTGTTCTGGGGCCTGATTGCCTCGATGTGGATCGGCAATGCGATGCTGGTCGTGCTCAACCTGCCGCTGATCGGATTGTGGGTGAGGCTCCTGCAGGTGCCCTATCGGCTGCTGTTCCCGGCGATCATGGCGTTCTCGGCGATCGGCATCTTCAGCGTCAACAACTCGGCGTTCGAGATCCACCTCACGGCGCTGTTCGGCGTGCTCGGCTTCATGTGGATGCGGCTCGGCTTCCCGCTCGCGCCGATGCTGCTCGGCTTCGTGCTCGGGCCGATGATGGAGGAATACCTGCGCCGCGCCATGCTGATGTCGGGCGGCGATCCCTCCGTGTTCGTCACCCGGCCGATCAGCCTGGCGTTCATCATCGCCACGGTCCTGATCCTGGTGGTGATGGTCGCGCCGTCGGTGCGCAAGCGCCGGGAAGCGTTCACGGATTGATGGGCTCGATGCCGGTTGCGGCGATGGCGGACGCCGCCTCCGCGGACGCGAGGAACGCGATCGCCGCACGCGCGACTGCCGCATCCCGGCTGCTGGCGCCGACGCCGGCCGAGAACACCGAAACCTTCTGAAGCTCGGGCGGCAGCGGCGTGATGTGTGCAATCCCGGGCACCGGCAGCAGTTCGCTCATCTGCTGGAAGCCGACGTCCAGCTCACCGCGCGCAATCACGGCGCCGACGCGCTCGCCCTCGCCGATCAGGCGGCTCTTGGTCATGACCTGGTCGGCGATCCCCAGGCGTCGATAGAGCTCGGTGGTGAGATATTCGCCGCTGACGCTGGCGGAATAGCCGATGGATTTCGCCTGCAGGAGCACCCGCCGCAAGGCGTCGGCCGAGCTGATGTCGGGCTTCGGCGCACCGGCGCGCACCGCCATGCCGATCGACGAGCGGGCGACGGGCCGGTGCCCATCCGCCAGCACCAGGCCGTCCGCGATGAACCGGCGCAGCAGGCCATCGGCGACAATCACGATATCCGCGACTTCGCCGCGCCTGAGCCGGTTCGGGATCGAGGTTTCGCCCGTCCCCACCGAGGTCGTCCTGGCGACGATCTTTTTTCCCGTCAGCCGCTCCAATTGCGGGGCCAAGGCGAACAGCGCGGCCGTGAAGGTGCCGGACGTCATGACGCTGATCTCGGTGGCAACGGTCATGCAAAAAGCGACCCCGGATTCGCGCTGCGCGGCGAAGCGATGACTGACGCCGTAGCCCGGATTTGAGCGCAGCGAAATCCGGGACGACCCACCCGCATTTCGCTTCGCTCAATGCGGGCTACAAGACAAGAGCGAATTCATCCCGCCTTGCGCTGCCTGCCTGTCGCAGGCTTGGCGGCAGGCTTCTTGACCTCTTTGGTCTTCTTGCCTTCGATTGGCAGCAGCATCTCGCGTTGTCCCGCGACCTGCTTCTTGCTCTTCTTCGCGGGCTTCTCGGCCTTGGCGGAAACCTTCTCGGCGGCCGGCGTGCGACGGCCGGCGGCGATCGACTGGCGCAACGCGTCCATCAGGTTGACGACGTTCGGCGCACTGGGCTTCTCCTTGGTCTTCGGCGGCTTGAAGCCGGCCTGCTTCTGCTTGAGCATCTCGACCAGCGCGATCTCGTAATGATCCTTGAACGCCTGCGGATCGAACTCGCCGGATTTCGACTCCATGATGTGCTGCGCGAGCTTGAGCATCTCGCCCGACACCTTCACGTCCTTGATGTCGTCGAAATAGTCGGCGGCGTCGCGCACCTCGTAGGCGTAATGCAGCGTGGTCCCGAGCAGGCCCTTGCCGAACGGCTCGAGCGCCACTACGCGCTCGCGCTTGTTGAGCACGATGCGGCCGAGCGCGACCACGCCCCTGCCCTTCATCGCCTCGCGGATGACCGCGAACGCCTCCTGCCCGACGTCGTCGTTCGGAAACACGTAATACGGGCTGTCGTAGAAGCGCTTGTCGATCTGCGCCGCCGGCACGAAGCTGTCGATCTCGACCGTGTGCGTGCTCTCGACCTGCAACGCCTCGATCTCGTCGTCCTCGACCTGGATGAACACGCCCTTGTCGACCTCGTAGCCGCGGCCCTTGTTCTCGGACTCGACCGGCTCGCGCGTCACCTCGTCGACCATCTGCTGGCGCAGGCGGTTGCCGGTTTCCTTGTTGATCTGGCGGAACGACACCCGCTCCGACGAGGAGGTGGCGGGGTTGACGCTGATCGAGCACGAGACCAGCGACAGTTTGAGATAACCCTTCCAATAGGCACGGGCTGCCATCACAAACTCCAACACGACTGAGGAGCTAATATCTTAACGCGTTTAACCACTTTCGACCATGAAGTTCACTTCTTGTTCACGCTCACAACCGCGTGCAATCGGCCGCAATGGTGAATGAATTCCGCGCATCAGCAAAGCAGGCCCATGCTGCACCAACGCGTCGCATTGGCGCACGGCGGCTTCCAAGGAACATTTGCGACGGCGGCCGCCATTCGATAAACGGGCCGCCTCGACGGGAGAGACATCGATGAAATTCACGCGAGCGGGCCTGGTCGCAGGCATTCTGGCGGCCATGGTGCCGTCCGATGCGGCGCGGGCGCAGACGCCGGCCGAGTTCTACAAGGGCAAGGACATCCGGATCCTGATCGGCGCCGGCGTCGGCGGCACCTATCACCTCTACGCCATGCTCGCGGCGCGCCACATGCGCAAGCATATCCCGGGCGAGCCGACCCTGACGCTGCTGCCGATGCCCGGCGCCGGCGGCATCACCGCCATGAACCATTCCTACAACGTGGCGCCCAAAGACGGCACGCTGATGCACCTCATCCACGCCGAGGTGCTGTTCGAGACGCTGCTTTCGACCGGCGTCAAGTTCAACGCCAAGGACTACCACTATATCGGCCGCTTCGCCGACGCCGACTTCGCCGGCATGGTGTCGAAGCGGTCCGGCGTCAAGACGCTGGCCGATGCCAAGAACAAGGTCGTCACCTTTGGTTCTACCGGCCGGCGCAGCGTGACCTATCTCGGCCCGGCGATGTTCAACCGCACCGCCGGCACGCAGTTCAAGATGATCGCCGGCTACAAGGGCACCTCCGACATCGACATCGCGCTCGAGCGCGGCGAGGTCGACGGCGTGGCGCTGAGCTGGGCGTCGGTGACCAGCGTGCACGGCCAGAAATACGCCAACGGCGACATCATCCCGGTGTTCGCGGTGGCGGACGGTCGCATGAAGGCGCTCCCCGACGTGCCGTCGATGACCGAGTTCGGCCGCGACGACGCCGAGAAGACCTTCCTCGGCATCTACACCTCGAGCGGCACCATCGGCCGCGCGCTGGTGTTCCCGCCCGGCGTGCCGGCCGATCGTGTCGCGGCGTTGCGCGCGGCCTACGACAAGACCATCCGCGATCCGGAATTCCTGGCCGAGGTCAAGCAGCGGCAGATCCTGTTCGACCCGATGTCGGGACCGGACCTGCAGGCCTATGTCGAGAAATACATGAAGACGCCGGCGGCGCGCGTCGAAGCGGCGGCGAAGGTCTACAACGAATTGCTGGCGATGCCGTAGGGCCTGTAGCCCGGCTTGAGCGCAGCAAAATCCGGGCAGCAGCCCCCGGGTGTCGCCGCGCTTGAACCGGGCTACGAATACTGCTTCTTTCACCGGCGGCGCAGGGTGTAAGATCGGGGTGTAAGATAGTTTCTTGAAAGCGATCATTGGCTTAGGTTCGAATCTTTCATTCTTACGGCTCTTACCACTATAAGCGGCGGCTCTTCGACGTGACGTGGGCGCGTTCGCACGTTCCGCTCGCCGTGGCGGTAGGGAGGTGTCGCTCCGGCGCGTCCCGCCGTGCATAAGCAATGCCTCGCGAAAAGAACCTCCGCGGATAGAACGTCACGACGATACGGGCGAGCAGGTGCGCGTCAAATTATTTTTGCGCAATGAGCATAAGTCCGATGATGGCGGCGGCGAAACGCGCGAGTTCGCGCGACGGCATCGCAAAGCGCCATGCACAGGATGTCATACGATTTTTGGCGCCATTTCGAGCTGCGCTCGCCGCCGACAAGGATTTCGTCGCGGCGACCGAAGCGTCAGGCCATCGCCGCCGGCGCGGCAGTTCCGCTTGTGCTGATCGGCGTGACGCCGCCGACGACGGCGCTTCCGGAATATGCGCTCATGCGCGGCGCGATCGGCGGCATCGCCACCTGGATCTTCCTGCCGTCGCTCGGCGTGACGCTGATCGCCGGCCTCCTGGCGATCACGGTAAATCGCGGCCTTCACAACGCGGGCTGGGCCTGGGCGAAGCTCGCGACCGGCGTCCTCATGTTCGAGTGGGGCTTCGTGGCGATCCAAGGCCCGATGCAACAGGAAGCGGGGCTGAGCGCGCGCGGTTGCCCGCGAGCTCGATAGCGCGACGCTCGCGACCCTCGCCGGATCGCTTCGCGCCGAGCGGAATTCGCTTTGGGTGCTGCTTGCCGTGGCGACGGTCAACGTCGTGCTCGGCCTCTGGCGGCCGCGCCTGACAAGGCTCCCGGACTGACGCGCTCCCTCATGCGCACGTCGCGCCGGCGCCTCAGCACCGCCCGTCGTGGCGCTTCGCCACGATCGCCTGCCGGCGCTGGCAGTCGTTCGGGTAGGTCCTGCCGTTGCACCCGCACACCGGGCGGAAGGTGAGCCTGCGCGCACAGAACCGGCGGATGGTGACGCAGGTGCCCTCCGCATTGTCGCTGCCGCAAGTGCCGGCTGGAAAATCACAGAACAGGCCGCGATCGCAGGCGATGCCCAAGCGCCCGCCGCAAAACCTGCCGAGACCAGCCGCCGAGGCGCCGCCGCCGTCGTCGAATGACGCAACGACGAGCGCGAGCGCCGCAACGGCGATCAAGCGATAGACGCGATAGCTGCGCATCACGACCTGCCAGGGCCATCATCATCCACGGTAAATTCCCGCGTGCAATACCGACCCAAGGCCGAGCCGGCTATGCCTAAGATACGGTTTCGCGGCAGCGCAGGCAGAAGCGCTGAGCCCGTCGAGCTTGTGTCCCGGGCGCGGCGCAGCATGAGCGGAAGTGAATGATGCGCTAGACCCGTGACCCCGGTTTCTTCTTCAACGATCAAGGTAACTGGGGTCCCGGATCAGCAGTGCATTACTGCGTGCTGCCATAGCGCGTCGAAGACGCGCGTGAACACGCTTATGGCGTCCGGGACACGGACGTCGCCGCTACTTCCCCTCGATAATCGCCTTCGCCCGCGCCAGGATGGGCGCCGGCGTGTTGGCGATCAGGTCCGCATAGCGCTGCGCCTCCTCGCCGGTCGACGGGCTCATGTCCATGTTGAGCTTCTTCGCCTCCGCGACGAATTCCGTGTCCTTCATGGTGGCATCGAAGGCGCGGCGCAGCGCCTGCACCCTGTCCTTCGGCACGCCCGGCGTGGTGACATAGGCGCGGCTGATCGGGATGTCCGCCGAAAGGAACGTCATCACCGCCTTGTCTTCCTCGGTCCTGGCAAGCTCGATCGCGGTCGGGACGCCGGCCAGTTCCGGGTGGCGCTTCAGCGCGATCTGGACGATCATGAAGATCTTCTTCTCCGCCAGCCAGTCCGGCTTGGTCGCCTTCCACGAAGCCCACGAGTTGATCCGGCCGCCGACCTCGCCGCGCTCCATCGCCAGGTTGACCTGGTTGCCGCCGGGGTAGCCGGTGACGATCTTGAACCGGGTGCCGGCCATCTCGTTCAGCGACTTCGGATAGTAGACCGAGGCCGTCGCCGTCCCCGGCGCACCGATCACCAGCTCGCGCGCCATGGCATCCTGGATCGTCTTGATGCCGGTGGTATGCCAGGACGCGATCGTGTTGGGCGTATCGGTGGTGTTGCCGATCCAGAAGAACTTGCGCGTGTCGAACTCGACGCCACCGCCGCCGAGCGCCTGGTGGGTCGACATGTTCTGCATGATGGCGTGCAGCGAGGTGCCGTCCTGGGCCGCGACATTGGCCATGTAATTCGCCGCCTGGATGCCGACGCCGCCCGGCATATTGCGCGGCACGATCGCGGGATTGCCGGGGATGTGCCGGCCGATGTGGCGGGCAACCAGCCGCGCGCGCAGGTCGTAGTCGCCGCCCGGCGCGGTCGCGATGATCATGCCGATCGACTTGCCGCGATAGAAGTCGGCGACCGGATCGCCGGCGGCAGTTGACGGCGCCAGTCCGCCCAAGGCAAGGAAGGCTGCAACAACGAATGACCCGCCCGTGAACGCGCGCATCCTGAGTGCTCCTGCCCTGTCTGTTGCTTGGCCCGCCAATGGCGGACATCGATCCCTAGCAAACCTCATCGGCACCCTCCAGGCGTGTGACCGGTCGCCGCATGCCATGGCAGTAACGCCATGAGCGGCACGGCGCGCTACCGGCTCGGCGTCGACGTCGGCGGAACCCACACCGACCTCGTGCTGCTCGACCAGGCGGGCGGCGATCTCCTGGTCGAGAAGGTGTCGAGCACGCCGAAGAACCCGGCGCTCGGCGTGCTCAACGGCCTCGGCAAGTTCATCGCCCGCGGCGTCGCGCCCGGCGACATCGCGTTCTTCGCGCACGGCACGACCATCACCACCAACGCGCTGCTGGAGATGCGCGGCGCCAAGGTCGGACTCCTGATCACCAAGGGCTACCGCGCCGTGCAGGAGGTGCAGAACCAGGCGCGCGACGGCAACCTGTTCGATTATTTCTATGCCAAGCCGCAGCCTATTGCCCCGCAGAGCCTCACCCGCGAGATCCCCGAGCGCTCCGACTACGCCGGCAATGTGCTTGTGCCGCTCGACCGCGCGGCGGTACGCCAGGCGGCGCGTGAACTGAAGGCAGCCAAGGTCGACTCGATCGCGGTCTGCTATCTGTTCGCCTTCATGAACCCGGCGCATGAGGCGATCACGCGGCAGATCATCCGCGAGGAATATCCCGGCGTCTCGGTGTCCTTGTCGAGCGAGGTCTTGCCGCGCATCCGCGAATGGGCGCGGATGTCGACGACGCTGCTCAACGCCTATCTCGAGCCGGTGCTGGTGCGCTACATCGACCACCTCAACAACGGGCTCGACGACGCCAAGGTCGGCACCCAGCAGCGCTTCCTGATGCAGTCGAACGGCGGCGTCATGCCGTTCACGGCGGCGATCGGCGGCGGCCGCACCGTGCATACGCTGTTCTCCGGCCCGGCCGCCGGCGCGCAGGCGAGTGCCTATCTCGCCCGCGACGAAGCGCAGCGCGGGCTCGTCACCCTCGATATGGGCGGCACCTCCGCCGACATTGCCTTCATCGAAGGCGGTGTGCCGCTGGAATCGACCGAGAGCGTGATCGCGCGCCGCCAGATCGACGTGCCGGCGCTCGACATGAGCTCGATCTCGGCCGGCGGCGGCTCGATCGCCTGGATCGACGGCGGCGGCTTCCTCAATGTCGGCCCGCAGAGCGCCGGCGCCGATCCCGGCCCCGCCTGCTACGGCCGCGGCGGCACACACCCGACCGTGACCGACGCCGACATCGTGTGCGGTTACCTCAATCCCGACTATTTCCTGGGCGGCGCGCAGACGCTCGACGTCGCCGCGGCGCGCCAGGCGTTGCAGGAGCATGTCGCGGCCCCGCTCGAGATGGACGTACTAGATGCCGCCGTCGGCATCCAGCGCATTGTCGACATGCGCATGGCCGACGAGGTGCGGGTGTTCGCGGCCAAGCGCGGCGTCGATCTTTCGTCCTTCACGCTGCTGCCGTTCGGCGGCGCCGGCGCCGTGCATGCCGCCGCGGTCGCCGAGGAGCTTGGGATGCGGCGCATTCTCGTGCCGCCGCGTCCCGGCGCGTTCTCGGCGTTGGGGCTCCTGTGCACCGACGTGGTGCACGACTACATTCGTTCGGAACTCAAGCCACTCAATGAGGTGACGCCCGAGCATGCCGAAGACGTCTTCCGACAACTCGAAGCCAAGGCGCGTGAGGAGCTGAAGGCCGAAGGCATGGACCCGGCTTCCGCGGCGTTCCTGCGCGAGCTCGATCTGCGTTACACCGGCCAGGGCTATGAGCTGCGAACCTCGCTTGACGGGCTGTTCACGGATCGCCTGACGGCAGCATCGTTGGCGGCCGCGCGTGAAAGATTCGACGAACGCCACGCGCACATCCACGGCCACGCCGCCAAGGAGCGGCCGGTCGAGGTGGTGAGCTATCGCCTGCGCGTGCGCGTCGACGTGCCGAAATACCAGCCGACGCAGGAAGCGCTGCCGAAGGCGCGGCCTGACGCCGCCGCCAAGGGCACCCGCAAGGTCCATTTCGGCGGCAAGGCCGCGGTCGAGGCGACGCTCTATGAGCGCGACAAGCTCGGCGTCGGCGCTGTCGTCACCGGCCCCGCCATCGTCGAGCAGTTCGACGCCACCACCGTGATCCCCGCCGGCTGGTCCGGCCGCGTCGACGGCTACCGCAATTTGATACTGGAAAGAAGCCGATGACGCGGGCTCGCTCTCTCCTTGTCGAAGGCTCGTGCCGCAGGTTCCCCTCCCCCTTGTGGGGAGGGGTTAGGGGTGGGGGTGAGAGTTATTTGCAGAGGTGTGAACCGCCACAACCACCCCCCTCCCCAACCCTCCCCCAGCGAAAGGGCGTTCACGCCCGTCTTCGACGGGCTAAGGGGGGAGGGGGCACACCGAGCGCGCCGCACCGGCACGCTCAACAAATCAGATGGAGGGCGTGAGCATGGACGCCATCACCATCCAGATACTGCGGAACAAGATCGCGAGCCTGGTCGATGAGATGCACTATCATTTCTATCGCTCCGGCTATTCGACCATCATCCGCGAGTCGCGCGATTTCTCCTGCGTGATCGTCGACCGCGACGGTCGACTGATCGTGGCGCCGCCGATGTTCTTCCACGCGCCGGTCTACCGGCATCTCGTCGGCCGCATCCTCGAAACCTACGGCAAGGCCGGCGCGATCAACGAAGGCGACGTGTTCGTCTCCAACCACCCCTACGAAGGCGGCCTGCCGCACGTCTCCGACATGGCGTTCGTGGCGCCGGTGTTCGCCGACGGCAGGATCGTCGCCTTCTCCGGCTCGATCGCGCACAAGGCCGATGTCGGCGGCGCGGTGCCGGGCTCGACCTCGGCCAACGCCACCGAGATGTTCCACGAGGGCCTGCTGTTGCCGCCGATCAAGATCTGGGAAGGCGGCCAGCGCGTCCCCGACATTGAGCGTATCATCCTGACCAACAGCCGGCAGCCCGAGCTGATGCGTGGCGACATCCATGCGCAGGTCGCGGTCACCCAGATGGGCGCGGCGCGCGTCAAGGAATTGTGCGGACGCTTCGGCGCCGGCACGGTGACGGAAGCCTTCGCCGCGATCCTGAAAGGCTCCGCCGACGAGCTGCGCGCGGCGATTGCGAAGCTCCCGGACGGAGAATCATCGGCCGAAGGGCTGCTCGACAACGACGGCGTCGTGCTCGACAAGCCGGTGAAGCTTGCCGTCACCATCGCGATCAAGGACGGCATCGCGAGCTTCGATTTCTCCACCAGCGACCCGCAGGCGCGCGGGCCGGTGAACTTGCGGCCGTCGATGGTCGAGGCCTGCGTGTTCTATGCGCTGATCGGCAGCCTCGGGCCGAACCTGCATTTCAACGACGGCATGCGCGACGTGGTGCGGCTGAAATTCGCGCCGCGCACCGTGGTCAATGCCGAGCCGCCGGCGCCGGTCTCGAACTACCAGATGGTCAACCTGCTGCTGGTCGACGTGATTCTCGAAGCGCTGGCGAAGTTCATTCCGACGCGGGCGATCGCGCATTCCGGCGCGTCGAGCGCGCTCAGCATCGCCTGGTCGCGCGGTCGGCCGGGGCAGTCGACCATGCAATACGAGATCATGGGCTCGGCCTATGGCGGCGGCGCCGGCCATGACGGCACGACGGCGACGGCGACGCATCTCAGCAACCTGCACACCACGCCGATCGAAATCCTCGAATCCGAATATCCCTGCCGCATCACGGCGTTCGACGTGGTGCCCGACTCCGGCGGCGCCGGGCAGTGGCGCGGCGGGCTGGCGCTGCGGCGCGAATACGAGTTGCTGGAAGACGCGACGGTCATCCGCCGCTTCAACAAGATCAAATTTCCGCCGGCGGGGCTCGCCGGCGGCAAGGCCGGCACCCCTGCCCGCTTCGTGGTGCGGCTCGGTACGAAAGACGAGTTCGAGACGCCGGCGTCGGCGCGATTCGAGCTCAAGGCCGGCGAGAAATTCCTGGCGCAAAGCGCGGGCGGCGGCGGCTATGGCGATCCGGGCAAGCGCGATCCCACGGCACGCGCGCGGGATGCCGCCGAGGGATATGTTACGGGACGGCAGGAGCCGTAGGGTGGGCAAAGGCGCGAACAACGTGCACAAGACTCGCCATTCGGGCGATGCAGCGCGGTGCCCACCATGGGCATGGGCGACATCGCGATGGTAATGGTGGGCACGGCGCTGCTTCGGTTTGCGTGGCACGGCTGGAATGTGCGGACCGTGCCTTTGCCCACCCTACAAAACCAAGAGGATTGAGCTCATGTCATTCTCAAGCTGGCGCGGCGTCGTGGGCATGGTGAACCCGACCATGCGTCCCGGCATGACCGAGGAGGTCTGCCGCCTGCTGCCGGAAGGCATCGGGCTGATCCCGCTGTTCCTGAACATAAGCCGCGGCACCGAGGACGAATTCCACAAGATGATGCCGCACTACGAGAAGCTGATCGCGCTGCTCGCCGAGCAGAACTGCGACATCATCCATCCGAACGGCGCGCCGCCGTTCATGGTGCATGGCTTCAAGGGCGAGGCGAAGATCGTCGCGGGCTGGGAGAAGAAGTACAAGACCCGCATCTCGAGCGTGGCGCAGAACCATGTCCGCGCGCTCAAGGCGGTAAAGGCCAAGAGCTTCGTCGGCGCGACCTATTTCCCGGAAAAGCTCAACAGGATCTTCGCCAAATATTTCGAGGATGCCGGCTTCAAGGTGCGTGCCATGGCCGGCGTCGACGTGCCGTTCAACAAGGCGCAGGAGCTCTCGGGCGAGCAGATCTACGCCCACATCAAGAAGAGCTTCCTCAAGTCGAAGGGCGCCGACGCGATCTACATGCTCGGCTCCGGCTGGCGCACGCTCGACATCATCGAGTTGCTGGAGCAGGACCTGCAGGTACCGGTGGTGCATCCGGTCACGGCGCGGGTGTGGGAATTCCAGAAGTGGCTAAATGTCCGGGAGCCGCGGAGCGGCTACGGCTGTATGCTGCGGGACTTGCCGTAAACAAGAAGAAGAAAAAACAACAGGGAGTGACACGAAATGAGACGCGGCTATATCCGGACTTCGATCGCAGCCGTGATCGCGGGCTTGAGTTTCAGCACGGGATGGGCTGCCATGACGCAGGCGTCGGCGCAGACGGTCGAGCAGTTCTACAAGGGCAAGACCATCACGGTGCTGGTCGGCACCTCGCCCGGCGGCATCAACGACATCACCGCGCGCTTTGCGGCCAAGCATTTCAGCCGCTACATCCCGGGCAATCCGACGATCAACGTGCAGTTCACGCCCGGCGGCGGCGGGCTCGTCACCGCCAACCGCATCTTCAACGCCTCCGAGAAGGACGGCCTGACGCTCGCCAAGCTCGAGCGCGCGACCCCGCAGCTCGCGATCCAGGGCTATCCGCAGGCGCAGTTCGACCCGCTGAAGCTCAACTGGCTCGGCAGCATGTCGTCCTATGGCGGCGACGCCTACCTGATGCTGCTTAATCCCGACACGCCAATCAAATCGGTCGACGACATCCGCGCCGGCGCGCCCGGCAAGATCACGCTTGGCGCCAACAATGCGGCATCGTCGAACCTGATCTTCGGCGTCATCGCCAAGGAAGCGCTGAACCTCAACGTCAACGTCGTGCGCGGCTACACCGGCGCGGCGCCGATGTTCCTCGCCATGCAGCGCAAGGAGATCGACGGCCAGTTCGTCGGCATCTCGTCGGTGAAGACCGGCCAGCGCGCGATGTGGGAGAAGCGCGCGTTCAAGGTGCCGGTGCTGTTCGGCCGCACCAGCCGCCATCCGGATTTCCCGGATGTGCCGACTGGGCGCGAGCTGACCAAAGACAAGGCCATGCTCGCGCTGATCGACTTCGCCGAGATCCCGTTCTTCATGTCGCTGCCGTTCGTCGCGCCGCCCGGCGTGCCGGCCGACCGCGTGAAGGCGCTCCAGCACGCGTTCATGGCGATGTGCCGCGATCCCGCGGTGCTCGAGGAAGGCACCCAGCTCGGCATCGAGATGAGCCCGATCGACGCCGACGAGATCCTGCGGCTGGTCGGCCGCATGGCGGCGACCCCGAAAGAGGTGATCGCGCGCTACAGCTCGCTCGGCGCCGAGAAGGGGAAATAAGCCTGGCGGCTTGCTCGGTCTGCTCCCTCCTCCCATGGGGAGAGGGAACGCACCGTCACTGCAGTGAGAGCTGTTACCCAATCGGCGCCTTAAGCCTTCTCCAGCACGCGGTCCTGCTTGCGCAGGTGGAAGCGCGGCAGCTTGTCGAGATCGGTGCCGGTGACGCGGATCACCCACGCCTTCTGCGGATGCGCGGTCGAGTGGATCACGTTCGGCCCGTATGAGCGGGTCTCGCCGGGACGCAGGGCGTATTTGCTCGACGGCTCCAGCACCACGTTCTCCTCCGTTTCCGGATTGACGCGGCGGTACTCGGTCATCTCGGTGAGGTTCTTGGCGTTGCCGTAGATCGCCCAGGAGGTGCCGTGGCTGTGCGGCTTGCCGGTCTTGCCACCTTCCTGCACGTGCGCGAGCACGTAGAAGTCGAGCTCGGGATCGTGGAACAGCTCGCGGCGGCCGGCCGGCGTGTCGTCGTTGAAGGTCTCGGCGACGAACTGCGGATTGACCAGGAGTTCGCCCAGCCGTTCGGCCACCTTCGGCAGCGCCTGGGCCTGCGGATGGGACTTCAGGATCGCGTTGGCGTCCTTGCAGAACTGGCTGAGCGTATAGGCCATGAGCGTCTCCGTCGCCGCTTTGTTGTCGTTAGATGTATTCTAGGCCAACAGCCCGGCATCGCGATAGGCTTGCGCCGCGCCCGCATGCAGCGTGACCCCGCCGAATTCCAAAGCCTTGGCGCCGTCCGATTTCAGCGGCTCAAACAGCGCGCCGAGCCCGTCGAACAGCGCGTTGATGCTGGCCAGTTCGGGCGCGCCGGCGACGATCGCCGCGACCGCGGCGCGCACCGTCGCCTCGGGCGTGCGCGCGTGGGTCGCGAGGATGTTGACGACGCCGGGCTGCGCCACGTCGGCATCGAGGCCGCGCAGCGCATCCTTGCGCATCACCACGCGACGGTAGAACGAAACCGCGCCGAGGAGCTTCTCCAATTGCCCCGGCGCATAGGGCAGCACGCGGATGTCCTGCTGCTCGCTCAGCGCCGTCATCACCTTGTTGGGTATCGGGCACTGCAATTGCGCATCGACCTCGCCACTCGCCAGCGCATCGGCGCCGGTTTCGAAATCGAGATAGACCGGCGTGAAGTCCGTGAACGCCAGGCCGAGCACCCCGAAGATCGTATGCGCGTGCTGCACCATGCCGCTCTTCTCCGGCCCGAGCACGACCTTGCGGCCGCCGAGATCGGCGACCGAGCGGATCGGCGAATCCTTGCGTGCGATGAAGAACAGCGGCCCGGCGTTCATCGGCGCCGCCATGCGGATGTCGATCGGGTTCGCGAACGGCGCCTCGCCCTTCATGGCGCGACCGATCCAGTTCGACGCCATGAAGCCGAACGCGATCTCGTCGGCGTGCAGGCGGTTGGCGTTCTCGACGCTGGCGGTGTCCGACGTCAACACCTCGACCGGCGCGAGCGACGGCTGACGCTCGAGCACCACTTTCAGCGCGCGGCCCTGGCTGTGAAACGTGCCGTCGAGCTCCGAGGTACCGATCCGGATTGGCATCGTTGCTGGTCGTCCTTCACTTGCCGCCCGCCGGCAGCCACTCGCGCCCCTGCACCTTCGCCTGCAGCGCCGGATCGACATGCGGCGCGATCAGCGTCTTGAAGGCGTGCAGGATCTGCTGGTACTCCCAGCGGCAGGAGCCGATGCGGAACACCGGCAGGAAGCCCTGCTTGACGTAATCCGCGAACAGCTTGGGCTGCGCACCGTAGGCGATGCACAGCACGTTGTAGAAGCGCTGCGCCGGCAGGCCGTGCGCCGCGGCGTAGTCGGCGCTTCCCGGCTGCTGGTCTTCCGCCATCTGGCGGAACAGCAACGCGGTGCCGACGATGGTGCGACGCGCGACATCATTGCCGAACTGCAACAGGATGAAGGCGGCGAGCTGATCGGCGGCGTCCTCCTCGCGGCCGAACAGCGGAATCTTCAGGAGATCGAAGATCGCATGCGCCACTTCATGCAGCAGCACGTCGACGAACGGCCCGACCACCGCATCTTCGAGCGAGATTTCGTTAGACAGCGTGATCTTTGCCGCGATCTGGTGCAGCCAGGCGACATATTCGTAGCAGATCGTCACCGCGCCGCTGCTGTAATAGGCGTTCACCACGCCGCAGCCTTCGATCTTGATCGTGAGCGGCTGCGGCAGCTTCAGCGGGGACAGGAAGTCGCGCAGGTCTTCGAGCACGCGCCGCTTCTGCAATCGCTCGTAGATCGGACGGTGCGCCGGATTTTTCGGTTCGACGTAGCTGATCCTGACCTGGTCTCCGGTGCCCTCGACCGACGCCTGTGCCGCCGCGGGCGAAACCCATACCAGGAGGCCAAGTGCCATCGCGCCAACGACGCCACGTATCATCGCCCAAGCCCTCACCGCGTGCGACCCCTGTCCATTGAGTTTTACGGACATTACGGCGTGGGAGGCAAGCCCGTGCTTAGGTTTCAACCCGGCATCGCGCCGATGCTTTGCGCTTCATGGTGACCCCTCGGTTTTCACTTGCGGGGCGGTCGCGGGCTGCTCGGTTCGAGGGCCGCCGCGAGAAGCCAGGACCGAGCCGATCCAGCGCACGAACACATAGAACACGGGTGTGAAGATCAGGCCGAAGAATGTCACGCCGAGCATGCCGAAGAACACCGCCGTGCCGAGCGCCTGGCGCATTTCGGCACCCGCGCCGGTCGCGATGACCAGCGGGACGACACCGAGGATGAAGGCAAAGGATGTCATCAGGATCGGCCGCAGCCGCGTCTGCGCCGCCTGCACGGCCGCGTCCCAGCGGCTGGCTCCCTGCTCTTCGGCTTGCTTGGCAAACTCGACGATCAGGATCGCGTTCTTGGCCGCCAGGCCGATCAGTACGACAAAGCCGATTTGCGACAGGATGTTGTTGTCCATGCCGCGCAGCAGCAGGCCGCTGACCGCGGCGAGCAGGCACATTGGCACGATCAGGATCACGGCGAGCGGCAGCAATATGCTTTCGTACTGCGCCGCAAGCAGCAGGAACACGAACACCACGGCCAGGGTGAACGCGATGATCGCCGTATTGCCGGCGATCTTCTCCTGCAGCGCGATCTCGGTCCACTCGAAGCCGAAGCCCGACGGAAGGTTCGCAGCGAGAATCCTTTCCATCGCGGCGATCGCCTGGCCGGTCGAGAACCCGGGCGTGGTCGCCCCCTGCACTTCGGCGGCGGGAAACAGATTGTAGCGCGGCACCCGATACGGGCCGGTGATTTCCTGAAAGCGCGCCACCGCTCCGAGCGGCACCATGTCGCCGGTCACCGAGCGGGTGCGCAGGTTTTCGACATCGCGCACCGACAGCCGGAACGGATTGTCGGCTTGCGCGGTGACGCGATAGGTTCGCCCCAGGATGTTGAAGTCGTTCACGAAAGTCGAGCCCATATAGGTCGACAACGTGTCGAAGAAGCGCGTGATCGGCACGCCCAGCATTTCGGCCTTGGTGCGATCGATGTCGGCATAGATCTGCGGCGTCGCGGTGTTGAACAGCGTGAACACCTGCACCAGCCCGGGTGTCTGGTTGGCCGGCCCGAGAATGCCGCCGACCGCCTGCTCGAGCGCACGCGGGCCACGGCCGGCGCGATCCTGGACGTAGAGCTTGAAGCCGCCGCCGGTACCGATGCCGGGAACCGAGGGCGGCGGAATCACCAGGACGAAGGCTTCGCGCAGCGCCTGCATCTGACCGCGCAGATCGTCGAGGATGTTCGCGGTGACGAGCCGTTCCCGCACGCGCTCCTCGAACGGCTTCAGCGTCACGAAGACAACACCCGAATTGGGAGCATTGGTGAAGGTGGCGCCATCGAAGCCGGCGAAGGCGACCGCGTTGGCGACGCCCGGACGCGACAGCAGGACCTCCGAAGCCCTTCGCACCACGCGATCGGTACGCTCCAGGCTCGAACCGGGCGGCAGCGAGATCGCCGCAATGAAGTAGGCGCGATCGAGCGGCGGGATGAAGCCTGCCGGTGTGCGGCTGAACCCGAATGCGGTGAGCCCGATCAGGCCGAGGTAAAGCACCAGCATGACGGCCGACACGCGCAGAACCCGCCGCGTCAGCGCGGCGTATCCGAGCGAGAGCCTGTCGAACATCCGGTTGAACCAGGCGAAGAACAGGTTGAACGGCCGGCCGACGGTGTGCCAGAACCCGCGCCGCGGCTCATGGTCGTGCGGGCGCAACAGCAGCGCAGCCAGCGCCGGCGACAGCGTCAGCGAGACGATCAACGAGATGGCCGTCGAGGCCGCGATGGTCAGCGCGAACTGCTGATAGAAGGCGCCGGAGATGCCGGTGATAAACGCCGTCGGGATGAAGACGGCGCAGAGAACGAGCGCGATCGCGACCAGCGCTCCGCCGACCTCATCCATGGTCTTGTAGGCGGCATCGCGGGGGCTCAAGCCCTGGCGCAAATAGCGCTCCACGTTCTCCACCACCACGATGGCGTCGTCGACGACGATGCCGATGGCGAGCACCAGGCCGAACAGCGTGAGGTTGTTCAGCGAAAAGCCGAACGCCGCCATGACGAAGAACGTGCCGACCAGCGAAACGGGTATGGCCACGATCGGGATGATGGCGGCGCGCCAGGACTGGAGGAACAGGATGATGACGATCACGACCAGGATGACGGCTTCAAAGATGGTCGTGATCACCTCGTTGACCGATTGCTGGATGAACTCCGTGGTGTTGTAGGCGACGCGGTAGCTCATTCCCGGCGGGAAGCTGGCCGAGAGGTCCCGCATGGTGCTGAGCACGGTCGCCGCGGTGGCGAGCGCGTTCGAGCCAGGCCGCTGGAAAATGCCGATCGCGGTCGCGACCTGGTTATTCAGATAGGCGTTGGTCGTGTAGTCCTGCGAGCCGAGCTCGACACGCGCGATATCGCGCACGCGCGTGACCCGGCCGTCCTGGTCGGTCGCGACAACGATGTCGCTGAACTGGTCGGGGCTCGACAACCGCCCAAGCGTTTGCACTGCGATTTCGAACCCCCCCGGCGACGTCGCGGGAGGCTGATTGATGGCGCCGGCCGCCACCTGGATATTGGCGGCGCGCAGTGCCGCCACCACGTCGCTGGCGGTGAGGCCGCGGGATTGTATCTTGCCGGGGTCGAGCCACACCCGCATCGAATAGTCGCGCGCGCCGAAGACGATCGTGTCGCCGACACCATCGATGCGCGTGATGACATCCCTGATGTTGATGCTTGCATAGTTCGAGATGTACTGCTGATCCAGGCTCCCATCGGGCGAGATGAGATGGATGACCAGCATCAGGTCGGGAGAGCTCTTGCGCACGGTGACGCCGATGCGCTGCACCTCCTCGGGCAACCGCGGCAGCGCGATGGAGACCCGATTCTGAACCAGCACCTGGGCCTGGTCGATGTTTGTCCCAGGCCTGAACACCACGTTGATTGCGACCGCGCCGTTGCCGGTCGACTGCGACACCACGTAGATCATGTTGTCGACGCCGTTGATCTCCTGCTCGATCGGCGCCGCGACGGTTTGCGCGATCACCTCGGCCGAAGCGCCGGAATAGGTCGCGTTCACGACAATCGTGGGCGGAGCAATGTCGGGATATTCGGTGATCGGCAGCGCACGAAAGGAGATCGCGCCGACGATGGTCAGCAGGATCGAGATGACAGCGGCAAATATCGGTCTATCGATGAAGAAGTGCGAGAAACGCATGACCCCATTCCTTCATCTCTTGGATTTCGGTTTTCTGGATTTCGGTCGCCGATTTCCGGCAGGCGATCATCGAGCAATGGCTTCGATCTTGCCGTCCTCCGGCGTCACCTTTTGCCCCGGGCGGGCGCGCTGCAGGCCGTCGATGACAATGCGGTCGGTGGCCGCGAGACCGGACCGAACGACCCGCAACCCGTCCACCATGGGGCCGAGCTCGACGCGCTTGACGCCGACGGTGCCGTCGTCAGCGACCGTAAACACGATCTTGCTGGCCTGATCGGACGAAATCGCGCTGTCGGGCACCAGCAGCGCGTCGTGCTGACCTCCGAACAGCCGCATCCTGCCGAAGTATCCCGGCGTCAGCAGACCATCCTCGTTTTCGAAGATCGCGCGACCGCGAATCGTGCCGGTGCGCGGATTGAGGACGTTGTCGACAAAGTCCATCCGGCCGTGATGCTTGAATTCGTTCTCGTCCGCGAGCCGCACCGAGACCGGATTTTGAACGTCTCGCGACGATTGCCGCGCGCCGGCCTTGGCGAGTCGCTGGTAGCGCAGGAAATCGGCTTCGCTGCCGTCGATGATGAAGTGGATCGGCGCGATCGATACGATCACCGTCAGTAGCGTGGCGCCGGTCTGGCCGCCGGTTACCAGGTTGCCGGCGTCGACCCGGCGATCGGAGATCCGCCCGGAAATCGGCGCGCGGACGTTCGTCCATTCGAGGTTGAGTTCGGCCTGCTTCAAGGCCGCCTCGAGCGACGACACCGCACCTGCGGCCTCGCGCTGGCTCGATAGCCGCGTTTCAAACTCGCGCTGGGTCAGCGTCTGGCTCTTGGCCAGCGGCAGCGCCCTTTCGACGTCGGCAGTCGCAATCTGCAGCCGGGCCTGGGCGCGTTCCACCTCGGCCTTGGCCTGCTCGACCGCAATCCTGTAAGGGCGCGGGTCGATGACGAACAGCAGATCCCCTTGTTTGACGATCTGACCATCCTTGAAATGAATCGAATCGATGAAACCCGAGACCCGGGCACGAACCTCCACGGTCTCCACCGCCACGAACCGACCGGTGTATTCATCCCATTCCGTAATATTTTTCTGGAGCGGCCGCGATACCGTAACGGACGGAGGCGCTTGCACCGCTTTGGCAACAGGTTGGGAATCGCAACTACACAACAAATGTGTGAAAAGGAACAGCGAACACAACGAACCGGTGCGCGTCATCGACCCCTCCAGCACGCCTACAAGGGGCGCCGTCCGGCGATCATGCGTCGGACCGAAGCCCAAGGATGTGTCGTATTCTAGGCTACGACCTGCCGCCTACCTAACCACAAGTGTGTCATTGGTCGTGGTATGAGCAACAGGCACAGTAGAGCGTAATCCAAAGATGACCGACGAACCGCGCGTGTTCGAAGATGCGGAAGCCGCAACCCTGTCACCAACGTTGCGGGCGCGTTACGACCAGATGTTCCCCGAGCTGACGCCGCAGGAGACCGAGCGCATCCGGCGGTTCGGGACAATCCGCGGCTACCGCGACGGCGAGCTTCTGTTCAAAACCGGCGATGTCGGCCGCGGCATGTTCGTCATCATCAGCGGACAGGTCGCGATCACCCAGCGCGACGGGCTCGGGCACGTCACGCCGATCGTGGATCAGGGCCCCGGCCAGTTCCTGGCCGAGGTGGGGACGCTCTCGGGGCGACCGGTGCTGGTCGACGGCCACGCCGAAGGCGACGTCGAGGCGCTCGAGATCGCGCCCGAGGAGCTGCGCCGTCTGCTGGTCGCGGAAGCGGAGCTGGGCGAGCGGATCGTACGCGCGCTGATCCTGCGCCGCGTCGGCCTGATCGAGACCGGCGCCAGCGGTCCGATCCTGGTCGGCTCGCCGGAATCGCATGACGTTGTCCGGCTACAGACATTTCTCCGCCGCAACGGACAGCCGCATCACGTCATCGAGCCCGAGGTCGATCCGGAGGCGTGCGAGTTGATCCTCAGATATGGGCCGGCGGACGCTGAACTGCCGCTGGTGATCACACCGGACGGTACGGTCTTGAGGAATCCGCCGATCACCGAGCTCGCCCGCGCGCTCGGCATGATCGCGCCGGCGGACGGCAAGCGCGTCTACGACGTCGCGATCGTCGGCAGCGGTCCCGCCGGTCTCGCAACCGCGGTGTATGCCGCGTCCGAGGGATTGTCGGTCGTGGTTCTGGACTCCCGCTCCTTCGGCGGCCAGGCCGGCGCCAGCGCCCGGATCGAGAACTATCTCGGCTTCCCCACCGGGATTTCCGGCCAGGCGCTCGCCGGGCGCGCGTTCGTGCAGGCGCAAAAATTCGGCGCCGAGATCATGATCCCGACCGAGGTGAAATCCATGGACTGCAGCAGGGCCGCCGGCGCGCTGGCGCTCGAGCTTACCGACGGCGGCCGCGTCCGGGCGCGTTCGCTGGTGATCGCGTCAGGCGCGCGCTACCGCCGGCCCGCGATCGAGAACCTCGCCGCCTATGAAGGCCGCGGCGTCTGGTATTGGGCATCGCCGATCGAGGCGCGGCTATGCAAGGGCGAAGAGGTCATCCTGGTAGGCGGCGGCAATTCCGCCGGGCAGGCCGCGGTGTTCCTGTCCGGCCACGCCGCCAAAGTGACGATCCTGGTGCGCAGCGACGGCCTCGCGCGCACCATGTCGCGCTATCTGGTCGACCGCATCGCCGCCACCGCCAATATCGAGCTCGTGACCCACAGCGAAATCGTCGCGTTGAGCGGCAGCACCGAGCGCGGGCTTGAAGCGGTGCGCTGGCGCAACCGGCGCGAGGGTGACGAGACCGTGAGCGCCGTCCGCAACGTGTTCATGTTCGTCGGCGCCGATCCGGCGACCGGTTGGCTCGCCGATTGCGGCATCGATCTCGATCCCGCCGGCTTTGTCATCACCGGCGCGCGGCGCTGCGAGCTGGCGGCCGAAGCAGCAGTCAACGTCTTGGAATCGACCGTGCCCGGCGTGTTCGCGGTCGGCGACGTGCGCGCCGGCTCGATCAAGCGCGTCGGCGCCGCCATCGGCGAAGGCGCCCAGGTGGTCGCTGCCATTCACAACTTCCTGGCCGGGGCGCCGGTGCCGGACCATGCGCCGCCGGCGCGGTGAAGCTAGCGCTTGCCGGCCAGCAGGCCGAACAGCCGCGCCGGCGTCACCGGATATTCCGTGATTCGCACGGCGAACGGCGCGAGCGCGCTCTCGATCGCCGAGACGATGGCGCCCGCCGCCGGCACGCAGCCGGCTTCGCCGACGCCCTTCACGCCGAGCGGATTGAGCGGCGACGGATACTCCGCAAATTTCAGCTCGATCTTCGGCACCTCGACCGACCCCGGCAGGAGATAGTCCGCGAAATTGGTTGTCATCGGCTGCGCCTGGTCGTCGTAGGCCATCAGCTCGAACAACGCGTTGCCGATGCCGTGCGCCACGCCGCCGGCGATCTGCCCCTCGACGATGGTCGGGTTGACCACGCGGCCGCTGTCGTTGACCACGACGTAGCGCAGGATGCGCACGCCGCAGGTGTCGATGTCGACCTCGAGCTCGACCGCGTGGCAGCCGAGGCCATAGGTGAGCGTCGGCGGAATGAAATTCTGCATGCTTTCGAGGCCGGGCTCGAACGTCCCCGGCAGCGAATAGCCGGGCACGCCCGACACCGCTTCCGCCACCATCCGCAGCGTCACGCCGGAACCCGGCACGCCCGCGACCTCGATCACGCCGTCGTGCATGTCGAGATCGTCGGGGCTGGCTTCTAGGATGTGCGCCGCAACCGCCAGCGCTTTCTCGCGCACCGCCACGGCGGCGAGATGCACGGCGGAGCCGGCGGTGATGGTCTGGCGGCTGGCGAAGCCGCCCTGGCCGTGCGGGATGACGGCGGTGTCGCCCGCCACCACCGTCACTTGATCGGGCGGCACGCCGAACTGCTCGGCGCAGATTTGCGCCAATGCGGTGCGGATGCCCTGCCCCATCGGCATCGCGCCGGTGTAGACCGAGATGCGGCCCGACCGCCCGATGCGCACGATGCCGGATTCAAACGGGCCGCGGCCGGTGCCCTTCATGCCGTTGCCGAGACCGACGCCGATGTAGCGGCCTTCTGCGCGCGCCTGCGCCTGCCGCTCGCCGAAGTGCGCGTAGTCGATCAAATCCAGCGCGCGCTGCTGGCAGGCGGGGAAGTCGCCGCTGTCGAGCGTGATGCCGGAGCCCGCGCGCGTCTTCAGCGGCGTCGCGTAGGGGATCTTGTCGGCCGGCACCAGATTGCGCCGCCGCACCTCCGCGCGATCGATCGCCAGCGCATCGGCGATGGCGTCGAGCACGCGCTCCATCGCGAACGCGCCTTCCGGATAGCCGGCGCCGCGCACCGGCATGGTCGCGACCTTGTTGGTCTCGACCACCTGCACGTCGAGCTCGTAAGCCGGCAGCATGTAAGGCCCCGGCAGCGCGGTCGAGGCGTTGAAAGGGAGATTCACGCCCTGCGGCGTGTAGGCGCCCTCGTCGTGGATCATCGTGCCGCGCACGCCGAGCAAGCGGCCGTCATCATCGAACGCGACGTCGAGGTCCCAATACTGGTCGCGCTCCTGGATGGCGGACAGGAAATGCTCGCGCCGATCCTCGATCCATTTGACCGGACGGCGCAGCATCAGCGCGGCGGCGGAGACGACGACCTCTTCCGGATACATCACGAACTTGGCACCAAAACCGCCGCCGACCTCGGGCGCCACCACGCGCACCTGGTTCTCGTCGAGGCGGAGCAACGTCATCAGGAACGCGCGCACCTCGTGCGCAAGCTGGGTCGAGGACCATAGCGTCAGACGGTCTTCGTTCTCGTCATAGACCGCAAGCGCGCCGCGGCCTTCGATCGAATGCGCGCCGCCGCGGTGCTGCTTCAGGTTGACGCTCGCGCGGTGCGGCGCGCGCGCAAAGGCAGATGCGACGTCGCCGTAGGACTGCTTGAACTGATGCATCAGGTTCGAGGACTTGCGCCGGTGCGCCAGTGCTGCGCCTGGCTTGAGCGCCGCGCGGCAGTCCGATACAGCCGGCAGCGGCGCATAGTCGACGTCCACGAGTGCGGCGGCGTCCTCGGCGAGATAGCGCGTGTCGGCGACCACCACCGCCACCGCCTCGCCAACGAACGCGACCTCGTCCTTGGCGAGCACGAACTGCGTGATGTCGGCCGGCAGCGCCGCGGTGCGGAACTGCAGCGGGATGCGCTCCTGCGACAGGAGCGGCGCGAGATCGGCGAGCGTGAGCACGGCGCGAATGCCGGGGAGCTTCCGCGCCGCGCTTGCGTCGATGCCGCGGATCGCGGCGTGGGCATGGGGGCTGCGCACGAACGCCGCCTGGAGCGTTGCCGGAAACTGAAGATCGTCGACAAAACGGCCGCGGCCCTGCAGCAACGGCAGGTCCTCGATCCGCTTGACCGGTTTGCCGATGTAACGGAGGTCTGGCAGGTGGCACTCCCTAGGGGAATCGAACCCGTGTTTCAGCCTTGAGAGTAGTTCGGTTGTAGACGTATGGCTACAAAGCTACCGCTGGCAAGCGACATGGGTCTGCGGTTGAGGACAAGCGTGACTTAATCTTCCGATCAATATCTCAATCTTCACCGCATATGTCATATCTGAGCAACGCATTCGCGTGTTGAGTACGAGAAACTGCTCGCCGTATGTGCAAAGATAGCGCTTCAATTCTTTGCCGATCTCCTTTGATGAGCCGCCCGCCTCGCATCTGACATCAAGTTCAAACTCCAATTTCTCTCCGTCAGCAAACCTGACCGTCCAAGCGCTCGGCACTGACCCATGCGCGCTCTATTGGACTGGCTGGTATTGAGGGATCCGGCGACCAAGGTCGCCGTGCTCCTACCTCAAGGTCCCCGCCATCAGACCGCCGTCGATGATCACCGAACCGCCGCTGGTGAAAGAGGAGCGGTCTGACGCCAGAAACGCGACCGTGTGGGCGACTTCCTCGACCGTGGCGGCGCGACCGCCGGGCATCCTGGCGTGCAGCTCCTGCCACCGGCCCGCGTCCCCGAGCTCGCGCTGCGCCCGTTCCTTGACGTGAGCGAGATGCCGGTCGGACGTCGTCGGCCCCGGATGGACCGCCACCACGCGCACGCCGGAGCGCATGCTCTCGCCGCCCAGGCACTGGGTGAACATGTCGAGCGCGATATTGGCCATGCAGCCGGCGATATAGTGCGGGTTCGGACGCTTGAAGGCCGCACCGACGATATTGATGATGACGCCGCTGCGGCGCGCGCACATGCGCGGGTAGATGATCCGCGTCAGGTCGACATAGCCGAAGACCTTGAGGTCCCACGCCTTGCGCCAGGTTGCAGAATCGATCGTCGCCAGCGTGCCGGTTGGAATGTCGCCAGCGTTGTTCACCAGGACGTCGACGTCCTGGCAGGCTTTGCCCAGCGACTCGACTTCCGATGTCAATGACAGGTCGCGACGATAGATCTCGATCGCAACGCCGTGCTGTTTCCTTAGCCGCCCTGCCAGCTCTTTGAGGCGCGCCTCGTCGCGCGCGGCCAGATGCAGATTGCAGCCCTCGGCGGCCAACGCCTCGGCAATGGCACGGCCGATGCCGCGTGAGGCGCCGGTGATCAGGACCGACTTGCCCTTGAGATCGAGGTCCATGGGTCAATGGTAAATCTTGAAGACTTCGCGGGCGAGCGTGGCGCGCATGATCTCGGCCGGGCCACCGGTGATGAGATAGCTGCGCGATCGGCGCCACATCGCCTCGATCGGCATCTCGGTGGTCAGCCCCATGGCGCCGTGGAACTGGATACAGCGGTCGGCCGCTTCGTAGCCGAGTTCGGTGCAAAAAATCTTGCACATATAGGCGTCGTGGCGGCTGGCGATACCCTTGTCGACCTTCCACGCCGTGCGGTGCGTCAAGAGCTGGCCGACCTGGTACTTGGTGTAGAGATCGGCGACCGTGAACTGCACGGCTTGTCGCTTCGCCAACGGCTCGCCGAAGGTGACGCGCTCTTGCGCGTACTTCCCGATCATCTCGAGACAACGTTGCGTCACGCCGAGGCCGTGCGTCGCCTGGTGCACGCGGTTGCGGGAAATCCACGACTGCGCCTCGCGCATGCCTGCCCTTCCTCGCCGACCAGATTCTCGGCGGGCACTCTCACATCATCGAGCGCGATCTCGTAGGTGACGTCGCCCATCATGTGCCGGTTCTCGCGGACGATCGAAAGACCTTTCGAATCCATGTCCACGATGAATACCGAGAGGCCGCCGCGCGACCCTTTTTCGGGATCGGTTGCGGCCACGAGCTGGAGGAAGTCCGCGCCCTTGGCATGCGAGATGAAGCGCTTGTAGCCATTGATGACGTAGTGGTCGCCCTGACGCACGGCGCGCGTCTTCATCCGGCCAGGGTCGCTGCCCGCCTCAGGCTCGGTCTGGGCAAAGGCGGCGGATTTTTCGCCGCGCAGGATCGGATAAAGGTACTTCTCCTTCATCTTCTCGGGCAGCCGCAGCAGGATCGGCCGCGGCGACGGGCCGAACACGCCGTCGCCGCGGTTCGGCAGCGCAATCGAGCGACTGACCTCTTCCCACACGACCGCGAGCGCAAGCAGCGAGAGGCCCTGGCCGCCGAACTCCGCCGGTGTGTCCAGTTGCCACAGCCCCAGCTCCCGCGCCTTGGCCTCCAGCGACTTCTTGTATTCCGGCTTGAGGTCCGGCCCGTCCATGCTGTGCATCTCGATGGGGATCAGCTCGCGATCGACAAACTTGCGGACGGTCTCCCGCAACAGGCGGATATCTTCCGGCAACTCGAAATCCATGCGGGCCCCATTCCCAGGCAGGTCAAGCGACGGACAAATCTACAAACTCGCGTCCGGCGATGTCTATGTGTATTGAACAAGCAACATTGCCATGCCACGATCTGCGTGCGAGTGAAAGGCAGCGCAGCAACAGCCGTCAAGGCGCGCGCGACGGAGGACACGTCATTGAATTGCAGCACTGCGATGCGGTGTCGCTTCTATTTCGCAGCCGTGTGCCTGTTGGCCGCCAGCCCGAGCACGTCGCGGGCTCAAGCCGATCCCGTGGCCGACTTCTACCGCGGCAAGACCGTCCAGATCCTGATCGGGGTGAACGTCGGCGGCGGCTACGACATGGAAGCCCGGCTGATCGCCCGCTTCATCGGCAAACATATTCCGGGCAATCCAACCGTCGTCGCGCAGAACATGATCGGCGCGGGCGGCATCAAGATGGCGAACTACCTGTATGCCGTCGCGCCGCAGGGCGGCACCGCGATCGGCATGTTCCCGAATACGCTCATCGCCGCGCAGGCGGTGGGAATCGCCGGCGTGCAATACGACGCCAACCGCCTGTCGTGGCTGGGCTCGATGAGCACAAGCCCCCTCACATTCGGCGTCTGGCATACGGCGGGCGTGCGTAGCCTGGCGGATGCTCGCACCAAGGAGGTGATTGCCGCCGCCTCCAACCCTGGCGCGATCACCTACACCTTCCCGCGACTGCTCAACGAGATGCTGGGAACGAAAATCCGGGTGGTATCCGGCTATCAAGGCAATTCCACCATGACGCTGGCGATGGAGCGGGGCGAGGCGCAGGCGGTCACGAATTCATGGGACAGCTGGCGCGCGACCCATCTGCATTGGATCCGCGACAGGAAGGTCAACCTTCTGGTTCAGAGCGAGCCGAAGTCCGACGACCCGGAGCTGACGGGCGTGCCGTCGATCCAGGAGCTGGCGCGCAACGCGGACGACCGTAGGGTCATCGATCTCGTCATTGCCGGCGACGCGATGGGCAAGCCAATGGCGATCGCACCCAACGCACCGCCAGAGCGCGTGCAGGCATTGCGCGTCGCATACGAGGCGACCTTGCGCGATCCGGATTTCATCAAGGCAGCGATCACGGCCCGGACCGAGATCAACGCCGTCTCGGGCGGCACGCTGCAGGACATCGTCGCGCGCGTGCTGTCGACACCGGCCGATCTCAAGGTCCGGGCGCGCAAGATCATCGCAGAATAACGGCGCAGAAAGACGATGTCATACAAGCCAGCATCGACCGCTCTAGAGGACCTGGTCGTCCTCGATCTGACGCATGCCCGGGCCGGACCGGTCTGCGTGCGTCAGCTTGCGGACTGGGGCGCGAACGTCATCCGCGTCGACCGCACCGGCAATCCCGAGGATTTCTCCGGACGTCACGAGGCCGACTTCCAGAACAAGCACCGCAACAAGCGCGGGATCGCCCTCGATCTGAAGAGCGAGGAAGGACGCGCCGTGCTGCATCGGCTTGCAGAGAAGGCCGACGTGCTGGTCGAGAATTTCCGTCCCGGCGTCAAGCGGCGCCTCGGCTTCGACTACGAAACGCTCAAGGCGAAGAATCCGCGCATCATCCTGGCCAGCATCTCCGCCTTCGGGCAGGACGGCCCCTACAAGGACATTCCCGGCGTCGACCAGATCGTGCAGGGCATGAGCGGCCTGATGTCGGTGACGGGCGAGCCCGGCCGCGGCCCGATGCGGGTCGGCATTCCCATCGCCGATATCCTGACAGGTCTCTATGCCGCACTCGGCATTCTCACCGCGCTGATGGAGCGGCAGAAATCGAACCAGGGCCAGTGGGTGCAAACGTCGCTGATCGAGTCGCAGATGTTCACGCTCGACCTGCAAGCAGCGCGCTACCTCGTGGAGGGCGTCGTTCCCAAGCAGGTCGGCAACGAGCATCCGTCGGGCGTGCCGACCAACGCCTACAAGACCAAGGACGGCTATGTGAACATCGCGCCGATCCCGTACATGTGGCCCCGGCTGTGCAAGGCGCTCGGCCGCGAGGACCTGATCGACCATCCGGACTACGCGACCCGCGAGATCAGGCGAAGCCGAAGGAAAGAGGTGAACAGCCTCATCCAGGCAATCGTCGGCGAGATGGACACCGCCACGTTGACCAGGAAGATGCTTGAAGCCGAAGTGCCCTGCGGGCCGATCAACTCGATCGACCAGGCCTTCAACGATCCGCAGGTGCAACACCTGGGGCTCGTCCAGAAAGTTGCCGGCACCGATGGCAACGACCTTCCGCTCCCGCGCCAGCCGTTCCGCCTGAGCCGCACGCCGAGCAAGCTGACCGTTCGCACGCCCGAGTTCGCGGAGCATACGGAGGAAGTGCTGGCGGAGTTCGGCTTCGACCACGCCGAGATCAAGGCACTGCGCGAAGCCGGCGCGGTCGAGTAGCGGCAGACGTCATTTGAGACCGGCGCGCTCGGCGACTTCCCTGGCGCGCGCAACCAATGACGGCGCGAACGAAACGGTCGCGAAATAATTCTGCAATTCGCGGCCGGTCAGCGCTTCGATGTCGAGACCGATCTTGCTTGTCTCCGCGACGAACTCGTCGTCCTTGACCGTCAAGTCGAACGCCCTGCGCAACACGTCGACCCGATCGGCGGGCACGTTGGGCGACGTGAATAGGGAGCGCCCGATATGGGCGGGCGCCGCGAAAATCTCTAAGACCTTGCGGTTCTCTTCGGTCTTGGCCAGGTCCGTCATGCGCGGCAGGTGCTCGAGACCCGGGTTGTGGTCGCCGGTCTGAACCAGGAGATTGATCTTCTTGTCGCGCAGCCACTCGGCGTTCTCGCGGCGGATGACCGGCCACGGCTGCGCCGTCGCCTCGACCTCGCCGCGCTCCATGGCGATCTTGGCCGCGGACGGTCCCTCGTAGCCGGTGATCATCCGCAGCTTCGTGCCGGCGAGCATGTTGAGCGCCGTCCAGTTCAGGCGCGGCGCCGTGCCGGACGCGGACACGATCAACTCGCTGTCGAAAGCGTCCTCGATGCGGCGAACCTTGGCCGTATGCCATGCGTAGAGCACGGCGCTGTTGCTCACCAGCCGGCCGATCCAGTTGTACTTCCGGACGTCGCCGCGCAGCCCGGGCAGGTCCAGCACCTGCCGCAGGTACAAGGCCTGCTCGAGCATGCCGATCGCGGTGCCGTCCTGCGCTGCGACCCCGGTCAGATAGTCGGCCGCGCGAACCCCGGCGCCGCCCGGCATGTTCTGCACGACGAAGTGCGGCTTGCCCGGGATGTGCTTGCCCATGTGACGCGCCAGCAGCCGGGCATAGGTGTCGTAGCCGCCGCTTGCGCCCGACGGAACAACGATGGCGATCGTCCGGCCGCCATAGAACGGCTCGTTGGCGTATGAAGGCGCGAGCGCGGGCGCAATCACAAAGAGTCCGCACAACGCGATCGACCGCAATGCGATCATCGCACCCTCCCTTCTTGTTCTGTGTGCCTGCGCAACGTGGCCGGCACTGTCTTGGAGGATCCATCGGCCCGCGCCTACGAACCCACGGGCGCCAGAACCTCATGGGCAGACTATCCGATACAGTCCGGGGAGAACTCAAGCGCCCGACGTCGTGCCGAGGCTGCTTTATGCGGAAAGCGCTGGCGCTCCCTACGGGAATCGAACCCGTGTTTCAGCCTTGAGAGGGCCGCGTCCTAGACCGCTAGACGAAGGGAGCGGGTGCGAAGCCATCGAAATAGCCTCGAATGGGCGGCGGCGCAAGCGGGCAGTGCCCACGGACGTAGTGCACCGGCGCGAGAACCCGAAGGCGCTCCTCGACGGCATCACCGCGACCGGCACGGCGCTGCTCGCCACCTGCGAGGCCGATAGGCCGACGGCTATTCGCGGCCGGGTGACGCGCTTTGCGAGACCCTATCTTCCCATGCCGGGGACAAAGCTTGAATCAATCAACCCCATTTATCCCACGCGAGCAAAATTTCTTCCCATCGCGGGATGATGACGCATCTCGCCGGAGGACCATCGCGACCCTTGATACCGAGAAGGAGAAGCGCTGGTTCATACCCCGCGCCCGCACGCTTCACGCCCTCGGGTTCGTAGGTCGCCTGTTTGAGAATCTGATAGAAGCTCATTCAAGCTATGCAGTGCCTCGCTCGGGTTATTCAATATGTAACGTAATCGTTAATCCGTCCGTAATCACCCTGAAAGACTGCATCTGGTCATCGAATGGCAGGATGCGTAAGTTTTTAGAGGAAGGCAACGAAACGCGCGAAGAAGCTGTTATTAAATGTCTGGAGACAAGCGTCGTTCTCAACCACGCGTTGACTGGAAACGCCCGGGAGCAATTTCCTCGTTGGTCGGGAAGCGCATTACCAACTGTATCGTCACTGATATCTCGCCAACAGGCGCATGCATCCTGGTTTCAGTGCCCGACGTCGTGCCTGATTATTTTCGCCTCACTTTGGTTCGCAGGAAGTGCAACCCAAATGCCGGGTTCGTTGGCGACGAGCCAACAAGATCGGCGTGCAGTTCTACAGACTCGGGTTTTGACTCGGGTGCCCTCATGGAGGGAGGAAGCTGCCGGAGGTCAGGCACGGCAAGAACCGTTTGACGAGTGCCGCACACTCTCGTGGTTGACGACGGTGAACACGTCCGAAGTTCTGTGAACCACCGTGTTCAAGACCGGCGATTGGATCGATTGACAGCCCGTTCCAAGATAATTAACAGCCCGTTCCAAGATAGGGGAGCGCGCGCAGTGGCCAAGACTCTGAGATCGCCCGAACTGGCGGCGGCGCAAGCGCGCAGTGCCCATGGACATGGGTGACTGGTCCGATGGCAGGCGGCGCGCATTGGCGCCAGAGCGGTTCCCACCTGATCGGGGTCTTCCCCGCTCATTGCCGCGCAAGCGGCAATCCAGTCTGAAGGTAACCTGGGTCCCCCGCTTTCGCGGGGACGAGCGGGAGAGAGCGGGTCAACTTAACCGGGGAATGCGTTAGCCTCTCGCGCGGCACCGTTCGGGGAGACACCATGCGCCAGAAGACGATCAATTTCGCCGGCCAGCGCTTCGTTTACCTCGGCCTCGAGGCCGAAGGCGGCGGCTCGCTGGAACGGCAATCGCAGGCGCTGTTCGAGCAAGCAGCCGCCGCGCTCGCGTCGCAGGGCCTCGCGCTCGACCGCAACGTCGTGCGCTCGCGGGTGTTCGGGCGTACCCGCGAGGCGCGCGACGTGGTGAGCGGCGTGCGCGGCAGGGTATTCGAAGGGCAGGCCCGCGCCGCCACCTCGAGCTACATCGCGCCGGGCTATTTCTCGTCCGCCGCCGACGTCGGCGTCGATCTCTTCGCCATGGCGGCGCCGGCGGGCGGGGCGCGCCAGGTGTCCGAGCACACGCCGGTGCAGCCGTTCATCCGCCACCTCACCTGGGGCCCGATGGTGTTCCTCGCCGGCATGACCTGCGAGACGCTGCCGACGCTCTCCGAGCAATACACCGACGTGCTCACGCGCGCCGGCGCTGCTCGCCGAGACCGGCTGCGCGTGGGCGAACGTCGTGCATGTCGCGTTCTTCCTGCACCGGAACGAGAACCCGAAGGCGCTCCTCGACGGGGTCGCCGCGACCGGGACCGTGCCGCTCGACAACTGCGAGGTCGAGCAGGTCGACGGCTATTCGCGGCCGGGCAAGCTGATCGAGATCGAGATCACGGCGAAACGTTGAACCTGTGGCGCGCCGAGCCGTTCACTTCGTCCCGCAGATCGCCTTGAGCGCTTCCCACTCGGCCGGCGACAGGATTTCCGGCCCGGTGTTCGGGCCATCGTGCTTCCTGGCGAGCGCGAGGCGGTCCTCCGTCAACGGATGGCTGTTGAGGATGTTGAAGCCGCCGAGCTGCTTGCGCTGCTCGCCGGTGATGCGCAGCAGCAGCTCGGCGAGCGGCACCGGCGAGCGGCCGAGCTTGCGCATCACCGTGTTGGCATAGTCGTCGGCCTCCAGCTCCGCCTCGCGCGAGTGCGACGCCGACAACAATTGGCGCGACGCGAAGATCACGGCGCTGCCGCCGGTGATGTCGCCGAGCAGAAGGCCGATCACGAATGACGTGCCGCCGTTGTGAATGAGCGAGCGCATGTGGTGGCGGTGGTAGCCATGGCCGAGCTCATGCGCGAGCACGCCGGCGATCTCGTCCGGGCTCGTGGCCTTGTCCAGGAGCGCGCTGAACAGATAGACCTTGCCGCCGGGCAGCGCGATGGCGTTCGGGACCTTACTGGGCAGCACATGCGCGTCGAGCGGATAGTCGATCCCGCCGGCGGTCCGAAGTTTCTCGATCATCTTGGCGAACGCCGCCTTGCCTTCCGGCTCCTCGCAGACCTTGTCGCCGAACAAGGCGCGGACCTGCATGTCGACCGCCTGCCCCATCCGTTGCTCGACCGATCGCGGCACCAGCGGAGCCAGGCGGTCCGCCAGAATCGGAATGCCGTAGATCACGATCGCTACGATCGAGGCGATCGCGGCCGCGGACCAGAACACGATGCGGACGGTCTGCCTCGGCCCGCCGCGATCGACGTCGAGCGCCTTGCAGCGCCCGACCAGCGCCGCCGCCGTGGCCGGATCGTCGACCTCGAGCCGGGCCAGCGCCGAGGCGGACGTGCAGCTCAACCGCAGCCGGCCGGCGGCGCCGTCGGCGCGACGCACGTCGTCGAACGGCCAGGTCGCGACCAAGGTGCCGTCCTCGACGATCTCGAGCGATGGGCCAAGCCGCAGCATGACCTGACGCTTGCGACTGGAGGTGCCGTCGAAATAGACGGCGGGACCGTCCTGCACCGCCTCGATCGTCATGCGCCGTTCCTAGAAACCGCCGATATCAAGGCCATCGGCAAAACCCTCGCCAAGCGCATTGGCCGCCTCGCCGCGCGCGACCACGTTGTCGGTCGCCGCCAGATTATAGACCATCGTCGAGGCGACAACCCGGGCCCACACGTCGCGGCGCAGATAGATGCGAACGACCACGCCGAAGGCGAGCGCGCACACGAGATAGCCGAGCACGACAAGCCCGATGACGAGCGGGCTCTGCGCGACCATGGCACCGACTTCCAGCCCCGTGGCTCCCGACTTGGCAAACATCGCATAGATGATGCCGCCGACCCCGAACATCCAGGCAAAGAGCGCAACCAGGATCAGCAGGCTCCAGCCGATCACGGCCCAGTAAGGAGCCAGCAGCGCAGAGGTCGCCAGATTGGACTCGAAGCGCACCGCACCGAAGCGGATGCCTGAGACCCACCATCTCCACTCGATGGCCTTGTAGACCGCATAGATAAAGGGAGCGAACACCAGGGCCAGCGCGCCCACCAGCACCGCCGCCGCGGGTGCGGCTGTCCCCAGCACAACGACGAATCCGATGATGAGAACCACCGCAAGCCACAGCGTCCAGGCCTGCTTGAACAATCCGCCGCCGGTGCCATCGAAATCTCCGGCGAGGTCGCCGTAGAAGCTGTTGCGCATCTTGTAGCGCTCGAGCGCGGCCCGGGACCACGGCAGCGCCAGTCCGGCCGTGACGATGATGAGCACCATCCACAAGCCGGCCAGGAAAGCGTAGAGCCAGCCGGAGCCCTTCATCCAGAATCGCACGCCGCGCCAGACCGTGCGAGTCAGCCGATAGCGGCGCGCACGATAGCGTGCGAACTGGTAGAACAGGTAGAAGAACAGCACCAGCGGAATGCTGGCAAACGCCTGATAGAGTTCCGCTTCAAGACCGATCAGAAAGTAGGCGAGATAGACCGGCGCCAGGATCGCCAGCGCGAACAGAAATCCGATCAGCAATTCTTTGGCCGTGCCGGTGTACTCGGGCGCATCGCTGCCGGCGGTGGTGTGCGACCACAAATGCCGGCGCATGTCGGTCGCGAGCCAGAAGCGGTAGAAGCCGAGCGTGACCAGCTCGAGCATCGCGCCACGGATGACCAGCCACCGGAAATCACCACGGACCCCGGTGAAAGCGACGGGCTGGCCGACGTCGGCTGGGGCCGGCGGCGGCGGCGGTGGCACGGTCGGGACGGACGGCGGCGGCGCGACGGCGTCGTTCATGGCTGGAAACCAACAGGGCAAAGGCACGGCAGGCCCGGAGCCGGGCCGACCGATATATTGGCTTTGACGCCATGAACCTATCCGCGGTTCAAGGCAAGCTCAGGGCTCGGTCGCGAAGCGCAGCCGCCCGGTCTGTTTGAGGGTACGCAGGTCGAAGGTGCGGATTTCCAGCGTACCATTGACCTCGACCGTCACCGCGATGCGGTCCTCCGCCACCGCGGTCGCCACGATGCGCGCGCCCTTCGGCAGCATGGCGGTCATGTCGGAAACCACCGCGCTTCCCTCGGAGCGCAAAAGGCGGTAGCTGACCACCCCGAGAACGGCGACGATGGCGAACAGCGTGGTGAGCGCCGAGATCACCATCATCAGCCGGATGCGCGAGACGATGCGTGCCGCCGCCGGATCGAGAGGTTTTTCGTCCGCGTTCGGATCGCTCATACTGCGAAGCACCGATGGCCGCTGATCATCGCACCGAAACAATCACGGTCGCCGAAGCCAATGCCGGCGAGCGGCTCGACCGCGCGCTGGCCTCGACGATCGCCGACCTGTCGCGCTCGCGGCTCAAGGCCTTGATCCTGGCCGGCGAGGTGACGGTCGGCGGCCGCACAGTCCGCGATCCCGGCCACCGCGTCAACGCCGGCGATGCCGTCACCGTGGCGCTGCCGCCGCCGGAGCCGGCCGCGCCGGCGGCGGAGAACATCCCGCTCGATATCGTGTTCGAGGACGACGCGATCGTCGTGATCGACAAGCCGCGCGGCATGGTCGTCCACCCCGCCGCCGGCAACGCCACCGGCACCCTGGTGAACGCGCTGATCGCCCATTGCGGCGCGAGCCTCTCCGGCATCGGCGGGGTGCGGCGGCCGGGCATCGTGCACCGGCTCGACAAGGACACCACCGGGCTGATGGTGATCGCGAAGAACGACCGCGCCCATGCCAGCCTGGCGGCGCAGTTCGCCGACCATGGCCGCACCGGCCCGCTCCGGCGTGGCTACCTCGCCTTCGTCTGGGGCGCGCCCGACCGGCCCCGCGGCACCATCGAGCAGCCGATCGACCGCCACCCCCATGCCCGCGACAAGATGGCGGTCCGCCCCGGCGGCCGGGAGGCCATCACCCATTGGGAGGTACTGGAGCGCTTCCCGGGACAAGCGGGTGACAAGGAGCCCGGCAAGCCGGTGGCGAGCCTGCTGGCCTGCCGGCTGGAGACCGGCCGCACCCACCAGATCCGGGTCCACCTGGCCCATCTTGGCCACCCCCTGATCGGCGATTCGGTCTACGGCCCCGGCTTCCGGACCAAGGTTACCCGGCTCTCCCCCCAAGCCGCCGAGGCGGTGGAAGCCCTTGGAAGACAGGCCTTGCATGCTTATTTCCTGGCCATCGAACACCCGGTAACAGGCCGCCCCTTGGAGTTCCGTTCGGAACTACCGGGCGACCTCGCTCGTTTACATGCAAGCCTCAGCACCCAGGCTCAAGGGCCGCGGTCCGAGCATAAACGCCACGTCAAATCAAAGACTTGACGTCAATCCGGGTGGGGTCACGCCGACGTGACCCCAGATTGTCTACCGTTCGCACTTGCGGTCCTGTATGCTGCATGTGCGATCGCAATCGCGGCGCACAAGGTGCCGGTGGCTGAAAGCGTCGGCATCGAATTCGCCCGCCGATCATCGGGGGCATTTGTAAGGAGGGCGCTATCATGGCCCATGCTGCTGCTGTGCCGATCCTGACGGCCGAATCAGGACTTTCACGTTATCTCGAAGAGATCCGGCGGTTTCCGATGTTGGAACCGCAGGAAGAATTCATGCTGGCCAAGCGCTGGCGCGAGCATGGCGACCGCGAGGCGGCCCATAGGCTCGTCACGAGCCATCTGCGCCTGGTCGCCAAGATCGCCATGGGGTATCGCGGCTACGGCCTGCCGATCTCCGAGGTGGTCTCCGAGGGCAATGTCGGCCTGATGCAGGCCGTGAAGCGGTTCGAGCCCGACAAGGGCTTCCGCCTCGCCACCTATGCGATGTGGTGGATCAAGGCCGCGATCCAGGAGTACATCCTGCGTTCGTGGTCGCTCGTGAAGATGGGCACCACCGCGAACCAGAAGAAGCTGTTCTTCAACCTGCGCAAGGCCAAGAGCAAGATCTCGGCCTTGGAGGACGGCGATCTGCGTCCCGACCAGGTCAAGCTGATCGCCAAGCGGCTCGGCGTCACCGAGCAGGACGTGATCGACATGAACCGCCGCCTCGGCGGCGACATGTCGCTCAACGCGCCGATCCGTGACGACGGCGACGCCGGCGAATGGCAGGACTGGCTGGCGGACGATCAGACCGACCAGGAGACCCGCCTGGCCGAGAGCGAGGAATCCGACAACCGCCGGCAGGCGCTGTCCGACGCGCTCACCGTGCTCAACGACCGCGAGCGCCGCATCTTCGAAGCGCGGCGCCTGGCCGACGAGCCGATGACGCTCGAGGACCTCGCCGCCGAGTTCGGCGTGTCGCGCGAGCGCGTGCGCCAGATCGAGGTGCGCGCCTTCGAGAAGGTGCAGAAGGCGGTGAAGAACCGCGTCGCCATGATGGAAGCGCCGCCGGTCGCGCCGGCGGCGGCGCCGATGTCGGCGCACTAGGCGCTGCGTTTTCTCACTCCCGCTGCGATGAAATGAAAGCGGCTCCGTGCAAACGGAGCCGCTTTTTTATGGCCGCAGGTTCGTTTTCGGAGTAGGATTAAGTCGTGCTCGACCGCGGAGCTTTCTCTTAATGCGCGCAACGAAACCCCTCAGCATCACTTTGCCCCACGATATGGCGAAGATGGTGAAGGACAAGGTAGCATCCGGTGACTACGCAACCGAAAGCGAAGTCATCCGTGAAGGACTTCGTGCGCTGAAAGCGCGTGACGGCGCTGAAGAAGAGTGGCTACGCGCCGAGGGTGTCGCCCGGTATGACGCATATCGTAGCGATCCGAGCAGTGCACGGCCCGCCGCCGAAGTATTCTCCCGGCTACGGGGGCGTCGCGCCAAACGAACCAAAGGCAGATGATTCCGACGGCTTGGTCTGTCGTCATTACGAGATCGGCCGAGGCTGATCTTATCGCGATCTATGACCACATAGCCGAACGCGGCGGAGCGCACATCGCTCATCGTTTTGTGAGCCGTATCGAAGCCTATTGGCCTTGGCATGGCACACACGCCCGAGCGCGGCATGCGCCGGGACGATTTGCGGCCCGGCTTGCGCACCGTGGGGGTTCAGACGTCGCGCGACAATCCTGTTTCAACTGGACCGGCAAGCCCGCAAGGTCGTCATTCTCGGCGTCTACTATGCTGGCCGAAATTTCGCGACAGACGAGGAGTTGCCCGAGGACGAGCGATGAATCACACCGCCTTGAGATGCGCGTCGCGGCGCTTGTAGAGCTCGTCGTCGGCGTAGCCCATGGTCTCCGGCCGCGCGCGGCCGAGCATCACCTGGAAATAGACCGGCTCGAGCGAGTCGTTCTGGTAGCCGTGGATCACGCCGGCCGGGCACGAGATGCATTCCCATGGGCCGAGCCGCGCGGTGATGCGCTTGCCGGTCTCGTCCTCGACGAAGACGTCGAGATGACCCTGCAGCACGAAGAAGCATTCCTCGACCTCGTGCGTATGCGCGGCGTTGCCCTGCCCCGGCGGCACGAACATGATCGAGAGCGTGAAGTTCTTGGCCGGGATCACGGTCGGGTCGTCGTGCTTGCCGGAGCCGCCGGCGCCGATGAAACGGTGCTGCGCGCGCTTGTAGCCCTCGATCTTGGCGTCCTCGAACGCCGCCCAGTCGGCGCGCTTCTCGCTGTAGCGCCCGACGAACTTCTTCATGATTTCCTCGACCGGCATGCCGACGAGTTCCGGCGGACGGGGGTGTCTCGCGACGCTCATGGAAAACTCCTTGTTCTGTTCTTGGTGTTCTGTTGATCGTACAACGAGTGTAGCCCGGATTGAGCGCCAGCGAAATCCGGGACCGCCCACGACACCGTCACCGATTGGCGACCCCGAGCACCTGCCGCGCGCGCTCGATCACCGGCGGCGGCGTTTGCAGGATCTGGTCGACCAGCTTGGTGACGGTCTCCGGCGCGGCCGGCTGGATCTCCATGTTGAGCTTCTTGGCCTCGGCGAGATAGGCCGGGTCCTTCAGTGTCGCGGCGAGCGCGTTGCGCAGCACCGCGACGCGCGCCGGATCGGTGCCCGGCGGCACGAACAGCGGACGGCCGTAAGACCACGGCCCGAAGATCAGGCGGAAAAGCTGGCGGTCCTCCTCGCTCTTCACGTGCTCGAAGGCATTCGGGATGTCGGGAAACTCCGGATGCTTGGTGAGCGCCATCTGCACCGGCACCGCCATGCGGCCGGACTTGTACTGCTCCCAGTAGTCGGTCTTGAGCGCCGAGACGAGCAGCCCGCAGAAGCCGTCGGTCTCGCCGCGCTCCGAGGCCAGGCGGATGTCGCCCAGCGCGCCGTAGCCGGTCACGACCTTGAACTTGATGCCGGTGAGCGTTCCGAGCACGCGCGCGTCGATGGTCGAGCCCGACGCCGGTCCGGTCGAACCCACCACCACCTCGCGCTTCTTGAGATCGTCGTAGCGGCGCAGGTCCTTGGCCCAGAAGCCGCAGGTCGAGATTTCGGTGTTGAGGCTGCCGAGCCATAGGAAAGTCCGTGGATCAAAACGCGAGTTCTTCGGATCGATCAGCGGCTCGATGGTGTTCACCGGGTTCGGCATGCCGAATACCGAGCCGTCCTTGGGCGCCACCGCCGCGAGATAGTTGGTGGCCTTGAGCGAGCCCGCGCCCGGCATGTGCTGGAGGACGATATTGGGATTGCCCGGGATATGCCGGCCGATGTGACGGGTCAGGACGCGCAGGTAGAGCTCGAAGGTCGACCCCGGACCGTAGCCGACGATCGCCTGCACCGTCTTGCCCCTGTAGAACTTCGCGGCGTCATCCGTCGTCTCGGCCGCCGCCGGCGCCATTGCCGCAAGGGGCGCAACGATTGCCAGAGCGCAGGACAGACCGAAAACGCGGGACAACAAGACATGGGACTCGGATGCCATCATCGCCTCCATTTCACGCCATATCGTCGGCCAGGACGGCTACGATGCGCAATCAAAGGCGGCGGCACAAGGTGCCACACCGCGGTCGAGAGACGCAGCGGCCCACCGCGACTTGGCAGGATCCTGGCTTCCTGCGTTAGTATCGCCGAAAATAGGAGAAGCGCCCATGTGGCTTCGCAACTGCTGGCAGGTGATCGCGTTTGCCCGTGAGATCGGCCAAACGCCGCTGGCGCGCACGGTCTGCGGCGAAGCGATCGTGCTGTTCCGCACGCAATCGGGCAAGGCGGCGGCGCTCGCCGACCGCTGCCCGCACCGCTTCGCGCCGCTGTCGCTCGGCCGCGTCAACGGCGAGCAGATCCAGTGCGGCTATCATGGGATGTGCTTCGACGCCGAAGGCCAATGCCTGCGCGTGCCCGGCCAGGACACCGTCCCGCGCCAGGCCAAGGTGCAGAGCTATCCGCTTGTTGAACGGCATTCCTTCGCCTGGATCTGGCTCGGCGATGCGGCGCTTGCCGATCCCGCAAAAATTCCGGACGTGCATTGGTGCGATCATCCGGCCTGGGCGGTGTCGGACGGCTATCACCACTTCGGCGCCAACTACCAGCTCGTCAACGACAACCTGCTCGATCTCTCGCATGAGAGCTTCGTGCACGAGGACACGATCGGCAACGAGGCCGTGGCGGAGGCGCCGTTCACCGTCAATCTCGACGGCGATCGCGTGCGCATGCACCGCGATATGTACGACATGGAAGCGCCGCCGTTCTACAAGCGCACCACCGGCTTCACCGGCCGCATCGACCGCTGGCACACCAACACCTTCTCGCCGCCGGGCCTGCACATCATCGAGAACGGATCGATGCCGGCCGGCACCACCGACAGGAGCGCCGCGCTCGAGCGCAAGGTGCTTAATTTCATCACGCCGGAGACGCCGACCACGACGCACTACTTCTGGGCGATCGTGCGCCAGTTCCGCATCGATGACCGGGAGCTCACCGACTACATCCGCGACGGCATCACCAAGACCTTCGATCAGGACAAGGCGGTGCTGGAGGCGCAGCAGCGCATCATCGGCAGCGATCCCGACCGCGCGGTGTTTCCGGTGTCGATCCGGGTCGATGCTGCGCCGATCCAGGGCCGCAAGCTGTTGGCAGCGATGATCGCGCGTGAAGCCGGCTCGCCGGCGCCCGCGCGCGGCTGAGGTTCGGTCTCCGACCTTTCAACCCAGATACCACGCGATCAGTGGCCCCAGGAACACGGCGACGATCACCGCGCACAGTCCCAGCCAGGCGGCCATTTCCAGGTAGCTGCTGCGCGCCATCACGGACCAACGAGTTTGGGTGGGCCGGCCGCAGACGACTTTATTGGCGGAATCCTCGGCGCGCCCGGTGACACCCGGCCAACCGATTGGGGCTTGGGACGGCCGGACCAGGCCGCTGTAGCGGGTTACGCTGGCCTCCAACAAGCCGAGCAGCGCGGTATCGTTAAAGGACATGCCTAACGGCGCGAACCGTCGCGGTACGCACAGCCATGGGCGCGCAAAGCGGCGCATTAACCTCCAGCCGTAACGTTAAATGTCGACCTTAAGATGGATCGGGCAATGCATTTCCTGACGTTCTATGCACGTAGTTGCACTCGAATACCAACAATAAGCGGCAGTAGTCGAGGTAACTCATGTATTCGTTTGAGAACGGGGCGCACGTCGTTCTGCTTGGGAACCAAAAGGGCGGCAGCGGGAAGTCGACGCTTGCGATGCATATCGCCGTCGCGCTCCTGCAAAGCGGGCAACGGGTCACGACGATCGACCTGGACTACGAGCAACGCACGCTGACCCGCTACATCGAGAATCGACGCATCACCGCGAGCGACGAGCGATCCATGCTCAAGCTCCCGGACCATATCTGCATCGACGATCTCAGCCATCGCGGAACCAAGTGGAGCGACAACGACCGCATCAACGCCTTGTCGGAGGTCTTGCGCTCCTACCAGCCGGTTTCCGACTTCATCCTGATCGATACGCCCGGCAACGGCGGTCCCCTGACCGTTTTCGCCCATGGCCTGGCGGACACCGTGATCACGCCCGTCAACGACAGCTTCGTCGATCTCGACGTGATCTTCAGCATGGGGCCGACGCCGGACAAGACCCTGAAGCCGTCCCGTTACGCGGAAACGATTCAAAAAGCGTTCGAAGCGCGCCGCGCCGTCAGCAAGCGCGATCCCGACTGGATCGTCGTTCGAAACCGCATATCGCCGCTGTCCTCCCGCAATGAACGGGGCGTCGTCCAGGCCCTTGAAACGCTGGCAAAGCGCGGAAGCTTCCGTGCGACCAGCGGCCTCGTGGAGCGCGTGGTGTATCGTGAGTTCTTCCCGCTGGGACTGACCACCTTCGATTCGTTTGCCACCTCGCACGTCGGGGTAAAGCCCAACGTCTCCCATGTCCTGGCGCGGCTCGAGGTGCGGCAGCTGATCGCGACGCTCGGACTGCCCTTGAGCGAGACGGACGAAGCGGTCGCCGCCCCGTCGATCGCCGAAGCCGGCGACACGCCGGTCGCCGGCGATCTCCGGCAGCTCGTCATTCCCGAACAGCAATAATCGAAAGGCAAGAAGAACCATGGACGCGAATCAGGTTGACGAACTCGACCAACCCCTTGAACACGAGCAGGGCAGCAAGACGCTCGACCTCGTCGAGCGTACCGAAGAGCTGATCCGGGCGACCGAGGATCATGCAGCAGAGATGGCCGAGCGGTCGGCGGCCGCGGTGGCGCATCTGCAAGAGGAGATGCGGCTTGCCGAGCGGGTGCTGGAAGCCGCGGAGACGCGCAGGCGCGTATCCGAGGCGGAAGTCAAACAGCTGACAGCGAAACTGGAAGAAACCGAAAGGACCTGGCAGGAGCGCATCGATTCCCTGACCTCCGAGCTCAAGGCCAGCGTCGAGCAGACCGAACGAGCCTATGAGGAGCGTATCGCGTCCCTGAATGACGAGCTCGGCGGCCTTCGGGTGCGCGCCGAGCGCGCCGAAGATCGGGCCGAAAAGGCGGAGCATGCATTGGCGCGCGTGCAGGATACCCTCCAAGGCATCCTGAAGGTCCGCGCCCCCTCGGCCGAACGGGGCGCTTCCGGCAGGCCTCGCAAGGCCGCCGGTCGGGCATAGCAAACGATCTGCCGGGCCGAAGGCCTGGGCAGGCTGGCCGCCGGCAGGGCGCGGCCCGTTTCGGAAAGGTGAGCTTGCAACATGTCGCTTGATGACGCAGCGGTTTGGCGCGCGCGTGCCGAAGCGATGCGCCAGCTCGTGGACGCGGCAGAAGGACGGATCTCCAAGGAGCTTCTGCTGAGGATCGCGGAAGACTACGAGGCGTTTGCCGACTCGATCGAGCAGCGGCCGAATCGATTCCTCCCTCCTGAAGACGTCGTGCCCGCCGAAGTGAGGAAGTTCGGCACCCGCACGCGGTCCGTCGGCACAGCCCCGTCCTTGGTCCCCGAACAGGATATTCCGAAATTCCTCAAGCGCACGCCCGCGTCGGCAAGCGAGCCGTCGGACGACGACGAAAAGTAGGCGCGGCAGCCCAAGATCGCCGGCGGGGTGAAAAGATCATTGGTTTCGATCAACACTCGGCACGATCGCCTGGCCCACTCTCCACTTGCCGCACGGAGCCTTATCTCGCTGCTTTCGCGGCGTTCCGAACGACGACGGAGCGTGTGCTACTGCCGCCAGGCGGCGAAGGCCTCGGCGAAGGCGCGATCGCCGGGCGTACCCTTCTCGACCGCGAGGATGGCGCGGCGCTTGTTGCTGTAGACCACCGGGATGTCGAACCAGCCGCGCTCCTTGAGCATGCGCAGATTGTTCTCGCGGTCGGCGTCGAACGACGAGAGCCCGATCAGGTAATAGCTGTCGGTGACCTTGACCGCATGGCCGGCGAGCGGCGCGCCGCGGGTCTGCTCGGTCTGCTTCATCAGGATGCCCGGCACGTTGGTCACCGATCCCGGCGGGAAGTCCTGCGGCAGCTTGAACAGAATCTCGACGGTGTGACTCGCCGGCAGCGACTGGTCGGTATTCCGGCGCAGCGACCAGGTCATCGTCAGCTTGCGATCGGGAATCTCGACGTCGGCGCGGATCGCCACCTCTTCCGGCTGGCCGGGACCGGACGGCGGCACGCGCTCGACGCGCCAGATCGCCGAACCGACGAACTGCTTGCCGTTCGGATCGGTCGGATCTTCTTCGTAGAGCACGACCTTCTGAGCGACGGTGGCGCCGCTGGCGGCCGGACCGGTCGGTGGCGCGACCGCGACCCGGTTCGGAGCGGGCGCGGCCGGCGCGGCGGTGGGCGTGTCGCCGCTCTGGCCGAAACGCTCCGTGACCTTGGCGGGGCGCGTGGTCGTCGGCTGGGAATCGCCGGCGACCTGCGGCGCCGTTGCCGGCGCCCGCGCCGAGCGATACAGCGAGGCCATGTTCGGCCACTGCCAGACGATCACACCGCCGAGGCCGGCGAGGATCAAGAGCGTCAGCGCAATCCTGACATATTCGCCGAACGATCGCCGCGATGCGCGCGCGACGGCCGGACCGCCCGTGGCGCCGCCCGCGCGCGCCTTCGCCGGCAGCGGACGCGGTTCATCCTCATAGTCGGGGCCCTGCTCCAGCATCGGCTGCGCCGGATAGTCCGACATCGGCGCGCCGTGCGGATCGTAAGAGCGGGCGTCGATGCGGTCGAAATCGTGCGAGGTCGGCGGCATCGGGCCGTTTTCGCGCGGGCCGTTCTTCACGACGCGCGGCAGCGGATCGTTGTCTTCGCCGTTGTCGGACACGCCGTCGCGGAAATTCTTCAGGCCGGCGTCCTGCAGGGAGCGGCGATCCGACGGCTTGGCGGTGCGCGCCGTCGCCGGGCGCGGCGGCATGTTGGGCGCCTGTTCCGACGGCAGCGGCTGGTCGAACACCGGATCGGCGTAGCGCTCATGCTCGCCCCGCATGCCGTTCGGCGCCGGCGCCGCGGACACATTCGACGCGCGCAGCGAGCGCGCCGACGCCGGGCGGCCGTTGACGCCCTCGCCGCGCGATGGCGGCGCATGACGCGTGTTCGTCTCCGCCGCGTGACGCGGCGGCTCGTCGTCATCCGGGGCACTCGGCGGCGGCGGATCCCAGCGCGGGAACTCGGGGGCGCGCACGCGGGTTGGCGCCGCGCCATTGCCCGGGTCGACCCAGCCCTTGCGCGCGGCTTCGGCCTCGACCTTGCGGATCGATTCCTCGAGCGCCAGGCGCTCGCGCGTGACGTCGTTCTCGCTCAGCGGCGGGTTGACGCTGCGCAACTGCGCGACCAGCGCGGTGCGCGCGCGCTCATACAAGGCCCGCCGTCCGTCACCGGTATTCTTATCGAGCCCGGCAACCGCCCGGGCTATCAGTGGGTAGTAGTCGGCCATCGGTATCCAGCATACCTTACTTCGCCCCCCGATTTCCGCTTAATTCTCAAATGGGTTAGTTACCAGGATCGTGTCCTCCCGCTCCGGGCTGGTCGACAGAAGCGCCACCGGGCAACCTACCAACTCTTCGACACGGCGTACATATTTGATCGCGGCAGCCGGCAGATCGGCCCAGGACCGAGCCCGGGCGGTCGGCGCCTGCCAGCCCTCGATGGTCTCATAGACCGGTTCCACCCGGGCCTGAGCATGCTCCCCGGCGGGCAGATAGTCGATCTCCCGCCCGTCCAGGCGGTACGCGACACACACCTTTATCTCGTCGATCCCATCCAGGATGTCGAGCTTGGTTAACGCCAGGCCGTCGATACCGCTGGTCCGGACGGTCTGTCGCACCAGCACGGCATCGAACCAGCCGCAGCGCCGGCGGCGGCCGGTGACCGTTCCGAACTCCCGACCCCGCGCCCCGATACCATCACCGATCGGGTCGCCTTCCATCAGCTCGCTGGGGAACGGGCCGGCGCCGACCCGCGTGGTGTAGGCCTTGCAGATCCCGAGCACGTAGCCGATCGCCGACGGGCCCATCCCGGAACCGGTCGCGGCCTGGGAAGCCACGGTGTTGGACGACGTCACGAACGGATAGGTTCCATGGTCGATGTCGAGCAGCGCGCCCTGCGCACCTTCGAACAGGATGCGCTTGCCTTCGCGGCGCTTGTGATCGAGCAGCGACCACACCGAGTCCATATAAGGCAGCACCTTGGGTGCGATCGCGGTCAGGTGGTCGTAGACCGCTCTCGGCGCGATCTCGTCCATGCGAAGTCCGCGCCGCAAGGCGTTGTGGTGCGCCAGCATCCGCTCGATCTTGCCGTTGAGCATCTGCAGGTCGGCGAGGTCCATCAGGCGAATCGCGCGGCGGCCGACCTTGTCCTCGTAGGCCGGGCCGATGCCCCGGCCGGTGGTGCCGATGGCGCCCTTGCCGGAGGCGCGCTCGCGCATGACATCGAGTTCCTGGTGCAGCGGGAGGATCAATGTGACGTTCTCCGCGATCCGCAACGAGTCCGGCGAGACGGCGACCCCCTGCGATTTGAGGCGGTCGATCTCCTCCAGCAACGCCTTCGGATCGAGCACCACGCCGTTGCCGATGACCGACAACTTGCCCTGGCGCACGACGCCGGAGGGCAGCAGAGACAGCTTGTAGGTGCTGCCGTCGATGACCAGGGTATGGCCGGCATTGTGGCCGCCCTGGAAGCGGACCACGATATCCGCCTGCTCGGACAACCAGTCGACGATTTTCCCCTTGCCTTCGTCCCCCCACTGGGAGCCGACCACGACGACGTTGGCCACGAGTCGCCCTTTCCCGTCACGGCGCGAAAAAAGCGCTTATCAATAGAGGTTAGCCTGACCATCAGGCGATCCCGGGATAATGGATGCCGCCCCGCCAGGCAAGATGGCGTGATCCGCTTGGAGTCGATGCAGACTTCTCAACCGCCGCACTTGCTAAGCCGCCGCACTTGCGCGGTCGCCCCCTCGCGGACCGCCGTCAGGCCCTGTCGACTTTCCACGAGTGGGCAGCAATTCCGCTCTCCACAAGGCAAACTGGCGACAACTTCGCGGCGGCTGCACCCGTCCGCCAGCGTGTTATAGTGGCCAGCGGGACGACTATTCGTGAACTGGGAAGGGGTTCTTGATGTTGCGCACCATTACGCTCCTGGCGGCGCTCGCGCTTACCGCACCTGCGGCATTCGCCGAAACCCAGCGTGACTGCGCCTCGGACAACCACGAGGTCGCGATAGCCGCGTGCACGCAGCTGATCAAAGAGAACCCGAAGGACGCGACCGCCTACTACAACCGCGGCATCAGCTATCGGCAGACCGGCAAGCTCGACCTGGCGATGGCCGATTATACGCGCGCGATCGAGCTCGATCCGAACTACTACGAGGCCTACAACAACCGCGGCAATCTCTTCATGGCGCGCGGCGACAACAAGCGCGCACTGCAGGAATTCGACGCGGCCATCAAGATCAATCCGAAATATGCGATCGCCCACAACAACCGCGGCGAGGCGTTCGAGAACATGAACATGCTCGACGAGGCCATGACGGCCTACAACATGGCTATCCAGCTCAACCCGAAATATTCGCGCGCCATCGCCAACCGTGGCGACATCTGGCGCAAGAAGGGCAATCGCGAAAATGCCATCGCCGACTACAAGCTGGCGCTCACCTACGACCCGAACAACGGCCTCGCCCGGGAAGGTTTGAAGACTCTGGGTGTCAACCCCTAGGCTGATCGAGCAAAGGAGATCCTCCATGTTGCGGATTGGCGTGCTCCTGGCTGCTCTTGTTGTCAGCGCCCCGCCGGCCAACGCGGAAGCCAGCCGCGATTGCGCATCGGACAATCATGAACTCGCGATTCGCGCCTGCACGCGCATGATCAAGGAAAATCCGCGCAACGCGACCGCATATTACAATCGCGGCATCAGCTATCGCCAGATGGGCAAGCTCGATCTGGCGCTCGCCGACTACACGCGCGCCATCGAGATCAATCCGAACTACTACGAGGCCTACAACAACCGCGGCAATCTCTTCATGGCGCGCGGCGACAACAAGCGCGCGCTCCAGGAGTTCGATCGCGCGGTGAGGATCAATCCGAGCTACGCGATCGCCCACAACAATCGCGGTGAAGCCCACGAGAACATGAACCAGCTCGAAGACGCAATGGGAGCGTACAACCGGGCCATCGAGCTCAATCCGCGCTATGCACGGGCCTATGCCAACCGCGGCGACATCTGGCGCAAGATGAACCAGCGGGACAATGCGATCACCGACTACCAGCACGCGCTCCGCCTCGACGGCAGAAACGCGCTCGCATTGGCCGGGCTGAAGACGCTCGGCGTCGGCGCCAACGCCCCGGCCTTGGCCGGCCGTGGCGAAGGCGGGGGCGCGCGGCCGGATCCGTTCGACCGCGGGCAACAGGTTGCCCGGACGCCGCCGCCGGCCGCAGCGCTGCCGCCTCAGGCCCCGCCGACGCAGGCGGCGCCGCGTGAAAGAGGCGGCAGCACCGGCACCGGGTTTTTCGTGTCGTCGCAAGGTCACGTCCTGACCAACAATCACGTCGTCGAGAACTGCAATTCGATCACCGTGGCGCTCAACGACTCGATATCGACCGGCGCGCGCGTGGTCGGCCGCGATTCGAAGAACGACCTGGCGCTGCTGGCGACGACGGGATTGAAACCCGACACCGTGCCGAACCTGCGCACGGGCGTGCGGCTTGGCGAGAGCATCTTCGTCTACGGCTTCCCGCTCTCCGGCCTGCTGGCGAGCTCGGGCAATTTCACCATCGGCAACGTAACGGCCGTCGCGGGCCTGGCCGACGACACCACGATGATCCAAATCTCGGCGCCGCTGCAGCCCGGCAACAGCGGCGGCCCGGTGTTCGACCAGAACGGCAACGTGGTGGCGGTCGTCGTCTCGAAGCTGAACGCGCTGCGGATCGCAAAGGTGACGAGCGACATCCCGCAGAACGTCAACTTCGCGATCAAGTCGCTGATCGCGATGGGCTTCCTGGAAACCGGCAGCGTCAACGCATTGACCAATGCCAGCACCACCAAGCTCGAGACCACCCAGATCGCCGAGCGGGCGCGCACGTTCACCGCGCAGATCCGCTGCAATTGACGCCGCAAGCGCCGGCCGGCCGCTATTTGCGGCCGGCGAGTTCGCGCACCTTCTCGATCACGGCCGGCGGCGTCGCGTAGATGCGCTTGAGCATGGCGCCGATCGCTTCGCCGGCCACCGGGTCGACGTCGACGCCGAGCTTCCTGGCATCGGCGAGCGTCTCCGGATCCTGGAGCATCGCGAGATAGGATGTGCGCAGCAGCGCGACGCGCTCCGGCGGGACCTCGGCCGGCGCGAACACCGGCCACGCCATCGTCTGCCCGGCGAGCAGGAGCTCGAGCACCTGCCGCTGCTCCGCGGTCTTGGCGTAGTCCATCACCAGCGGCACCTGCGGAATGTCCGGCGATTTCGCCGCCGCCATCTGCACCAGCAGCGTAAGGTCGCCGCGCTTGAGCATCGCCATCCCGTCGTTGCGGAAGCTCGCCCATGACCATGAGCCACGGCCGTCGACCTCCTTGCGCTCGACCGCGAGCGTCATCTCGGCGCCGCTGCGGTAGCCGGTGACGACCTTGAATCGGGTGCCCAGCAGGTTGTTGAGCGTGGTCGGGAACGTGACGCCATCGGTGCCGGGCGCAGGGCCCGCGACCACGACCTCGCGCGTCTTGACGTCGTCGAGCGTCTTCACGCCGGTGTCGCTGCGCACCGCGATGACGGAGACCTCCTGGCTGGTCGAGCCGATCCAGTTCAACGTCAACGGATCAAAACGCACACCCTGCCCGCCAAGCAGCGGCTCGATCGACATGCCGCGTGCAATCAGCGCGATGGTGGTGCCGTCCTTGGGTGCGAGGTTGGCGACGTTGTTCGCTGCCGTGAGCGTGCCGGCGCCCGGCATGTTGCGTACGATCACGGTCGGGTTGCCGGGAATGAAGCGGGCGAGATGGCGTGCCACGAAGCGGGCATTGGTGTCGTAGAGGCTGCCGGCCTGATAGCCGACCACCAGCGTCACGGTCTTGCCGGCGAAGAAGTCTTGCGCGGCGGCAGCGGAAGACAGATTCAGGAACACGAGAATGGCAGCAAGCGGCAACGTCGGCTTTATCCGGTCCATGTGCCCTACCCTCTTCTCTGCGCGCCGTGAAATATGCCCAGGATGACAATCGCATTCGCCTCTGCATCGACCTCGTAAACGATGATGTATGGCAAGCCTCGAACAACCCACTCGCGCGTTCCGGGCGAGCGGCCGACCCGTGCTGCATAAGGGAAATGTCGGAGCAAGTCCGCCGCTTCTCGAATGGCTTTACCAACGCGTGCGGCGGCTTTCGGATTTCGTTCGTGGATGTAGTCACTGATCGCAATGAGATGCGCATGCGCACGCGCGCTATAGCGCAGCGCTAGCGGTCGAATTTCCGCCACACGCTTTCTATCTCCGTGTCGGTCGCGAACCTGCCTTCGCGCACGTCTTTCTTCGCCAGCTCAACCTCGGCCATCTGTTCATCTGTAAGCTGGAAATGCCGCGCATCGGGATTGGCAAAACCCAGCAGAAATCTGGCCGCGATATCCTGTTCGCCTTCCGGAAGCTGGCGCACGGTCGCAATGGCTTGCTCTAGGAGTTTCGTCATGCTCCAAACCTTAGCACGCAGATTCGACGGGACAAGCCCGCCGCCGCCCTCATTCGCCCTTGATGTTGGCGGCCTTGATGATCGGCCACCATTTCCTGATCTCGGCCGCCTGGAACGCAGCAAGTCCCTCCGGCGTCTGCTGCTCCTTGGTGGCGACGTCGAGGCCGAGATCGTTGAAGCGCTTGCGCACCGCCGGATCGGCGAGCGTGTCCACCATGGCGCCGTTGAGCCGCGCGAGCACGTCCTTCGGCAGGCCACGCGGACCGAACAGGCCGAACCAGCCGGACATATAGAGGCCCGGCACGCCGCTCTCGTCCGAGGTCGGGATATCCGGGATCGCCTTCGAACGCTCGGGCGAAAGGTTCGCCAGCACCTTGACCGTGCCGGCCTGCAGCTGCGGCAGCGTGACGGCGGCCTGCACCACCATCAGGTCGACCTGTCCGGCGAGCAGGTCGGTCATCGCCGGACCGGCGCCGCGGTACGGAATGAACTGCACCTTCTGGCCGGTCGCCTGCTCGAACAGGATACCGGTGATTTGGCCCGCGGCGTTCTGGTTGACGAAGGTGATCTTGCCGGGGTTCGCCTTCATCCAGGCGACGAGCTCCTTCAGGTTGTTCGCCGGCAGGTTCTTCCTGGCGACCATCAGCTGTGGATTGACCGAAAGCAGCCCGATCGGGTCGAAGTCCTTCTGCAGATCGTAATTCAATTTGTAGATGATGCTGCCGACATGGGTGTCCCATTGCCCGATGTCGATGGTGTAGCCGTCGGGCGCCGCGCGCGCGACGCGTCCGACCGCGATCGAGCCGCCGGCGCCGCCGACGTTCTCGGTCACCACCGGCTGGCCGAGCGGCGCGCGCATGCGATCCGCCATGATGCGCGCGATCGCATCGGTCGAGCCGCCGGGCGGGAACGGCACCACGAGCGTGACCTGGCGGGAGGGAAATGTCTGCGCCTGCGCGCCCGCGGCGATGGCGGTGGCGACGAGCGCAGTAGCAAGTGCGAGTCTGAGCATCCTCATCCTCCCCATGATTGCTTGTGTTTGGAAGGATGATAACCGCCCGCGCGAGGAGCCGAAAGCTGCATAGGGTGGGCAAAGCGAAGCGTGCCTACCCGTGCCGGTGACACATCAGCGCTGCCCTTGGTGGGCACGGCGCGAAGCCGCGCCTTTGCCCACCCTACGCGCTCATCATCCCGATTGCCGGCGGTCGGGCAGCCTCAAAACCGCAGCACCCGCGCCGACTGCACCTGCGGCAGCGCGCGCACCTTGGCGAGCACGTCCGGCGGCATGATGCCGTCGATCTCGATCAGCGCGACGGCGTTGCCGCCGGGCGCCTCGCGGCCGACATGGAAGGTCGCGATGTTGATGCCGGCGTCGCCCATGGTGGACGAAAACTTGCCGATGAAGCCCGGCTTGTCGAGATTGGTGATGTAGACCATCGAGGGGCCGAACTCCGCGTCCATGCGGATGCCCTTGATGTTGACGATGCGCGGACGCCCGTCGGCGAACACCGTGCCGGAGACGTGGCGCGACTGGCGCTCGGTGGTCACCGTCACGGTGATCAGGCTGTCATAGTCGCCCGCCGCCTCGCGCGTCACCTCCTCGATCACGATGCCGCGTTCCTTGGCGACCACCGGCGCGGAGACGACGTTGACGTCCTGCAGCATCGGCCGCAGCAGGCCGGCGATCGCGGCCGAGGTCAGCGCCTTGGTGTTCATGCCGGCGACCTGGCCTTCATAGGCGATCTGCACCTTGGTGAGCCCGCTCTCGGTGAGCTGACCGGCGAAGGAGCCGAGCTTTTCCGCCAGCGCGACGAACGGTTTCAGTCGTGGCGCTTCTTCCGCGCTGATCGACGGGAAGTTCACGGCGTTGGAGATCGCGCCGTTGAGCAGGTAGTCGGACATCTGCTCGGCGACCTGGAGCGCGACGTTCTCCTGCGCCTCCGAGGTCGAGGCGCCGAGATGCGGCGTGCAGATCACGTTCGGATGGCCGAACAGCGGGTTTGCCTTCGCCGGCTCTTCGACGAACACGTCGAAGGCCGCGCCCGCCACCTGTCCGGATTCGAGCGCCCGACGCAGCGCCGCCTCGTCGACCAGGCCGCCACGCGCGCAATTGATGATGCGGACGCCCTTCTTCATGGTCGCGATCGAGGCTGCGTCGACGATGTTCCTGGTCTTGTCGGTGAGCGGCGTGTGCAGCGTGATGAAGTCGGCGCGCTTGAACAGCTCGGGAAGATCGACCTTCTCGACGCCGAGGTCACGTGCCCGCTCGGGCGACAGGAATGGATCGAACGCGATCACCCGCATGCGCAGGCCCTGCGCGCGGTCGGCGACGATCGAGCCGATATTGCCGCAGCCGATCACGCCCAGCGTCTTGTTGGTGATCTCGACGCCCATGAAGCGGTTCTTCTCCCACTTGCCGGCTTGCGTCGAGGCGTCGGCCTGCGGGATTTCGCGCGCCAGCGCCAGCATCATGGTGATGGCGTGCTCGGCGGTGGTGATCGAATTGCCGAACGGCGTGTTCATCACGATCACGCCCTTGGCGGTGGCGGCGGGGATATCGACATTGTCCACGCCGATGCCGGCGCGGCCGACGACCTTGAGCTTGCCGGCGCGTTCCAGGAGCTTGGCGGTGACCTTGGTGGCGGAGCGGATCGCGAGCCCGTCGAAGTCGCCGATCACCTCGGCAAGCTTCTCCTTGTCGGGACCGAGCTTGGGCTGGAACACGGTGTCGATGCCGCGGTCCTTGAAAATCTGGACGGCGGCGTCGGAAAGGGCGTCGGAGATAAGGACTTTGGGCGGCATGGCTGTGATCCGATCTCGGGAATAAGGGGCTCGCGGCTACGCCGCTCGGCACCATCGCGCGTCGAATGGGAAAAGGGCGAAACGATCTACGCCGCCTTCGGCAGCGCATCCTTGGTCTTGGTGAAGGCCCAGTCGAGCCATTGCGTGAGCACCTCGACGTCGCCCGCTTCGGCGGTCGCGCCGCACCAGATGCGCAGCCCGGGCGGCGCGTCGCGGTAGCCGTCGATGTCATAGGCGACGCCCTCCTTCTCGAGCGCCGCGGCCAGCGACTTCACGAACGCCGCCTGCGCGTCGGCCGCGAGCGCGGTCACCGCCGGGTCGACGACCTTCAGGCACACCGAGGTGTTCGAGCGGATCGACGGCTCCTTGGCGAGGAAGTCGATCCAGGGCGTGCGCGCGACCCAGTCGGCGATCGCCTTGGTGTTGGCGTCGGCGCGCGCGATCAGGCTCTTGAGCCCGCCGATCGACTTCGCCCAGGCGAGCGTGTCGAGATAGTCCTCCACGCACAGCATCGACGGCGTGTTGATGGTCTCGCCTTCGAAGATGCCTTCGATCAGCTTGCCGTTGTTGGTGAGGCGGAAGATCTTCGGCAGCGGCCAGGGCGGCACGTAGGTCTTGAGCCGCTCGGCGGCGCGCGGCGACAGGATCAGCATACCGTGCGCGCCCTCGCCGCCCAGTGCCTTCTGCCAGGAGAAGGTCACGACATCGAGCTTGGCGAAATCGAGCGCCTGCGCAAAGCAGGCGGACGTGGCGTCACAGATCGTGAGCCCCGCGCGGTTCGCGGGGATCCAGTCGGCGTTCGGCACCCGCACGCCGGAGGTGGTGCCGTTCCAGGTGAACACCACATCGGTCGAGAAATCGACCTTGGAAAGATCGGGAAGCTCGCCGTAGCCGGCCTTGAGCACGGTCACGTCCTTGAGCTTGAGCTGCTTGGCGACGTCGGTCACCCAGCCCTCGCCGAAGGATTCCCACGCCATCATGGTGACCGGGCGCGCGCCGAGCAGCGACCACAGCGCCATCTCCACCGCGCCGGTGTCGGACGCCGGCACGATGCCGATGCGGTAGTCGGCGGGGACCTCGAGCACCTCCCGGGTGAGATCGATGGCGCGCTTGAGCTTCGCCTTGCCGATCTTCGACCGGTGCGAGCGTCCCAGAACCGCGTCGGTGAGGGCTTGCAGGCTCCATCCGGGGCGCTTGGCGCAGGGGCCGGAGGAGAAATGCGGCACGGCCGGCCGCATGACGGGCATCGTATTGGCCATCGTCTATCCTTCCAGATAGATGCCCCTCGGTGGGGAGGGGTGTCCCGCCGCCGGAAATAAGGAAACCGCCGCGCCGCGTCAAGCGCTTCGTCGCGGCACCGCGAGCCCAATTCCTGCCAAGCAGTTTGGGTGGCGCGTCAGAATTTCCAGCCCGCGCCGACCCGGGCGGTCCCGATCTGGGCCTGGATGCCTTCAAGCTTTGTGAACCAGATGTATTCGATTTCACCACGGACGAAGAAATTCGGCATCAGCAACACGTCCATGCCGCCGCCCGCCGACCAGCCGTAGAGGAAGGCGCCGTTCTTGGCGTCGCTGGTCGCGAAGTCAAACGGCGTCGGGGTAGGACTCGACGGGTTCTCGATACCAAAAACGTGCGCGGAACGCGTGACATCGGCCCGGCCGACGGCGAAGCCGACCGTTCCGTACGGCAGGAAGTTGTTGATAATGCAGCCTGCACGCAGGCGCGCCGCACCGTAGTCCGTGATGCGCATCGACGCGCTGCCTTCGACTGTCACATCATAAGTGTTGCTGCCGGCGCTGACGACGCGACGGATCGGAGTCACCGGCGCAGTGGCGGCGAAGCCGCTACGGTTGTAGTGAAAGTCGAAGCCGATGATGACATCGCTGAACTGGACGTTGTAGCCGGCGAACGCACCATAGCTGACCCCGGAAGGATTTTCCTTGCCAAGTGTCGCCCACTCGGACGGGCGCTGCTGGTTCTCGAGCGCCGTGTTGCGCAGGAGGAAGGCGACCAGGTCTTTTGTCGCGCCTGCGAAATTCATCTCGGCGCTGCTGCGCCCCACCTGTCCGCCGAAATAGAAGCCGGCCCAGCGCGTGTACTGGGGTGCCGCCGGGATGAACGGCGACGTGCCTCGCAATGTCGGCACGTCGAACTCCTGGGCGCTTGTCTGCGTCATGGATGCAAGCAGGCAGAGAACAACAAGACAGCGGCGCATGACGGACCCTTTGATTCGCGCAGACAACTCCCTGCGCAACCGTCATCATGATTGATTAACCTTAATGAGCGGTTAGCTCCGCCCCTGTTGGAGACCAGGTCGGGATGACTGAATTGATGCAGCCCCGTCATTGCGAGCGAAGCGAAGCAATCCAGAGTCGTGGTACGCAAACTGGATTGCTTCGTCGCTTCGCTCCTCGCAATGACGAGGGCGGATGTAATTTCCTGGAAAAGCCGACGGCGCGGGAAACGCCCCGCGCCGCCGCACCCCCGATAATTTCTTACGATCAGCCGCGGCGCATCAGCGGCGGCTGATAGACCGGCTCCGGCTGCAACATCCAGCGGACGCCGAGCTTCACGTCGTGCGATGTGATGTCCTTGAAGTGCATCGGGTTCACGACGGTGTTCGAGCCGTCGAACCCGATGATGTCGCCGGTCACGCCGTTGCCCAGGTTGGTGTACCGATAGGCCAGTTCGACGTTGAAGGACTTCGTTACCTCGTATGACAACCCGGCATGCAGCGCCCAGGCGAAGTTCGATTTCGACGCAGCGTCTGCATAGGCCATCGTGGGTATTGCCGCTCCGCCGCCGGTCGTTCCTGCATCGCGGAAGCTGTGGATCGTCACCTGGCTCCAGCCGACGCCGGCGCCGATGAAGGGCGTGATGCACCACCAGGTGCCGAGATCGAGGTAGGCGTTGACCAGCACCAGCCATTCCGACTTCTTGGCGGTGTAATTGTTGAAACGAGCATTGGCGCTGCCGTCCGTCCAGGTGTCGAAGCCGTGGAACCCGGTCTCGCCCCGGTACTCGCCGGTGACGTCGAAGCGCAGCCAGTTGTTCCATTTGTAGCCGAAGCCCAGCCCGTACAGCATGCCGGACTCGAAATTCTTGTCATGGATGACGAGGTTCGCCGTCGTCGCGAACAGCACGTTGTCGAGCTTCTTGACCTGCTGATTGGTCATGCCGATGTCGCCGCGCAGATACCAGCCGCCGGTCTCGACGACGACCGGTTGCACGCGCGGGGGCATGGCGGGGAAATCGGCGGCGGTCGCCGCCGTCGTCGTGATCAGTGCGGTCGCAGCTCCGGCGAACGCCAACATCTTAGTCGGACCCATGACTTCGTCCCTTTCGTCCGGTGGAGCCACGCCCCACGGCAATGAACCAACGAAGCCGAAGATCGCAGAGAACGGTTAAACGGGACTTAACCTTAACTCTTAACCGCGAATATTCACGATCGTTACTGCCCTTAACCTTTGGAGCGCGCAATCCCGCGAGTTCGCGCGTGCGGGCAGCACGTGCGAGTAACCTTCGTTAACAAACGGTTGCCGGTGGACGTCGCGCGCGATGCACGCGTGCGGATTGGTTCGTGGAATGGCGCGCCACGCGAGACGCGCTATCGAATGTTGGACGGTACCTCAGATCAGCGCTGCCACGACCAGCGCATCCCCGGTTAGGTTGGCTCGCTCTCTCCCGCTCGTCCCCGCGAAAGCGGGGACCCAGGCTAGCTCAAGACTGGATTCCCGCTTGCGCGGGAATGAGCGGGGAAAGACTCGTTTCAGGTGGGAACCGCCCTAATCTTCCTTGTCGCCGAGCTTGCCGATGTGATGCTGCGAGTAGAGCTCGACGCCGAGCTTGCTCACGAGATCGAGCTGCGTTTCCAGGAAGTCGATATGGTCTTCCTCGTCCTTCATCAGCTTCTCGAACATGTCGCGCGTCACGTAGTCCTTCACCGAATGACAGTGGGTCGCGGCTTCTTCGTACAGCGCGCGCGCCGAATATTCGGCGGCGAGATCGCAATCGAGCACCTCTTTCACGTTCTGTCCGATGTGAAGCGGATCAAGCACCTGCATGTTGGGGAAGCCGTCGAGGAAGATGATGCGGTCGATGATCTTGTCGGCGTGCTCCATCTCCTCGATGGATTCCTTGCGCCAGTACTTGGCAAGGTCGTTGTAGCCCCAGTTGGCGAGCAGCCGGTAGTGCAGCCAGTACTGGTTGATCGCCGTCAATTCGTGCCGTAGTCCGCGGTTGAGATACTCGATGACCCGTGCGTCGCCCTTCATGCTCTACGTCCCGTGCTTGATTGGATTTTCGCCCTGCCGGCGGGTCGGGCTGGTTTGGAATGCTCTATATCTGGGCGCAGTTCCCTGGCCGCACAAGCGCGAAGACCCCTGACGGGCCAAATGCCGCGAACAAATTGAAATCGGCCGGTTATTCGCCGTCGGCGCGGCAGGAACAGCCGGACGCGGCGGCCACGGCCTCATCCATGATCTTGCGGATAGTGCGAGCGCACCGGCCGCATTGCGGGCTGCAACCCAGGCAACCGTAGACCTGGCCGGCCGTCCGCGGCGGCCTTGAGCCACTGACCGCCGTGCGCACATCGCGGTCACTGAGCACGTTGCAGGAGCAGACGATCATGGACGCAGCGCTTCCGGCCCGGTCATTGGTTCTTTCTGAAACTATCGATACCGCGGCGGAACCGCCTGCGCAAAGAAAAAGCGCCGTTTTACACGTATTCCAAAGTGCGCCCGCGAACGCGGGCATGGGCAAACTTGAGCTGATTCAATAGGTTGGCGAGCAGCTGAGGCGGCACCGCGGTCAAGGCCTGCGACAACGCGGATGGCCGGGGACGACGATACGAGCGGGCTCTTCCTGCCGGCGCTTGTTCATCGTCATCCTCGGACCGGCCGGCATCCTGGTATCGGAGACGTTCAAGTGAGCGGGCCGCGCTTCGAGAACTTCTTCAGCCGATGACGGCCTATGGCCTGCCCGCTACGCGCTTTGGCCAATAAAAAACCCTTGTGATAGCGCCGTGGCAAAAACAATCGGTGCCGCCGCGCTTTGACGAAGAGCGCCACAATTCGCGGACAGGTTATCATTCGCTTTCTGTTGATAGCGCGTTTGACACCGCCTCGCGCTCACCTACCTTTGTCACGTTCCGTCCGCCGAGGTGCTTTCGCGAGGTTGTGCTTGAGCAGGGTTGGATGCGGCGTCCCGCGAGTCGTGCACACGGACGCCTGTGCGGCGTTGAGCGACACCGCCCTCCGTTACGACGGGCGCGACCTGCGAAAGCAGTGATAGTGGTAAGAGCCGTAAGTATGTAAGATTCGAACTTAAGCTGATGATTGCTTTCAAGAATATATCTTACACCCCATTCTTACACCTTACACCAGCGGAGCAAGAAGAAGCCGGTGCCGCGCCCTTAAGCGGCAACACGGTTGAGCGCGGCGACGATGCCATCGACGACGTCCTCGACCAGCACCTTGTCGTCGCCCTCGCCCATCACGCGGATCACCGGCTCGGTGCCGGACGGGCGGATCACCAGGCGGCCGTGGCCGTCGAGGCGGCGCTCGCCGTCCTTGATGGCGCTGCGCACCTTGGCGTTCTCGAGCGGCTTGCCGCTCTTGTACCGCACGTTCTTGAGGATCTGCGGCAGCGGGTTGAAGCGATGACAGACTTCCGATACGCGCCGGTCGAGCTTCTTGACCACCGCCAACACTTGCAGCGCGGCCACGAAGCCGTCGCCGGTGGTGGTGTAGTCGGTCAGGATGATGTGGCCGGACTGCTCGCCGCCGACATTGAAGCCGTGCTCGCGCATGTGATCGAGCACATAACGGTCGCCGACCGGCGTGCGCGCAAGCGACAGCTTGAGGCCGGCGAGATAGCGCTCGAGCCCGTAGTTCGACATGATGGTGGCGACGATGCCGGGCTGCGTCAGGCGGCCGTCGGTCATGAAACTCTCCGCGATCAGCGCGAGCAGCTGGTCGCCGTCGACGATGTGGCCCTGCTCGTCGGCGATGATCACGCGGTCGGCGTCGCCGTCGAGCGCGATGCCGATATCGGCGCGCAGCTCGCGCACCTTGCGGCAGAGCTCTTCCGGCGAAGTCGAGCCGCAATCGCGATTGATGTTGAAGCCATCGGGCTCGACGCCCATGGGAATGACTTCGGCGCCGAGCTCCCACAGCGCCTCCGGCACGACCTGATAGGCGGCGCCGTTGGCGCAGTCGACCACGATGCGCAGGCCGTCGAGGCTCATGGTCCGCAAGAGCGTGCGCTTGGCGAACTCGATGTAACGGCCGCCGGCGACCTCGATGCGCTTGGCGCGACCGAGATCGCCGCCCTTGGCGAGCCGCTTGCCGAGGTCGGAATCGATCAGCGCTTCGATCTTGTTCTCGATCGCGTCGGATAGCTTGTAACCGTCCGGCCCGAACAGCTTGATGCCGTTGTCGTCGTAAGGGTTATGCGAGGCCGAGATCATCACGCCGAGGTCGCAGCGCATCGAGCGCGTCAGCATGGCGACCGCCGGGGTCGGCAGCGGACCGGTCTGGAACACATCGACGCCGACCGAGGTGAAACCCGCGACCAGCGCGGTCTCGATCATGTAGCCGGACAGGCGGGTGTCCTTGCCGATGAGCACGCGGTGGCGATGCTCGCCGCGCTTGAACACCAGCCCGGCGGCCTGGCCGACCTTGAGCGCGAGCTCGGGCGTGATCACGCCATTGGCGCGCCCACGAATGCCGTCGGTGCCGAAATACTTGCGAGCCATGGAACTCAACCCCTTCCCCTGCGCGGGGCTATGCCCGAAGCTTTAAGCGGGCATAGCCCCCCATTTCAACGCCATTGTGCTTAAAAAACGTGAGTGTCGTTAAGGCCTTGTCGCGCAAGAAAAAACGCACCGCCCACGGTTGGCGGTGCGTCCATCCGAGCACCGGCAGCGCCCTAGCGCTTCGGCTTGCGGTCCTGCGGCGACTTCGCCGGCTGCGTGACGTTGATCGGATCGGAGGCCGGGAAGGTGTCTTCCAGACCCTCCTCCAGGGACTTGTCCGCGCTGTGGCGACTCTCATTACGCTCTTCTTCGCGCGCCTCCTGGCGGCGCTTGCGGTCGATGTCGGCCTGGGACACCGCGTCGTTGGGCACCGCGTCGTTGGACTTGGCCCGGTTCCGGTCCATCGCAATCTCCTTCCATCGGGCCGAATCCAGCCCGAGCGAAAGATAACGCGCAGCCTAGCAAGGGCGTTCCCCCCGCGGAACCCGCCGGATATGGTGGCGACCATGCGCACCATCACCTGCATCGAGGACCTGCGGCAGCTTGCACGGCGCAAGGTGCCCAAGATGTTCATCGACTACGCCGAAGCGGGCTCCTACGCCGAAGAGACGCTGCGCGCGAACCGGGCGGACCTCGAGCGCATCAAATTCCGGCAGCGTGTCCTCGTCGACGTCTCGCAACGCGATCTCGGCACCACCATCCTCGGCGAGCCGGTGCCGGTGCCGCTGGCGCTGGCGCCGATCGGCCTCGCCGGCATGCAGCATGGCGACGGCGAAATTCTCGCCTGCCGCGCGGCACAGGCGGCCGGTATCCCCTACACCCTGTCGACCATGTCGGTTTGCTCGATCGAGGACGTCGCCGGCGCGGTCGACAAGCCGTTCTGGTTCCAGCTTTACGTCATGAAGGATCGCGGCTTCGCCAAAGCGCTGGTCGAACGCGCGACGGCGGCGAAATGCAGCGCGCTGATGCTGACCATCGACCTGCAGGTGCTCGGGCAGCGCCATTGTGACGCGAAAAACGGGTTGACCGTGCCGCCGGAAGTCCGCCTGCGCAACCTGATCGACATCGCCACCAAGCCGGGCTGGGCGCTCGGCATCCTGCGCGGCCGGCGCAAAACCTTCGGCAATCTCGCCGGCTATACGCCGAGCGGCGCCAATGTCGCCTCGCTGGCGTCGTGGATCTCCACGCAGTTCGATCCCGCGCTGTCGTGGAAGGACGTCGAATGGATCAGGAGCCTGTGGCCGGGCAGGCTCATCATCAAGGGCGTGCTTGACGTCGAAGACGCGCGTATTGCGGCCAAGACCGGCGCCGATGCGATCGTGGTGTCGAACCACGGCGGCCGCCAGCTCGACGGCGCGCCGTCGTCGATCTCGGCGCTGCCGAAGGTCGCCGACGCGGTTGGCTCCGAGATCGAGGTCATGCTCGATGGCGGCATCCGTTCCGGGCAGGACCTGATGCGCGCGCTCGCATTGGGCGCGCGCTCTTGCCTGATCGGGCGCAGCTACATCTACGGCCTCGGCGCCGGCGGGCAGGCCGGCGTGGCGAAAGCGATCGACATCATCCGCAACGAGCTCGACGTCACGATGGCGCTGTGCGGCGTCAACCGCGTGGGCGACATCGGCCGCCAAGTGCTCGCATGAGGATCATCGCGCAGAGTTGATTGCGCGGCGGCGCACGGCCGACCACATAAGGCCGGGCCTTCCATGGAGTTCGTTCCGATGAAACTTCCCGGTCCCGACCACCCGATCACGATCGAGCCGCATCCCAAGCGCGTGCGCGTCACGTTCAACGGCCGCGTCATCGCCGACACCACGCGCGCGCTGGCGTTGCGCGAGACGACGTACAAGCCGGTGTTCTACATCCCGCGCGAGGACGCCGACATGGCTGCGCTCGAGCGCACCAGCCATTCCACCCATTGCCCCTACAAAGGCGACGCGGCGTACTATTCGATCCGCGCCGGCGACAAGCTTTCGGAGAACGCGATCTGGAGCTATGAGCAGCCGTTTCCGGCGATGGCGGAGATTTCCGGGCGGCTGGCGTTCTATCCAAGCCGCGTCGACGCCATCGAAGAGGTTTAACGTCGCTCCACGTAGGTGCGGTATTCGGCAATCGTCTCGGCCGGGAAACTGGTCAGCGTGCTGGCGACGTAGCCGGCGATCGCCTGGCCGTCATTCGGCGTGCCGACGTCGAAACCGCGCTTCACCGCCTCATCGCGATATTCCGCGGTCGCGACCATCTCGAGATAGGCGGCGCGCAGGGTGCGCGTCAGCTCGGAAGGCAGGCCCGGTGGCGCAATGAGGGCGAGGCCGAGCTTCTGCGGCGCCGCCAGCAATTCCAGCAGCGCCTTCTCGCGCGGGTTCGCGACCAGGTCCTGCAGCAGCGGCACGCCAGGCTCCATGTCGAACAGTTGCAGGATCGGGATCACGCCGCCTGACGCCAGCATGTCGGGACGAATGCTCGCGCGCTGGCAGAGCACGCCGTCGGTTTCGCCGCGCTCGACCGCCAGCACCGCGTCGGCGATGCCGGGATAGCCGCGCACGACCTTGATCGGCATGCCCTCGTACTTCGCCAGCACTTCCGGGATGATCGAGTTCGACGTGGTCGAGCCGCTGCCCGAGATGATGATCTCGCGCTTGGCCTTCTTGAGGTCGTCGAAGCGCTTGATGCCAGACTCGCGGCGCATCCACAGCACGAGGTTGCTCGAGGCCGAGCTGCCGATCCAGGTGAACTTGCGCAGGTCGTACCTGGTGTCCGCGGCGCTGATGATGGGCGCCAGCACGAAGCCGGTACGGCCGGGCATGCCGAGCGTCAGGCCGTCCGGCTTCGCCACGCTGTAGAGGTGATTGCCGAGGATCAGCCCGCCGGCGCCCTGCATGTTGCGCGGCACGATGCTCGGCCCGCCCGGGATGTGCTTGCCGTAGAACTGCCCGACCAGCCGCATCTCGAGATCGATACCGCCGCCGGGCGGCTGGCCGGCAAACAGCGTGATCGTCTTGCCGCGGTAGTATTCCTGCGCGGCCGCGGGCTGCATGGCCGTTGCCACGACAACAAGCGCGACGATCAGCGAAGATCGCATGGGGATTTTTCGAGAGCACATCCGAACGGATCATACCCTGCGCGCCGGACCTGCCAACCGCCACAAATTCCCCCGGGACTGCGGAACAGCCCGGAACACGCCGCGTTTCCTCCGAACAGGTGGCGCAGGCCTAACCATTTCAACCCAGGCACGGCACGGAGGAAACCATGCAAGTTCGCGAGGCCATGAGCGACGACGTACGCATTGCAAGCCCCAACCAGTCGATCCGGGACGCGGCCATGCTGATGGCCAAGATCGACGCCGGTTCCCTGCCAGTCGGCGAGAACGACCGCCTGGTCGGCATGATCACCGATCGCGACATCGCGGTGCGCGCGATCGCGCTCGGCAAAGGTCCCGACACCCCGGTACGGGACGTCATGAGCCAGGATGTGAAGTACTGCTTCGAGGACGACGATGTCGGCGAGGTGGCGCAGAGCATGGCCGACACCAAGGTGCGCCGCTTGCCGGTGCTGAATAAGAGCAAGCGGCTGGTCGGCATCGTGTCGCTAGGCGACCTCGCGGTGGCGGATGGCCCCGACAATGCCGGCGAAGCGCTGCGCAGCATCTCCGAGCCGGGCGGCCAGCATTCACAATCCCGTGACGGCGCACGCGGGCGCTGATCGCCTCAACCGCAGTCGAAACGCCTCGATCCGAGGGCGTCACGTCCTGATCGGCGTGGCGCTCTCATACTTTAGTTCCAAGCGCGCGCCGGATTTTGTCAATTTTGCTTTGAACCAAACCGTACCCGCGGGCAACTAACGGCCCTGCGACAAATCGCGAAAAAAGAACACAGGAGAACAAGTGTGCTCAAAGATTGCCGGGGTCATGCGGTCACAGGCGCGACCGAGAACAGCCTGCCCTACTATGAAGCCGCGGTGCGGGAACTGAATCTCTTCATCAACGACCCGGTTGCATCGGTCGACAAGGCGATTGCCGAGAGTCCCGATTTCGTGATGGCGCACGCGCTGCGCGCGCGGCTGCATCTGCTCGGCACCGAGCCCGCCGGAATTGCCGTCGCGCGCGCGTCACGCGATGCCGCCCGGGCGCTTCCCGCCACCGCGCAGGAGCAGGGCCATCTCGACGCTATCGATCATCTGATCGAAGGCCGCTGGCACCAGGCGGCGCAGGTGATGGAGGACGTCGCGATCGAAAACCCGCATGACCTGCTCGCGCTCCAGGTCGGCCATCAGCTCGACTTCTTCCGCGGCGAGGCGCGCATGCTGCGCGATCGCATCGCGCGGGCACTGCCGGCGTGGTCGAACGACGTGCCGGGCTATCACACGATGCTCGGCATGCACGCGTTCGGCCTCGAGGAGACCGGCGACTACATCGCGGCCGAAGTTGCCGGCCGCACCGCGGTCGCGCTCAACGCCCGCGACTCCTGGGCGCAGCACGCCGTCGCACACGTGATGGAGATGCAGGGCCGCCAGCAGGAAGGCATCACCTGGATGACCGGCAACACCGAAGGCTGGTCGCGCGACAGCTTCTTTGCCGTCCACAATTGGTGGCATGTCGCGCTCTATCACCTCGATCTCGGCCAGGCCGACGAGGCGCTGAAGCTGTTCGACGGTCCGATCTACGGCGCGAAATCCAAGATCATCCTGGAGATGATCGACGCCTCGGCAATGCTGTGGCGGATGCAACTGCGCGGCGTCGATGTCGGCGACCGCTGGCAGGCGGTCGCGGACGCCTGGCAACCGCATGCGGGCGCCGGCAACTATGCCTTCAACGACGCCCACGCGGCGATGGCCTTCGTCGGCGCCGGCCGCAAGGACGCGCTCGCCCAGGTGATCGAGGCACAGCAGGAGGCGATGCAGCGCGACGGCGACAACGCCATGTTCACGCGCAAGGTCGGCCACCCCATCGTGCTGGCGATCAAGGCGTTCGGCGACGGCAACTACGCCGACGCGCTCCGGCGGCTGCGCGAGGTGCGCAACATCGCGCATCGCTTCGGCGGCAGCCACGCCCAGCGCGACGTACTCGACCTCACCTTGATCGAGTCGGCACTGCGTTCGGGCCAGCACTCGATCGCGACCGCGCTCGCCGCCGAGCGGTTGGCGACGCGGCCGAAGAGCCCGCTGTCACGACTGTTCGTGCAGCGCGCCGCGCAGATGAAGCAGGCGGCGTAGCTCGCCGCGTGCCTCACCCGTCGTATTCGATGTCGTCGCGATAGACGTCGTAGGCGGCCTTGTATTCCATCACGCGCGCGACGTCGGCGATGAAGGCCTCGTCGTAGCCGGCGCGGCGCAGGAGGTGGAAGCCCACTTCCATGCCGGAATTGATCCCGCCGCCGGAGATGATGCGGCCGGAATCGACCACGCGCGCGCGGCTGATACGGCATTTCGGAGCAATTTCAGCCAATCGCTCGATAGGAACCTTGCCCATGTTGGAGGCTTCAAGGCGGTCCGGCTCCTTGCGGTTGGTCGCGGCCTTGCCGTCGAGCAGCCCCATGCGGCCATAGATCCACGAGCCGGTGCAGACGCTCACCAGCAGCGTCCTCTCCGGCAGCGCGCGGATGAAGGCGTGCAGCCGTCCGTTGTTGGTCTCCTGCCGCAGCCCGAAGCCGCCCGGGATCAGGAACGCGTCCATGTCGGGCGCGTCGTTGAAGCCGTAGTTGGGCATCACCGTGAAGCCGGCCTGCGCCTGCACCGGGCGCAGCGCTTCCGCGACGATGAAGGCGTCGAGTTCCGGATCGTACCGCCGCGCCACCGAGAACACCCCGTGCGGCGCGGCGAAGTCGACGATCTCGGCGTCCTTGCAGAGATAGATTCCGAGGCGGAAGCCTGCCTTCTTCGGATAGCTGCGATGGACCGCGACCATCGCCTTATTCTTCCTTGTAGCCGTATTCCGGCACGTTGCCCGACGCGCCGTAGTACTTGTACGGCAGAAACTTGCCCGACATCGTGAACTTGACACGATCGCCCTTGGGATTGGCGACACGCTCCATCTGGAAGTCGAAGTCGATCGCCGACATGATGCCGTCGCCGAATTCTTCCTCGATCAGCTGCTTCCACGCCGGGCCATTGACCATCACCATCTCGTAGAAGCGATAGATCAGCGGATCGGTCGGCGGCATCGGCGTGCCGGTGCCGCGCATCGGCACCTCGTTGAGCAGCGCCTCCTCGCTCTTCGACAGGCCGAATAGCTCGGCGGCCTTCGCGGCCTGCGGCTTGGTCAGCTTCATCTGTCCAAGCAGCGCGCCGACGATCAGCGTGTCGGAGAAACCCCCGACCTTTTCGCAGATCGTCTTCCACTTCCAACCCTTCTCGCGCTTGATGTCGAGGATCTTCTCAGTGAGAGCGGCACGGTTCATGGTCGGCTCCTTTTCTCCAGCCAGCATGCGTGGTGACGCGCGGGACGGCCGCGCGTCGATCGATCAATTCATCCGTTGACCACCGAAGCCCGGGCGAGCCCGGGCATCGCTGCCGGCGACGACGGCGTGCTTGCCACCGCCGCAACGCCGGCGCCCGGCCGCACTACGGGCACATGGCGGCGATCGAACGGAACGCCCGCCTTGACCTCGTCGCGGATCGTCTTCGAGCGCGTCACCAGGAAGTCGATGATGTGGTTGCGCACGCCGTAATAGAGCGGGTGTTTGTGGAAGTCGGTGCGCTTGCGGTCCTTCGGCAGCGGGTTCTCGACGATCTCGGCGAACACCGCATCCGGACCGTTGCTCATCATCACGATGCGGTCGGCCAGGTAAATCGCCTCGTCGACGTCGTGCGTGATCATGAAGACGGTTTGGCCGGTCTCCATGCAGATGCGGCGCACCTCGTCCTGCAGCGTGCCGCGCGTCAGCGCATCGAGCGCCGAGAACGGCTCGTCCATCAGCATGATCTTGGGCTCGATCGACAGCGCCCGCGCAATGCCGACGCGCTGCTTCATGCCGCCGGAGAGCTCGGCCGGCCGCTTGTGCTCGGACCCGGTGAGGCCGACCAGGTCGATGAATTTCTGCGCCTGGCGTTGCTGCTCGGTCTTCGTCCAGTACCGCCATTTCGACGACACCGCGTAGATCACGTTGCCCATGACGGTCCGCCACGGCAGCAGCGCGTGGCTTTGAAATATGACCGCGCGGTCGATGCTCGGGCCTTCGATCGCCTGCCCGTCGACGATGACGGCGCCTTCGCTCGGCGTATCGAGACCGGCGAGGATGTTGAGCACGGTGGTCTTGCCGCAGCCGGAGTGGCCGATGATGCAGGTGAAGTCGCCGCGCGGCATCGACAGCCAGAGGTCCTCGAACACCGTGGTGGCACCGCCGCCGGGCGCCGGGAAGCGCTTGGTGATGCCTTCGATCGAAATGAACTTGTCGGTCGCCTTGTCGCTCATATGGGGCGCCTCACTCCGGGAAAGTGACGAAGCGCGTGAGCCGCGCAAGGATCTGATCGAGGATCATGCCGACCAGACCGATCAGCAGGATCGCGGTGATCACGTTGGTGATCGAGAGGTTGTTCCACTCGTTCCACACGAAGTAACCGATGCCGGTGCCGCCGACGAGCATCTCGGCCGCGACGATCACCAGCCAGGCGATGCCAATGGAGATGCGCATGCCGGTGAGGATCGTCGGCGCCGCCGCCGGCAGGATGATGGTGAAGGCGCGGCGGATCGTGCCCACCTCGAGCGTGCGCGCGACGTTGAGCCACTCCTTGCGCACCGCCGCGACACCGAAAGCCGTGTTGATCAGCATCGGCCACACCGAGCAGATGAAGATCACGAAAATCGACGAGAGGTGCGAATCCTTGATGGTGTAGAGCGCGAGCGGCATCCAGGCGAGCGGCGAGATCGGCTTCAGCACCTGGATGAACGGATCGAGCGCGCGGCTCATCAGCGGCGACATGCCAATCAGGAAGCCGATCGGGATTGCGAACGCGACCGCCAACAGGTAGCCGACGCCGACGCGCGCGATCGAATAGGCGAGCTGAATGCCGACGCCCTTGTCGTTCGGGCCGCGGTCATAGAACGGCTGCCGCGCGTGTTCCCAAAGCTTGGCCGCCACATCGAGCGGGCCCGGCATCGCCGACGTGCCCTGGGTCGCGGTCTTGCCCAGAAGCTTGGCGTATTCCGGGTCCATCTGCGCGACGGGCCCGGAGCCCTGGGTGGCGATGTGCCACGTCAGCATGAACGCGATGAAGATCGCCACCGTCAGCACGGCCGCGCGCAGGCCGATGGAGAGATTCATGACGCGCCCCCTTCTTCTATCCGCTGCGGCGGAACGAAGGTCAGCGAAACGACGTCATGCGAATGATGATGAACGCCCGGCACGTGCGGCATCGTCTACGCAGTCCTTCTGATCTTGAAGCCCTTGAGGTATTCCTCGGGCTTTGACGGATCGAACGTCTTGCCCATGACGGCGAAGGTTTTCGTCGTCGAGGTCGGCGGCTTGAGGCCGACCTCTTTCATCAGTCGCGTGGTGTCGGTAGCGAGATAGACCTGCCTGGCAATGGCCGCGTAATCGATATCGCCCTTGATCTGACCCCAGCGCTTCATCTGCGTCATGATCCAGATCGCAAACGACTCCCAAGGGAAAGGATCGAAGTCGATGCGGTTCGGCACCTTCTGCACTTTGCCGAGGCCGTCGGCGAAAGTGCCGGTCAGGATCTGCTCCAGCACCGTGACCGGCTGGTTGATGTAGTTTGGCGGCGCGATCGCCTCGGCGATCTGTTTGCGGTTCTCGGCCTTGGTCGCGAATGCGGTTGCGTCGATGATCGCCTTGAGCAGCGCGGCGTAGCTGTTCGGCATCGTCTTGACGAATTCTTGCGACGCGGCGAATGCGCAGCACGGATGCCCTTCCCAGATATCCTTCGAAAGGATGTGGATGAAGCCGACACCGTCGTAGACGGCGCGCTGGTTCATCGGATCGGGGCCGAGGAAGCCGTCGATATTGTCGGCGCGCAGGTTCGCGACCATTTCCGGCGGCGGCACCGCCCGAATCTGCACGTCCTGGTCGGGATCGAGGCCATGCTCCGCAAGGTAGTAGCGCAGCAGGTAGTTGTGCATCGAAAAGTCGAACGGCACCGCGAACTTGAAGCCTTTCCAGGACTTCGGATCGCGCTTGTCCTTGTGCTTCACCGACAGCGTAATCGCCTGGCCGTTGATATTCTCCACCGCCGGCATCGTATAGGGGATCGGCTTCGAGCCGGCGCCCAGCGTAATCGCGAGCGGCATCGGCGAGAGCATGTGGGCGGCGTCGTATTCCTTGTTGATGGTCTTGTCGCGGATGACGGCCCAGCCCGCGGTCTTGATCACTTCGACGTCGAGGCCATGGCGCTTATAGAAGCCCATCGGCTCGGCCATGATGATCGGCGTCGCGCAGGTGATCGGGATGAAGCCGACCTTGAGGTTCTTCTTCTCGACCGGACCGCCCTGCGCGAACACGTCGGTTGCGGTCTTGAGCGGAAAGAATTGTGAGATCGCGGCGAGCGCGGTCGAAGCACCCACCGACTTCAGGAACGCACGGCGCGCGGCATCCTGCGGGAACAGCTTCCGCATCACCGCCGAGGCGACGACGCCCTCGTAGCGCTTGTCCTCGCTTTCGACCGCGGCGCATTGCAGCTGCGCAGCACGATCGTGATCGTCCTGTGTCGCGTGACTGCCGCAACTGCATCCCGACCGGTTCAGCCGGCGCTTCGGGTCGAACGGATTGTCGAACGTGGACATCGCACATCTCCTGCGAACCGTGACGTTGCCACGCTGATGAGCAACAAGCGTGCCATTACGGTTCCAGCCGCCTTGCACGCATGCTGCAACCGGACTTGGCGCGATTTCTGCTTAAGGAGCGACGAGCACATTACGAGATGTCGTGATGCGCGACAGTTCGTGGTGAAAGTTACGAACTTTCGTAGGGATTAAGCCGGTCATGGCCGCCAATGGTAAACCGCCCGCTGCCGAGAAAATGAGCAAGAACGGCTCCGGCGTCGCCTTCGATTTCAGCAGCGAGGCGATGAACAAGCTGATCCTGCGCGCCGCCGGCGAAGGCATCTATGGCGTAAACGCCGAAGGCAAGACCACCTTCGTGAACCCGGCGGCCGAGCGTATGCTCGGATGGACGGCCGAGGAGCTGATCGGCCGCGACATGCACTCGCTCGTGCACCACACCCATCCGGACGGCTCGCACTATCAGGAGCACGATTGCCCGATCTACGCCGCCTTCCGCGACGGCGCCGTGCATCAGGTCGACACCGAGATGTTCTGGCGCAAGGACGGCACCTCGTTCTGGGTCGAATACACGTCCACGCCGATCAACGAAGGCGGCCATGTGGTCGGCGCGGTGATCGTGTTCCGCGACGTCACGCAGCGGCGCGAGGCCGACGAGAAGCTGCGCGCCGCGCACGAGGAAGTCGACCGCCTGCGCGCGCGGCTCGAGCTCGAGAACGCCTATCTGCAGGAGGAAATCCGCATCGAGGGCAATCACCACGGCATCGTCGGACGCTCTGCCGCGATCCAGAAGATCCTGCGCCAGGTCGAGCTGGTCGCCCCGACCGACGCCACCGTTCTGATCTCAGGCGAATCCGGCACCGGCAAGGAGCTGATCGCGCGCGCCATCCATGACGCCAGCAAACGCAACCGGCGGCCGCTGATCCGCGTCAATTGCGCGACCATCCCGCGCGAGGTGTTCGAGAGCGAGTTCTTCGGCTACGCCAAAGGTGCCTTCGAAGGCGCGCTACGCGACGGCGTCGGCCGCATCGAGCTCGCCGACGGCGGCACGCTGTTCCTCGACGAGATCGCCGACATGCCGGTTGAGTTGCAGGACAAGCTCCTGCGTGTCTTGGAGGAGAATAATTTCAAGCGCGTCGGCGAGGCGCAGACCCGCACCGTTGACGTGCGCGTCATCGCGGCGACCAACCGCGACCTCAAGCAAGACGCGCGGCGCGGACGTTTTCGTGAAGACCTTTATTTCCGGCTCGACGTGTTCCCGATCGAATCCGTCCCGCTTCGCGAACGCCGCGACGACATCCCCCTGCTCGCGGCGCATTTCGTGCAGAACGAGGGCCGCAAGCTCCGGCGCGAGCTCAAGCTGACCGAAGGCGACGTCCGCCGGCTGATGCAATACGATTGGCCCGGCAATGTCCGCGAACTGGAGAACGTGATCGAGCGCGCCGCGATCCTGGCGCGCCAAGCACGGCTCCGCATCGATCTGCCGGCGGTGAAGGCGGCAACGGCGACGGCGCAGACTCCATCTGATCGATTGTTCACCGACGACGAGCGGCGCGCGCGCGATCGCGCCAATATCCTGGCCGCGCTCGAATCGTGCGGCGGCAAGGTGTTCGGCCGCGGCGGCGCCGCCGAGCTTCTCGATGTGAAGCCGACGACCTTGGCCTCACGCATCAAGGCGCTCGGCGTCGACGTAGAGAAGCCCCGCGAGAGGAATGGCCGCGGGGCAAGCGCAAATTAGATTGAGTCACGACACCGAGCGGCATCGGCGGTCTGCTCCCTCTCCCGCTGGGGAGAGGGGTGGGGTGACGGGGAATAGCTATCACGATAGGTTCGAACCCCCTCACCCTAACCCTCTCCCCGCTGGGGAGAGGGAATCCACTGCCGTCGCCGCAAGAGCGTGCTTCGATTAATCCGGGATCACGTTGCCGCGGCCGACATTGACGCGCGAAGCCGACAATGATCCGTCCGCCTTCACCTCCGCCGCGTTGATCGCGATGTTGGCGCCCGGCTTGAGCTCGCTGCGATCACCGACCACATAGGCGTTGATCGTGGAATCCGGGCCGATGATGATGCGCTGCTCGCCGCCTTTGTAGGTGACGCGCAGCACCTGGCCGTCGACGCCGGCCACCGTGGTGTCGACCGTCGCGTTGGTCATGGTCGAGCCTGGCCGGCTCCAGGGACGGTGGCCTTCGCCGGTGCCGCGCTGCACCTCCGCGAAGATCATCACGCGCAGCGCCTTCTGGCTGCCGTCGGCCTGCGGCATGGCGCCGACGCCGATGAAGGCGCCAGGCTTGATGTCGGCGATGGTCGCGGGGATCACGCCGAACACGCCGACCTTGTCGGTCAGGACCACGCGCTGTTCGTCGCCCTTGCCGCGCGGCTTCACCACGATGGTCGGCCCGTCGACGCCGACGATGGTGCCGACGACACGGACGGTTTTCTGCTGCGCCTGCACTGACGTCACGACGAGCGCCGCCGCGATCACTGCGCCTGTCAGGATCCTGATCATGATAGTCTCCTTACATCGGCGGCCTGAGGCCGTCGCGGCCGTAGCTCACGGTCGGCGCTTCGATCGTGCTGTCGTCGACCGGCTTGGCGTTGTTGAGGAACACGTGCACGCCGGCTTTGAGATCGGCGCGGTCGCCCGGCACGTAGCGGACGATCACCGTCTTCGGCGTGACGATCACCTTCTTCTCGTCGACCTTGTCTTTGTCCTTGTAGCGCACCGTCACCACCTGGCCGTCGGTGCCGGCGACCGTCGTCGCGATCGCGGCGTTGGTCATGGTCGAGCCGGGCTGCAGATCCCACGGACGGTGACCTTCACCGGTGCCGCGTTGCGCTGCTTGGAAGATGTGGATCGCGACCGCCTGCTGGCTGCCGTCCGCATTCGGCATCGCCGTGACGCCGATATAGGTGTCGGGCGTGAGATCGGCGAGCGAGGCTTTGACGATCGCGGTGTAGCGGGCCTTCCCGTCCACGATGACCTTGATGTTCTTGCCTTCGCGCGACTTGACCTCGAGATTTTGTCCGTCGACCTTTTCGATGGTGCCGCGGATGCGGACGAGCTTCTGCTGCGCGTAGCTGAGCGATGTCGCTACCAGCATGCCGGCCGCAGCCATGGCGAATGCGATACGAAGTCCCCTGTTCATTCTTTATCCTCCCGTGAAGCGTGAAAGCCGCGCCTTTGGAGCGCGGCGCCGTTTTATGGAATATAGTCGCCGCGCCCGATATTGACGCGTACGGTTTCAAGGCCGCCGTCGGCGGTCACTTCGGCTGCCGGCACGTTGATTGCCACGCCGGCTTTGAGATCCGCCGGGCCGCCCGGAATATTCGACACGATCAACGCATCCTTGCCGATGATGATCTTGTGCACGCCGTCCTTGTGTTTGACGGTCAGCACTTGACCATCGACGTCGGCAACGGTGGTGTCGACGGTCGCGTTGGTCATGGTCGAGTTCGGCACGCTGCCCGGCGTCTTCCACGGATAATGGCCTTCGCCGGTGCCGCGCTGCATCTCCGGGAAGATCATGACGCGGATCGCCTTCTGGCTGCCGTCGGCCTGCGGCATGGCGCCGACGCCGATATAGGCGCCGGGCTTGACCTCGGCGAGCGTCGCCTTGCCGACGGTCATGATGACGGCCTTGTCCTTGAGCTTCACCTTGGCCTGGCCGCCGCCCTTGGTCTCATCGATCACGATCGTCGAGCCCTCGACCGAGGCGATCTTGCCCTTCACCGCGCGCGTTTGCGGCTTCTGCGCAAGCGCCGACGATGCAATGAACGCAATCGCCACCATCGCGGCGAAAATCTGAAGTTGCTTCTTCATAGAGTTCCTCCCGACCCATTCTTTAGGCTCACACGGCCTTTGGGCTCACACGACAAACCCCAGGGTCGAAATCTTATTCCTGCCCGGAGCCGGGCGATACCCGGATTCAAGCCTCTTGGCGCAGCAGGTCGGCCTCCACCAAAGCACGCAAATCCGGCGTGACTTCCGGACGAACGCCGAACCATAGTTCGAAACCGCGCACGGCCTGGTGCAGCAGCATCCCGAGACCGTCGACGGTGCGCAATCCGCGCTCGCGCGCGGCGGCGAGCAACTCGGTTTCGAGCGGCGCATAGACTACGTCCGCGACCACCGCGCTGGCGGGAAGCCTCGACAGGTTGACGCTCAGCGGCGGCTTGCCGGTCATCCCAAGCGACGTCGTATTCACGAGCAATCCGGCACTCGAGAGCAGCCCGCCAAGTTCTTCCCAGCGCACCGGATTGATGCGCTTGCCGAACTCTTCCCGAAGCGCTATGGCCCGATCGAACGTGCGGTTGACAACGTGAATGCGCTTCACGCCGCGCTCGCTCAAGCCGTAGACCACGGCGCGCGCGGTGCCACCGGCGCCCAATACCACGACGGTGTCCAGGCCGCGGTTCCACCCGGTGGCGCCGGCGTCGAGATTGTTGATGAAACCTTCGACGTCGGTATTGGTCGACCGCAGCGTCCCACCGTCGAGCCACAGTGTATTGGCGGCGCCGACCCTGTCGGCGCGGTCGTCGGCTTTCGACAACGCACGCGCGGCTTCCTTGTTCGGGATCGTGACGTTGGCCCCGACATAGCCGCGATCGGCGAGATGCGTGACAAAATCCTCGAACCGTTCCGGAGGCACCGCCTCGCGCCGATACTCGGCGTTGAGCTTGTGCTTCTTGATCCAATAGCCGTGGATCAGCGGCGAGCGGGAATGCTCGACCGGCCAGCCGATGACGCAGGCTGCTTTGACTTTGGACTTCGCGGCCATGGACTCAATAATATCCGACGGTGGCGCCGCCATCGACCGCGATGGCCGTGCCCTGGATATGCCGCGCGGCCTCCGAGCAAAGGAACAGCGCCAGCGCCGCGACGTCCTCGACCTCGCCGACGCGGCGGATGCCGGTGCGCGCGAGCGCGGCGGCGCGCAGCTCCTCGACCGACTTGCCGGTCGCCTGCGCACACTGTGCCAAGAGTTCCTCCTGACGTTCAGTGCGCGTGTTGCCGGGATGGATCACGTTGACATTGATGCCGTCGCGCATGCCGAGCTTGGACAATCCTTTCGAGGCATTGGCGAGCGCGGCATTGACCGAGCTGCCGATGGTGAACTCCGGCTCCGGCGAGCGCGCCGCGCCGCCGACGATGTTGACGATGTGGCCCTGCGACGCCTTCAGCATCGGCCAGAACAACCGGGTGAGCCGGATGGCGGCGTGGTATTTGAGTGCGAAGCCGTCGAAGAAGGCATCGTCCGGCAATTCCAGGAAATTGCCGGCGCGGGTACGGCCGGCATTGTTCACCAGGATGTCGCAGCGGCCGAATTTCTCTTTCACCTTCGCAACGAGCTGCTCGCAGTCGGCAAGCTTGCGCAGGTCGCCCGCCACCGCCAGCGGCTCCGGCCCCACCTGGGCGATCACCTTGGAAGCGGCGGCGAGGTTATCGGCCGAGGACGAGGCGATCACGGTCTGCGCGCCCTCGCGGGCGAATGCCACCGCGATCCCGCGGCCGATGCCACGGCTGCCGCCGGTGATGACCGCGACCTTGCCCTCAAATTCTCCTGCCATCCCACCCCTCCATTTCGGCCGGCTTTGCCATATCATAGATGCAGACGAGGCCGGGCATGAAATCGATCTTCATCGACTGCAACGACCAGCTCGATGCGGTGTTCAACCGGGTCTTCCGGCCCGATGACCCGCCGATCGTGGTCAATACCAATCCGGTCCCCGTCGCCGAACTGCCGCGCCTGATCGACGGCTACGAGATCTGCATCGACGACCACTCCTATATGCCGACCGACATGGTCGCCCAGTGCCGCGCCCTCAAGCACATCGTTTTTCTCGGCACCGGGGCGTCGAGCTACATGGACGTGCGGGCGCTCAAGGAACGCGGCGTCACCGTGCACACCATCAAGGGCTATGGCGACCGCGCCGTGGCCGAGCACACGATGGCGCTGATGTTCGCCTGCGCGCGCGGCATCGCCCGCATGGACCGCGCCACACGCGCCGGTACCTGGAGTCCGCTCGAAGGCATGCAGCTGCAAGGCAAGGTTCTCGGCGTGGTCGGTCTCGGCGGCATCGGCAGCGAGGTCGCTCGTATCGCCCATGCTATCGGCATGGACGTGATCGCCTGGAACCGCACCCGGCGCGACGATGCACCCTGCCCCGTCGTCGCACTCGACGATCTGCTGGCGCGCGCCGATGTGATCTCGCTCAACCTCTCTTTGAATGACGAAACCCGCGGCATCATCGACCGCGCCCGCATTGGGCGCATGAAACGCGGGGTGATCCTGATCAACACCGCGCGCGGTGCGCTGGTCGACGAAGCGGCGCTGATAGAGGCGCTCCGCGACGGACAGATCGCGCAGGCCGGCCTCGACGTGTTCCACGCCGAGCCGCTCAAGCGCGACCATCCGCTGGCGCAGATGGAAAACGTCACGATCTCGTCGCACGCCGCCTTCCGTACGCTCGAAGCATCGATGACCTTGATGCGACGCGCGATCGATATCGTGCGCACCATCACCGGAGCCAGGCCATGAGCGAGCGCTTCCATGACATCGCGGTGACCGTGAACGGGGAGGAAGTCCGCGAGCGGATCGACGCGCGCCTATCGCTCGTCGATTTCCTGCGCGCAACGCTGGCGCTGACCGGCACGCATATCGGCTGCGAGCATGGCCTGTGCGGCGCCTGCACGGTGCGGCTCGACGGCGAGGTCGTGCGCGGCTGTCTCACGCTCGCGGTGCAATGCGACGGCGCGCGCGTCGACACCATCGAGGGCGTATCGGATTCCGGCGAGATCGCCGACCTGCAAACCGCGTTCCAGAAGCGCAACGCCTTGCAGTGCGGCTTCTGTACGCCCGGCATGCTGCTCACCGCGCAGGAGCTGCTCTCGCGCGGCGGCGTGCCGAGCCGCGAGGCGATCCGCGACCATATCTCCGGCAACTACTGCCGATGCACCGGCTATCAGGCGATCGTCGACGCGATCGAGGCAGTGGCGCAGCAACGCGCCGGAGCGCGCCGATGAAGATCGTCGACGACAATCCGCCCGCCCTCACCGCCCTCGACCGGCCAAACTCGTATATCGGCCGCGCGGTGCCGCGGCCGAACCTGGCGCGGCTGACCCAGGGGCGCGCGCAATACGTCAGCGACGTGACACTGCCGCGCATGGCGCATGTGGCGTTCGTGCGTTCTTCGCATGCCCATGCCCGCATCAAATCGATCGACACTACGACCGCGAAGGCGATGCCGGGCGTCATCGCGGTGGTGACCGGCGCGGAACTCTCAAAGGTGATCACGCCCTGGGTGGGCGTGCTCACGCATCTCAAGGGCATCAAGTCGGCGCCGCAGCACGCCATCGCGGTCGATCGCGCCTGCTGGCAGGGCGAGGCGGTCTGTGCCGTCGTCGCGCGCAGCCGCGCCGAAGCCGAGGACGCCTGCGAGAAGGTCGCGGTCGAGTACGCGCCGCTCCCGGCCGTCACCGACGCCGAGACCGCGCTCGATGCGGCGACGCCGGTCATCCATCCCGACCTCGGCGACAATCTGACGTTTGAGCGCGCGCACAGCGCCGGCGATCCCGACAAGGGTTTTGCCGAGGCCGACGCGGTGGTCGAGACCACCTTCGTGTTCGGCCGCCACACCGGCGTCACCAACGAAGCGCGCGCCATCGTCGCCGACTGGAACCCCGGCGACCAGCGCCTGACCGTCTATCAGGGCACGCAGGCGCCGCACATGATGATGAATCTGTTCGCCAAGCACCTCGGGCTCGAGGAGCACCAGGTGCGCGTCGTCACCAAGGACGTCGGCGGCTCGTTCGGCATCAAGGTGCATACCTATGCCGACGAGATGGCGGCGGTGGCGCTGTCGAAGCTGCTCAAGCGGCCGGTGAAGTTCGTCGCCGACCGCTTCGAGAGCTTCATTACCGACATCCATGCCCGCGATCATCGGGTGAAGGCGAAGATCGGCGTCAAGAACGACGGCACCATCACCGCCTGGGAGATCGACGACCTGACCGGCATCGGTCCCTATTCTGTTTATCCGCGCACGTCCGGCATCGAGGCGAACCAGGTCGTCAACCTCACCGGCGGTCCCTACACTTGCCCGAACTATCACGCGCGGGCGCGCGTCGTGTTCCAGAACAAGAACGTGATGTGCCAGTACCGCGCCGTCGGCCATCCGATCGCGACCGCGGTCACCGAGGGGCTGGTCGATCTCGCGGCGGCGAAGATCGGCATGGACCCGCTGGAGATCAGGCGGCGCAATCTCATTCCCGACGATGCCTATCCCACCTCCGGACCGTCCGGCATCAAGTTCGAGAAGCTCTCGCATCATGAGTCGCTGGCGCATCTCGACGCGATGATGAACTACGCCGGACTGCGCGCCGAGCAGGCGCGCCTGCGCGAGCGCGGCATCCATCGCGGCATCGGCTTCGCGGGCTTCATCGAGGTGACCAACCCGTCGGCGGCGTTCTATGGCGTCGGTGGCGCGCGCATCTCCTCGCAGGACGGAGCGACGGTGCGGCTGGACTCGACCGGCGCAGTGTTCGTCCATTCCGGCGTCACCGAGCAGGGCCAGGGCGCGGAAGCGGTGTTGGCGCAATGTGTCGCCAGCGCCTTCGGCGTGCCGATCGAGCGCGTGCGCGTTATCACCGGCGACACCGACATCACGCCCTACGGCGGCGGCACCTGGGCCTCACGCGCGGGCGGCATCGGCGGCGAAGCGGCGTGGCAGGCCGGCAAGGCGCTGCGCCTGAACGTGCTCGCGGTCGCGGGCTCAATCCTGCAGGCGAAGCCGGAGACGCTCGATATCCGCAAGGGCGTCGTCGTCGATGCCGGCACCGGCACCGAACGGCTCGGTCTCGATGAGCTCGCGCGCATCGCGTACTTCCGCCCCGACACGCTGCCGGCCGGCATCCAGGCCGAGTTGGTGGCGACGCGCCACTACGTGCCGCGCGCCTGGCCTTTCGCCTTCACCAACGGCATCCAGGCAAGCTGGCTCGAGGTCGACATCAAGACCGGCGCGGTGACACTGCTGAAACACTGGTGCGTCGAAGACTGCGGCACGGTCATCAATCCGCAACTGGTCGACGAGCAGATCAGGGGCGGCGTGGTGCAGGGCATCGGCGCCGCACTGTTCGAGCACTGCCTCTATGATGCGCGCGGGCAACTGCTCAACGGCAACATGGCCGACTACCTGGTGCCGATGGCCTACGAGATGCCCGACATCGAGGTCGGACAAGTGGTTACGCCGACCGCCGACTCGGAGCTCGGCGCCAAGGGCGCCGGCGAGGCCGGGACCGCCGGCGCGCCGGGTGCCGTGATGAACGCCATCAACGATGCGTTGCGTCCGCTTGGGGCGACGCCGCTGACCGACATGCCATTCACGCCCGACAAGATATTGCGGGCACTCGGGCGGCTTCCATCATAGCCTTCCCACAAGGGTGGCGAAGACGGCGTGCTCATTTCCGCCTGCGCGCCCGAAGGTCGTCTCGCCCCTCAAGATGCCCTTGATGCCGGGCGTCATTTCCCATTTGATACCGCCGTTCAAGCGACCAAACACATCGCCGTCTTGCCCGATCTCGAGGATGCGAACAACATTTGGAACGGTAACGAGCGCGGTATCGAGGGAACGATCGTCGCGAAGCAGGTTGCTCTCGACCGACAGATTGACGTAGGGCACGATGGCGGTAGTCCCCACATTGAAGCGCGACGCGGCGGCGATACCGGCACTTCCGATCAGCTGCTGGACGCGCTGCGTTTCGACGATCAAGTCCAGGCCGGGCGCGCCTTGCTCGGAGTAGCCGGAAATTCGGACTCCGGTGTAGCGCAAAGCAAGCAATGGACCGGCGGTGATCGGACCGAAATCGCGGCGATAGCCGACCGCCCCGAACGCGTTGACCGTGTTGCCGCTGGTGTCAGCCCCGGCCCGCAACTGCGGCACGAAGGTCTGTCGGTTCAGGCTGTAATCGTCGTGTGAGATCGCGACGCCGGTGCCGGCAAACAGTGCGCCGTTGTCGTATCCCGCCATCGCGCCAAATCTGAAGGAATCCAGACCGATCGAACCGCGCGCTTGATCCAGGTTGGCGGACCCGTTGTCGAACCCTCCGATCAAGCCGAACGTGACGTTGTTCCACGGCTGAAAAACGAGACCACCCGAAACCTGGGTTACCCCATAGTCGAATGCGAGCGAGTTGGAACCCGAGTTGCCGTTGCCGAAGCTGCGCTGGACATTGAAGAACACCTTCTTCCCGTCCGCCCGGTCCGGCACGACCGCACTTGCGAAGATCGGAGCGTGTTCGACGCCGCCGTTCCAGAGGATCGCGCCCTGCATGCGCCGCAAGAAATTGTCGCCGGTGGTAAGCGCGAAGGCCGCCTGCGCCGCGATCGTCTGCGGCGCCAGCAGCGTGTCGGCGGCGAACTGTGCCAGAATGCGATGGGCGTTCGCCGTGGGATGTACATCGTCCCAGAACAGATGCTGGCCCGGGTTGGCGCACGGGGCGCTGGGCGTGATGTACGGCGGCAACGAGCTGGTGCTGGTGACGCAGGCGTCGGTGACGTTCGTGAAGCCAAAAAGTGACGGGTTGTTCAGCACGTAACGCAAGCCCGTCGCAAAGTCGACGACGAAGATGTTGACGCCGAGTTGCCGGGCGAGTCCACCCATCTGCGCATTGAGCGCCGCCGCGTGCTGCGTCGAAAGAGCGTCGGCAACAGGAGCGAGCGGCGTCCCGCGATAGGACGGCGTCACGGCGAGATCGGGAACGTTGGGCACGATGATCGTTCGCGCGCCGGCGCCCACCAGCGCCTGGATGTTGGACCGGATGTTGCCGGTCACGAGAGCGACCTCGCCGGGAACCTGGGCGAGCGTCGGCGGCGTCGTCTGATCGAGGAAGGCGAAATAGTCGTTCGCGCCGCCGAAATGCACGACCGCCGCCGAGGGCTGGAAGCGGCCGCCGGCGCCGATGAAGCTGTCGATCTCCGTCCGTATGCCCGGCAGGCTTACGCCGAAGATGCTCAGGTCGCTGTTGGCAAGATTGTTTGTATCGGTCTCAGCGCCGCCCACGGCGAAGTTCTGACCCGGATTGGGCGCCACACCGATGAGACCCGGCAGCAGTTCGGCATAGGTCGGACCGTTCGAGAACCGGTCCATGAAATAAGGCGGCGATTTCGGGAACAGCAAGCCGGACGGGAAACTCGGGTCTTGTGCCAGGATCAGCCCGGGAACGCGGCCGCGATCACTCAGGCTGTCACCGAAAACGAAGACTGTCGAAAACTGCGACTGGGCCTGCACCGCCGTCGAGGCGGTGACCATTGCAGCCACCAGGACCATTGCCCTGATCATCACGCATACTCCCCCACGCTACTGCCCCAAAACCGAAGTCTAAACGATCACTTGGGAATGATGGCATCCGTCAACCAACGCAATTCTGCGCGGGTGTTGTGACGCATTGCAACGCCATTTCAGCGGCGCCGCCAATGATCGTGCGGACATGTGTCACCGCAGTCACAGTCGATTGCCGTCTTGAGAGAAGCGCGCCGCGCCTCCGCGCCGGCGTGATCGACGACAAAACTGCCTTATGACGTTGACGGGCACGAAGGTGATGCGGCTTCATTGCCCCCTCATGAGCATTGCCGGGCTTGGGGGCCATAGTACATTCCACCCCTGTCCAATAAACCCGGGCAAGCGTCATATTTCAGAGGGGCGAAATGAACATCAAGGTAGGCCGGCAGGCGATCCAGGAGGCCAGCGAAAAACTCAGGAACTGGGGCCGCTGGGGCAAGCAGGACCAGATCGGGACGCTGAACCACATCACGCCGCAGGATATCGTGAAGGCGGCGAGCCTGATCCGCACCGGCAAGGTGTTCGCGCTCGGCATTCCGCTCGACCGCGACGGCCCGCAGACCGGGCTGTTCGGCGGCCGCTTCAACCCGATCCACCAGATGCTGGCGACCGGCACCGACGCCGTCGCCGGCCAGCAGGACTGGAACAAGATCCGCTACGCCGACGATACGCTGAACCTCTGCGTGCAGGGCGCGACGCATTGGGACGCGCTCGGCCACATCTTCTACGAGGACAAGGCCTACAACGGCTACGACGCGAAACTCATCGACTCGCGCGGCTTGAGCGTGCTCGGCATCGAGCATTCCCGCAACAAGATGGTCGGCCGCGGCGTGCTGCTCGACATCGCGCGCCATCGCGGCGTCGACTGGCTGCAAGACAGCGAAGGCATCTCCAACGACGAGCTCGACGAGTGCGCCAAGCAGCAGAACGTGCAGATCGGCAAGGGCGACTTCGTCATCGTCCGCACCGGGCAGATGGAACGCTGCCTGAAGGAGAAGAAATGGGGCGGCTATGCCGGCGGCGACGCCCCCGGTGTGAAGTTCGAGAACTGCTACTGGTGCCAGGACAAGCAGATCGCCGCGATCTGTACCGACACCTGGGGCGTCGAGGTGCGACCGAACGAGACCACCGAGGCGAACCAGCCGTGGCACTGGGTGGTGATCCCGGCGATGGGCCTGTGCATGGGCGAGATCTTCTACTTGAAGGAGCTGGCCGAGGACTGCGACGAGGACGGCGTCTACGAGTTCTTCTTCTGCGGCCCGCCGCTGATCATCACCGGGGGCACCGGCTCGCCGATCAATCCGCAGGCGATCAAATGACCGATGAGTGCGAGCTCTGCGCGCCCGATATGGTGCTGATCGAGGATGAGTTCGCCTATGTCCGCTACGACAACAACAGCCTGAGCAAAGGCCACGTGCTGGCGGTCCCGCGCCGGCACGTGGCAGATTTCTTCGAGATGACGGCTGCGGAGAAGGCCGCGATTCTGCGACTGCTCGACCGCGCCAGGGCCCACATCGCACGCGAGCATTCTCCCGATGGCTACAACATCGGTGTCAACATCGGACGCGCCGGCGGCCAGTCGCGGATGCACGTGCATGTGCATCTTATCCCGCGCTATGCAGGCGATGTGGCGGACCCGCGTGGCGGCATCCGCTGCGTGCTGGCCAAGCAAGGATAATGACCAACCGTGCGGGTTGCGGTCGAGTAATGGAGGTTTCCCAATGGTCCGCTTCCTCAAACGCGGAATGGACGCAAGTGAGATCAAGGCCGCCGACGCCAAGGTGCGCGAGACGGTCGAAGGCATCCTCGCGCAGGTCGAGGAGCGCAAGGACGTGGCGATCCGCGAGCTGTCGCAGAAGTTCGACGACTGGTCGCCGGCCTCGTTCCGGCTGACGCCGCAGGAGGTCGAGCGCGCGATCTCGCAGGTCGCCAAGCGCGACCTCGACGACATCCGCTTCGCGCAGGCGCAGGTGAAGAACTTCGCCCAGAAGCAGAGGGACACTATGCGCGATCTCGAGGTCGAGACGCTGCCCGGCGTCGTGCTTGGCCACAAGCACATCCCGGTGAACGCGATCGGCTGCTACGTGCCGGGCGGGCGCTATCCGATGGTCGGCTCCGCGCACATGTCGATCGTCACCGCCAAGGTCGCGGGCGTGAAGCGCATCATTGCGTGCGCGCCGCCGTTCAAGGGCGGGCCGCACCCGGCGATCGTCGCGGCGATGCATTTCGGCGGCGCCGACGAGATCTATGTGCTCGGCGGCGTGCAGGCGGTCGCCGCGATGGCGCTCGGTACCGAGACGATCGCGCCGGTCGACATGATCGTCGGGCCGGGCAACGCCTATGTCGCGGAAGCCAAGCGCCAGCTGTTCGGGCGCGTCGGCATCGACCTGCTCGCCGGGCCGACCGAGACGCTCATCATCGCCGACGACAGCGTCGACGGCGAAATGTGCGCGACCGACCTCTTGGGACAGGCCGAGCACGGGCCGACATCGCCCGCCGTGCTCATCACCAATTCGGAGAAGCTCGCGCGCGCCACCATGGCCGAGGTCGAGCGCATCCTGAAAATCCTTCCCACCGCCGACGCCGCCGGCCAGGCCTGGGAGGATTTCGGCGAGGTGATCGTCTGCGACGACGAAGCCGAGATGGTGCGCGAGGCCGACCGGATCGCGTCGGAGCACGTGCAGGTGATGACGCGCGATCCCGATTATTTCCTCGCCGCCATGAAGAACTACGGCTCGCTGTTCCTCGGGCCGCGCACCAACGTCGCCTATGGCGACAAGGTGATCGGCACCAACCACACGCTGCCGACCCGGAAGGCGGCGCGCTACACCGGCGGATTGTGGGTCGGGAAATTCCTCAAGACCTGCACCTACCAGAAGGTCATGACCGACGAGGCCTCGGCGCTGGTCGGCGAATACTGCTCGCGGCTCTGCATCCTCGAAGGCTTCTATGCGCATGCGGAGCAAGCCAACGTGCGCGTGCGCCGCTACGGCGGCCGCAACGTGCCCTACGCGCAGGCGGCGGAGTGATGATGTTGTTGCGTGTGCCAACAATCGCGCCGTGGACGCCGTCGGGTTCCCCTCCCCCCGCGCACCGGCGGGGAGGGGAGCGCACCGCCGCTGCCGCATGCGATTTGCATCCATGACCGTCGACCTCGCCAGGACCCCTTCGTTCCGCCTCGACGGCAAGCGCGCGCTGGTCACCGGCGGCGGGCGCAGCATCGGGCTGGCGGCGGCGTCGGCGCTGGCCGAGGCCGGCGCGCACGTGACGCTCGCTGCGCGCACCAAGGCCGAGATCGAGGCAGCGGCGGAAGCAATCCGCGCCCGTGGGCACGGGGCCGAGGCAATGGTGCTCGACGTCGCCGACCTCACCGCCATGCAGAAGGCGATCGCCGCAGCGCAGCCGTTCAATATCCTGATCAACAACGCCGGCACCAATCGGCCGAAGCCGCTGACCGACGTCACCATCGACGATTTCGACGCGATCATGAACCTCAACGTGCGCGCCGCTTATTTCGTCGCCCAGGCGGTGGCACGGCGTCTGCTGGAGGCGAAGCAGCCGGGCTCGATCATCAATATCTCCTCGCAGATGGGGCATGTCGGCGCCGCGCGCCGCACCGTCTATTGCGCGTCGAAGCACGCGATGGAGGGCTTCACCAAGGCGATGGCGATCGAGCTCGCACCGCACGGCATCCGCGTCAACTCGCTCGGGCCGACCTTTCTCGAGACGCCGATGACCAGGCCGTTCTTCGAGAACAAGGCGTTCCGCGACGAGGTGCTCGGCAAGATCAAGCTCGGCCGGCTCGGCCAGCTCGAGGAGCTGACCGGCGCGATCGTATTCTTGGCGTCGGGCGCGTCGTCGCTGATGACCGGCTCGGCGATGGTGATCGACGGCGGCTGGACCGCCGAATAAAGAAATTTCGGGGAGAAGACAAATGCGCACATTGCTGACGGCCATCATGATGATTGCGGCCAGCGCCGCCCATGCCGACGACGATGCGCTCCGCAAGCAGGTCGTCGGCCTGTGGACGCTGGTTTCCGTAATCTACGAGGACCAGGAGACCAAGGAACGCTCGCCGGTGCTCGGCGAGAAGCCCCGGGGCCGCCAGATCGCCACCGCCGACGGGCGCTGGCTCGCGCTGGTCACCGCCGAAGGCCGCCCGGTGCCGAAGACCGACGAGCAGCGCGCGCAGGCGCTGCGCACCATGATCTCCTATTCCGGGCAATATCGCGTCGAGAACGGCCGCGTCATCACCAAGGTCGAGATTGCGTGGAACGAAGCCTGGGTTGGCGGCGAGCAGATCCGCTTCATCCGGTTCGAGGGCGACCGGCTGTTCATCGAGAGCCCGCCGATGCCGCACCCCAACGTCAACGACAAGGTGGTGAAGGTGGTCGTGATCTGGGACCGCGAGAAGTGACCGTCACGCCTTGACCGGATAGACCGGCTTCTCGCCCGCGAGCACGCGCGCGACGTCGGTCGCGCATTTCGTCTGCAGCTCGATCAGCGCCTCGACCGAATAGAACGCGGTGTGCGGCGTCAGGATCACGTTGTCGCGGCCGAGCAGCGGCGAGTCCTTCGCCAGCGGCTCGGTCGTCACCACGTCGAGGCCGGCGCCGCCGAGATGGCCGGCGTCGAGCGCGGCGATCAGCGCCGGCTCGTCGATCAGCGGCCCGCGCGCGGTGTTGATGATGAACGCGCCCTTCTTCATCTTGGCGAAGGCGGCGGCGTTGACCAGGCCGCGGGTCGCCGGCATCAGCGGGGCATGCACCGAGACGAAATCGGAGCGCGCGAGCAGATCGTCGAAGCTCACGCCCTCGACGCCGGCGGACGCGAGCACGTCCTTTGTTACGAACGGATCGTGTGCGATCACGGTCAGCCCGAACGCCTTGGCCTTCGGCACCACCGCGCGCGGGATGTTGCCGAAGCCGATCAGGCCGAGCACCTGCCCTTCCAGGCGCCGGAACGGCAGGATCGGCGGCAGCTCCCAGCGCCCGGAGTGCACCAACTTATTCGCCAGCGGCACCTTGCGCGCGAGCGCGAGCAAGAGCGCCATGGTGTGGTCGGAGACCTCGCGCAGGCAGTAGTCCGGCACGTAGGTCACCGTAATGCCGCGCGCCGCGGCGGCGGGCACATCGATATTGTCGACGCCGAGGCCGGTGCGGCCGATCACCTTGCAGCGGCTGAGCCCCGCGATCACGGCGGGAGTGATCTGCGCATAGCAGACGATGACGGCGTCGGCGTCATGCGCGACCGCGATGATGTCCTCCGCGCTGCTGCTCTTCGCGATGCGCAAATCGGGATCGAGCTTGGCGAGCGCGGCCTTGACCGGATCGAGCGACGGGAACGGGCTATCGGTGACGGCGATGATGGGGCGGGTCATTAGGTTCCTCTTGTGCCGCTTGTTGTGCCGCTTGTTGTGCCGCTTGCTCCGACGGGCTCCCTCTCCCCGTTGGGGAGAGGGGTGGGGTGAGGGGGTTTGAGTCCCTCGATAGGTTCGAACCCCCTCACCCTCACCCTCACCCTAACCCTCTCCCCTCCGGGGAGAGGGAATCCCACCGTGCCTGCGGCACGTTCACGTATTCAAATCATCCACCAAGAACTTCCGGATTGACGATGTTCGGCGGCCGCTTGCCTTCGCGCAGCGCGACGATGTTGTCGACGACGATGTTCGCCATCTCCTCGCGCACCTCGACGGTGGCGCTGCCGAGATGCGGCACGATCACCACGTTCTTCATGCGCTTGAGCTCGGGGTGAACCTTGGGCTCGTGCTCGAACACGTCGAGCCCGGCGCCGGCGATCTTCTTGGCCCTAAGCGCGCGCACCAGCGCGGCTTCATCGACGATCGCGCCGCGTGCGGTGTTGATAAGGAAAGCCGTCTTCTTCATCAGGCCGAGCTCGCGCGCGCCGATCTGGTGGCGGGTCGCGGCATTGAGCGGCTGGTGCAGCGACACGAAATCGGATTCCTGAAGGAGCTGGTCGAGCGGTACGAAGGTCAAGCCTACCTCGCGCTCCTCGCTCTCGGGCTTCCGGCGCGGCGTCCAGTAGAGCACACGCATGCCGAAGCCGTGCGCGCGCCGCGCCACCGCCTTGCCGATCAGCCCGCCGCCGCCGATCAGCCCGATGGTCTTGCCCCACACGGAAGCGCCGAGCAGATGGCGCGACTGCCCGCCGGGGAACTTGCCGACGCGCACCAGGCGGTCGCCCTCGCCGATGCGCCGCGCCACCGCGAGCATCAGCCCGAAATTGAGGTCGGCGGTCGCTTCGGTGGTGACCGGCGGCACCACCGTCACCGGGATCCGCTGCGCGGTCGCCGCAGCGACGTCGACATTCGACGGCGAGATCGACTGCGACGCAATGTGCATGAGCTTCGGATTGGCGGCGATGACGGCGCGGTCGATGCGGTCATGCAGCAGGCAGAACAGGATGTCGGCCTTCTTCACCGCCGCGATCAGCACCGTCTTCGGGATGATCTTGCTGTCGTCGGGATGGACTTTGACGCTGCCGATGGTGCGCAGGCGCTCGAGCGCGCTCTCGGCGACCGGCTGGGTCACGAAAATGCGCGGCCTGGTGGGTTTGCCGGCCATCAGCGCAGCCACCGCACGGTGCCGACGACGCCGTCGACCGCGACCTGCGCGCCGTCGGGAATCTGCTGCGTGGCGTCGAGCACGCCGAGCACCATCGGGATGCCGCGCTCGCGCGCCAGCGACGCGAGATGGGAGGTCGAGCCGCCGAGTTCCGCCACCACGCCAGCGACGCGCGGCAGGATGTGGCTGAGCGCCGGCCCCGCGACCTTGGTCACCAGCACGTCGCCCGGCGCGACGCGCGAAAGCTCGCATTCGCAGCTCACCACCACGGCCCGGCCGGAGCCCCAGCCGATGCCGGCGGGATGGCCGCTCAAGGCCGGATGGCGCAGCCAGATTTCGTCCGGTACATGCGCTTCCTGCACGTGCAGCGGCCGCGCCTGGAGAAGCTTGAAGCCTGCGTCGTCGAGCGCCCACTCGATCTCGACCGGCATATCCATCAGCGTCTCGGCCTTGCGCAGCAGCCGCCCCAGCGTCACCGCCTGGCCGGCGTTGAGGCAAGGCTCGCGCACCAGGTCGGCGGGCACCGCCTGCGGACCGGTGCCGCCGGCATGGCCGCACGTCTCGCGATGGTCCTTCCGGCCGGCTTCGATCTTGCGCACGAAACCCTGGCGCGAAAGCACGATGCGGTCCGGCACCACCTCGCCCTGCGCGATCGCGGAGCCGAGCCCCCAGGTGGCGCTCAGCAGCATCTGGCCTTCGGCGGTCTCGCTCAAGCCGCCGCCCGACGCGCGCGCGGCGACGGTCGGCTGGATCAGCACCGACATCGCGGTCTCCGACGGCGCGAGGCCGTGGTTGTCCATGTAGCGGCGCGCATGCGAGGTCCACAGCGCGGCCCAGCAGGCGCGCACCGCGATCAGGAATTCACCTTCGTCGGCGATGCCGAGGAAGCTCTCGAACTGGCCGGCGAAGCTCGAATCGGCGCGGTCCTCGACCAGCGCCGAGGAACGGATCGCTCCCGGCTGCCCGCTCGCCGCACGCTGTTCGCGCCAAGCCTGCATCAATGGCTCAAGGATTTCCGGCGCGATCGGCTCCTCATAGAGCTTGAGCCTGATCTCGACCGACAGTTTGCGCTGCTCGTTGAGCGGCGCGTCGGTGAACGCCTCGACCATCCCGCCGATTCCGAGCTGCGCGATCTGGCGGCGATAGGCGTCGGCGGTCAGGCAGAAACCGCCGGGCGTCGGCAGGCCCGCGCGCGCGAGCGCAGCGAGGTTCGCCGCCTTCGGACCGACCACGCCGGGGTCGGTCGCACGGAGCGCGTCGAGCGGGAGGATGAACACAGACATCGGCGGGCTCAGCCCTTTCCGATCGTCATGCCCGGGCTTGACCCGGGCATCCATCTTCTCGCGAAGAGCGATGGATTGCCGGGGCAAGCCCGGCAATGACGACCGCAACGCTTTCGCTCAACTCACTACTTCACATGGTCAGCGTAGCCAGTGATCGGGTCGACCACGGTGATCTGCTTCACCGGGAAGTTCGACACGATCTCGATTTCCTTCTCGTGCACGATCAGCATCTCTTCGATACGCACGCCGTAGCGAAAGCGCTTGCCGTGCTGGGTCTCGAGCGCGAACGTCATGCCGGGCTTGATCTCGATCGGATGGTCGAGCGACCAGATGCGCGAGATCACCGGCGGATCGTATTGCGCGAGGCCGAGGCCGTGGCCCCAGAGATTCGCGGCGGCCTGGTCTTCGTCCTCGTAGCCCCAGGTCTCCATCGCCGACGGCCACTTCGACGCGATGTCGCGGGTGGTGGCGCCGGCCTTGGTCGCGCCGATCGAATCGTAGAGCCACCCGAGCGCGGTCTCATACGTATCCTTCTGCTCCTGCGACGGCTCCTTGCCGACGCAGTAGGTGCGGTAATAGCAGGACTTGTAGCCGTTCCAGGTGAGCGCGGCCAAATCCATGAACACGATGTCGCCGGGCTGGATGATGCGGTCGGAGAAGTTGCGCCAGTTCGGCCAGGTGTTCGGGCCCGACGACACGATGACGTCCTCGACGTCCTCCATGCCGGGGATGTTGTAGAGATACTTCATCAGGTGCGCGGTGACCTGGTTCTCGGTGATGCCTGGGCGCAGGAACTTCATGCACTCCCAGTGCGTCGCGTCGCCGATCGCGCCGACGATACGGAAGCACTCCTGCTCGTCGACGTTCTTGACCGCGCGCGCTTCCATCATCGGCGACATGCCGTCGGTCCAGGTGATCCCCTTCTCCTCGAAAATCTTGATCATGTTGATGTCGATGAAGTCGCAGCCGAGCTTCTGGCCCCACACGCCGTGGCGCTTCATCTCCTCGATGACCGCGTTGGCGAACTTGTTCACCTGCTGGGTCGCGGCCGGTCCGGCGGCGCCTTTGATCCAGGCGAACGAGTGGCGCACGTTCTCCTTCGGAATCCAGGGCGAATGCCGCTCGATCTGGAAGCCGAGGTCGCCCTGCTCGAACAGGATCGGCGCGCCGTCGCCGCACAGCATCGCGTAGCGCAGGCCCGGCTTGAGCCGGTTCCAGCCGGGCGTCAGCGTGCCGGTGAGGTAGCGCACGTTCTCGTCGTACATGCAGAGCATGGCGCCGAGGCCGTGCTTCTTCATCATTTCCCGCGCCCGCTCGGTGCGGTACGTGCGCATGCGGTCCCAGTTGACGCGCTGCTGCCAATCGAGGCCGGCAATGCCGAAATTCGCTCCCATGACGTAACCCCTCCCGCGCCGGCCGTTGATCTTGCGGCCTGCTGACGGACAAATGCTACGCGGGTGACAGGGCCAAACAAAATAATATAATCTGGCTCAGAACATCAGGTTTCCTAATGTCGAACAACTCCCTCCGCCAGGTCCGGGCCGTCATCGCCGTCTGTGAAGAAGGCTCGTTCACGCGCGCCGCCACGCGCGAAAACGCCACGCAATCCGGCATTTCCCAGCATGTGGCGGCGGTCGAGCGCACGCTCGGGGTCAAGCTGTTCGAGCGCTCGGCCAACGGCGTGACGCCGACACCGGCGGGGCTGCGCTACTACAAGCGGTGTGTTGCCGCAGTCGGGCAACTCGAGACGGCGCGGGAAGAAGCCCGCGACCTCTCCGGGCGGGTCACCGGCGATCTCCGCATCGGGCTGATGCCGACCTTCACCCGCGCGGTGCTGGCGCCGACGCTCGACGATTTCGTGCCCAGGCATCCCGAGGTACGGCTGCACATCGTCGAGGGCTACAGCAATGTGCTCACCGAAAAGGTGCGCGCCGAAGAGCTCGATTTCGCGGTGGTGCCGGCGTTCGAGGGCCAGATCGGGCTCCGCTCGCGGCTGCTCGTGCGCGACCGCGAGATGCTGCTGTCGGGCCCGCGCCGCGGACTGACGCCGCTGGCGCCGGTGCGGCTCAAGGACTGCCGGCCGTTCAAGGTCGTGCTGCCGGGGCCCGACAACATCCGCCGCCGCAATCTCGAAACCTATTTCCAGACCCACGGCGTCGAGGTCGAGGCGATGCTCGAGATGGACGCGATGATCGGCACGCTCGAATTCGTCGCCCGCTCCGACTGGGTGACGGTGCTGCCGAGTTTGATCTCGGTGAACGACATCGGTGGCGGTGGGCTTGTGGTCAATCCGATCGCCGAGCCGTCGCTTTACGCCGAGTTCGTGGTGATCGAGCCGTCGCGGCGGACGCTTAGTACGCAGGCGCGGCTGTTCCTCGATCGCTTCGAAGCCGAGGTCGCGCACATCCACCGCGTCTGGAGCGAGGCGATCGCGCCGAGACGCACGCGCGGCAGTCCGGCTCCACGCGCGCGCAAGACCGCCGCGCCGCGCTGACTATTTCTTGCTGCCGCCGGGATCGGCCTTCAGCCCCGCCGCTTCGACTCCGGCGACGGCGCAGATCTCGTCGTTGTCGGCGGTGTCGCCCGAAATGCCGACCGCGCCGATGACGTCGCCGTCGGCGTCGCGGATCAGCACGCCCGCGGGATTGCACACCATGCGGCCCTGGCTCACTGCCGCCAGCATGGTGAAGAACTGCGGCGTGTTGGCCGCCCGCTCCGCGAGCGTGCGCGACCCGAGGCCCATGCCGAGCGCGCCCCACGCCTTTCCGAACGCGATGTCGAAACGCAGAATTCCGGACTTGTCCTCGCGCTTGAACGCGACGAGATGCCCGCCGGCATCGAGCACCGCCACCGACAGCGGCTGGAATTTCTTGTCGCGGCCGGTCTTGAGCGCGACGTCGACGATGGTTGAGGCCTGCACGAGTGTAAGCGACTGCATGGTGACTCCCGATAGAGATGAGAATGTCGTAGCGAAGGATCGCCGTTATTTTTTGCGGTTCGACCAGTAGGCCGCGACCGCGGCGCCGTCGCGCGGGCCCCAGCCGCTGCGGGCGGCTTCCTCGAAGCACTCCGCCGCGCGCTCGACCAGCGGCAGGTTCATGCCGCGCGCCCTGCCTTCCGCCGCCATCGTCCGCAGGTCTTTGAGCCCGGAGTCGATGGTGAAAGTCGCGCCTGCGGAATCGGCGCCGCCCGCGGACGCCAGCATCGCCTGGATCATCGGCGCCCGCGCCTTGATCGCATTGGTGGTCGCCGAAATGTCGGTGAACAGGTTGACCAGCTGCTCCGGCGACATCCTGGTGTCCTTGCACAGCGCGAAAGCCTCGCCGAACGCCTGCCACGACACCATCAGCGGCAGGTTGATGGCGAGCTTGACCGACGCCGCGGCGCCGACCTTGCCGCAATGATCAATGCGGCGGCAAAGCTGCCTCAACAGCGGATACGCTCGATCGGCATCGATGGTCTCGGCCCCCAGAAGACCGACGAGCTGCCCTTGTCGCGCCGGACCGGTGGTGCCGCCGACCGGGCATTCGACGAAGGTGGCGCCCTTCGCCCGCACCTTGTCGGCCAGCGCCATCTCCGTCGCGGGCTGCACCGTGCTCATGTCGATGAAGAGCTTGCCGGCCACCACACCGGAGAGCAGCCCGGACGGCCCGGCATAGACGGCGTCGATCGCCGCCGCGTCGGTGAGGATGGTGATGATCGTTTCGGACTTGGCTGCGAGCTCGGCTGGAGTCGCGGCGACGATGGCGCCGGCCTCGGCCAGGGGTTTGGTCTTGTCCGCCGACCTGTTCCAGACCGTGACCTTGTGTCCGACTTCCATCAGCCGCAGCGCAATGGCCGCGCCCATCTTGCCGACGCCTGCAATACCAACATCCATAATGAGCCACTCCGCGTTTTCAGTTGCGCGGACGATACGCGATCCCTCCCCGCCATTCCACAGCCTTGCCGCTATGGGCAATTGCCGCACGCCGCGCAGACCGTGTAGCGTCCGCGCCGATCCAGGGAGACGAGAATGGCCAAGGCAAAGTCGAAAGGGACGGTCGGCGTCGTCGGGCTCGGCATCATGGGCGGCTCGTTCGCGCGCCACCTCGCCAAGGCGGGTTGGCGGGTCGTCGGCCACGACATCGATCCCAAGGCGTGCCGGGCGGCCAGGCGCGCGGGCGTCGAGATCGCCAAGGGCGTCCACGACCTCGCGGCGCAGGTCCCGATCATCATCACCAGCCTGCCGCATCCGTCGGCGCTGCACGACACTGTCGCGGCGATCGTGGCGGCGAAGGTCAAGCCGCGGATCATCGCCGAGGCCAGCACGTTCACCCTCGAGGACAAGCTCAGCGCCGAAACGACGCTGCGCCAAGCCGGCCACACCCTGCTCGACTGCCCGATCAGCGGCACCGGCGCACAAGCCAGGGCGAAAGACGTCGTCGTCTACACCAGCGGCGATCCGCGCGCGATCCACAAGCTCAAGCCCGTGTTCGCGGCGTTCTCGCGCGGCGTGCACGAGCTTGGCGCTTTCGGAAATTCCAGCCGGATGAAATACGTCGCCAACCTGCTGGTCGCGATCCACAACGTCGCCACCGCCGAGGCCATGGTGCTCGGCATGAAGGCCGGGCTCGATCCCAAGGCGATCTTCGAGACGATCAAGACCGGCGCCGGCAATTCGCGGGTGTTCGAGCTGCGCGGTCCGATGATGGTGACGGAGAAATACGGCGACGCCACCATGAAGATAAAGGTCTGGCAGAAGGACATGCAGGTGATCGGCGACTTCGCGAAGGCGATCGGCTGCCCGACGCCTTTATTCACTGCAACCGAAGGCATCTACGACACTGCGCTGGCGACCGGCCACGCGATGGACGACACCGCCGCGGTGTGCGCGGTGATGGAGAAGGCGGCAGGCGTCAAGCGGCGCGGGAAGAAGAGCTAGTAGTTCGTGCAGCTCGTGTCCCGGACGCGTCAAAAATCCAGCACCGCGATCTCCGACATGATCGCTTCCGGCGTGTGATGGCGTTCCGCCGCGGCGAGCGCCGCCGGTGACAGCAGATGCGGCTGCAAATAGCCGCCGAGCTCCCGCCCGCGCTGCATGATACGCATATTGGCGGGAATGCGTTCGCACTCGAAGGCGGCGAGCGCCGCTGCCACGTCGTCATGCGCGCGCAACGCATTCGCCAGCGCCATCGCGTCCTCCGCCGCCTTGGTGACGCCGGCGGCGACGTGCGGCCGCGCCAGGAATGCCGCATCGCCGATGATCGCGACCCGGCCCACCGCCATGCGCGTGGTCTCGACGTCGAAGATCGGCTGCAGGAACGGCTGCGGCGTCAGGCTCACCACCGCGTCGAGCTGCGGCGCCAAGAGCATGCGCGAGTCGTCGCGCAGCGAGGCGATCACCTCCGCGCGCACCAGCGGCGGCGGAATCCCGAGCGCGTGGAACGTCCCGTTGGCGTCTGTCAGCAGCCGCCGCAGCTCGGTCGCCTCTTCGGCCGGGCGATACCAGACGAAATTGCAGCGGCGATGCCCGGGCCTTAAATCGTTGTCGCGGCCGGCGACCGGATAGCTGATGAACTGCTCGTTCGGCGGCAGGCCGAACACCATGGCGTCGAAGATGTCCGAATGTACCGGCGGCGGGATCACATCCTCGTCGACCAGCCCGCGCCAGGCGATGTAGCCGGCATAGAGCGGCTTCACCTCGGGCAGCACCTCGCCACGCACGTTCGAGCGGAAGCCGTCGGCGCCGACCATGAGGTCGCCTTCGGCGGATGTGCCGTCCGCAAAATGCGCAACGACGCGGTCGCCGCGCTGCTCGACGCGCGCGAGCTCCTTGCCGATGTGATAGCGGTCGTCGGGAAACTGCTGGCGCAACATGCGGAACACGCGATCCCACGAGGTCAGCGTCTGCGCGCACACGAATTCGCCGGCGAGCGCACCCGCACGATCGAACGTGCGCCGCATGGTGACGTCGACGCCGAGATCCTTGCTCGGATCGCATCCCGCCGCGCGCAGCACCGCGCGCATCTCTTCATGCGTGACGATGCCGGCGCCGCGGCCGATCAGGCCGACGTCGACGCGCTCATAGACGTCGGCGTTCCAGCCGGCGCGGCGCAGCAGGATAGCCGCGAACAGACCGCTCATGGAGCCGCCGATCACCACGGCGCGCCGCTGTCTTGGTGCGTTCAAGGCCGGCTGTTCCCTGCGATCTGCGACTTGAGGATCATGCTGAAATGCCGCGCTGTCGCGGGCGATGCGCGGTTGCCCCGTTCCCGCTCCCCCGATAGCATCCCGCCAACCATACAACAGGCCCGTCACGGCCGCCTTCGGAGGAAGTCATGGAACGCACCGTCGACAGGCGTCGTTTCGTTGTCGGCTCGGCCGCCGCCGCCGCAACGCTTGCCACCGCGCCCGCCTTTGCTCAAGACGCTTATCCCTCACGACCAGTCACGCTGGTCAATCCATTCCCGCCGGGTGGCGCCGTCGATGTTGTCGCCCGTCCGTTCGCGGCCGTGATGGAGCCGCTGCTGAAGCAGCCGCTCGTGATCGAGACCAAAGCCGGGGCCGCGGGGGCGGTAGGCGCGCAGTTCGCTGCCAGTGCAAAGCCGGATGGTTATACCCTGATCGCCCATCTGCCGTCGATTTCCGGCTTTGCAGCGGTGGACGAGTTGTTCGGGCGCCAGCCCAAGTTCACGCGCGCCGATTTTGTCCCGATCGCGCGTCTCACCGAAGGTCCAATGGTGCTCGTCGTCAACGACAACCAGCCCTACAAGACGATGAAGGAGCTGGTCGAAGACGCCAAGAAGCGCCCGAACGGGATCATCTTCGCGTCCTCCGGACTCTACGGCGCGCTGCACCTGCCGACCGCGCTGTTCATGCAGGCGGCCGGCATCCAGATGCGGCATCTGCCGACGGCGGGCGGCGGACCGGCGTTGAACGCCATCCTCGGCAACAATGCACAGGTGCTGGTGTCGTCGATCGCTGCAGCCAATGCGCAGGTCAATGCCGGCAAGCTGCGGGCGCTGGCCTGCTTCTCGCCGAAGCGCGCGGCCGCGATGCCCAACGTGCCGACGTTGAAAGAGCTCGGCTACGACGTCGAATTTTCAATCTGGGTCGGGCTGTTCGCGCCGAAGGGCACGCCCGACGCGATCGTCAAGAAGCTGCGCGCCGACACCAGGCAGGCGGTCGCAGCGCCGACCTTCGGCAAGGCGATCGACAATCTCGGCGACGTGGTCGCCTATCTCGACCAGCCCGATTTCGCAAAATTCTGGGACGCCGACGCCAAGCGCGTCGAGGGTGCGGTGCGCGCGATCGGCAAGGTCGCGGGCTAAGGGAGGTCACGATGGATCGACGACAATTCGTCATCGGCACTGCCGCTTCGGCCGCCGCCGCCTGGTCCGGCGAAGCGCTCGCCCAGGACGTGTTTCCGTCCCGGGCCATCACCATCATCAATGCGTTTCCGCCCGGCGGCGCCAACGATCTGGTCACGCGGCCGATGGCGATCGCGCTTGAAGGCATCATCAAGCAACCGGTCGTGGTGGACACCAAAGCCGGCGCCGCGGGCGCGGTCGGCGCGCAGGTCGCCTCCGCCGCAAAGCCCGACGGCTATTCGCTGCTGTCGCACAACAACGGGCTCGCGAGTTACGCCGAGGTCGACAAGCTGTTCGGCCGGCCGCCGAAGACGACGCGTGCCGATTTCATTCCGCTGGCGCGGCTCGCGGCCGATCCGGTCCTGCTGCTGGTCAACGAGCAGACGCCCTTCAAGACGCTGGCGGACTTTGTCGCCGACGCCAAGAAACGTCCCGGCCAGATCGTCTACAGCTCCGGCGGCCTTTATGGCGCAAGCCACCTGCCGGTGGCCATGCTGGAGAAGGTGGCGGGCTTGCCGAAGATGCGGCATCTGCCGACCGCCGGCGGCGGGCCAGCGATCACGGCGATGCTCGGCAACAACGCGCAGGCGAGCACCCAGACGGTGTTGGCGTCGCTCCAGCACGTCAAGTCCGGCAAACTGCGTGCGCTCGCGAGCTTCGGCGCCGAGCGGTCGAAGGTGCTGCCCGACGTGCCGACGCTGAAGGAGCTCGGCTACGATCTCACCTATTACCTGTGGGTCGGCCTGTTCGCCCCGAAGGGTACGCCGCCGGCGGTCGTCGCGACGCTGACCGGCGCCATCGACAAGGCCGCCGCGACGGCGCAGTTCAGCGAAGCGATCGCCAAGATCGGCCTCGAGCCGAGCTACCTCAATGCGGCAGCATTCACGAAGTTCTGGGACGAGGACGGCAAGCGGTCGGACGACGCCGTTCAATCGATCGGCAAGGTGGCGGGGTAGGCGTACCGTTCGAGGCGACTCTCTTTTTGTGAGGGGAGCAGAGCGCTTCGGCTCCCCTCCCCCCGCGAAGCGGCGGGGAGGGGTCGGGGGTGGGGGGCGGGCTTGGTAAATCGCAAAGTAGACAGCCGGATTCCTCGCGCTTGCAGACTTCGCCGCGACATGACCATCGCGGAAAGAAAGCTCTGGTCGCATCTGCATCGTGTCGCGCCTGCGCAATCACACTTTCGCCGGCAAGCAACGATCGGACCTTACTTCGCCGATTTTGCCTGTCACCAGCTTCGGCTCGTCATCGAGCTGGATGGCGGGCAGCATGGATATTCAGATCGTGTCCTTGCTGACACGGCACGGACTGAGTTCCTGAATTCTCGCGGCTATCGCGTGATTCGGTTTTGGAATAATGATGTGATCGGCAACATCGACGGCGTGCTGACCACCATTCAAGCAGCGCTGGATGACGCCGCGGTCGCAGCCCCCCCACCCCCGACCCCTCCCCGCCACGCTTCGCGTGGGAGGAGGGGCCAACCCGCGGCACCAGCTCAAGAGATAGCTGCCACGGAAAACGCGGCGAGATCGATTCGGACGAAGGTGCGCCCATGACCCTGCGCACCGACCACGCCGCCGGCCTGTTCTTCATCGCGCTCGGCGTGCTCGTGTTCGCGTTGAGCGGCGACCTGCCGTTCGGCACCATCTCATCGCCTGGCGCCGGCATGATGCCGAAGCTGATGGCCGGGTTGATGATCGCGTTCGCGGTGGCGATCTTTGCCGTCGGCCACACCAGCCAACGCCTGGCGGAAATCGACTGGAGCGATCGCTGGCACGCGCTGCTGGTGGTGCTGATCACCGCTGCCGGCATCTACGCCTATCAGCGCCTCGGCTTCCTCGTCACCATGTCGCTCCTGGTGTTCACGCTGCTGGTGATTGTCGAGCGCCGCAACGCGCTGATCGCCGCCGCCTACGCCATCGGCCTGACGCTGTTCGCATACTGGCTGTTCGGCAAGGCGCTCAAGGCGCCGCTCGAACGCGGCATACTCTGGTTCTGACCCCGTGGAATCCGTCCTCAACAGCCTCATGCTCGGTTTCTCGGTCGCGTTGCGGCCGGACGTCCTGTGGTTCGCGTTCCTCGGCTGCGTGGTCGGCACCCTGGTCGGCATGCTGCCGGGCATCGGTCCCCTCGCCGGCATCTCGATTCTGTTGCCGCTCACCTTCGGCCTCGACGCCACCAAGGCGATCGTGATGCTCGCCGGCATCTATTACGGCTCGCAATACGGCGGCTCGACCACCTCGATCCTGCTGCGCATCCCGGGCGAAGCCGCCTCGGTGATGACCTGTATCGACGGCAACGCCATGGCGAGGAAGGGCCGCGCCGGCGCAGCCCTCTGCATTGCCGCCGTCGGCTCGTTCATCGCCGGCACCTTCGGCGTGATCGTGCTCACGCTGGTGGCGCCGCCGCTCGCCGCCTTCGCGCTGCGCTTCGGCCCGCCGGAATACACCGCGCTGCTCGTGCTCGGCCTGATCTTCCTCGCCTATATGTCGACGACGTCGCTCGTTCGCACACTGCTGATGGCGGCGCTCGGGCTCCTCCTCGGAACCATCGGCATCGACGTGATGACCGGCCACTTCCGTTACTCTTTCGGGATTGCCGAGCTCGGCGACGGCATCGGCATCGTCCCGGTCGCCGTCGGCCTGTTCGGGCTCGGCGAGTTGCTCGCGACCCCGAGCCGTCAGGTGAAGAACGACGTCACCGCGCCGAAGCTGCGCGAGCTGTTGCCGACGCGGCAGGAATGGCGCGACTCGGCATGGCCGATCGCGCGCGGCTCGGTGCTCGGATTCCTGATCGGCATCATTCCGGGCTCCGCGCACATCATTTCGAGCTTCGTCTCCTATGCGCTCGAGCGCAAGCTCTCGCGCCAGCCGGAGGAATTCGGCAAAGGTGCGGTTGCCGGCGTCGCCGGACCGGAGTCCGCCAACAATGCCGCTTCGACCGGCGCATTCGTGCCGATGCTCGCGCTCGGGCTGCCGACCGGACCTGTCATCGCGGTGCTGATGGCGGCGCTGTTGATCCACGGCGTGCCGCCGGGACCGAATCTCGTCAACGACCATCCCAACGTCTTCTGGGGATTCGTGGCGTCGATGTATGTCGGCAATCTGATGCTGCTGTTGCTCAACCTGCCGCTGGTCGGCGTGTTCGTGAACCTGTTGCGGATTCCCTACGCCTATCTCTATCCGCTGATCATCATGTTCTGCGTGATCGGCGTCTACGAGGTCAACCACTCGATCGTCGACGTCTGGATCATGCTGATCTTCGGCGTGGTCGGCTATGGGCTGAAGAAGTTCGGCTTCGATCCGGCGCCGCTGGTGCTCGGGCTCGTGATCGCGCCGATCCTCGAGATGTCGCTGCGCCAGTCGCTGATCATGTCGGACGGTACCTGGAGCATCTTCCTGGAGCGGCCGATCGCGCTGGTGCTGCTGCTGATCAGCGCCGCCCTGCTCGCGCTGGCGGCGTTCTCGATGGTCACGCGCGACTGGCGCGGCAAGCTCGCCGAAGTAGAGGCTGGCGAAGGGGCTGATCCGGGACCCCGGTTATGAATGCTGAGACAAACCGGGATCCCGGGTCTGCAGCGCACCACTTCGTGCTGCGTTGCGCCCGGGAAACGCGGCCATATCACGCCCACAGCCGCTCTTTCTCCAAACCCTTGTACATTTCGGCGACGAACTCGCCATAACCGTTGAACAGCAGCGTCGGCTTGCGTTCGTTGGTGCCGATGATCTCTTCGGTCGCCTGGCTCCAGCGCGGATGCGCCACCTGCGGATTCACATTGGCCCAGAAGCCGTATTCCGACGACTGCAACGCCTCCCAGAACGACTTCGGCCGCTGGTCGCTGAAGGTGAAGCGCACGATCGACTTGACCGATTTGAAGCCGTACTTCCACGGCGCCGCCAGCCGGATCGGCGCGCCCATCTGCTTCGGCACCGGCTTGCCGTAGGCGCCGGTCACCATCAGCGTGAGTTCGTTGGTCGCCTCGGCCATCGTGAGCCCTTCGACATAGGGCCAGGGATGCCAGCGCTGCCGCTGCCCGGGCGCGGTCGAGGGATCCATGAAGGTTTCCATGCGGACGTATCTCGCCGACGACAAAGGCTTCGCGATCTCGACCAGCTTCGCCATCGGGAAGCCCGACCACGGCACCGACATCGACCAGGCTTCCACGCAGCGCATGCGGTAGAGGCGCTCTTCGATCTGCACCTTCTTGAGCAGATCGTCGATGTCGAGCACCTGTTCCTTCTCGACCATGCCGTCGAGCTTGATCTGCCAGGGCCGCAGCTTGAGCGCCTGCGCCGCCCGCGCGATCTGTTTGGTCGAGCCGAATTCGTAGAAATTGTTGTAGTTGGTATTGATCTTCTCGTCGGTCACCGGCCGGTCGAGCACATATCTCTCGTTGCGCTTGGCCGGGTAGAGGCTTGCGCTCGGGTCCGGCATATCGGCGACGCGCTGCGCCGCGGCAAGCTCCGGCGACAGCGCCAGCGCGGCGGCGCCGGTCCCTGCCAGGAACGCGCGGCGATTGAGGAAGATAGCCTCGGGGGTGGCTTCGCGCTCGGGGATTTCCCAGCCGCGGCGGCGGATGACATGCATGGCGAACCCTCCTCGGTTTCCCCGAGAAGTACGTACGGGCGCGATCACCCGCAAGTCACAGATGCGGGATGGCGGTGTGAGAAACGTGTGGGAGACCGCGGTTCAGCCCCCGCCGAAGCCCGGGATCAACCTTGACAGCCGGCGTGCCGGCATCGGAACCGGCGGAGCGCCGCCGACCAGGCGGCGGCGCAGGGTGCCGACCAGCTGCTCCTTCGCCATCGGCTTGGCGTAGAGATAGCCCTGCCCGACATCGCAGCCGAGCGCCTGCAGCTTGTGGCTCTCGTGTATCAGCTCGACGCCTTCGGCCACGGTTTTGAGGCCGAAGCGTTTCGCAAGCTCGACGAACACCTCGCACAGACCGGCGTTGACGCGGTCGGTGTGGCAGTTGCTGACGTAAGCACGATCGATCTTGAGTTCGCTGAACGGCAATTGCTTGAGCCGCGCGATCGACGAATAGCCGGCGCCGAAATCGTCGAGCGCAAGCGAACAACCCGCGGCCTGGAGTTCCGCGGCAGCGTCGTTGGCGAGCTTGAGATCGCGGACGATCTCGTCCTCGGTGACTTCCATGATCAGACCCGGCCAGGTTTCGGCCGCCGGGCGCAACTCGCGCACCATCGTGCTGATCGGCAACTGCACCAGCGCGGACACCGGCACGTTCACCGCGATCTTGAGCGAAAGACCGTTGGCGGCGAAGTCGTTCCAGTCGTGAAGCGCCTTGATAATCACCCGCTCCGTCAGCGCCAGCATGTCGGCTTCGCCGGCGCCGGGCAGGAACACGCCGGGCGGCAGCACGCCGCGCGTCGGGTGCCGCGCGCGCACCAGCGCCTCGGCGCCGTAGAGCCGCATGGTCTTGAGCTCGATCTTCGGCTGATAGAACAGCTCGAACCAGCCGCGCGACAGGACATCGGCGAGCGTGATCTTGCCGTTGGCCGGCTCCTCAACCGGCGGCTCCGGCGCCTTCACCCCGAACATGTTCCGCAAGGATCTAAGCATTGAATCGCACGTCTCCCGCCGCGTCACCCGCAGCGATCGTGATCGTCGATCAGTACGGCAAATACGCACCGAGACCGTTAAGGACGGTATCGAACCAAGCGCATGCTTTGCGAATGGTAACTGCGATTGAAGAAACAAGGCCCGGGAAGCCCGGGCCTGTTCCACAGTCGAGAACATTTCCAGTGGTCAGGCCGCGGCCGCTGCCTTGCGCGCCGCGATGATCTGATCGGCAGTGCGGCCGGTCAGCTCCGCCATATGGTCGAACTTGAACGTGAAGCTGCCGACGCCGGCGGTCGCCGAGCGCACCTCGATGATGAGGTTGCCGATCTCGGCCTCCGGCATTTGCACTTTCACGACGTCCCAGCCGTCCCAGCCTTCGCGGGTGTCGAAACCGAGGATCTGGCCGCGATGGCCTGACATCAGCGCGTTCATCTTGGCGGTCGCCTCCGACGGACACACGATATCGACCGTATAGATCGGCTCCAGCAGCACCGGCTGGCACTGCGGCAGCCCCTCGTTCATGGCGAGCCGGCCGGCGAGCTGGAACGCCATGTCGGAGGAATCGACGGTGTGATAGGAGCCGTCGACGAGCTTGACCGCCACGTCGACCACCGGGAAGCCGAGCGGGCCGTGCTTGAGCGCGCTCTGGACACCCTCCTCCACCGACGGGATGAAGTTGCGCGGCACCACGCCGCCTTTGATCGCTTCCTCGAAGGTGAAGCCCGAGCCGCGCGGCATCGGCTTGATGTCGACGACTATGTCGCCGTATTGGCCGTGGCCGCCGGACTGCTTCTTGTGGCGCCCACGTTGCTGGATCGGCTTCTTGATGGTCTCGCGGTAGCCGACACTGGGCTTGCCGGTATTGATCGCAACGCCGAAGCGATCGGCCAGCCGTTCCGCGGCGACGCGCAGGTGCATCTCGCCCTGCCCCCAAACGACCACTTCGTGCGCCTCCGGATTGTGCACCATCGTGATCGAGGGGTCTTCTTCCAGGAGCTTGTGCAGCGCCTGGCCAAGCTTCACGTCGTCCTTGCGCTCCTTGGCCGAGACCGCGATCGCAAGCACCGGCGGCGTCGGCGCCACCTTCGGCAGCGCGGCATGCGCCTGCTTGCCGGCGGAGATGGTGTCGCCGGTCATCGCATGGTCGAGCTTGGCGAGTGCGACGGTCTCGCCCACGCCGGCGGGTCCGCGCTTCTCGGTGGTCTGGCCCATCAGCTTGAACACGCCGGCGACGCGGCCGGCGTCGCGCTCGGGCGTCTGGAAGGTCGTGCCGTCCGCAACCTGTCCGTTGAGCACGCGCGCGATCGACATCTTGCCGCCGTGCGCGGTGTGCAGCGTCTTGAACACGTAGGCCAGCGGGTCGCCGCCGGCCTTGACGCCAAGCCGTTTGGCGGTAGTGGCGACGTCGGGCGCCTCGTGGCGCAGCGCCTTCAGCAACCGCAGCACACCGTTGGTGCGGGTCGCCGCGCCCATCAGCACCGGACAGACCAGGCCGTCACGCAGCTCCTTCGACAGATCGTCGAACACCTTGTCCTTCGGCGGCTCGATGTCGCCGAGCAGCTGCTCCATCAGCTCGTCGTCGTGATCGGCGAGCGTCTCCAGCATGGAGAAGCGCGCGGTCTTCTCGCGATCGACCATGTCGGCCGCAAGCGGCACGACTTCGGAAGCGGCGTGCTCCTTGTAGACAAAGGCGCGCTCGAGCGCGAGATCGACAAAGCCGGTGACGAGGTCGCCGTTGAAGGTCGGGATCTGGCGCAGCAGGAGCTTCGAGCGTGACGCCGGCTGCAGAAGCGCCAGTGCGTCGTGGATGGTGGAGTCTGCCTTGTCGATCTTGTTCAGAAACAGGAAGCGGGGGATCTTCTGGTCTTCGAGTTCGCGCAGGATCAGTTGCAGCTGCGGGACTTTCTTTTCATCCATCTCGCAGACGACGACCGCCGCGTCGACCGCGGGCAGCGCTGCGCGCATGTCGTGGATGAATTCGACCGAGCCGGGACAATCGACAAAGGTGAAGCTCTCACCCATGAAGTTTGTCGTCGCCACCGACAGTTCCACGCTCATGTGATGGTGGCGCGCTTCCTTGCTGGAGTCGCCGACCGTGGTGCCTGCGTCGACGGTGCCTTGTCGCTGGATTGCGCCGGTGCGTGCGAGGATTGCTTCGAGAAGAGTAGTTTTGCCGCTTTGGAACGGGCCTACCAGCGCAATGCACCGGGGGCCCGTGGCTCGTGTGCCGTTCTGTGCCATTTCCGCCTCCCAAGCTGACCACGGCTCTTAAGGGACCGGAACGCCATCGTTTCAAACCCGAAGGGGGATTGGCAAGAGGCGTGTGTTTGTGCCGCAATGGCGGTTCCCAGCAAAGACCGCAAATCGGCCTCTTCCGGTGATTACCAGCGCGGTTCCCCGAACGGAGGCGCCGGTGCGCGCATGGACTTTTCTGCTCACGCGTCTCCTTCTGTTCCCGGCGATATTCTCCGCCGTGGCTGAGAACAAACGCGCACCGACGTGACCGGCTGGCGCGGGCCGGCCGCCCGCGCGACGCCCCAATAACCGCAAGCAAAACGGCCGCCCGATCGGGCGGCCGTTGCACCACATCTGCATTGTATGTGCTTCGTATCAGCGGCCGACGCGCAGCTGCAGCTCGGCGACACCGACGGCGAGATTGAGCCCGACTTGTCCACCGACCGAAAGCGGCTGGAGCGCGATCTGCCGGTTCGACCCGCCGACCAGCACATTGGCGCCGAGGCCAACGGCGATGGTTGCTTCGCCGGTGGCGCCGATATAGTCGCCCGCCAGCGAGCCCGGCCGCGGGCCGACGAACTCCGAGAACACCGCCCACGCCATGGTGCCGCCGGCCGTCGCGCCGATGTCGAGGCCGAGCCGCGAAATCGTGCCGTGATAGACCTCCTGGGGACCGCCGCCGTCCGGCGAGAACGTGCAGACCAGCCGTCGTTGCGAGCCGATGATCAGACCGATGCCGCCGGAGACGTCGCAACCGAGCATGCCGGCCCGGGTTCGCTGTGCCGCGGCTGGCTCGAGCGCCGCGAAGACCGCGAGCAATGCTGCCGCGGCGATGACTGCCTTGCGAAACATGAGTATTCCCTCCTGACCCCCCGTCCCATGGCGCCAGATGACCCGGCAAGGCCGCGGCCCTGGAACCTGGTGCCATGGTAGCGCAAACCGCCCGGATGTCCTAGTTCCGGGCGTTTCAATTCTTCCTCGCTTGCGAAGACTTATTTCAAATTGCCGCAAAAGCGCTGGATGCGGCGGCAGGCCTCTTCGAGGTCCTCGGTCTTCACGGCGTAGGAGATACGAAACGCCGGTCCGAGCCCGAACGCCGAGCCTTGCACCACCGCGACGCCCTCGGCCTCCAACAGCTCGGTGACAAAGTCCTCGTCGGTCTTGAGCGTCTTGCCGGTCGACGCCGTCTTCCCGATCGTGCCCGCGCACGACGGATAGACGTAGAACGCGCCTTCCGGCGTCGGGCATTTGATGCCGTTCGCCTGGTTCAGCATCGACACCGCGAGGTCGCGGCGCTCCTTGAATATCTTGTTGTGCTTCGGGATGAAGTCCTGCGTCCCGTTGAGCGCCTCGACCGCCGCCCATTGCGACACTGCCGCCGGATTGGTGGTCGACTGCGACTGAATCATCGCCATCGCCTTGATCAAGGGCTCCGGCCCGCCGGCATAGCCAATGCGCCAGCCGGTCATGCAATAGGCCTTCGACGTGCCGTTGATCGTCAGCGTGCGCTCATAGAGCGACGGCTCGATCTGCGCCGGCGTGAAAAATTTGAAGTCGTCGTAGACCAGGTGCTCGTACATGTCGTCGGTCATGACATGCACGTGCGGGTGCTTCACCAGCACGTCGGTGAGCGCTTTGAGTTCGTCACGCGAATAGGCCGCGCCGGTCGGATTCGACGGCGAGTTGAGCAGGAACCATTTGGTCTTCGGCGTGATCGCGCGCTCGAGCGCCGTGGCGTTGATCTTGAAGGCGTTCTCCATGGTACCGACCACCGGCACCGGCGTGCCGCCGGCAAGCAGCACCATGTCCGGATAGCTCACCCAGAACGGCGCCGGGATGATCACCTCGTCGCCCGGATTGAGCGTCGCCATGAACGCGTTGTAGAGCACCTGCTTGCCGCCGGCGCCGACGGTGATCTGCGAGGTCTTGTAGTCGAGGCCGTTGTCGCGCTTGAACTTGCGCGCGACCGCCTCCTTCAGCTCGGCAAGCCCGTCGACCTGCGTGTACTTCGAGGCCTTGCCGCCCATGATCGCCTTGATCGCAGCCTGCTTGATGTTGTCGGGCGTATCGAAATCCGGTTCGCCGGCGCCGAGACCGATGACATCGCGGCCCGCCGCTTTCAGCGCGCGCGCTTTGTCCGTCACCGCGATCGTCGGTGAAGGCTTGATGCGCTTGAGCTGGTCGGCGAGAAAGGCCATCGATGTCTCCTAATTATTGGCCTGAGTGAGGAACCGCATCCTCCTAAGGCCCTGGGCCGAGTCCGGCAAGGGCAAGTGACCATTGGTTCAGCGGAATTTGAGGCGGATGAGGCGCCAATGCGAACTTTTCCCGCGATGGCGCCTGTTTCAGGCACAACGACGGCTTAACGGTCGGTCAATCCCGGCCTGCTAGCGATGGCATCGGATCGGGCCGACTGGCGGCGGCCCTGACCGGAGTGGCCCGTCGATGCGCCGTTTCCTTGAGGCATTGCGAACCGGCGACTGGCTCACGCGCGAGCGGATGCGGCGCGTTGCGCTTGCCGCGCTGTTCATCTCGGTGATCGTGGTCGTCGCCCTGGTGGCGAAGTCCGACGGCTATCTGGACTGGCGCGGACACCCGATCGGAACCGATTTCGCCAATGTCTACGCCGCCGGGACCTATGTCATCGAAGGTCGCCCCGAGGCGCCGTTCGATCTCGCCCTGCACTACGCCAGGCAGCGCGAGCTCTTCGGCGCGAACGCGCCGTTCTACGGCTGGCACTATCCGCCGTTCTTCCTGTTCATCGCGGGGGCGCTCGCGCTCATGCCCTATGGCCTCGCGCTGGCGGCGTGGCTCGCGACGACATTCGCGCTCTATCTCTGGTCGATCCACGCAATTCTTTGCTTCCGCGAAACGCCGCCCTCCTCGGCACAGGCGAACGCGACCACCGGCTATTGCCGCCTCGACCCCCTGTGGCTTTTGTTTGCCGCCGCATTTCCGGCAGTGCTGGTGAATGCCGGCCATGGCCAGAACGGCTTCCTCACTGCGGCGCTGATCGGCGGCGCGCTCGTGACGCTCGATCGGCGCCCCGCACTCGCCGGCATCCTGTTTGGACTCATGAGTTACAAGCCGCAATTCGGACTGATGATCCCGCTCGTGCTGGTCGCCACCCATCGATGGCGCGCCTTCGGCTTCGCGGCGTTGACCGTCGTGACGCTCGCGGCCGCAACCACGCTCGCCTTCGGTCCAAATGTATGGAACGCGTTGCTCGCCTCGACCGAATTCACCCGCGTCACCGTCCTGGAAGCGGGCAATATCGGCTGGCACAAGATCCAAAGCGTCTTTTCCTGGGTCCGCATGTGGGGCGGAACCGTCGCCCTCGCCTATGCGCTCCATGCCGCCGTCGTGCTGGCATTGTGCGTGCTGCTGGTCCGGCTGTGGCGCAGCGATCGTCCCTACCCGCTGAAGGCCGCCGCTCTAATCCTCGCGTCGGTACTGTCGACGCCCTATGGGCTCGACTACGACATGATGGCGCTCGCGCCCGCGATCGCATTCCTCGCGCTGGACGGACTGCAACGCGGCTTCGCCCCGTGGCAAAAGACCGCCCTCGCCATGCTCTGGATGGTACCGCTCGTCGCGCGCAGCATGGCCGAGTACGCTTTGCTCCCGCTCGGTGTGTGGACCATGCTGGCGGCGTTCATTCTGTTTGTGGGCCGCGCCACGAACGAACCGTTACCGTCCATGGTGACGCAGAGCAGAACAAACTCAGCAACAATCTAGACGAAGAATAAATCTACGCTGTTTTGCTGCGCTGCGAAAACAACACTGCGTAGGACTGTCGGGTTCGTGAATTGACACGACACCGCCTCTCTCATGTCATAGTCTCACAATTGATGTGGACTACAGACGTCGTGAATGCGGCCGGCCGGGCACGGAAATGCAGACGCTCTATTCAATGCAGCGTTCGGGAAACAGCTACAAGGTGAGGCTCGCCCTCGCCCAGCTCGGCGTGCAGTATCGTCTGGTCGAAGTCGACATCCTCAAGGGCGAAAGCCACACGCCCGAATTCCTGACGAAGAATCCGAACGGCCAGGTGCCGCTGCTCGAAGTCGCGCCCGGCCGTCACATCGCGGAATCGAATGCCATTCTCTGGTATGTCGCCGGCGGCACGCCGCTCGCCCCCGACGATCGCATTGATCGTGCGGAAGCGCTGCAATGGATGTTCTTCGAGCAGCACAGCCTCGAGCCCAACCTCGGCGCCGCCTATTTCTGGCTGGTGCTGGTGAAGGGCGGGCGCGACCTGCAGCGCCACGCGTTCGAGGACTGGATGGAAGAAGGCTATCGCTCTCTGCGCGTGATGGAGAACCACCTCAAGCACAACGACTTCTTCGCCGCCGGCCGCTACACCATCGCCGACATCGCGCTCTATGCGTATACGCATCTGGCCCACCACTCCGACTACGACCTCGGCACGTTCCCGGCGATCCGCAAATGGCTCGATCGGGTCGCCGAGCAGCCCGGCCACATCGCCATGGACTGGCAGCCGAGCGCGCTCGAAGCCGCGCAATAGCAGCTGGTTTCGAGCCTCAACCTGGTCAGTTACCGGCCTTCAACCCGCTTTGCTTGATCACCTTGGCCCATTGCTGACCTTCCGCCTTGATGACGGCGGCAAATTCAGCGGGCGTGCTTCCGATCACCGCCAGGCCGTTGTCATCGAATATCCTGCGGACATCCGGCAGTGCGAGGATGCGCATGGTCTCGCGATGCAGGCGCTCGACGATCGCCGGCGGCGTTCCGGCCGGCGCCAGAAACGAATGCCAGACAGTCGACGTGAAACCGGGCACTCCAGACTCATCCATGGTCGGGATTTCCGGCGCAGCCGGCCAGCGCGCGGGCGTGCCGACCGCCAGCGCCCGTAACTTTCCGTCACGCACCAGCGGCAGCGCGGTCGCCATACTGAGGAATGCGACGGGGATGCGGCCGCCGATGATGTCCGGCACGGACACCGAGACACCACGATAAGGCACGTGCTGGAGATTGACCCCGGCCATGAACTTGAACAGCTCGGCCGCGAGATGATTGCTGGTGCCGGCACCGCCCGAGGCGAACGACAGCTCGCCCGGATTCTTGCGTGCGAGTGCGATCAGCTCCTGCACGGACTTCGCCGGCACGTCATTGTTCACCACCAGGACATTGGGCGTGTAGCACAGCTGCGAGATCGGCGCGAAATCCCGGAGCGGATCGAACGGCACTTTTTGGAAGAGCGACGGATTGACGACCAGCGGCCCGGGCGCCGAGATCAGCAGCGTGTGGCCGTCCGGCGTGGATTTGGCAGCGCGCTCGGTGCCGATGTTGCCGGAGGCGCCGCTCACATTCTCGACGACGGCCGGCTTACCCAAGGCTTCGGTGAGCTTTTCCGCCATCAGCCGCGCGACGATGTCCGAGGGACCGCCCGGCGGAAACGCCACGATCATGCGGATCGGCCGATCCGGATAGCTCGCCTGCGACATGGCGGCACTGGTGCTGAACAGCGTCGCAAGCAACGCAACGATGCCGGTGAGCGCTTTTGTCATTGGTCCTCCCTTGGTGCCCGCTGTGACTCGCGGGCTACACGCGTTGGCAAAATGCGATCGGCCGATTCCAGTTTAACCCTTCTTTAACCAAACTTCACGCCTTTGCCTAAATCCCGACGAACGGGCGCCGGCATCCACGTCGATTCTGCACACCAAGGACGGCGCTGATTCGCGGAGAGTGAAATGACCAGGAGTGAGAGGGCGCCTGCACAAGGCAGTGCTCTCGAGGCGACGGAATCGCGCAAGCGTCCCGTTGCCTGGATGGAATGGATCGCAACCGTATCGCTCGCATTATCGACTGTCGTTGCGGCTACCGCCGTGTCGATCGGGATTGCGCGCGCCGACGTCTTCGGCCTGCGGGCCGACGGCGACGTGGCGCCGCTCGCTATCGCGCTGCTGATCGGCTTGCTGTTGTTGGTGATGGGTGGGCTGACGGCCTTCATGGCGAGTGGCCCAAAGGGGAAAATGTGAGTTTGTCATTTTCGCGTCATTTGTTCTCCGCGGTACGCTGACCATGTTCGAACGTGGTGTTGGTTTCTTCCCGGGCGGTGCATAGTTGACGATCGGTCGCACACCCGTGCGCCGTCCGAGGAGAGCCATCCATGAGATTGCCGGCCGCCGCCGCAGCGCCGCTGTTGCTGATCGCGAGCGCGATCCCCTCCCATGCTCAGCCGCAATTCCGGCCCTCCGGCGGTCCGCCTGCGGACAATCTGACGGTTGAGACCGTCGCCAGTGGCCTCGCCTACCCCTGGGCGATCGCCTTTCTTCCCGATGGACGCATGCTGGTCACAGAGCGCGCCGGGCGGCTGCGCCTGATGGCGAAAGGCGGCACGCTGTCGCCGCCGATTGCCGGCCTGCCGGAGGTGTTCGCGCGCGGCCAGGGCGGACTGCACGACGTGATCGTCGACCGCGACTTCAGCAAGAACGGCACCATCTATTTCTGCTTCGCGATGCCGGTCAGCGGCGGCGGGCAGACCGCGCTGGCCCGCGCGCGGCTCCACGACGGCAATCCACCGCGGCTCGAGGGCGTCAAGGTCATCTTCCAGCAGGACGGGCCGCCGTCGAGCGGCAATCACTTCGGTTGCCGCATCGTGCAGGCGCGCGACGGCAACCTGTTCCTCACCACCGGCGACCATTTCCGCTACCGCGACGACGCGCAGAACCTCGGCAATCATCTCGGCAAGGTGATCCGCGTCACGACCGACGGCGGCGTGCCGCAGGACAATCCGTTCGTCAAACGCGCGGGCGCGAAGCCCGAGATCTGGAGCTACGGCCATCGCAACATGCAGGGCGCGGCGCTCGACCCGCAGAGCGGCAAGCTGTGGACGCACGAGCACGGCGCGCGCGGCGGCGACGAGATCAACATCGCCGAAGCCGGCAAAAACTACGGCTGGCCGGTCATCACCTGGGGCATCGACTATTCCGGCGCGAAGATCGGCGTCGGCACGCACCAGGCCGGCATGGAGCAGCCGGTGAAATACTGGGTGCCGTCGATCGCGCCGTCGGGCATGGCGTTCTATACCGGCGACCTGTTCCCGAAATGGCGCGGCAACCTGTTCGTCGGCGCGCTCGCCGGGCAGATGCTGGTGCGGCTCGACGTCGACGGCGAGAAGGTCGGCGCCGAGGAGCGCCTGCTGCAGAATCTGCGCGAGCGCATTCGCGACGTGCGGCAAGGCCCGGACGGCGCGCTTTACCTCGCGACCGACAATTCCAACGGCCGGATCCTGCGGGTGTCGCCGGGGAAGTAGTCCGCCTGCTTTCGTCAGCAGACCTCACCTATCTGGCGTGAGCTCCGGCCGAACTTCTCTCGGCGGTTTCGCGGTGCTATCCTTGCCTCACAGTGACCCGGAAAGCCGGTGCAGCACTGGTCCATAAAACGCAACGCGTCGCAATGTCAGAGGGAGGAGCTCATGAACATGGGGCTTCGGCTTTTGGTGGCGGTTGCTCTTCTTCTGGTAGCCGCAAGCACCAATGCGCAGCCGACATCGGATCCTCGAATCGCCGACCTTGTTCAGGCTGGCAAGGTCCGGTTTGGAACGTTCCCACCGCAGTACACCAAAGATTCCGCGACCAATGACCTGAAGGGTCCATGGGTCGAGGTGATGCGCGCGCTTGGATCACACATGAAGTTGCCCGTCGTGCTGATCGAATTGCCGACGCCGCCCAGGCTCGTCGAATGCCTCAATAACGGCCCGTGCGACATCGGCTCATTGGGCTTCGATCCCACCCGGGCCGATCAGGTCGGAGGCTTCACGCCTCCCTTCATGCAGGTGGAGTACACTTACCTGGTACCGGCCGGCTCGACGGTCCGCACCGTCGCCGACATGGACCGACCTGGCGTCCGTATTGCCGCCGTGCGTAACCATGCTTCGACGCTGTCGCTCGGTCGCATCGCAAAGCTGGCCGAACTGGTCATCGCCGACACGCCGGATGCGGCTTTCGCGCTGTTGCGGAGCGCAAAGGTCGACGCGTGGGCCTCGGTCCGTCCTGCGCTCATGGAATACGCCACGGAACTGCCCGGTTCGCGCGTGATCGCAGACAGCTATGGGGCGAACTTCCCGGCGCTGGTCGTTCCTAAGGGACAGCCCGCGCGGCTCGCCTACATCAGCGAGTTCGTGGAAGAAGCCAAAGCCTCCGGTGTCGTTCAACGCGCAATCGATCGTGCAGGCCAACCGGGATATCGGGTTGCCGCCCCGGCAAAGCGATAGCGCGCGGCGTGCTCCTGATCGCCCGGCTTGATGCCGGCGGCCTTGATCGCCTTCGCCCAAGGGGGCATGGAGGTCGCGGCCGCAAGGCTCCGGGATCGCTTCATTCGGCTGTCGCTTGGTGATATCCGCCGCCATTTTATCCCCGCCGCACCGGCCCAAGCCGGCGGCTGTAGAAAGATCGCGCCAAGTCCTATATTCGCAGCAGATGTTTTCCCGTTTCGAGCGATTCCTGAAACCAACGGCGACGCCCGAACGTCCGGAGCCACCGGCCGGGCTGCTCGCGTTCCTGTGGCATTTTGCGCGTCAGGCCAAACCGCTGTTCGTCGCGCTGTTTGTCGTCGAGCTCGTTGCAGCACTCACCGACGCGGCCGTTCCCTGGTTCATGGGACGGATCGTCACCTACGTGTCGCAAATTCCGCCCGATCGCTTCCTCGCCGAGACCTGGCCATGGCTGGTCGCAATGCTGCTGGTCGTCATGGTCGCACGGCCGGCCGCCGCGCTGGCGCGCTACCTCATCGCCAACCAGGCGATCGCGGCGCCGTTCTCGAGCCTGATCCGCTGGCAGGCGCACTGGCACGTCGTGCGCCAGAGCTGGTCGTTCTTCCAGAACGATTTCGCCGGCCGCATCTCCAACCGCGTCATGCAGACCGGCCCGGCGGTCCGCCAGACGCTGGTCACTTCGGTGACGGCTGTCTGGTACGTCCTCGTCTACGGAATCACCGCGATCGTGATGACGGCCGCGGCCGACGCGTGGCTCGCCCTCCCGATCCTGCTCTGGTTCGCCGGCTATATCGCGCTGCTCTGGTACTTCGTCCCCCGCATCCGCGACCGCTCCAAGATCAATTCCGAGGCGCGCTCGGCGCTGATGGGCCGCATCGTCGACAGCTACACCAACATCCTCACCGTCAAGCTGTTCGCGCGCCCGCGCGACGAGGACAACTACGTGCGCGACGCGGTCGACCGCCACGTCGACGTCTTCCTGGCGGAGCGGCGCCTGCTGACCTGGTTCGGCACGCTCCTGAAGCTCCTCGACGCCTTCCTGATCGCCGGCGCCGGCGCGATGGCGCTGCTGCTGTGGCAGAAGGGATTGGTCGACGTCGGCGCCATCGCGATGGTGCTGCCGCTGACGCTCCAGCTCGCCAATACGTCGCGCCAGATCGCGGTGCAGATCACCGACCTGTTCGAAGAGATCGGCATCGTGCAGGAAGGCATGATGACGATTGCGCGTCCGTTGCAGCTCATCGACCCGCCCGGCGCTCAGCCGCTCGTGGTCAGCGACGGCGGCATCGCATTCGATGCCGTGCGCTTCGGCTACGGGCGCGAGACCGGCGTCCTCGACAATTTTTCGCTCATCGTGCGGCCGGGCGAGAAGATCGGCCTCGTCGGCCGTTCCGGCGCTGGCAAATCGACCGTGGTCAATCTGCTGCTGCGCTTCTTCGATGTCGAAAAAGGCCGAATCCTGATCGACGGCCAGGACATCGCGCACGCGACGCAGGAGTCGCTGCGCGCACAGATCTCGGTGGTGACGCAGGACACCTCGTTGCTGCACCGCTCAATCCGCGAGAACATCCGCTACGGCAAGCCGGAGGCGACCGAGGAGGAAGTCCTGCACGCCGCCCACCTTGCGCATGCCGACGAATTCATCGGCGCGCTGGAGGACTGGCGCGGCCGGCGCGGCTACGACGCACAGGTCGGCGAGCGCGGCGTGAAGCTTTCCGGCGGCCAGCGTCAGCGCATCGCGATCGCGCGCGTCATCCTCAAGAACGCGCCGATCCTGGTGCTCGACGAAGCGACCTCCGCGCTCGACAGCGAGGTCGAGGCCGCGATCCAGGAGAGCCTGTCGACGCTGATGGCCGGCAAGACCGTGATCGCGATCGCGCACCGGCTTTCGACCATCGCCCGCATGGACCGGCTGATCGTGCTCGACCACGGCCGCATCGCCGAGCAGGGCACGCACGACCAGTTGCTGCGGCTCAACGGCCACTACGCGGCGCTCTGGCAGCGGCAATCCGGCGGCTTCCTCGATGCCGGCGATACAGCACAAGCGGCGGAATGATCACGCGCGTGCCGCCTGGGCGAAGCGTGCCTTCGCGCGCGCCTTCGCCTTCTCGGCCTCGACGTCGCGGTCACGCGGCGGGCTCGTGGTCTCCAGCGAGGTCAGCAGCCGGCTCGCCGCCGCCGCGACCTCGTCGACGCCGCGCGCGAACGCCGCCTCGTTGTGCTTGGCGGGACGGGTGTAGCCGCTGAGCTTGCGCACGAATTGCAGCGCGGCGGCGCGGATCTCGTCGTCGGTGGCAGGCGGCGCGAAATTGAACAGCGTACGAATGTTCCGGCACATCGTTTCGTTATCCTCGGTTACGCGGCGATGATATGTAGTCGCTCCCCGTGGCATGAGAACCCCCCCGTGACCGACGCCAAGCCCATCACCATCACGCTCGACGACAGCACGCGCCTCTCCGGCCTGTTGCAGGTGCCGAAGGATGCGCGCGCCTGCTATGTGCTGGCGCATGGCGCCGGCGCCGGCATGAAGCACGCCTTTATGGCGGCGGTCGCGAACGAGCTCGCGGAGCGCGGCATCGCGACCTTGCGCTACCAATTCCCCTACATGGAGAAAGGCGGCAAGCGGCCCGATCCGCCCAAGGTCGCGCATCCGGCCGTGCGCGCCGCGGTCGCCGAGGCGGCGCGGCAGCTGCCGAAGCTGCCGCTGATCGCCGGCGGCAAGTCGTTCGGCGGCCGCATGACCTCGCAGGCACAGGCGGCGCGCGCTTTGCCCGGCGTGCGTGGCCTCGCGTTCCTGGGATTCCCGCTGCATCCGGCCGGGCGCCCGTCGCAGGATCGCGCCGCGCATCTTGCCGACGTGCACATTCCGATGCTGTTCCTGCAAGGTTCGCGCGACCAGCTCGCGATGCTCGTTGAGCTCGAGCCGGTCTGCAAAGCGCTCGGCAAGCGCGCGACGTTGGAGATTTTTCCCGACGCCGATCATTCCTTTCATGTGCCGGCAAAGACCGGGCGGAAAGACCCGGAGGTTCGCGCCGAACTGCTGAACCGGCTTGCCGCCTGGGCCGACAACATCCTCGGAACCGGATAACGCTGCCGCCATACTCCCGTCATGAACGGCCGGTATCCGCACCGCCCGTTCCGGCAACAAGATCGGGTCGTGCCACGCGGCGCTCCACCAGGGCGCCTGTCGGGGCGCGCCGCTATTTGCGCTCAAGAGACTGCCATGTTTGGCCTTTTTGAAAGGCTGCTGAAGCCGACCGAACTGCCCGAGCACCCGGAGCCGCCGCCGGGGCTGGTCGGTTTTTATTGGCATTTTGCCAGGCAGGCGAAGGGCCTGCTGATCGGCCTGTTCGTCGCCGGATTCGCAGTGGCGCTGCTCGATTCGATGATCCCGGTCTTCATCGGGCGCGTTGTCACGCTCATCACGTCGGTCAAGCCCGAGCAACTGATCAACGACCACTGGCACGTGCTCGCCGGCATGGCCGTCGTGCTCCTGGTGCTGCGCCCGCTTGCGCTCACCGCGCAGAACATCATGGCCAACCAGGCGATCGCGGCGAACGTCTCGAACATGATCCGCTGGCAGAACCACTGGCATGTCGTGCGCCAGAGCTGGGCGTTCTTCCAGAACGACTTCGCCGGCCGCATCGCCAACCGCGTCATGCAGACCGGCCCGGCGATCCGCGAGACGCTGGTCGCGCTGCTCACCGCCGTCTGGTACGTGCTGGTGTACGGCACCGCCGCGGTGATCCTGCTCGCCTCCGCCGATCCCTGGCTCGCGCTGCCGGTGCTGATCTGGTTCGCCGCCTATCTCGTGATGCTGCGCATCTTCGTGCCGCGCATGCGCGACCGCTCGAAGAATATGTCCGAGGTGCGCTCGATGCTGACCGGGCGCGTGGTCGACAGCTATACCAACATCCTGACGGTGAAGCTGTTCGCCCGCGCGCGCGAAGAGGACGCCTATGTGCGCGACGCCGTCGACGAGCATACCGGCACGTTCCATGCCTCGCTGCGGCTCAACACCCTGTTCGGCCTGACGTTGTCCACGCTGAACGCGATGATGGTGACGGGCACCGCCGGGCTCGCGATCTACCTGTGGACGATCGGCAAGGTCGAGGTCGGCACCGTCGCGATGGCGCTGCCGCTGACCTGGCAGATCGTCAACATCTCCGGCTGGGTCGCCTGGCAGGTGACCAACATCTTCGAGAACATCGGCGTCGTGCAGGAAGGCATGATGACGATCGCGAAGCCGATCGGCTTGAGCGACGCGCCACAGGCGCCGGAGCTCAAGGTCACGCGCGGCGAGATCGCGTTCGAAGACTTGCGTTTCGGCTACGGCCGCGAGATCGTGACCCGCGACGGCGAGAGCCGATATGCGGTGCTCGACGGCTTCACGCTCACCGTGAAGCCGGGCGAGAAGATCGGCCTGGTCGGCCGTTCCGGCGCCGGCAAGTCGACGGCGGTCAACCTGCTGCTGCGTTTCTTCGACGTCGAGGAAGGCCGGATCCTGATCGACGGCCAGGATATCGCGGGCGTCACACAGGAATCGCTGCGGTCGCAGATCCCGGTCGTCACGCAGGACACCTCGCTGCTGCACAGGTCCATTCGCGAGAACATCCGGTACGGACGGCCGGCGGCGACCGATGCCGAGGTGGAGAACGCGGCCGCGCTCGCGCATGCCGAGGAGTTCATCGCCACGCTCGAAGACTGGAAGGGCCGACGCGGCTACGAGGCGCAGGTCGGCGAGCGCGGCGTCAAGCTCTCGGGCGGGCAGCGGCAGCGCATCGCGATCGCGCGCGTGATCCTCAAGAACGCGCCGATCCTGGTGCTCGACGAGGCGACCTCCGCGCTCGACAGCGAGGTCGAGGCCGCGATCCAGGAGAGCCTGTCGACGCTGATGGCGGGCAAGACCGTGATCGCGATCGCGCACCGGCTCTCGACCATCGCGCGCATGGACCGGCTGGTGGTGCTCGACCGCGGCCGCATCGTCGAACAGGGCACGCACGACCAGCTGTTGCGGCTCAACGGACACTATGCCGCGTTGTGGCGGCGGCAGTCCGGCGGCTTTATCGACGCCGGCGAGGCCCCGCAAGCGGCCGAGTAGTCCTACGCGCGTCATGTCCGAGCCGGTCCTGCACAAATATTTCGACTTCGGGGATCGCGCGCTCGCCAACCTCACCCTGGGGTCCGGCGAGCGCGTGCTCCTGACCATCGTGCCGAACGGCTTTGCCGTGCACATGCTGCACCTGTTCGGCATGATCCCGGGCCGCTGCCTGTTCGGCGCCAACGAACTCCTGGCGAAGCAGCTGCTCGACGTGCTCAGGCGCGATCCCAAACTGCTGCCCCCGCTGCCGCGCGCCAAGAAGCACCAGGACGACTCCGCCGATTCGGTGGAGCGGCCGTTGTCGCTGTTCACCCGGCTCGCGCTCACCGCCCGCGACGCCGGCGACCTCGTGCGGCTGTTCGAGCGCACGCGCAACATCGTTTGATCCTTCGACGTGCCCGGTGTTTGATCCGTCATGCCCGCGCTTGTCGCGGGCATCCACGCCTTAAGTTCCGGCGGGCTCAAAGACGTGGATGGCCGGGACAAGCCCGGCCATGACGCGGACATAACGGCGATCATCGCAAATTGTTACCCTTGCGGCGGCTCCATCGCGCCCTTGCGCAATATCGGGGCGGCCGCCGGCGAGGCCATGAACTGCATGAACGCGCGCGCGACGTCCGGCTCCTTCGAGATGGTGAGCAACCCGGCGGAGAAATGGATGAACTCCTGGAGCCTGCCCGGCAGCGGCCCGGCATATTCGGCGCCTTCGACCGGCGCGATCGCGTTCGACTGCTGCATGCCGATCTCGACCTCGCCCTTGGCGACGAACACCGCGACCGGCGTGCCTTCGAGATAGCGCACCTTGTCCTTCACCTGATCGAAGATGCCGAGCTCCTTGAGGCCGCGCTCCGCGATCACCCCGCTGCCGCTTTTCGAGTAGCCGATCGACTTCGCCTTCAGCATGGTCTCCCGGTAGGCCTCGACGGTGCCGATGTCCGGCTTCGGCGCGCCCTTCCTGATCGCGACGCCGACGCCGGCGCGCGCGAACGCGACCACGCTGCCGGGCATGACCTTGCCCTGCTTGATCAGGCCGTCGAAGGCGTTGCTGAAGTTGGCGATGATGTCGCCGGGCTCATTGCCGGCGAGCGCCTTCGGCAGCGCCGGGCCGATGCGGGCGGCGACCACGACCTTATGGCCGCTCAGCTTCTCGTAGGCCGCGGCGAGGTCGGTCACGCCCGAGAGCGAGCCCATCGAGGTGAAGATCGTGATCTCGGCAGCCACCGCGGCCCCTCCAACGCACAAGAACCCGCCCGCCCCTATCACACCCGCGACCCTCGCCCAGCCTTTCATTGTCAGCTCCTGGCCGGAATTTCGTTGGCCTTGCGCAGCAGCGGCGCCGCCGCCGGCGAGGTCATGAACCTGATCATCGCGCGCGCGGCGTCCGGCTCCTTCGACACGGTGGCGATGGCCACGCTGTTGGGGCACGGCTTGTCGATGCCGGCGGGCACCGGTCCGACGAAATCGGTGCCGGGCGCGCCGACCATGATGTTCACCTGCTGGATGCCGAGCTCGAAATCGCCGCGCGCCAGATAGAGGGTGACCGGCCCCTTGCCGCCCGTCGTCACGGTGACCTTGGGCTTCAGCTTCTCGGTCAGGCCAAGCTGCGCGATCCCATCGGCGACATGCTGACCGCTGCAGCCGCTGGAGTAGCCGATCGATTTCGCCGCCAGCAGCGTCCTGGTATAGGCCTCGACCGTCGCGATATCGGGCTTGGGCGCCCCGGCGCGCACCGACACGCCGAGCCCGGCCAGCATGTACGGCGTCCCGCTGCCCGCGATCACCCTGCCCTTCTTGGTGAGACCCTCGATCGCCTCAGGCCCGCCCATGATCAGGTCGGCGGGACCGTTGGCGAGCCGCTGCTCGAGCGCGGCGCCGGCCTCGTTGACGATCGTCACCTTGTGCCCGCTCGCGCGCGCAAAGCCCGCGGCGAGCTCGGCCACGCCGGGCGCATTGCCCTGGCTCGGAAGAATGATGAGCTCGGCTGCTGTCGAAATCCCACTGCCCGCCACGCAGGCGAGCAGCGTGGCCATCACGTGTGCCGTGACTTTCATGGCGACCTCCCCGTTTGTCGTTTTCTTTGTTGCAGTTGCGATCCTAGTCTCTTTTCCAACTCCTCGCCAGGAAGCGTAGGGTGGGTTAGCGCGGCCCCTGGCTCGGCAGGTGAAGACAAACCTTGCGCCGCGCGTAACCCACCACGAAAATCTTGCAGTGCGGCGAGCCGGTGGGTTACGCGCGGGTCTGCTGTCATCCAATCAAATCATGACCGTGGGCCGCGCTAACCCACCCTACGCTTCCCCTACCCCTCCACCAGTTCGCGCATGATGCGGTAGAGCGCGGCCTGCCCTTCGAAGCCGATGCCCGGGCGATCCGACAGCGAGATGAATCCGTTCTCGATCCTGGCGTCGTCGGCGAAGCCGCCGAAGTCGCCGAACACGCCGGGATAGGATTCCGCGCCGCCGAGGCCGAAGCCGGCCGCGATCGCGAGCGACATCTGGTTGCCGCCGTGCGGAAACAACAGGCTGCGTGGCCATCGATGGCGCGCGAGCATCGCAAGCGTGCGGGCATATTGCGCGATGCCGTAGGCTTGCGGCGGGTCGACCTGGATCACGTCGCGGCGCGACGCTTTCAGGCCGCCGAAGCGCACCAGGTTCTCGACGTCCGGCGTCGAGAACAGATTCTCGCCGGTCGAAAGCGGGCCGGCATAGACGCCGGCGATCTCCGCAAGCAGCGCGTAGTCGAGCGGATCGCACGGCTCCTCGAACCAGCGCAGGCCGAACGGCGCCAGCATCTTCGCGTAGGCCAGCGCCTCGTCGCGGCCGAACTTGCAATTGGCGTCGACCGCAAGCTCGGCATGCGGCGGCAGGATCGACTTCACCGCCTCGACGCGCTTTTCGTCGTCGGCGAGCGCCATGCCGCCGACCTTCATCTTGACCATGGTGTAGCCGGCGTCGAGATGGCGGCGCATCTCGTCCTGCAGGTCGCGGATGGTCTGGCCCGGCCAGTACCAGCCGCCGCCGACATAGCAGAACACTTTGCCGGCGACCTTGCCGCCGTTGAAGCGCTCCGCCAGCAGGGCGTGCAGCGGCTTGCCGAGAATCTTGGCGAGCGCGTCCCACACCGCCACCTCGATGGTGCCGATCGCGATCGAGCGCTCGCTGTGCCCGCCCGCCTTCTCCCGCTGCATCATGCAGGCGAGGATCTTTTCCGGATCGAGATTGCCGCCGGCATCGAGCAGCGTTTCCGGCCTGGCGGCGCGGAGGCGCGGAATGAAGCGGTCGCGCATCTGCGCGCCGCAGGCGTAGCGCCCGGTCGAGTTGAAGGCGAAGCCCGCGACCGGCTTGCCGTCGCGCACCACGTCGGTGATGACCGCCACCACCGACGTCGTCATCTCGGAGAAATCGAAGCTCGAATTGGCGAGCGACGATTTCAGGGGGATCGCGGTCTCGCGGATGTCGACAATGCGCACCGTGGTCTCTCGATCTTGCTCGATCTTACAGGTCCGGGGATTCTTACAGGTCCGGAGGACCGGTGTAAGATCGAAAAATTGGGTAATTCATTCGTTCGATCAATTGCTTGGCCGTCCAATCTTACATTCTTACACCACTTACCACTGTTCTCGGATTCCATCGCCGCGAGGTAGCCTGGATTGAGCGCAGCGAAATCCGGGACCGCCCTGCCAGCTTGCTGCTCCCGGGCTTCGCTGACGCCCAACCCGGGCTACGAGAATTTCGCATGCACGGACTCGCGCGACGCCGCATCCCGTCCTGCTTAAGCAATGCCTGGCGATAAGTACCCGCGGCGGACGGAACGTCGTCACCGTGCCATAGATCAACACGGTGTCAACGAAAGATCGCGCGCTGATGACAACGCTGTTCATAGCGATCGGCACTTCGGCCCGATCGGCGGGCACTTCCGCGAACGCTATGCTCAAAAAATTAATGTTGCTGTTGATGGCGAAACGCCGCCGATCAGCCCCTTGGAGGCGGCAGCGTTATGGCGATGACCGGCACGCCCTCGTAGCGCGGCGAATCCCGGAAGTGCATCGGAATCTTGACGTCCTCGTAATCAGGGTTGCTGAACGTTTCACCGTCTTCGACCTCAACTCCGTCTCCCAGAAAATACAGCGCCAGATTTCCCGCCGTATGTTGCAGCAAGTTCCAGTCTTCGTCGCGCCCCTCCATCTCGATCTCGCGACCAATGAAATTTCTCAGGCCCACGGTAATCACGCCGGATGTGGCCGTCCTCTTGTCTTCGAACGGATCGAGGTCGATCCACAGCGTGCCGACGTAGAGGTCCTCCTCGAATGCCGGACGGCTGAGCTCGGCAGCCTCCGCCGCCGAATGAATGAGGGTCTTATCCCAGAGTACGGCGCTGCAAGCGGGCTCGCTGTCGATGGCAGCGCCAACGGCCGCGCTGACCGCACGTGCAAGCCGTACACGGCTGAATTCTTCGCCATGCACGACCGAAATCATGATGTGGGCTTTGTGACGATCGAACGCCGTCTCGGCCTCCGGCCACCGCGTACGGCGGGCACGCTCGATCTCCGACGGCCACAGCGGCGGGAGCGCTACGTCGAAATATCTGAGCATGACCATCAGCCCGGAGAAATTCAGCAGTATCCCCGCTTCATCGCCGCCAACGACGACCGGAACATCCGGATAGCGCTCGGCAAGCGCGGCGGAAACTCGCGCACCGCTCAATTTCACCGGCGCGTCGAGCAAGACATGGGCGCCTGGGTTTTCCATGCAATTCACCGTGGCAATTACTTGGAAAGCATCAATATGAATTGCGCCTGACGATCGATGCTGTCAAGGCGAGCGGAAACGCGAAAGCCGCGCCAACATCAGCGCGGCATCCCAAGAGCGTGACGACGTCGGTCCGCGGCGATCAGTTCACGCGGCGGCGGATGTCCTGCATGCGGATAAGCACCGCAAGCTCGGTATCTTCCTTCGAGCCCCACGGCTCGCTGTAGGTCTCGCCGTCGTCGAATTCGGTCACGATGCCGTAAATCTGAAGGTTCTCCTGCCAGGTGACCATCCTGACGGAAATCAGCTCGGGCTTCCTTTTGCGCATGACGCGCCTCCGACATCGTGCTCTTGCGGAACATAACGTTCCAGCTCCCTGATTAGTTTCACGGCGGCGGCGGAAGGTTCAGCGAGGGTCAGAGAACCCGCATAGCATAAGGAAAATGCGCGCGTGCGCGCGGCGGCGCGATGAACGGCCGGACAGGATGTGATGGGGGTCACACGCGCGATGAAGCAGTAGGGTGGGCAAAGCGAAGAACGTAGGATGGGTTGAGCAGAGCGAAACCCATCGCTTGGAGGAATGGTGGGTTTCGCTGCGCTCAACCCACCCTACGAACTACGACTACATGGTTCCGTCGTCACGCCAAGAGCCCCGCCATCGGCTTCACCGCCACACTATCGGGGAAGACGCGGGCGGCAAGCGCCGCCTCGTCGACGCGCACGTGATCGCGCAGCAGGCCCTTGAGCACCGCGCGCAGGTCGGTGGTCGGCTTCAGGTCGCGCTTCTCGTGCAGGTCGCTGTCGCCGAGGCCCGGCCAGTCGGCGACGACGCGGCCGCCCTTGAGCGCGCCGCCGGCAAGGATCGCGACCGTGCCGGTGCCGTGGTCGGTGCCTTCGGTGCCGTTGATGCGCGCGGTGCGGCCGAACTCGGTGATCACCACGACCACGGTCTCGCGCCAGGCCTCGCCCATGTTGGTCTCGATCGCGGCGATGGCGGCGTCGAGCGCGCCGAGCAGCGCCGAGAGACGCCCGTCGAGCGCGCCTTGCGCGGCGTGCGTGTCCCAGCCGTCGAAGGCGAGCGCGCCGATGCGCGGCCCGTCGGCGCGCGCGAGGAAGCGCGCGGCGGTGCCGGCCGACAGCTCGAAATAGGCGCGCACGGCATTGGCGGCGCCGCGCGGCTGCGCGTTCGGCCCGCCCTGCGGGTTCATGCCGCCGGCGCCGGCGATGGCGGCGAGCCCCATGCGCTCCTCCAGCACGCGCGCGAGCGCGGGATCGGTGTGGCGGTAGAGATCGAGCAGGC